>NZ_JBIWBL010000001.1:0-958051 GCF_044760925.1 Phyllobacterium sp. NPDC097923 | reverse complement strand
GCTTTCTTGTCCTCTGCTTGTTTCTCGCTCGCATTCTTCTGCGACTGCTCCAGAGAACGCTGTTCCGCCTCTACCTTGCCCTGCTTGTTTAATTCGGCGCGATCTCTCTGCCACTTTTCTTCTTTTGCTTTTTTCTCTTGTTGCTTTCTTTTAAACTCATCTCCCACCCTGGCCTCGTCCCGCTCCATGGCTGCCGCGTTCGCTAGAGCCTGTGCATTCTTTTCATCCAGGGCTTTCTTGTCCTCTGCTTGTTTCTCGCTCGCATTCTTCTGCGACTGCTCCAGAGAACGCTGTTCCGCCTCTACCTTGCCCTGCTTGTTTAATTCGACGCGATCTATTTGCCACTTTGCTTCTTTTTCTTTTTTTTCTTTTTGATTCTTCTCAGCCTCATTGAGGATAGCCTCTCCTGCAAGCATAGCTAACCTATTGGATTCCGCGACCCCGGACGACTCCCTTGCACCAGGTTGCCCCTGCGCCATGGCCACAGACCCCGCCAGAAGCATGGCCGTGCAGACGCTGCACAGGAGATGGTTACGGAAAGTGAAAAGAAAATTTGGACGTGCGGGTGCAACCGCAGCTATGGCGTGAAAAATCATAAAATATAGCTCCCAATATACTGTTGGCTAAAATAAAATGCCGTCAAAAAAACGAATCAATACAATACTTACTAGCGCCTATTGATTCAGAATGAAGCCGAAAGCGCAAGAGTACAACCTGAGTGATCAGGATTTTTCTACCCTGTGTGGCAAAAAAACAATAATTTACGTATTGTTGGTTGTATTAAGTGGCAGTCTGACTGCAACCAATAGTAGTTTATGGTGCAAGAACACACCAAACAGGTGAACGCGTCACGGTTGAAAACAATGCCGCGATTCGAACATCAGGAGTGAGCGGGTGCACCAGCGCGGCGCAATATTCCCATCCGCAGCGGCCATACGGGCTGCGCTGAATGTCCCGCCAGCCCTAACCCGGCTGCGGTGTCGGATCGAAAAACCGGTGGCCCGGCTTGTCCGTGTCGCGCGGGCGGGCGGGCAGCGCCGGGCGTTCATAGCGCACGCCGGGAAAAATCATGATCTGCGCGGTTGCCGGCCGCTTCGTCTCGGTGGTGGTGCGGCGCCGCGAGGCGCTGCCTGGAAAGGCAATGACAAACCCCATTTCATCCATCCGTTCGGCTCGTTGATCTCCTTGATACGCAAACGCTCATGCTGGTCTTGGCATCCGGCCAAAGCGCCGGACAACCTGGCTGCCTTGCTCCCCGTCGGGGGTGCGGACCGGTCCCGGTCCGCTCGCGCGCGATCATTTCGCGCATAATTTCATTAGACACCCGCAGGGTTAACGGATTGCTAACGCTTCATGGCTCATTTTAGCCATTGTTTGGCAGCGTCGTGCGTAATCGAGTGGAGTGTGTTCGTGAAGTATCCTGAGTTTCGGGCACTTGAAGACCGCAATGGCGGCAGCAAGGCTGACGATCTCCTGACCGCATCGATCACCGCCTTCTGCTGCGTCGCAAGACCGGCAAAGAGCGATGCCCAGCAGCTGGAGGATCTCGCCGTTCCGCTGCTCGCCCTCGCCTCGCCGCGCGTGCGCCGCCATGCCGCCGCCGCCCTGTCCGAAATGCCGCATGCGCCCAAACGCCTGATCCTGGCGCTCGCCGAGGATGATGTGGATATCTCCGCGCCGCTGCTCCTGCGCTCGCCGGTGCTCAAGCCGGGCGACCTCATCGGCCTGATCCAACGCCGGGGCATCGGCCATGCCCGCGTCATCGCCCGTCGCACGGTGGAGGACGCCGCGCTGCTGCAGACCCTGCGCCAGTTGCACGACCCGGCCATTGACCGCGCCCTGGCGCTGCAGAGCGGATTGCCCGCCCATGAGGAGAATGAAGCCTTGGACCGTGCCGAACCCGAATCGCCGCGCCTGCGCGAAACCCGCGAGGCGCTGCGCGCTTTGATGCGCGCATCCGATGCCGGCCATTCCACCGATCAGGCCCTGGCCGACCAGCTGATCGATGCCGCCCTGCTCGACGAAACCCATACGTTCCGCGCCGCCTTCACCACGGCGCTCGATCTCGACGGTGAAACCGCCGAGCGCATCATCGGCCACGGGCTCAATGCCGAACTGACCATCGCGCTCGCCGCGCTCGGACTTTCGGCGGAAGCGGCGCATCTGGTGCTGACCGGCCTGTTCGGCCTCGTGCACAAGGATCTGCATTCGCTGCGCCTGTTCGTGCAGTCCTACCGCCAGATCGACCAGGACAAGGCGCAGGCGACGATCCAGCGCTGGAAGACCGAGGAAAACTCGCAGAAGCTGCGGCAGAAACTGCGGGAAATGGCGGCGGATTTCGAACGCGGCGGCACAGCGCCCGGCCCGGCCAAGCGCCGGGTGTCGTAACAACCGTCCGTCCGTGGTCAGTCGCGGGCGAGCGGAAACAGGTCGCCGCGCTCGCCGCGATAATCCTCGATCTCAACGATCCACAGATCCCGGTCCCAGCGCTTCTGCTTGTCCAGCGCCGCATCCGCCTCGGCTTCAGCCACCGCTGATTGCAGCAGGGTGAACTGCCGCTCGTCCGGCTTGGTCTCGTCATAGACCATCTGCGGCGCGGGGCCGAACAGGTCGTAGCTGCCGTCGGCATTGCGGAACTTGATGAAGATCGCCCCGGCTTCCGCCGCGCCTTTGTTGGCAAGCGCAGCAAAGGCACCGCCGCCGTTGATGCGGCGCACCAGCGCGGAAACCCAGAATTCCGATGTCAGACGCATATGCCGTCACCGCCCATGCCCAGCCTCATCAGTTGATCAGGCCGATTTCCTGCATCTTGGCCAGCAGTTTCGCATCGGGCTCGCCGGTGACCGGCAGCTTGAACAGGTTCTGGAATTCCCGGATGGCGGTCTTGGTGCTGGCGCCGACCTTGCCGTCGATCTCCACCTTGTCATTGCCGAAGGCGCGCAGGCCCGCCTGGATGCGGACGATTTCCGCCGGGGCGAGGCTGCTGCCCGCGGGCGGCTGGGCGGTGCCCGCCGTCAGCTTGTCGGCCGGGGTGGCCGATACGGTCTGGACGGTGGCTTTTTCGGCGGAGTGGCCGGGCTTGGCGGCCGGGATCGCAATGCTGGCGGTGGTGTCGCTGGCGCTGCCGACGGCGGGCTGGGCCGTCTCGATGCCCATGTCGGCCGAAGCCTTGCGGTAGGCCTCGATGGCGGCGCGGGTGCCCTTGCCGGCGAGGCCGTCGACCGCGCCGTTGTAGAAGCCGAGCGACAGCAGTTTCTGCTGCATCTTCGCCACTTCCGGATCGCCGCCGGGTGCCAGCACGGGCGTGCCGCCATTGCCGGCGGCATTGTTGATGGCCGCAGCGACGGGATCAGGATTGCCCTGCGGCACGGGAACCGAATTGACCTTGCGCACCGGCGCATCGACGGCGCTCTGCTTCTGCGGTGTGCCGAACACGCCGCCATCGTGCTTGATGGGCTTGAACACCAGTTCCGGCCGGGTGCGGAAGAACACGCCGTCATGCACCTGCGGCTGGTACCACAGCGCATTGGCGGAGATGAAGCCGAGGGTCACCAGAAAGGCCGTCGCGCCGCCGGTGATCGTCGGGTTGCGGGCAATCAGCCCGCCTGCCCCGATGGCGATACGGGCCATGTGGCCGCGCTTGGGGGCGCGGCGCTTCCGGCTGTCAGGCCGATTTGCGGGCTTGCGCATGCGAACCTCCCTCACTGTCGCCGTCGGCCCGGAATTCGACGATATTGACCGGTTCCGCCGGAACCGGCTCGATCCGCGGACCGGCGAGTGGAATGAGGACATTCACCACCGTGCCCTCACTGGGACGGCTGCGGATGTCCATCTGGCCGCCATGCAGGCCGATCAGGCCCTTGACGGTGGCAAGGCCAAGGCCGGTGCCTTCGTGCCTGCGCGTGTAATCGTTCTGCACCTGGCGGAACGGCTGGCCGAGCGTCAGAAGATCCGCCTCGGCAATGCCGATGCCGGTATCGCTGACGGAGAAGGCCAGCATGTCGCCATGCAGCCCGGCGTCGATGGTCACCACGCCGCCGCTCTCGGTGAACTTGACCGCATTGGACACCAGGTTGATCAGCACCTGCTGGATGGCGCGCTGGTCGGCAACAACAATGCCGATGTTGCGGCTGACGCGGTCGCACAGCGTCACGTTCTTCTGCGAGGCCTGATGCGCCATCATGTCATGCACCATGGTGACCGCATCCTTGAAGGCGAAGGGCTCGGCCATGATCGGGTAGGTTCCGGCCTCGATCTTGGATACGTCGAGGATGGCATTGACAACGGAGAGCAGGTGCGTGCCGGACTGATGCACCAGCTCGACATATTCGCGCTGGCGCGCATCGGGCAGCTTGCCGCAGATTTCCTGCAGCAGCACATCGGAAAAGCCGATGATGGAATTGAGCGGGGTGCGCAGCTCATGGCTGACCGAAGCAAGGAAGCGGCCCTTGGTCACCTCGGCTGTCTCAACCTGGGTGCGCGCGGCATCGAGCGCAAAACGGTCGGCAACCGCATTGGAAATATCCGTTGCCACGATGACGAAGCCATTGTCCCGGCTCTGCGGCACGCCGGAGAGGCGATAGGTGGCAAAGCGCACGGTATGCGCCGGTTTCGCCGCATCGCCCGGTGCAACGCAGCGCAGCTTTATCTCCGCCGCCGTGGCGGCCGTCCCGCTGCGCAAATCCGACAGGAATGCCAGGAAATGCACGCGGTCCGAAACGTGCACGCGGTCGACCAGCGCCGTGCCGATCAGCAGGCTGCGGGCCACGCCGAAATGCTCCTGCGCCTTGCAGGACAACGCGCTGATCATGCCGTCGCGGCCAAGCCCGATCACCACGCCGTCAACGGCGCTCTCCAGATCGGCGACACGGTCGTCGCGGCGCGCTTCCTGACCGCGCGCCACCAGCGCACCGGCGGAACGGACCAGCAGCGTTGCCCCGTAAGCGAGCGCGGCCAGCAGGGAGAATGCCGTCAGCGTGACGTTGCCGCCCATCCACACGGACACGCCGAGGAGGACGGCAAGCACCGCCGCGGCAATGCCGCCGGAGAGGACAAGCGCCTTTTGCGAGCGCATGACGAACCAGGCTTCGAGCGGGATCGCCGCGCCCATGATCCAGAGCAGGAGATTGGCGGACGGCGCCATGACGGCGATCAGCGCGATAGCAGCGCCGTAGGATGCCAGCGCAGCCAGACCCAGCCGCGCGGCGTTGCGAACCAGCGAGAGCGTTCCGCAGAAAATCATCGGCAGGGCAAAAACACCGACGCCGAGGCTGAGCATGCCACCGGCTTCACTGAACAGGGAGTGGCTGGCGGCCAGCGCAACGGCCAGCAGGAACGGCATGGCGAGGAAGGCACCGGCCATGCGGGCGTCCCTGTCGCGTTCGGCTGCGCCGGCAACAGATGTGCTCACCCAGCGTTTGCAATGGCGCCGGTAGGCATCAGCAATTCTGGGCAGTGTGACGGAATGAATCGGCACCAGTTTTTTCCTGCTATCCGGACGGTCCGGCCGGGGCCGGATGCGTCACGGTCATTTCAATGTCGCCGTTAACTTTTGCAGACGAGGCTTTAAGGAAAGGATAAAACCGGGGACGCAGATGTCCCGCACAACCGGTTTCGGCCGAATGAGAGGACGCTTTTCAATGCATGGTAAATGAAGGGTTTCGGGTTGCCGACGATTTGCCGGTCGAATCGCAAAACCGGCATTTCGGGCTCCAAGATTTCTTAATCCTTGGTTTCTATGATCGCTCAAATGCAAAACCGCGTCTCAACCGGTTTTTGCCTTGTCTGTGGCAATGTCTCGGCATGGGCTGCTCCTGGGAAGCAGTTCCGGTGTTGGCAGAGGATATCTGAAATGTTCTTCCTGATCAGGTTTGCGATCAAGTTCTGCTTCTGGATGTTTTTGATTTCGCTGTTCATTCCAGTGGACTCAAAGGACAATCCGCAAGGGACGGCCCAGCCCGGCCCGCTCGAGGCTTTCTTTGCCGCACGCGAAACGATCAGCGATCTCAGCCAGTTCTGCACGCGCAATCCCAATGCCTGCGAAACCGGCAAGGCGGCCCTGAACAATGCGGGCGTTCGCGCCAGCGAAGTGGCCAAGGTCGGCTACCAGTATCTCGATACGCAGCTGGGCGCCAAGACCAACGGCGCCGATGCGGCCGTTGCCGCCGCCCATGGGGACACCGCCGATGCCGCCACTGCCACGGACAAGAGCGATCTGATCAAGGCCAAGCTGCGCGAGATGGCGATGCGCGAAATTCTGGAAGCAGCCGTCCGCCAGCGCGAACAGGCCAATGCCGTCGACGGCAAGACAACGGGCACAATCGCAAAGAAGTAGCCTGCGCGACAGGAAAAACGATGACGTCCGGCTTTCGCATCACTATATGTGCCACATCACATGTGAGACTGGACCTATGGCACAGACAATTGACGACATCATCGCGGATTTCGACTTCCTGGACGATTGGGAAGACCGCTACCGCTATGTCATCGATCTCGGCCGCGAATTGAAGCCCTATCCGGATGCCGCCCGCGATGCGGTGCACAAGGTCAATGGCTGTGTCAGCCAGGTCTGGCTGAAGAGCACGCCGAGCGATGGCGCCGATCCGGTCATCGATTTCCTCGGCGATTCCGATGCGCATATCGTGCGCGGCCTCGTCGCCATCATGATGGTGCTCTATTCCGGCAGGAAGGCGTCGGAAATCCTCGCCATCGATCCGGAAGCCATCCTGAAGAAGCTGGGCCTGAACGAAAACCTGACACCACAGCGCTCCAACGGCCTGCGCTCGATGGTTGCCCGCATCCGCAACGAGGCGCAGGCGGCCCTCGGATCAGCCAGCGCCACACAGCACTGAGGACACGGACAACGGCGCTGCTACCGCGCAAGCGTCGGGCGATAATCCCCGGCTCCCCAGTGAATGATGCGTGGATTGCGCCGGGCGGGCGATGGCGGGCAGTAGTGCCTGTCCAATGCCGCCAGCGCCGTCTTGAGGATGAGCTTGGCGGAACGGACCGGCCACTGCCGTTCCCGCTCGACACTCTCGAGGCCCTTGAGAAAGCAGCAGACATCCACCAGCACGCCGGACAGTTCCGGCCCCACCGCATCCAGCGCCCGCTCGACCCGCTGCCGTGCCGCCAGTGCGGCATCGGTGATTTCCAGGACACCATTGCCGGATCGGCGGCTGGCACCGCTTCCCACGGCACTCCAGTTGGCGCCAAGCGGCGGCATGAAATTGCCGAGCGTATAATCGTTGCGCAATTGCTCCCCGGCCTTGAAGGCGGCCTCGCTGATCAGCGGGGCGCCGGATGAATCCCTGCGCCGGCGCAACAGGCCGAGCGGCGATTCCGCTTCGTTGCGCCGGACCCGTGCCGTGCCGTGACGGACGACCGGTGCCGCCAGCGTTTCAAGGCGATGCTGGGCGGCGAAGGCATCGGCCCCGCCATCCAGCCGGCGCAGGAACGCCCTGCCCGCATCGGTGATGATGAGCATACCGTCAGCGGCGCGCGCCAGTCCTTCGCGCAGGACATGGTCAAGCACCGCCGTCCCGATGGAAATCGCGCCGCCCCCTGCACTTTCCAGCGTCATCTTGCCATTGCCTGCAGTTGCAGGTTCTGCGGCTGCCTTGGCCAGAAAGCACAGCACCCGGCGCACGCCGGCACCGCTTTTGCCCCGGACGCTCATTGGCGCACCATGCCGCTGCGCAGGAACGCCGCCCGCAGAATGTTTTCAAGGGTCTGCACAACCCGGTCGAACTCCGGCTCGTCGCGCATATCCTCGATCAGATGACAGGCATGGTTGACCGTGCTGCGGTCGCGCCCGAAGGCACGCCCAACCTCCGTCATGCTCAGCGACAACGTAACATGCGCCACATACATGCCGATCTGCCGGACGCGGGCCACCGACCGCTCGCAACGGGAATGCGCGCGCAGTTCGCGGCCGCTGACATTGAAGAAGCTGGCGAGAATGTCGATGACGCCGTCGCAGACATGAAAGAGACGGTCGTCCGGCAGTTCGCTCCCATCCGGGGCAACGGGCTCTGCCCGCTTCGGTTTCGGACGCGCTTGACGGAGGATCTCAATCATCGCCCGCGCCTCGCCGGCAGAGCGGATCAGATGGGGGAAATTCTCGGACATGCTCGCTCCACTTCATATATAGGAATATCTTCTTATATTATTCCCAGCAAGACCGTGGATAAGTTTTCCCGCGCACAAACATCATGCCATTGTTTTCATGAATTATTTTTTGAAACCGCCCACGCAATCTAGGACTTTTGTCCTACACTCCTTAAACCAAGGCAAAGTGTGTCCATCCACCATCGAGGACGGAAACATGGCTCAAAGCGAATGGACGAGGCAGAAGGCGGCATTCCTGGCTGCGAGGGACGCACAGCGCAGCATGGCGCGGCAACGCCTGGCGCTGCAAATCCTCTGCGGCGAAGACCTTGACACGGTGATCGCGCTTGGTGCGGCCGAAAAGCAGACCTATTGCAGGCGGTTAAAGCGTTTGATTGAACGAGAGAGGATCAAGGGCGGCAAGGGGCACTGGAGCTACGACCTCAATCGTCATATCGGTCTCAAGCAAGCCCTGGATACTTTGCTGAAGTCCATGAGGGCTGAAATCCATGACGGGCTGAAATCCGTGCCGGCGCCTATGCGCGGGAAATAGAGCCCCGATAACAAAACGGCGCCCGAAGGCGCCGTCTTGCAAATAGTCTGAACCGCTTGCTGTCACGCAGCCTTCTTGCGCTTGCGGCCGAGGCCCATATTCTTGGCCAGACGCGAGCGCGCAGCAGCGTAATTGGGTGCAACCATCGGATAGGAAGCATCCAGATCCCACTTTTCGCGGTACTGCTCAGGCGTCAGACCGTAATGGGTCATCAGGTGACGCTTCAAAGACTTGAACTTCTTGCCGTCTTCGAGGCAGACAATGTAGTCATCCGCAACGGATTTCTTCGGGTTGATTGCAGGCTTTGGCTTTTCCTGAATCGCGACGACTGCTTCTGCACCACTGCCGACCCGACCAAGAGCAGCGTGGACATCAGCGATAAGCGCGGGAAGATCGCCAGATGGCACTGAATTGTTGCTTACATAAGCAGCAACCAATTCAGCGGTCAGTTCCAGGAGAACGTCTCCAGCAGCTGTATTTGAATTGTCGAATGTTGTCATCAAAGTCCAAATCCTTCATCTAATTTGAAAAGTTGGTATTACACGGGAAAGCAAGCAGTATAAATCTGCAAATATCAGAAACCCTGACACTGATGACGACACTGTATTCAGGATGGAGCCCTAATTGTCAAATCAATACTTCACCTAAAAAAGAAATATTTGTAATTTTTCCTTGATATTGAATTTACTGCGAACCTGGCGCTGATTGGGCCAGGAAAGCTAAAATCCCGCTACACATATGATAACATAAATGTTCACACGTGAACATCCGCACAACACCACTAAGACCAAAAATGGCAAAAATGAGGAACCAATCCGCATTTCACAAGCATTCTATAACAACGGAGGCCGCTCAGAGCAGTGCCAGACCTACTTTAGTGCAACATGAGACAATAATAAGTAATTCTGTTTTTGATCAAAAAGACAAATTACGTGGAAATATGCGCGAAAAATCCTGCTCAGGAGCCCGGATCAGAGGCCGAATGGGTGTAAAACCGGCAAAAGACGCGACTTTCGTCACCGGATTGGCGACGGGCGCGCGAGCGTCGCAATAGTGTTGCAGGCGGCGCGCCACAGTATTCGCAGATGAACCGGCGGATCTCGTCTATCGGCACATCCGATGCAAGGCGCTGTTCCGGACAGGCAGGATTGACGAATCCTTCGCAGATGTGATTGTCATCGTGTTCTCCGGCAAAGTGCGACATTGTTCCGTTGCAAAGTCATCAGCCTTTCCATCCACTGTACTTAGAGTATTTCATGACCAAAACATCACGTTTCACCTCTCTTCCCGCCCCGCAATCAGCCAAACACCCGGTATCGGACACGCGCCACGGCATAACCCGTGTCGACAACTATGCGTGGATGCGCGCCGACAACTGGCAGGACGTGTTCAAGGATCCGTCCGTGCTCGATCCGGCCATCCGCAACCACCTGGAAGCGGAAAACGCCTATCAAACCGCGCTGATGGCCGACACGAAGGCGCTGCAGAGCACCCTGTTCGATGAGATGAAGGGGAGGATCAAGGAAGACGATTCCTCGGTCCCCTCCAAGGACGGCCCCTTTGCCTATGGCACGTCCTACAAGACCGGCGGCCAGCATCCGCGCTTCTTCCGCATACCGCGCGACGGCGGCGCGGAGACGATGCTGCTGGACGGCGATCTGGAAGGCGAAGGCAAGGCCTATTTCAGCTTGGCTTCCGCCGATCATTCGCCGGATCACGCCAAAATGATCTGGGGTTTCGATGACAAGGGATCCGAGTTCTACACATTGCGGGTGCGCGATCTGACGACGCTGGCCGACGCGACCGATGTGGTCACCGAAACATCGGGTGACGGCGTGTGGAATGCCCAGTCAACCGGCTTTTACTACACCAAGGTGGATGCCAACCATCGCCCGTCGCGCCTGTTCTACCACGTGCTCGGCCAGCCGGAGAGCGCGGACCGCCTGATCCATGAGGAAATGGATCCCGGCTTTTTCATGGGCGTCAGCGGCAGCGCGCTCGATGATTTCATCTTCATCGATTGTCACGATCACGAAACGTCGGAAGTCTGGCTGCTCGATGCCAGGGATGCCGCGTCCGAACCCCGCCTTGTCGCCGCGCGCCAGTCCGGTGTGGAATACAGCATGACCGAAGGCGGCGACGTCTTCTACATCCTCACCAACATCGACGGTGCCAAGGATTTCAAGATCATGAGCACGCCGGTGACCGCGCCGGAACCGGCCAACTGGACCGAGGCGGTGGCGCACAAGCCGGGACGCCTGCTGCTCGGCCATGGCGCCTACAGGGATTATCTGGTCTGGCTGGAGCGGGAAAACGGCCTGCCGCGCATCATGATCCACAACCGCCACACGGGCGAGGAACACGCCATCGCCTTTGACGAAGAGGCGTTTTCCCTCGGCCTGCAGGGAAGCCCCGAATATGACAGCGAGGTCATCCGCTTCTCCTACTCCTCCATGACCACACCATCGCAGCTCTACGACTATAATATGCGCACGCGCGAGCGCACGCTGCTGAAAACCCAGGAAGTCCCCTCCGGCCACAACCCGGACGACTATGTCACGCGGCGGCTGCTGGCTCCGGCGGCGGACGGCGAAACCGTGCCGGTTTCCATCGTCTATCACCGCGATACGAAACTGGATGGTTCCGCACCCTGCCTGCTCTACGGCTATGGCTCCTACGGCTCGACCATGTCGGCAAGTTTCAGCACCACGCGCCTGTCGCTCGTCGATCGCGGCTTCATCTATGCCCTCGCCCATATTCGCGGCGGCAAGGACAAGGGCTATGCCTGGTATGAGAACGGCAAGCGCCTGCACAAGAAGAACACGTTCAGCGATTTCATCGCGGTCGCCAGCCATCTCGTGGCGGAAGGCTTTACCAGCCCGCAAGGCACCATAGCCCATGGCGGCTCGGCCGGCGGCCTGCTGATGGGCGCGGTTGCCAACATGGCGCCGGAAGCCTTTGGCGGCATCATCGCCGAAGTGCCCTTTGTCGATGTCATCAACACGATGCTGGACGATACCTTGCCGCTTACCCCGCCCGAATGGACCGAATGGGGCAATCCGATCACCTCGCCGACGGACTATGCCTACATGGCGTCCTATTCGCCCTACGACAATATCCGGGCACAGGCCTATCCGCCTGTTCTGGCGGTTGCCGGGCTGACCGATCCGCGCGTCACCTACTGGGAACCGGCCAAATGGGTGGCCAAATTGCGCGAGCTGAAGACCGACGATCATCCCGTGCTGTTCCGCGTCAACATGGATGCGGGGCATGCGGGTGCCTCCGGCCGCTTCTCCCATCTGGAGGAAGTCGCCTATGTCTATGCCTATGCCCTCAAGCTCGTGAACAAGACCGCGGCCTGATCACAGGCACGTCATCCCCGCCGCCCGTTGACACCAGCGGGCGGCCGGTGCACTGGGTAGCTGGAAATATCAGCACGGCATTTCCCGCGCGTGTACCCCTATCGCAAGATCAGTTTTGACCTGTCATCCGGATCGGTATCGATAAGGCGCTCTGTCTTTACTGCCAGGATATAAGCCGGAATCTTGAAGACAATTTCCATATTTCCAAATATTGCCAGAGCGTGTTCCGGCAGTTTCCGCCTCTCATATGCCGCCAGATCGATACCGGGGCCGATATGTCGCCATAGCCCCGGCTGATTGGCTTGGCGAAAGCTGCGGGCATCAGCCCAGTCGAAGGAAACGATCCAGCTTTCGCCCGGCCGCATTCGCTCGATTTCTGCAGCAAAATCGCGCGCCAGTTGCAAGGCACGGACGGAAACCCGGACCGAGCCCGGCCCGGCAAGCTCCCAAGCATGGGGCGCATCGTCAAAAAATCGCGTTGCCATCGACGAAATCCTCAAAACGGTCTCAGGAACTGCGGTGGTTTTAACTTCTCGTGAAAGCACTCAAGGGATAATATTCCTATTTCTTATTCCGCCGTCAATTCGACTTTGGTCGCGCAGATGTGTTCGCCAGTGCACCTCGTCACGGTTACACGTGCTGCGGTTTCGGCTATAAAGGCACAAAGCGCTTGTGGGGAAGCAATGTCAGACTTGGTTCACTGCGGAGGTTTATGATGAAACGAAGCGCTCTTGTCCTGATGCTCGGCGTGGCGTTCGCCGCCCAGCCCCTGCTTTCGGTTCTGGATACAACCGGGGTGCAGGCAGCGGTTCGCAAGAATGTCAGCGAATTTGCCGGGCAGCGCTGCAACAACCCGCCGCGCGGATCAGGCGTGATCGTCGGCCGCTATTCCGGCACGACCGACAATCCGATCATTTCCATGGGCAGCGACAATGTGCCGGTTTCCGACTTTCGCTGCTTCCGCACGATGGAAGAATGCCGCGGCTGGCTCTACACCATGCGCAGCAAATATGTCGACGGGAACTCCGTGCTGATCGGGTGCAACAGGCGCTGAGTTCAGGCCGCGCCGCTGATCCGCTTCATCGTGGCTTCCAGACTGTCCTGAGCAAAACCGTCATCCATCGCCTGCATTGCATTGCTGGCAGCAGTCGCGGCCCGCGCCCACATCGTGGCTTCGTAAGCCCGCACAGCCGTGTTCCGGTCCTCGTCCCCGGTCAAGGCATCGGCGAGATCGGCGGCATCGCGCAGCGCCAGATTGCCACCCTCGCCCGCCGGTGGCATGACATGCGCTGCATCGCCGATCAGCGTCACACCAGCGCGGCTCTGCCAGCGGTGCCCGACTGGCAGCGCGCAAATCGGCCAGGGCCGCACCGGGTCCTTTGCCGATTCTATGAGCTGCAGCAGACTGCCGTCCCAGCCGGCGAACTGCGCGGCAAGGCTTTCCTTCGTCGCCTCGAACCCCGGCTTCTCCTTGCCCCGCAGCGCCGCATAGACGCGGATATGCGCATTGGCGTTGCGCTGCGCGAAGATCGATTTGCCGTCGCCCTTGGCAATCATCGTGCCGCGTCCGACCAGCGCCGCAATATCGGGATGGCGCGCGTCGGCATCGTCGATCGCAAGTTCATAGAGGGTCAGTCCGATATGCCGGGGCTTTTCGTCCGACACCAGTGCACGTACCCTTGACCCTACGCCGTCAGCTCCGACAACGAAATCCTGCCGGGCGACGGAACCGTTTTCGAAATGCAGTTCGAACGTGCCGTCATCGCACCCCAAGGCTTCCGTCAAACGGCAGCCCCAGCGAACACTGTCTGCCGGAATGGACCGCAAAAGCAGGTCTCTCAATTGGCTGCGGTCAATTTCCGGGCGGTCCCCGTCGGAGGCATCGTCCTTGTAGACAAGCAGGCCGTGCTTGTCATAAAGCCGCGTGCCCTGGTCTTCGTAGCGCGCAAAATGCTGAAACTCGGCAAACAGCCCCGCCCGCTTCATGGCGTACTGCCCGGTTCCGGGATGCAGGTCGAGCATACCGCCCTGCCCGCGATGCAGGGCCGATTCATCCCGCTCATAAACCGTGAAGGCGACGCCCTTCAGATACAACATACGCGCGAGCAACAGCCCGCCGGGGCCACCGCCGACAATGGCGATCCCTGAATTCTTTGACATGTTCATCATCTCACTGGTAGATTGCATAGGGTCCTATTATTATATCATAGGGTCCTATGCAAGGAGAATCGCCATGCCCGGCCCGGACCCGAGACAAACCCCATCTTTCCTCATCAAGCAGGCAGCGCGAGAGCTGATGCGCAGAGGCGAGGAGCGGCTGCGGCCGCTTGGTCTCGGCGCGGCCTATCTCCCGGTTCTGGTGGCGGTGAAGAATGGCGAAGCATCGACGCAGGCCGATCTGGCCCGGCTGCTGCAGGTGGAACAGCCGTCCATGGCCCAGGCGCTGGCCCGGATGGAACGGGACGGCTTCATTCAGCGCAAGCCCGATCCGGCCCATCGGCGGAGCCAGATCATCGAGCTCACCGCGCTCGCCTTCGAGCGCCTGCCGCAGGCCTATGCGGCGCTGAACGAGGGCAACATTCTGGCCATGACGGGTTTTTCCGCCGGCGAGACGGCGCAGTTCGTGGCCTTTCTCAATCGCGTCAATGCCAATCTGCGCAATGAGGATAGCAAGTCCTGATTCCCCCGAATGGGCGGCTCAGGCGGGCCTGCCCTTCCAGACGATATCGCTGACGTTGAGTTTTTTGGGAATGATCTTCAACGCATAGAACTCATCCGCCAGCGCCTGCTGATAGGCAACAACCTCCGGGGTGACGGCTCCGACATTGCCCAGCTGGGCACCGTCGCGTGTCAGCGTGACCCTCTGGATATCCTCGGGCACGCCGGTGATTTTCGACAGGGCGGCGACGGTCTCATCCAGATTGTCCTGCGCCGCCCGGCCAACCCGCGCCAGTTCGTCCAGCACGTCGCTCAGGATATCGCCATGGGCAGCGGCGAAATCGCCATTGCTCAGGAAATACGACCAACTGTCGACGATTCCCCGGCCCGTTGCCAGAATACGGGTTTCGGGGCGTTTTTCGGCAACCGCCAGATAGGGGTCCCAGATCGACCACGCATCGATCTGGCCGGAGGAAAAAGCCGCCGCCGCATCCGGCGGCGACAGGTCCGACGCCGTGATGTCGTTCACCGACAGGCCCGCCGTGCGCAGCGCCTTGACCGTAAAATTGTGCGCGCTTGAGCCGCGCTTGAAGGCAACACGCTTGCCTTTGAGATCGGCAAGACTGTTGATCGGCGAACCCTTGCGCACCAGAATGGCCGATCCGTCCGGCGAGCCCTTGTAGGTGCCGGCATAGACCAGATTGCCGCCCGCGGCCTGCGCAAAGAGCGGCGGCACATCGCCGGTCGGGCCGAAATCGACCGCACCGGCGCCCAGCGCCTCGAGCAGCGGCGGACCGGAGGAGAATTCGGCCCAGCTCACGGCGATGCCGCGCGCCGCAAAGCGTTTCTCCAGCGCGCCCGTCCCTTTGGCCAGGGCGAGGACACCGTTCTTCTGCCAGCCGATGCGCAGTGTTTTGACCGGCGCAGTGGCAGCACGGCCGGTCAGGGGTATGAGCGCGGTCACGGCACCGGCACCAATCAGGGCGAGAGTCTGTCTGCGGTTTAACATCGATGCCATCCTTTCCATCTCATGCGGGCTGCCATAAGCAGGCACCTGTGACGCAAGGATGGGGTAAACGCGGAACCGGATCGACGTCATAAATATTGAACAATGGGCAGGATCAGAAAAATCATGCCCCGGCAGGCCGGATGAAATGAAATCGTTTGGCCGAAAGGCCATCCCAGCGGCGTGCCGATTCAGGGCTTTGGGAAACCGCGGGGATGGGCAGGAATGGCTTTCAGGTAAGCCGCAATCGCCGCACGGTCGGCTGGCTCCAGATGCGCCGTGTTCAGCACGACGTCGGTCATGGAACCGCCGAGCGAGTCGAAATCGGGCGTAAACCCGCTTTCCAGCGCATAGGCGATATCCTTCTCCGACCAGCTGTCGATACCGCCCTCGCCGCCAGTGATGTTGGGAACGACCCCCTTGCCCTCTGGTGCTTTGGCTCCCGCCAGCCAGCGGCTCTTATCCAGCCCGCCAATGGCGTTGCGCGGCGTATGGCATTCACCGCAATGGCCGGGGCCTTCCACCAGATACTGGCCGCGTTTGATCGCATCGCTCGCCCCGGCAACGGTCAGAACCGGATCGGATGCCAGATAGAGCCGCTTCCACAGCCCCAATCCCCGGCGGACGGTGAAGGGGAAACGCAGCCGGTGATCCGCCGCCACATTGTCCGACGGCGGCAGCGTTTTCAGGTAGGCATAGAGATCAGCGATATCCTGCACCTGCATGCGCGCATAGGAGGTGTAGGGAAAGGCGGGATAATAGTGCCTTCCATCCGGCGATACCCCGGCGAGCATGGCATTGGCCAGGTCTTCGAACGACCAGGCGCCGATGCCCTTGCCGGAGGGAGAAATGTTGGGGGTAACGAAAGTACCGAACGGCGTGACCAGCTCATGGCCGCCTGTCAGCACCAGACGCGCATCGCCTCTGGCGCCCGGTGCGGCATGGCAGGAGGCGCAGCCCCCCGACCAGAACACCCGTTCGCCGCGCTTGGCATCACCGGGAGCCGCGGCGGCAAGCCGTGCCGGATCAACCCGCGACGGCGCAGACAGCAACCAGAATCCGGCTCCGCCCACCAGGGCAGCCACAATGACGAGCAGCAGCAGCTTGCGGATCATTGTGCCTCCCCCGCCTGTCCGATCAGTTCTTCTTGATGCGGAAGGTCTGATGGCAGGCGCCGCAATTCTGCGAGACCTGCGCGAAGGCAAGCTTGAAGCTGTCAAGGTCCTGCGGTTTGGTGGCAGCCGCTGCTGCGGCATCGGCCTTGTACTTGTTGACAGCAGCGACGAAGCCCGCATTGTCTTCCCAGATTTTCGGCGAAGCGGTGGTCTCGCCGCCGGTGTCGCTGCCGGCCGGAAACAGCGCTGCCGGATCGATCTTTTGGGCATCCTCGTTCAGCTTGCTGAGAGCCGCCAGCACCGCAGCCGCATCAAACGGCTTTTCGCCTTTGGCAATCGGGGCGATACTGCCGATGGTCTTGCCCTGATCCTTCATAATCGCCTGCCGGTCCGCAATCGGATCAGCGCCTGCGGCAGCCGAAAACACTGTCATGGCCAGCAAAGGCGCCGCAGCGAATGCAATCAGTCTCTTCATGGATGTCTCCAACTCTCGTGGCTTCAAAAACATGTGGCTTCAAGGGTTTTCAGGGGCATTCCCGGGTCCGAACCCTACAGTAAACATCCCGGATTGCACCCGCCCCATACGATCACATTTTCGTATGACAGACATTGGTTCGCATACGAAAAACCCCGGCTTTCGGCCGGGGTTTTGCTTTCTGTCCGTCAGATACGGCGCCATCTGCGATCATGGCGGTGATGCCAGTACGGGCGATCCCAACGGCGGTCATAGCGATGATAATAGCGGCGGTCCCAACGACGGTCCCAACGGCGATCATAGCGGTGACGCCAGTGCGGGCGATCCCAGCGGCGGTCATAGTGACGATAATAGCGGCGGTCGTAGCGGCGATCGTAATAGTCACGGTAATACTGAACGCGCTGCACATTGCTGTCTGCAGCCGCTGGCCCTGTTGCGGTGATGGGCTTTTCGACAGTCATCGGGGCGGCGGACACCGGTCCGGCTGCTCCGAGGGCTCCGATCGACATCACGACGGCAAAAAGAGCTGACATCAACTTTTTCATAGTGCCTCCAGTGAAATGCGCCCTGAGAACGTGCATTTCGACATGTTAAGTCCCTTGGGAATAGACTTAAGTCTAATCCCATGAACCAGAGATGAATAATCAATATGGCGCAGCAATGGCACGGGGGATGCGGGCGATCACATATAAAAACGGCCCGTGCGAATATGTGAAAACACCTTCGCACGGCCCGCTAGGGCATCCCTTATTCGCTCGCGCCGTTGTTGGCATCCAGCCGCGTCAGTATCTGATAGGCCATGCGGATGCGGTCCTCATTGGGATAGTATTTGTTGGCCAGAATGACGATGCCGAACTGCTTTTTCGGCACGAACGCGACATAGCCGCCGAACCCGTTGGTGGAACCTGTCTTGTTGATGAGCACTTCGTCGCTGGCAGGCTGCGGCGGCGTCAGCGCGGTCACCGGCGTCGGCTTGAGCATGTCGGGAGAGTTGCCGCGCAGTAGCGTCTTCAGATCGACCGGATAGGCATATTGTTCCCAGATCAGGTCCTGCGTCATTGCGCCGACCTTGAAATAGCCGGTATGCGTATCGGCGATCGCCCGCTGCAGCTTGCCTTCCAGCCTGGCCATTTTCATGTTTGCTTCCAGGAAATGGATCAGGTCCGTGCTTGTGGTTTTCACGCCATAGGCTTCCGAGGAAAGGACCGCCTTGCTCACCCGGGCCGGAACATCCTTCCTGGTATAACCCTGGGCATAGTCCGCCATTTTGGTGTCCGGCACGTCGATATAGGTGCTTTTCAAGCCAAGGGCCGGAAACAGCTGCCCTTCCATCAACGCGGCAAAATTCCGGTTCATCGCCTTTGCCGCGATGTAACCCAGCATGCCGATGCTCGGATTGGCATAGGTCCGGTATGTTCCGGCGGCATAGGCCGGCTTCCAGTTCTGCAGATAGGTCATCAGCTGGTCGTCGTTCTTCACCTCGTCGGGAACCTGCACCGGGAAGCCGCCCGGCGTATGGGTGCCAAGGTGCATCAGGCTGACATTGCCGAAGGCCGTATCCCGCATGGACGGCAGATACTTGCTGGTCTTGTCCGACAGGGAAAGCTGACCGTTTGCCTGCGCATAGGCCGCAAGCGTGACCACGAAGGTCTTGCTGATCGATCCGATCTCGAAGAGCGTATCGGCCGTGACCGGCTTGCCGGTTTCCCGGGAGGAAACGCCGTAGTCAAACAGATAGGGCTTTCCCTTGATCGTCACGGCGACGGCCATTCCGGGAATATTGTATTTTTCCATGACCGGTCTGATTGCCGCATCCACGACGGCCCTGACTGCCGTCGCCGGTTTGTCGGCCGCATGCCCCATGGCGGCTGGCGCACAGGCGGCAAACAGGATGGAGAGCAGAACTCTGGTGGCTTTCGCTGGCATTTCTTCGACTTCCTTTGCTGGTTCGGCATTGTGGACGGGTCCGCGACCGGCGCGGATTGCGCGCCGATTGAAAACCCCGCAGGTGCTGGTCATGGAGATCGCCTGACATAAGACTGGCTTCCGCATTGCATCGCAGACCTGCTGAGCCGCATCTATCTAACCGGCTGGGATGCCCTGTCAAAACATGATATCTCGGGGCAGACATAAGAAAAATTAGGGTATCCATGGTTCGGCCATTTCTCCCCCTCAACGGCCTCAGAGCCTTCGAAGCTTCCGCGCGGCACCTGAGCTTCACCCGCGCGGCCATCGAATTGTGCGTGACGCAGGCTGCGGTGAGCCAGCAGGTGAAGAGCCTGGAAATGCGCCTGGGCGTACCGCTGTTCCTGCGCCTGCCGCGCGGCCTGAAGATAACGGCGGAAGGCGAAGCGCTTTTGCCCGTGGTCACCGGCTCCTTCGACCGGATGGCCGACACGCTTGACCGGATCGAGGGCGGACAGGTCCGCGAGCTGCTGTTTCTGGGGGCGGTCGGCACATTCGCCGTCGGCTGGCTCCTGCCGAGACTGCCGGATTTCCAGCGACAGTTTCCCTTTATCGAGGTTCGGCTGTCGACCAACAACAATCGCGTCGACATGGCGGCGGAAGGGCTTGATTTTGCCATCCGGTTCGGCAGCGGCGCCTGGCACGGCACGGATGCGACCCGCCTGTTCGAGGCGCCGCTCTCGCCGCTGTGCGTGCCGCAGCTGGCCGAGACGCTGCTGGAGCCCGCCGATCTTGCCAGTCACACGCTGCTGAGAAGCTATCGCATGGATGAGTGGAACAACTGGTTCGCGGCGGCCAATGTTCCCGCCTCGCCGCAATTGAACAAAGCCATCGTGTTTGACTCGTCCCTGGCCATGATGGAAGCCGCCCTGCAGGGGATCGGCGTTGCTCTTGCGCCGCCGATGATGTTTTCACGCCACCTGACCGCAGGCGCCATCGAACAGCCGTTCCAGACCTCGATCTCGCTGGGAAGCTACTGGCTGACGCGGCTGCAATCGCGCACGCCAACACCAGCCATGGCCGCCTTTGCCGAATGGATCGTTTCAGCGCCCTGATCAGATTGAAACCGTCTGGTTTTTCAATACAGCGCCGAGATTGTCGAGCATGGCGCTCCAGCCGGCCCGGCGGTATTCCGGCTTGTCTTCATCATCAAGAAAGGCCGCCTGTTCTGTGAGGACAAGGCGGCAGCCTTTGCCCGATGGCGTGAGGTCAACGGTCACGATGCTGCTGGAAATGGGCGTCGTTTCGCGTCTCATCGTGCCGGCGGAAATGATCCGTTCATTCGGCACGATATCCTGGTAGGAACTGGTGCTGATATAGGTTTCGCCGCCAGTCTTGCCGAAACGGAAGATGTCACCGCCGCCGACACGAAAATCGAAGTGATCATAGGCCGCGTGCCAGCCATCGCCCATGGCGTTCCAGCGCAGGAGCGCCTCGACACTGGACCAGGCAGCAAAGACGCGCTCCGGCGGGGCATCATAGGTGCGCTCGACAATGATGGTTGCATGGTTGACGGAACCTCCGGTCATGATGTCCTCCCTTGCCGGTCAATTCATTAAGCGATTGCTTAAGTATCACGCGATTGGCGATCGCGCAACTAATACTTAATTATTGACTTAAGTGTCTTACCCCCGAAAATGTCCGCTGCCAGCGCAGCGCACCGGTTCTTGCATAAGCGGCAATCGGGTAAACTCCATGGTGCTGGTGAGTCGAAGGAAAAGCCCGTGAAGAAAAAACGCGCCGACCACGTCTGGGATGTCCCGCCTTCCGCGCGCGGCAAGCCCGCCCGGCTGACGGTTGCCACCTGCCAGTTTCCGGTTTCACATGACATCAACGCCAATCTGGCCCACATGCTCGATCTCATCGCCCGCACCGCATCTGCCGGTGCTGATGTCGTGCATTTTCCCGAATGCGCCCTCTCCGGCTATGGCGCCGCGACATGGCCATCCTGGGATGATTTCGAATGGGCAACGCTCAACGCCGCCATGGACAGGGTTGCCGAGGCGGCTCGCGCCCATGCGATCTGGATCGTCACCGGTTCGGTGCATTGGGATCACGCGCACACCCGGCCCACCAATGCGCTGTTCGTGTTTGACGATAGGGGAGCGATTGCCGGGCGTTATGACAAGCGGCGCTGCTCGATCAACGATCTGCGCGCCTTTGCGCCGGGCGACACGCCGCTGACTCTCGATATCAAGGGTGTGCGCTGCGGTTTTCTCATCTGCCTCGACTGGGCTTTTCCCGAACTCTGGCAGGAACACGCCGGCAAGGTCGAGCTGGTCTTCCATTCCTGCTACACGGACAATGTATCGCGCGACCGGATTGAGGCCCACACCATCCAGCCGCTGATCCAGGGCTATGCCTGGCTCAACCAGTATGCCGTCAGCTCATCCAATTCATGCCGGCCGCGCCAGAATTTCCCCAGCTTCTGGATCGAGCGCACCGGCCATCACGGCGGCAGCGCGGCACGGGACGAAACCGGTTTCATCCTGAACGTGCTGACCGACGATCCGGAACTCGACGCCTTCTGCCAGCGGGTGCTGGAATTCCGGCGTTCAGCCAGCGACGGCAGCCTCTATGCGCCCTATCTGGAAGCCAACAAGGCTTAACCTGACTACGACCAAAATCGTATAGCGTCCAAACGCGCAATATGCAGATCTGAAGGGATTGAAAAGACGAAGGCGGCGCCTTCCGGCCCGCCCTCACTTTTGTCTGCAGCAGATTTGCGCTTGGCGCAGTGATCACATCCGCAGCTCATGCTCAAAATTTAAGATACGGTGGAAAGGAATGCAATATCCGTTTTCGTGCGTGCCGGCCGTCCACTCCGACATCGAAAGCACACTGTCTCCGGCCCGCCTCGCTCGCTACCTGCCAGCCGCTGGAGGCGACCGGCATCTGGCACTCCGGCTCTACATCTGGAACGCGCGTCTTTGCGAATCCTTGTATCTGCCGATGCAATTTGCGGAAGTCGCGGCGCGGAATGCAATTCAAAAGCCGGTCGTCGGACGATTCCACAACCGCTGGTACGAGAACCCCCGGTTCATCAATCTTCTTCCGGCGCGAATGAAGGATGAGCTGATCGATACCAAGCGAAGGGAGCAAAAGAAGCATGCCGCAATGCTCCGTCAGGACCACATTGTCGCCGGCTTGTCACTCGGCTTTTGGGTCTCCCTCATGACCGCCGCCTACGACAAGCAGTTATGGGCACAGGGGGTCAGGGCCGCATTCCCGCATGCGGATCCGCGAGAAAGCCGTGAAAGTATCCGCGCCCGTCTGGATAGCATGCGACGCTTTCGCAATGACATTGCGCATCACGCGGCAATTTTCGACCGTTCTCCGCAAAAAGAATTTCAGAACGTCATCCATATCACCGGCCTTATCTGCGAAAACACCTGCTGGCTTTCAAAGCAACTGTCCAGATTGCAAAACGTCATCAACGACCGGCCAAGACTCTGAATTCGCAACCACTGCCAAAATATGGCATGATGTGGCAACGCATCCCCGCAGGTGAGTAACCGTGTCCCGATCCCAGCGCCTTCTCGACCTGATTCAGACCATGCGCCGCTATCGGCGTCCGGTCAGCGGCAAGGTGCTGGCGGAGGAAACCGGCATCAGCATCCGCACGCTCTATCGCGATATCGCCACCCTGCAGGCGCAGGGCGCCCATATCGAGGGTGAACCCGGCCTTGGTTATGTGCTGCGTCCCGGCTTCATGCTGCCGCCCCTGATGTTCACCGAAGAGGAGATCGAAGCGCTGGTGCTCGGCTCGCGCTGGGTGGCCAAACAGCCGGACAACCGGCTTTCCACGGCGGCGCGTGATGCCCTCAACAAGATCGCGGCGGTGCTGCCGGACGACCTGCGAGAGAGCGTCGACACCTCTGCCCTGCTGGTTGGTCCCGGAGACGGATCGGCAACCGATGGCATCGATCTGGCCGACGTGCGCAAAGCGATCCGCAGCGAGCGCAAGCTCGATATCACCTATCGCGACGGCAATGGCAGTCAATCCAGCCGCCTGATCTGGCCCTTCGCGCTGGGTTTCTTCGATAAAATGCGCGTCATCGTTGCCTGGTGTGAACTGCGCCAGGATTTCCGGCATTTCCGCACGGACCGGCTGTCGCGGCTCGAAGCAACGGATATACGCTATCCCAAGCGCCGGCAGGTCCTGTTGCAGGAGTGGCGCGACGCGCAGGGTATCGCTCAGCCGCGCTGATCACTACTGCCAGAAACTGGCAGCATGCCGTTTTATGGTGTTCCCATCACAACCTGAAGGAGAAATGCCGTGGCCAACCCCAATCTCATCATTCTCTACGTTGCCAATGCCCCTACCAGCCGCGCCTTCTATGCGGCTCTGCTCAAGCGCGAGCCGCTGGAAGAAACGGTCAATTTTGCCATGTTTGCCCTCGACTCCGGCCTGCTGCTCGGCGTCTGGGCGCATGACAAGGTTGAACCGGCCGTTACCAGCATTGGTTCAGGCAGCGAACTCGTGTTCAGCGTGGATACGGACAGCGAAGTCGAGGCAACGCACAAGGACTGGGCGGCACGCGGTTTGCCGATCGTTCAGGCGCCGGTGCACATGGATTTCGGCTACACCTTTGTTGCCCTCGATCCGGATGGTCACCGGCTGCGGATGTTTGCCGCAACCCCGGAACAGGGAACGGCGCAATGAGCCGGCACTGGATTGCAGTTGCTTCGGCGGACCATGTCCGCCGCGGCCTGCAGGACGGCTTCATGCAGGTGTGCCACGGCAAGGAAGGCCCGCTGAAGCGTATCAAGCCCGGCGACGGGGTGGTCTATTATTCGCCGACCGAGATATTCGGCGGCAAGGACCGCCTGCAGGCTTTCACCGCCATCGGCGTGGTGCAGGCGCAAGACGCCTACCGCCACGACATGGGCGGAGGATTCGTGCCGTGGCGCCGCAATATCGGCTGGTTCGATGCCACGGAAGCGGACATCCGCCCGCTGCTCGACAGTCTCAGCTTCACCAGGGGCAGGCAGAACTGGGGCTACCAGTTCCGCTTCGGGGTGCTAGCCATCAGCCCGGAGGATTTTGATGTCATCGCCGGGGCCATGCATGCCCATCGCCAAGGGTTTAATGTTGCCCCGCCTCTGCCATCGCTCCGGCTGGCGTGCGATGACGGGTTGCAGCCCAGAACATCAGGGCAAGCGCACTGATGCCCGCCCCCGCAAGGCTGACCCCTGTCCAGCCGGCGGAGGCATAGACCAGCGTGGAGCCGAGCGAGCCTGCCGCACTGCCGATTGAGTAGAAGATCATATAGCCCGCCGTCAGGCGGCTCTGCGCTTCCGGACGCACACGGTAGATCAGGCTCTGGTTGGAAACATGCACCGCCTGCAGGGCGAAATCGATGGTCACGATGCCGATGATCAGGAACCACAGCGACACCTGCATGAAGGCGACCGGTAGCCACGACAGGAGCATGATGGTCAGGGCAATGCCCGTGGTGCGCTGCGCATGACCCCGGTCGGCCCAGCGCCCGGCCCGCGAGGCCGCCAGCGCTCCGGCAGCACCGGCAAGACCGAACAGCCCGATTTGCGTGTGCGACAGCGAAAACGGCGGCGCACTCAGCGGCAACACCAGCGGTGTCAAAAGCATGGTGATGTCGGCGAAGATGAACATGGCAATGACGGCACGGATGCGCAGCACCGACTCTTCGGCAAACAACAGGAAGACAGATCTGATCAGCTTCGGATAGGCGATTTTTGTCCGCCGCACTTCGTTGCGTGGCAGGAGGTGAAACAGCAGCGCTGCAATGATCAGCGTCAGCACCGCCGAGACGGCATAGACCGAGCGCCAGCCCGCCAGATCGGCCATGGCACCGGCAATGGTGCGGGCCAGCAGAATACCGATGACGATGCCGCTGGTGACGATGCCGACCACCTGCCCGCGCTCATGCGGCTTTGCCAGACTGGCGGCATAGGCGACGAGCGCCTGCGTGACAACGGCGAGCAGGCCGATGGCGGCCATCGCCACCAGCAGCGCGAGCGAGGTCGGGGCAAAGCACACCGCCAGCAGGGCCAGTGCGGAGAGAACCGATTGGCCGGCGATCAGCCGGCGGCGGTCGATCAGATCACCCAGCGGCACGATCAGCAGCAGGCCCAGCCCGTAACCGACCTGCGAAATCGAGACGATCATGCCGATGGTGGCGTGACTCATGCCAAAGCTGTCGGCAATGGCGTCGAGCAGCGGCGGCGCAAAATAGACGTTCGCCACGGCCAGTCCGCAGGCAATGGCAAACAGAAGTGCCAGGGGGCGGGAGAATTCTATGGCCTGCGGCCCGCTGAAAGGCGTTTTTTCAGCAATTTCATCCGTATAGACCGCTTGTCCACCGCCAGTGACCAGATTATCGTCCTGCTCAAGCTTCATCGCATCCTCCTGCGAATGTGGTTGCAAATTAAAACCTGTTGCGTCTTAGCTCTATCGGTTTTATATTGCAACTACCCTTCGCAGAGGGAGAAACAAGATGAGCACTGCTCTGCGACCAAAAAAGGGGGACTACAATGGTCAAGCGAACGAGCCACAAGGATGATCCGTGCCCGGTGGCAAGGCCACTGGATGCGATCGGAGACTGGTGGTCACTGCTGATAATACGCGACGCGTTTGAGGGATCGCGGCGTTTTGGGGAATTTCAGAGAAGTCTTGGCCTGGCCAAGAATATTTTGTCGACGCGGCTGCGTAATCTCGTTGCCCATGACATTTTCACCATTGCGCCCTGCGCCGATGGCAGCGCCTACAATGAATATGTGCTGACCGAAAAAGGCCGCGATCTCTTCCCGCTGCTTGTCGCCCTGCGGCAATGGGGCGAAGAATACTACTCCGACAGCTATCAGGCGAAAGTCCAACTGGTCGACCGCGAAACGGGTAAACCGGTGCGGCGGCTGGAGCTGCGCTCCGATGACGGGCGCCTGCTCGGGCCTGACGATACGGTGGTTGTCGGGAACTAGATTTCCCTGCCCTCGCCCTGCCTGACATCGCTCCGCGGTGTCCGGCAGTTGCGCCTTTCTAATATGCAAATGAAAATCATTTGCAATAAGACTTGACGACAATCCAATTATTCGTATTCTGTGATGGTGCCAGTGGAACGCTGGTTCCGGCCGGCCCGGGCGGACAATAGAAAAAGGCCCCATCCATGACGGGGCCTTTCCATCGATATCACGCGGGAAAAAGCTTATTTGGCTTTTTCGTAGAGTTCGAGGACGTAATCCCAGTTGATGAGACTGTCGACGAAAGCTTCGAGGTATTTCGGGCGGGCATTGCGGTAGTCGATGTAATAGGAGTGTTCCCATACGTCGACGCCGAGGATTGGCGTTGCGCCATGAACCAGCGGGTTTTCGCCGTTTGGTGTCTTGGAGATTTCAAGCTTGCCGTTCTTGACGGAGAGCCATGCCCAGCCGGAGCCGAACTGCGTGGTGCCGGCAGCGATGAAATCGGTGCGGAACTTGTCGTAGCCGCCGAGATCCGAGTCAATGGCCTTTTCCAGAGCGCCCGGAAGCTTCTTGCCGCCGCCGTTCTTCTTCAGCCAATGCCAGAAATGCAGGTGGTTGTAATGCTGGCCGGCATTGTTGAAAAGGCCGGCATTCTTGCCATAGGACTGCTTGACGATCTCTTCAAGCGAGAGATTTTCAAGACCGGCTTCGGCAGCCAGTTTGTTGCCGTTGTCAACATAAGCCTTGTGGTGCTTGTCATGATGATATTCCAACGTCTCGCGCGACATGAAGGGGGCGAGTGCGTCGTAATCATACGGCAGTGCGGGCAGTTCGAAAGCCATGGAAGTCTCCTCTTCGATTCAATCTGTGATCAGAATTGGTTAGCCCGTCGGGGCGCACGCCAATCCTGACAAAACCTGCGCTTGTTACATAGGTCCGTATTTCCCCGGGGGCAATGCGGAACGGATCAATATTTCGGTTTGATCCGGTTTCGGCGTTAAATTTTCGGCGTGGAGTGGGCGAACTCCCAATAGAGCTCCCTCGCCTTCTTGGTGATCGGACCCGGCTGAAGGTCGCGGCCTTCAATACGGGTAACGGGCACGACCTTCGAATGGTTCCCCGTGGAGAAAATCTCGTCGGCGTTGAGGAAATCCTGCACCGTCAAGGTCGCCTGCGTCGTGCGGAAACCGTAATCGGCCAGCACGTCGATCGTGCGGGCGCGGGTGATGCCGGACAGGAACGTGCCATTGGGCGCGGGCGTGAAAATATGCCCGTCCTTGACCATGAAAATGTTCGAGCTGCCGGTTTCAGCGACATTGCCCAGCATATCGAGCACCAGCGCATTGTCGAAACCGCGGGATTTGGCCTCGAGAATGGCGCGGCCATTGTTGGGATAGAGGCAACCGGCCTTGGCATTGGTCGGCATCGTCTCGAAGCTCGGACGGCGGAAGGGCGAAACGGTGACGGAAAAACCCGTGGGCTCCTGCATCGGCGATTCGTACAGGCTGAGACAGAAGCGGGTTGAAGCGGGATCGGCGGGCACACCCATATAGCCGCCATGCTCGGCCCAATACATCGGCCGGATATAGACGGCGATCCGGCCATCGAATTTTTTCAGCCCGTCGCGGGCAAGACCGGCAATGTCTTCCGCGCTCATGGTCGGCTGGAGACCAAGCGCGGCGGCGGAGGCATTCACCCGGGCGCAATGGCGGTCAAGATCGGGCGAGACGCCCTCGAACCAGCGTCCGCCGTCAAAAACTGTCGAACCCAGCCACATGGCGTGGCTGCGCGGCCCGATCAGAGGCACGTTGCCCTCGTGCCAGTCACCGTCGACATAGGTCCAGGTGGTTGATTGCGCTGCTGTATTGACTGCCATGAGAGTGATTCCGTCGCTGAGAATAGGTCGCCCTATCGAAGGGTTATTCGACCGCAAGGTCAATGGTTCAGACGCTGCGGAAGGCAAATTGCGACAAACGGACCGCCATAACCAGCACTTTTCCGCGTCAAACCACGGCTTCTCATACTTTTGATGAATTGCGCATCGGAATATCGCCGGTCCACTATGACACGGCAGCATTGAGCCGTTTGTCAGTTCCGGACTTCAAATGTTGTGAGAAAACGCACCGTATCATTTCCCCCCGCTCCCCTCAGGATACGGCTTCTTGGCGGACCCCTTGCCGGGTCTGCTTTTCTTTTGGCTCAAAGAAAAGGCCGGCAACCCCAGGTCACCGGCCTTCCATGTGGACAAAGGCGACAGATTACATCACCAGGATCGGCGTCTTGTTCGGCACGCGATCATAGAGATCGATAATGTCCTGGTTGATCAGGCGCACGCAGCCCGACGAAACCGCCTTGCCGATGGACCACCATTCCGGCGAGCCGTGCAGGCGATAGAGCGTGTCCTGGCCATTCTGGAAGATGTAGAGGGCGCGGGCGCCCAGCGGATTGGTCAGGCCGGGCTGCATGCCGCCATTGCGGGCGCTGTACTGCACCAGCTCCGGCTGGCGGGCAACCATCTCATCCGGCGGAGTCCAAGTCGGCCAGTGGCGCTTCCACTGGATAACAGCGCGGCCGGACCAGGCAAAGCCTTCGCGGCCGATGCCGACGCCGTAACGGATCGCCTGACCGCCCTCGCGCACCAGATAGAGGAACTTGTTCTGGGTATCGACAACGATGGTGCCGGGCTGTTCGCCGGTCGGGTCCTGAACGACCTGCCGCAGATAGCGCTTGTTCATCCTCTTGATCGGAATGGCGGGCAACTGATAGCCGTCATCCTCGCGCGCCGCATACATGGCTTCATAGGAGCCAAAGGCCGGATCGACATCCGCCTGCGGTGCGAGCGGCTGGCCATTGTCGTCAACCTTGATAACCGGCATATCCGGGATTGCGGCGCATCCGGCGAGGCCGACGGCCGCTGTTGCGGTCAATGCAGTCAGGAAACCGCGGCGGGAAATCATGTTTTGCATCATTGAACCAATTTAGCGGTGGGAGATGGAGTGTGAGATAGCATGGATCGGGTTTACCAGCTCTAAACGCACATAAAATATGGCAACGGACCGTTGGCAATATGGCGCAAACAAGGCGGGTGGCGGACTGTTGCCCTCCCGCAACAGAAAGACTGCCTGAAGGATGCCTGCACCGTTCACCGGGCGATAAACAATTCGTGAGACCGCCAAACCCGCATTCCCATCGCCGAATCACCGGGGTTCATAGCGAAAATCCGACACGCCGAACCGCCCGGCAAGACTGCTGAGCGGCGCATCGCCGGTCTTGCCTCTGACATAGCGATCCATGAAGGCGACACTGGCTTCACTGATGCGCGTGCGGGTGAACAGGCCGAGATCGGTCCACGTCAGATGACCCGCACCCAGGAATTCCACGTAATATTTCGGGCCCTTCGACAGGTCGTAGCCGCCGCCCGGCCGCCTCACTTTCGGGGTCACAAAAATATCGCGCGTGCCGCCCTGGTACATGACCGGGGCTTCGAGATGCCGCAGCGAATCCCGGTGCAGATAGGGACCGACATAGGGGGACAGGGCGAGCGTTGCCTTGACGCCATCGATGCGCCAGCCGGGCCAGGCGCCGCTCATGCCCAGCACGGTATAGCCGCCGAGGGAATGCCCCGCGAGCCCCATCTCGTTCCAGTTGATCCGGCTGTTCCACTGCCGGTCGCGCTTCAGGGCGGCAATCACCTTGCTGAAATCATAGGCGCGGTTCCTGAACGTGGCCTCCGTCCAGCGCAGGGGCTTGCGCAGGGAAACCTGCGGCTTGTCGAGAATGCTCTGGTCGCCATTGTTGCAGGTCGCATCGTGATGATTGGGCGCGAAGACGATGTAGCCCGCCTTGGCAAAGGCCCGCATCAGGAATTTCGATTGGGTCGAACAGCCGTGGAACCCGTGCGAGAAGAAAATGACCGGCTGGCGGGCAATCGTCCGCTGGTCCGGTTCCCACACATGGACCGGCACCCCGCCGATCACCGCTTCGCTGTCTTTGGCAAGGGCGGTTCCCGCCGTGGCCAGCACAGCAGTGAGAATGGCGGCGATCAATCGCAACACGGGGCGTGGCAGAGCGAAAGATTGGCCTGTGCTGTTCATCGGCGCCCGCCTTGTCCGCTGTCGTAGCCCTAGCGCTTGCTCAGGCTTCCCAGGATGCCGCGCACCAGCGCGCGGCCAAGCGAGCTGCCCACCGAACGGACCACCGATTTCATCGCCGCTTCCGCCACCGTCTGGCGGGCACGGGGCTGGCCGCCGCGCGGACCCGGCGTGCTGCTGCCGCCGCCCAGAATATCCGGCAGGCGCCAGCCGCTGGTGCTGTCGGCTTCCTGTTCCTTCGTGGCTGCAGCGTCCGCCTGTCCCTGCGCCGCCTTTTTCTGCAGGACCTCATAGGCGGATTCGCGATCGATCATCTGGTCATACTGGCCGGCAACCGGGCTGGCATTGATCAGCTTCTGCCGCTCGTCAACGGTCAACGGGCCGATGCGTCCCGCGGGCGGGCGGATCAGCGTGCGCTGCACGATGGACGGCACGCCTTTTTCCGCCAGGGTCGACACCAACGCTTCGCCGGTGGACAGGTTGGTGATTGCAGCGAAGGTGTTGAAATCCGGATTGGGGCGGAAGGTATCGGCCGCCGTCTTCACCGCATTCTGCTCGCGCGGCGTATAGGCGCGCAGCGCATGCTGCACGCGGTTGCCGAGCTGGGCCAAAACGGTTTCCGGCACATCCAGCGGATTCTGCGAAATGAAGTAGACCCCGACCCCTTTGGAGCGGATGAGGCGCACCACCTGCTCCACCCGGTTGAGCAGGGCTTTCGGGGCCTCATTGAACAGAAGATGCGCTTCATCGAAGAAGAAGACGAGGCGCGGCTTTTCCGGATCGCCGATTTCAGGCAGTTCCTCGAACAGCTCCGACAGGAGCCAGAGCAGGAAGGTGGAATAAAGCCGCGGATTCATCATCAGCTTGTCGGCGGCCAGCACACTGACCACGCCGCGGCCATTGGTGCTGGTGCGCATGATATCGGCGATGCGCAGGGCCGGTTCGCCAAAGAATTTCGTGCCGCCCTGCTGCTCAAGCACCAGGAGGGAACGCTGGATGGCGCCGACGGAAGGTTTGGTGACATTGCCGTAACGCGCGGAAATTTCCTCGGCACGCTCGGCGATATTGACCAGCAGAGCCTGCAGGTCCTTCATGTCGAGCAGCAGCAGCCCCTCTTCGTCGGCGATCTTGAAGGCGATGTTCATCACGCCTTCCTGCGCTTCGGTGAGGTTCATCAGTCGCGAGAGCAGCAGCGGCCCCATTTCGGAAATGGTGGCGCGGATCGGATGGCCCTGTTCGCCGAAAATATCCCAGAAGATAACCGGCGACGCCTCGAGCGCATAGGGATCGAGCCTGACCTCCGCCGCCCGCTTGACGAGAAAATCCTTTTCCTCGCCCTTCGCGCCGATGCCCGACAGATCGCCCTTGATGTCGGCACAGAAGACCGGAACGCCCGCACGCGAAAAACCTTCCGCCAGAACCTGCAGCGAGACGGTCTTGCCCGTCCCTGTCGCGCCGGTGATCAGGCCGTGGCGGTTGCCGTATTTCAGCAGCAGCGCTTCGGCCTGCTGGTAGCTGTCATCCGGTTTGCGGCTCGCACCAAGGAAGATACTGTCGTCAGCGGCCATGGGGGTGATCCTCTTCACTGTGGTGTTTCTGCCATCCGATATAAAGGCCGGATGCCCGGGGGACAATGCCTTGCAGCCGGGACTCATGCATAAGATTGCAAGGCCGCGCTGAAATTGCTGACGTTTTTGTGTCATCTTCCCGTGCCACAACGGAAGCGGCGCCGCCTGAAGAATGTCATGCTGGCTGATCCAGATTGACGCAGTGGCTTGCAAGGCGGATGATATCCGCATATTACGTAAACGTAATTCATGACACACGGGAGATTAGGCTCATGGACGAACTTATCGCGCGCATTACCGCCAATGTCGGCACCGATCCGGAAACCGCAAAGAAGGCCGTTGGCCTCATCCTTGCTTTCCTGCAGAAGGAAGGCCCGGCCAAGGCAACCGACCTGATCAGCAGCATCCCCGGCGCGGACGCGGCCATTGCCGAAGCCAATTCCGGCGGCGGCTTCCTGTCCGGCCTGATGCCCGGCGTCATGGGCCTCGGCTCTAAGCTGATGGGCGCTGGCCTCGGCATGAGCGAAATCTCCGGCATTTCCAAGGAAACCATTGCCTTTGCCCGTGAAAAGGCCGGCAGCGACGTGGTTGACGAAGTCGTCAATTCGATCCCGGGCCTCAGCCAGTTCGTCTGAGACGCACGCCGCGGCCATTCACAACCAGCATGTCAAACGCGCGCCTCCTGGCGCGCGTTTTCGTTTGGCAATTCCCTCGTGGTTCGACAAGCTCACCATGAGGGAGGTGATTTGATTGCAGCCCACAAACTTCCCTCATGGTGAGCTTGTCGAACCACGCACCGCATATTCTGCTCTTTACCTCACGCAGGCTTTCTCGCCGGGACCGTGACGAGATTGACCAGTACCGCCACGACAACATTGGCAGCGAGCGCCAGCAGCCCGATATAGACCGTGAACGGGGCGCCGCCGAGGCTGATGGCCTGCAGCGGTTTCAGGCCGTTGATCCACACCAGATAGGTGCCGCCGCAGAAGCCGACGAGCCATCCGGCCAGCAGGCCCGGTGCACGGAACCAGTTCGAGTAGAGCCCGAACACCAGCGCCGGCAGTGTCTGCAGGATCCAGATGCCGCCGAGCAGCTGCAGGTCCAATGCAAACTGCGTCGGCAGGAAGGCGATGACCAGCAGCGCACCGATCTTGATGATCAGCGATGTCACCTTGGCGACCTTCGCCTCCCCCGCATCCGTCACCTGAGGATTGACATAGGCCTTCCAGAAATTGCGGGTGAAGAGGTTGGAGGCGCCGATGCTCATGACCGCGGCGGGAACCAGCGCACCGATGGCAATGGCGGCGAAGGCAAAACCGGCGAACCAGCTGGGGAACAGGGTCTGGAACAGCGCCGGAACCACCTGGTTCGGGCTGGAGACGTTGAGATGGGCGGCGTGGCCCATATAGCCCAGCAGGGCAAGCAGGCCGAGGAGCAGCGTGTAGGCCGGCAGCATCACCGCATTCTTGCGGATGGTGTTGCCGCTGTTCGACGCAAAGATGCCGGTCAGCGTATGCGGATACATGAAGGCCGCCAGCGCCGACCCGAGCGCCAGCGTCGCATAGGCCACATACTGGTTGCCACCGAGCAGCAGATTGCCTGAGCCCTTGGCCTTGAAGGCGGCATCCGCCGAGGCGAATACATTGGCATAGCCGCCGAGTTTCGACGGGATCAGTGCCACCGCGGCGATGACAGCGATATAGATCATGATGTCCTTGACGAAGGCGATCAGCGCGGGCGCGCGCAGGCCCGCCGAATAGGTGTAAAGCGCCAGGATGACGAAGGCGACCGCCAGCGGCAGCTCGCCGGTCAAGCCCAGAGCCTGCAGCACGGCAGCCATGCCGACCAGCTGCAGCGCGATATAGGGCATGGTCGCGATGACGCCGGTGAGCGCCACCGCCAGTTCCAGCCCGCGCGAGCCATACTGTCCGAACACCACGTCGCCGGCAGTCACGTAGCCATTGTCCTTGGCCCGTTTCCACAGGAGCGGCATGACCATGAAGACAAAGGGATAGACGATGATCGTGTAGGGCAGCGCAAAGAAGCCATAGGCGCCGACCGCATAGACCAGCGCCGGAACCGCGATCACCGTATAGGCGGTGTAGAAATCGCCGCCGACGAGAAACCAGGTGATCCATGTGCCGAAATTGCGGCCGCCCAAGCCCCATTCATCGATATGCGCCATGGTCTTGGGCGCCCGCCAGCGGGAAGCAATGAATCCGAGCACCGTGACAAGGGCGAAAAAGAAGACAAAAACCGAAACGGCAACCGGATCAAGATTAGTCGTCATAGCGCACACTCCGGTAGACGATCCACGTCACGAAAGCCGTCAACGGCACAAAAGCCAGCTGATACCAGTAGAAAAAGGGGAAGCCGAGCAGCTCCGGTTCGCGGGAATTATAGAAGGGAACCCAGAGAAGTCCGATGTAGGGAATCGCAAGTAGCCATAATATGGCCTTTTTTGAACCGTTTTCCATGGATATGTCCTCTCGAAATTAACTTTTGAGGAAAGATGAAACCCGAGGGTTTCATTAATAGGCTCCGCCATCATTTGCGCAAGACGCGATCGATGCGGGCAGCGCGCGGATATGGTTCCAAACGCGCATTATCAACAATGTTCTTTTCGGCACTGTGGCAATTCGTGATCAACAAGACCCCGATACATAAAGAAATTAGTAACCAAGATTCTTCATGCTCCCAGGCAGTCGGCAATTGACGCCAGACACGCGTGTTCCGTGCCTGATGGTTGGTATTGGCCGTGGCGGACCCCTTTGGGGCAGTCGCAGGTTTGAGTAAGCGTTTGGAAAAAGAGTACGATGGCGTTCGCGACCGATACATTCAGGCAGGCTGGTTCCTTTAACCCTTCGGCCTTTCGCGTGGGCAAACCGCGCGGTGCGCTTGTCAGCGCGCTGGCCATCGGCGTCGGCATAGCCGCCACCGTGTGGGTTCTGGCAACCGTGAGCACGACGCAGAAAATGGTGGCTTCCTTGGGTGCAAGCCCGGCGGTGCTGCACCATGGCTCCCATGCGCTTGACAGCATCGCGCTTGTCGACCCGAACAATCAGAAGGTCCGCAGGCCAAGCAGTGCCGCATTGGCGGCGCTCAATCCCGAATTGCGGCATCGTATACCCCACGGCGCACCGATGGACGCCAAAAACGCCAATACAGCCGACCGCGTCGTGGTCAGCCATGACGATGCCTTCGCCGAGCCCGCATCCGCGCTGGTGATGCTTGAGACATCGCCATTGTCCGAATCCGACGTCACCGCGCTTCTCAACACGCCATCCGGACCGGTCGACGCCGAGGTGCAGAACGCAATCCGCGCCGCAATGGTGAACAGCGCCCTGGCGCTGGCAGCAAATGGCAGGTCCGCGCCGGCGCTCGACAGCAGGCCGGTTGGTTCCATACCGCTGCCCGCCAACGCCCCCGACCGGGAAAAACTGGAGATCGCCGCCGCAGGCGCGGCCCTGGCCACGGCATCGGACAATCCGTTCAACGCCCAGCCTGATCTCGTGGACAAGCGCCGCCACGAACCGGAAATACCGATCCTCGCCAGCTACGCACCCTCTGCAACCGAGAGCAACCCGATGATGGGGCCGCTCGCGCCGGACCTTGAAGTGGCCGTGCCCGTGCCGGAAGAAGCGCCGGACAGAAAGACCGCCAGCGTGGCACCGGACGACGCGGCCTCTTCCGATGATACGCAGGACACGGTTGACGTTCCCCTCCCTTCGAAGCGGCCGAAACTGGCTGCCGGGACCGCTCCTGCAGCCCCCACCGCTCCGGCAAAACAGCGGCCTGACGTGAAGATGGCTTCCATCCGGCCGGATGATGCAGCCATCGAAGCCATGCCCAGATCGAAAAGCCTGTTCGGGTCGCTATTCGGCGGGTCGCGCAACGGTGTCGCCGTCTATGACATCTCGGCGCGCACGGTTTACCTGCCCAATGGCGAACGGCTTGAAGCGCATTCGGGCATGGGACACATGCTGGACAATCCCCGCTATACGCGCGAGTCGAACCGCGGGCCGACACCGCCGCATACCTATAATCTGACCATGCGCGAACAGCTTTTCCACGGCGTCGCGGCGATCCGCCTGACACCGGTCGACGGCCGCAATGCCTTCGGCCGCAACGGTCTGCTCGCCCACACCTACATGCTGGGACCGCGCGGCGATTCGAACGGATGCGTGGTTTTCAAGGATTATCGCCGCTTCCTCAAAGCGTTCCAGCGCGGCGAAGTCTCGCGTCTCGTCGTGGTGGAACGCATGTCGTCGTTCTCACGCATGGCCACGCGCTAAGGTCTGGCTCTAATGTTTTATGCCAAGGCAATAGACATTTATTACGGCTGGTGTTATTGAGCACACAGCTCAATTCAGGAAAGGAGGGCTGCGCATGAATACGTTCTTCCGGCATCATCGCCAGCGTGGCCCCGTCAACGCCCTGCAGATACGTTTGCAGGGCTGACCGGAAACAGCTTTCCATACCCATTCCAGGTCTGCCCTTCGTGGTCACGCAGCGTCTGCTCGCTTTTTGAGCGGCCTTGCGTCTCTTCACAACCCACCGAGCCAACACGGTTACCTCACCGTTTCGTGCACCCGACGACAGCAGAAGAGAACTGCGTCGCAGCACATGGCCCGGCAGACCAGAGAATAAAATGGCACTCATCAACGTAAGAAACCTCGGCGTCACCCTTGGAGCCCCGCTTTTCACCAACCTGAGTTTTGTCGTCGGCGCGGGCGACCGTCTCGGTATCGTTGCCGCCAATGGCCGCGGCAAGTCCACCCTGCTGCGCTGCCTCGCGGGAACACTCGATTCCACCACAGGCGACATCACCCGCACGCGCGGCCTGCGTATCGGTTATGTCGAGCAGGCCGTACCGGACGCTCTTCTTAGCACCACCTTCTACGACATGGTCCTGCAGGCCTTGTCCGCCGAACAGCAGGAGACCGAAAGCTGGCGCGTCGATGTCGTGCTCGCCTCGCTCGACGTGCCGGATGAATTGCGCGAGCGTACAGTCAGCCAGCTCAGCGGCGGCTGGCAGCGGCTTGCGCTGATTGCCCGCGTCTGGGTGACCGACCCCGATGTGTTGCTGCTGGACGAGCCGACCAACCATCTCGACCTTGCCAAGATCGCGCAGCTGGAAGACTGGCTGAACACTCTTCCCCGCGATGTGCCGGTGGTGATCTGCAGCCACGACCGGGCCTTTCTCGATGCGACCACCAACAGGACCCTGTTCCTGCGGCCGGAGAATTCGCATGCCTTCGCCCTGCCCTACACGCGGGCCCGGGTGGCGCTGGACGAGATCGACGCGGCGGAAGCGCGGCGCTACGAGCGCGATATGAAGGTGGCGCAGCAGCTGCGCCAGCAGGCGGCCAAGCTCAACAATATCGGCATCAATTCCGGCAGCGACCTGCTGGTCGTGAAGACGAAACAGCTGAAGCAGCGGGCGGAAAAGCTGGAGGATGCCGCGCGGCCCGCCCATCAGGAACGGTCAGCCGGGGCGATAAGACTTGCGAACAGCGGCACGCACGCCAAGGTGCTGGTGACGCTTGACGATGCTTCCGTTGAGACGCCGGATGGTACGCTGCTGTTCAAAACCGGCAGGAAATGGATATGCCAGGGCGACCGGATCGTGCTTCTGGGTGCCAACGGCACCGGCAAGTCACGCCTCGTCGGCATGATCCGGCGCGCCATCACCGATCCGCTGGGCTCGCCTGAAACAGTCAAGGCCACGCCCTCGCTGGTGCTTGGCTATGGCGACCAGGCGCTGGCCGACCTGCCGGACCGCGATACGCCGTTCGACACGATCAGCCGGCGGTTCGATATCGGTGACCAGCGCACGCGCACCCTTCTGGCCGGGGCCGGACTTGGCATCGATATCCAGAACAAGCCCAACAGCGTGCTGTCGGGCGGGCAGAAGGCGCGGCTGGGCATGCTGGTGCTGCGGCTGGCCAATCCGAACTTCTTTCTGCTGGATGAACCGACCAACCATCTGGATATTGACGGGCAGGAAGCGCTGGAGTCCGAACTGATGGCGCATGAGGCCAGCTGCCTGCTGGTCTCGCATGACCGCAGCTTTGTCCGGGCGGTCGGCAACCGGTTCTGGCTGATCGAGAAACGGCGCCTTGTCGAGGTGGAAAGCCCGGAAGCGTTCTTCGCTTCCGTCAGCGGCCATCAAGACTGATACGATACCGGGCCGTCCCGCCGAGGCGGCCCGGAGCCTTTTCAATGGTGCCCGTTCAATGGGCGTGCGCGGCCTGCGCCGTGACGATGGCGTCGGCCTCCTTGCCGTAAAGCTCCTCGAAATGATCGAAGGCCTTGGAAAAGCTGCCGATGCCCTGCGTGGCGGAGCGCAAGGCCCGCCCCAGTTCATCCAGTGAACTGCCGGGGATCATCGCGCGGAAAACGTCCCAGCCCTTGGTGTTGTCATCCCGGTCAAAACCCAGAACCTGTCCCTTGAAGGCGGATACAATGGGCACGAGATTGCCTGAGTAGACCGATGGTATGTGAATTTCGATGCGGAAGACCGGCTGCATGAGCACGGCCGAGGCTTCCGACAACGCCTGCCGGACACCCATTTTTGCCGCCGCGCGGAAGGCAAATTCCGAACTGTCGACCGAATGGTGCTGGCCATCAGTCAGCATCACGCCGACATCGATGACGGGAAGACCCAAGGGGCCCCGCTCCATCGCTTCGCGCGAGCCCGCTTCCACCGCGGGGATGTAATTGCGCGGCACCGCCCCGCCCTTCACCGTTTCGCCAAAGGAAAAACCTTCGCCGCGCCCGTTGGGATGCACGCTCAGTTTCACGTCGGCAAACTGGCCGGCACCGCCGGTCTGCTTGCGGTGGCGGTAGTGAACATCGGCGGGTTTGGAGATCGTCTCCCGATAGACCGGACTTGGCATGCGGTCGGTGACATTGACGTGGAAGACCTCCGCCAGGGTTTTGCACAGGTCGCGCAGATGCACCGGCCCCTGCACGCTGACGAGCTGTGCACCGGTGCCCTCTTCCTGCGCCACCTTGAGCCCGCGGTCGGTTTCCACCAGTTTCGCCAAAGTTTCGGAAAGCTTTGTTTCATCTCGCTCGCTTTCGGGAACGAGAATGCGCTCCAGCATGGGTGTGGGCGGTGTCGTCCATTCCGGCGCCGCGATGGCCGCATCCACTGTCAGCAGGGACGGCACCGGCAGATGATCCGACTTGACGGTGCTGAACACATCGCCCGGCGCTGCGGTTCCCGACGCCGTGGGGCGCCCGGTTCCAGGGTCCTGCACAGGGCCAAGACGCCCGCCACCCAGAAGCGCGCCCTGCTTGAGGCCTTCCTTCAGCGCACGCACCAGCACGATCTTGCCGATGTTCTGGCGGTGATAGGCATGAAAACTGACAGCTGCCAGTGCGTTTTCCGGCGTGCTGTTGGCCGCGGCAAGGCGCTTGCGCAGTGCATCGACCGGCGGCGCTTCATGGCGCAGGGCTTTCATCAGGCGCAGCATGCCGTTGCTGTGGCTGGCCGCGCCAAGCAGGACCGGAATGATCTTGTTCTCCCGCACCACGCGCGACGAGATGGCAAAAACGGCGTCACTGGGCGGCTCGCGGTCTTCGATCAGCTCTTCCAGCAGCCAGTCGTCGAATTCAGAGAGATGTTCGAGCAGCTCGGCGCGCGCCTCGTGTTCCCGTTCAAGCTCGCTTTCCGGTATGGCGATCAGGGCGGATGTCTGGCCTTCGCGATAACGCCAGGCCCGTTCCGAGATCAGGTCACAGGTGCCGACAATCTTGTCGCCTTCGCGGATCGGAATCTGCCGCAGGACAAGGGAATGGCTGCAATAGCCCTGCAGCGAGGCAATGACATCGCGTATCCGCCCCCTTGGCTCGTCGATGCGGTTGACAAAGACGATGCAGGGTGTTCCCGACGCTTCAATAACCCTGAGGTACGGGGCGGCGAGCACCGCCTCTTCCGGCACGGGCGAGACGCAAAGGATACAGGCATCGCTGGCAATCAAAGCATCCTGCGCGTGGGCCAGGGCTTCATTGCCGCCCGGCGTGTCCAGCGCGCACCATGCCTCGTTTCCGAAGGTGAATTCCGTCAGATTAAGCCCATAGGGCGAGACCGACTTCTTTGGCGCGCCCTCCAGCGCGCCGAGTTTTTCCACGAGCGTGGATTTTCCGGTCTGCGAGGGCCCAAGTACCGTAAAGCAGCGCATTCGCGTCCTCCCCTGCTACGATCATAGTCTCGCCTGACAGGATGCCTCAACATGGCCAAAAGCGCCAGAGTGCGGTTGTTTTTCTTGGTTTGGCAGCGCTTTTCCAGCCATGTAAACGAAAACAGGCCGGACTTTCGTCCGACCTGTTTCATTCCGGTCTGTCATCGCGGACCGCCATGACGGCGGTCCCGCTGGCGACGCTTTAAGCGGCGCTCAGCTGATCCGCTGACATTTTGCCCGACTTCTTGTCGCGCACCAGTTCGTAATTGATTTTCTGGCCGTCGTTGAGATCACGCAGACCTGCGCGTTCAACTGCAGAGATGTGTACGAATACATCTGCACCGCCATCTTCAGGCTGAATGAAGCCGAAGCCCTTTGTAGAATTAAACCATTTAACTGTGCCTGTGGCCATAATGAACCTCCGTAGGGCAGATGTATCGAGTGTCGCGCATAGCGCACGACGCACCCTTGTAGCGATTTTTTATAGAAGCCGTAAAGCCCATATGCGTGAAAGTGTTAACGTGTCTTGCAACTGTTTTATTACAATGGCGCGACAGAGCCCGGTTCTCCGGCCCGATGGCCTTGCACTTGCGGCGCGTCCGCGCCATGAGTGAGCGCAGGGTTTCGGGCGTCGGACAGACATATGCAGGGTAAGAAAATAGCGATTATCGGCGGCGGCCCCGCCGGGCTCATGGCGGCGGAAATGCTGTCCGGCACCGGGCACGCCGTGACCGTCTACGACGCCATGCCGACCGTCAGCCGCAAATTCCTGCTGGCGGGAAAATCCGGCCTCAACATCACCCATTCGGAAGATTATGACCGCTTCATCACCCGTTACGGCGCCGCATCGGCACGGTTGCGCCCGGCACTGGACGGGTTCACACCGGCCGATGTGCAGCGCTGGGCGGCAGATCTTGGCACGGAAACATTCACAGGATCATCCGGCCGGGTTTTCCCGACGGCGATGAAAGCCTCGCCGCTGCTGCGGGCCTGGCTGCGGCGGCTCGAGGCACGCGGCGTCCGTATTCTGACCCGGCATCGCTGGACGGGCTTTGCCGAGAACGGTTTCGCCTTCGACACGCCCGAAGGCCCCAAGATCATCGATTGCGATGCCGCTCTGCTGGCACTCGGCGGTGCAAGCTGGCCCCGCCTCGGTTCCGATGGCGGATGGACGGCCTGGCTGAGCGGGAAAGGTGTTGAGATCACCGCGTTTCGTCCGGCCAATTGCGGTTTTGACGTCGCTTGGGACGATGGGTTCAAGGAGCGGTTTGCCGGCCAGCCGGTAAAATCCGTCACGGCGACGTCAGGCGCGGGTACATTTCCCGGCGAGTTCGTCATCACCCGGAACGGGATCGAAGGCAGCCTTGTCTATACCCATGCGGCCAGTCTGCGCGACCGGCTTCAAAGCGAAGGCAGGGCCGCCCTTATGCTCGACCTTGCGCCGGGCCGGAGCGTGGAAAGGCTGGCAAGGGACCTGGCACGGCAGGACAGCAAGGCCAGTTTCGCCAATCGCCTGCGCAAGGGCGCCGGCATCGACGGCGTGAAAATCGCCCTGCTGCGCACATTCGCGCCTCCCGCGGCTCTTGCCGATCCGGAAAAGCTGGCGCGGCAGATCAAGGCCACGCCGCTGGCGGTCTTGCGCCCGCGCCCCATCGCCGAAGCCATTTCCTCGGCGGGCGGCATTCGTCTGGACGCCATCGATGACGGATACATGCTCAAGGCGCTGCCGGGCGTTTTCGCCGCCGGGGAGATGCTGGACTGGGAGGCACCGACCGGCGGCTACCTCCTGACCGCCTGCTTTGCCACCGGCCGCGCCGCAGCGCTGGGCATGGAAGCCTGGTTGAACCGGTAGACAATCCTGCCCGTCCACATGGCCAGCGCCAGCTCTGCCATGCCGCATGCCAAGATCAACAGCAAAAGCCCGTTCTTGCCCGCATGGACCAGCATCCAGCCGCCGACCGACGGAAAGCCGAACACCCCGACAAAATAGGACAGGACAAACCAAGTGAGCGCGGCAGGGCGGTGTTCGGCGGGCGAGTCGTTGACCGCCTGCGTCTGAATGATCGAGTAGACAAGCCCGTAGCCGATCCCGAGCAGCAACGCGGCCAGCACGTGAAACATGGCACTCGCCGGAACGGCGAACATGGCAATGATGCCAAGAACCATGATGAACAGGAGGACTTGCGCACTGATTTCCTTGGGTGCCCGGTTGACCAGCGGTGCGAGCAGCCAGCGTGAAAGGACAACCGTAACCGCATAAATGGCAAAGAACGTGCTTGCCCGTGCTGCGGTATCGGCGACCAGCGCGGTCTGGAATGTCAGGATGCCGGAGAAGACGCAGGCGCCAAGGGCAACCATGACAATGGGATAGATTGCCGCCGTGCGGCTGATGGCAGGAAAATCGCGCAGCCACCGGCGTGAACCGCTGGCCGGGTGCAATGCCACCGCCACCCGCTGGAAGGCCGCGAGCAGGACTGCGGCAGCAAGGGCAATGCCGCCGACAATCAGGAATGTGGTGACCGTCGCAAAATGCAGCGTGCGAATGGCAAAATCCGCCAGAATCGGACTGCCGCCGATGCCGGCCATCTGGAACGCACCAAACCGGGTGAACCAGAATGCACGATCCGCATCATCTGTTCTTTCAATGACCGCCATGGGCGCCGCAAGATAAAAGGTGCCCCAGCCCAGGCCGATGAGAAACCCGCCAACGGCGATCAGCGGCGTGATGGAGGTCAGCATCGCAAGGAGAACAAAACCCGCCGCGACGCTCAAGGCGCCGCAGGCGGCCAGATTTGCCGCACCGGCCCGGCCGGAAAACCAGCCGACAAGCGGTACGCCGACGAAAGTACCGGCCATGGCCGCTGCCAGCGCCAGACCCGTATCGACTTCATTGCCGCCAAGCGTGTGGAAATAATCGTTGAGCAGGAAGGTGGCGCCATAACCGGCAGAGGTCAGCAGGGTGCCGAGGAACAGAAAAATCGCAGTGGTGAAGCGCATGGTCTTGACTCGCACGAGGAGGAATAAGTGGCTTCATAAAAGCTGCAATCCTGTATAAAATACAGGTCCACTTCACGCCGCCCGCGTGGACCACTTGGGAGAGGAAATGCCCGTTCCCCGCAAAACGCGCCGGCGTGAAAGTCCCGTGCATTCGTTCCAGCCGTTCATTGACAGGGACGCGGCCTCGCCCGTGGCGCGTCAACTCTACCTGTCGCTGCGCAAGGCAATTCTGACCGGCCAGATCCGTCCCGCATCGCGCCTGCCATCGACGCGCCTTGCCGGCATGGAATGGGGGCTTTCACGCGGCGTGGTTGCGGAGGCCTATGACATCCTCATCACCGAGGGGTATGCGCGCGGCGTGCACGGTGCGGGCACATTCGTTGCGGCCAGCATTCCCGCCCGGCAGCAGACGCCGAAGACACCCCAGACGGAGAAACCGGCGGAGCGCACCGTTTCCGCAGCCGCCCGCCGCGCCCTCGCCAGTGCAGGCAGCTTCGATACCAGCACGCAGGTGCCGTTCGTCACCGGCCGCGTGGTGCACGACGAACGGACGAGCGCGCTGCTGCGCAGGCTTTCGGCCCGTCACCTGAACTTCAGCCGCGACCATTACCGCCATGTGCAGGGCCAGGAAGATCTGCGTGAAGCCATCGTGGCCTACCTCACCGCTTCGCGCAGCGTCCGCTGCGACGCCAGCCAGATATTCATCACCTCAGGCACACAACAGGCCATCGATCTGGTGGCCCGGACCCTGGTCACGCCGGGTGACCGGATTTTGATGGAAGACCCCTGCTATCCCGGTGCCCGCCACGCATTCGCGCTGCACGGCGCCGAGCTTGTCGGCGTTGAAGTCGATGACAATGGCTTGCAGACGGCGCTGCTGCCTCCGCTATCCGGCCAGGTGCGTGCAATCTATGTGACGCCGTCGCATCAATATCCGGCAGGCGCAGCCATGTCGCTGCCGCGCCGCCTCGCACTGCTCAATTGGGCGCGCGACAATCACAGCTGGATCATCGAGGACGATTACGACAGCGAGTTCCGTTATGATGGCAGGCCGCTGGCTTCGCTCCAGGGGCTGGATGAAAACGAACGTGTCATCTACCTCGGCACGTTCAGCAAGGCGCTTCTTCCGAGTTTCCGTGTCGGCTACGCCGTTGTGCCGCATGATCTCGTGCCGGCGTTTGCAGCCATACGCCCGTTTTTGGACCGCTTCCCGCCACCCTTCCAGCAGAGCGTTCTGGCGGATTTCCTGGCGGAGGGCTATTTTTCCAGCCATCTGCGGCGGCTGCGGGAGAGCTACCGCAAATCGCGCGACCTGCTGGTTGCACTGCTGCAGGAACAGGTTGCCGATCATTTGACGGTCGCGGTCCCGCACCAGGGCATTCATCTTGTCGGCCGCAGCACCGGAACGTGGCAGGCAGATCGGGCAGTTGCGGCGGCCTGTGCCGCTCGAGGGGTCAAGGTGATGCCGGTTTCGCCGATGCATATCTCAGCCATGCCGCGCCAGGGTCTGCTCCTGGGTTTTTCGGCGCTGACATCCGGTGAAGCGGAACCTGCCACGGCGCGCCTGCGGGCGGCACTCGATGAGGTGGCTACCTGTTGACCACAAGCATCTTCATCCGCATGCGCCGGCGCAATCGCCGCATGGCAGCCTGAAAATGGGCGTGGGCCATTTCACTGCACCCCTGCGCCCGGACACATATCTTGTTCCTGTGGTTTTGCGGATCGACGTAAGTAATCCTGGCACGCACAACCATACTATCCTCACATTGTCTCATGACATTGTATGAGAGATGCTGGTTATGCGCTTTTCCGGTTATTTTTAGAATAGCTCTATTGTGAGTAACGTTAACAGCGCCACTGCAGGCAATACTGCCTCCATAGACCCAAGAGATGGGAGGAGGCTCGACAACAGCTAATTTCGAAGGACTGGCAGCCGTCGAGCCCCATGCTGGCCCCACGACAAACCAGCGCCGCCATGGTGATCCCCGGCGCGGCGCGGGTCAAATTACAAATCGGCAATGAAACCGGTCGGGTCAGATAAACAGCTTGAACGCAACCGGTATCGCAACGCCAACCATGAAGATTGCCAGAGCACAGGTGCGGCAGACGAAATCAGTCCAGATGCTGTCGTTGTCATTGTCGCTTATCATCGGATCAGCCTTCACATCCAACATGGAATATACGCCCTCCAAGGCCTCAAGAATAAGCCTGCATGCTTAACGACCTGTAAATGCGGTGCGGCGGCTGGAGAAAACGTGCCTGCCGGCCACTGCCCGAAACGGCAGTGGCCAGATGATGGAAGACAAAACAGAGAGATTGTGAGGCTCGACACCGGCCATTGCATGTCACTACCATGGAGAGCACCGAGCCTCTGCCAACAGTCGTTCCATATGCGGCCTGGGCACTTTCGTCTTTGGGGGACCAGTTCGACAGATCGCATACTCACCATCAGCATGCTTACATTTATTGAACGGAACAGGGTGTCAATGGAATAGGTAAATGTACCCAGAAATGTCCGTGGGCCTGGTGCGCGCCGTCACCTCAAACGACGCCCGGCACTATGTCCGGTTGATCGATACGCCGCCATCGACCAGCATGGCCGTGCCCGTGGTGAAGCTGGAGGCATCCGAGGCAAGATAGAGCACGGAACGGGCTATTTCCGCTGGTTTTGCCAGCCGCTTGAGCGCATGCATCCCTTCGACAAAGGCACGCTTTTCCGGCGTGTCGATCCAGGCTTCAGCCATAGTTGTATCGGTACCGCCCGGCAGCAGTGCATTGACGCGAATACCCTGCGGCCCGAATTCCACCGCCAGCGTCTGCATCAACCCGATAAGCCCCGCCTTGCTGGCCGCATAGGCGGCCGTGCCGGGCATGCCGGCGGTATACCCGACAAAGGTCGATGTGAAGATCAGCGATCCGCCGCCCCGCCTCTGCATGGCGGGCAATTGATATTTTGCCGCCAGGAAAGCCGATGTCAGATTGATGTCGATGGTCTCCTGCCAGCCGCCAAGCGAAACATCCGGCGTCGGGCCCATTTCGCCATTGGTTGCGGCATTGTTGAAGGCGATGTCCAATCCACCGAATTTTTCTTCGGCCAGCTCCACCAGCGCCCTCGCATAGGCGGCATCGCCGACGCTGCCCGCGAGCGCCGCGGCTTCACCGCCCTCGCCGGCAATCTCCGCCACCAGTTTGTCCAGTTCATTCCCGCGCCGTGCGGCAACGACAACACGGGCGCCTTCCCGCGCCAACAGCTTGGCCGTTTCGTAGCCGATGCCGGAGCTGGCACCGGTGACAATGGCGGTTTTTCCATTCAAACTATGCATATCATCGCCTCTTGGATCTCAACAAAGCCGGCATGACAGCCACACCAGCGCGGCCATCAATGGCTTTCGCGCCCGCGCCGCGCCACCCGAAACCTGCGGGTTCCGCCCCTCGCCTTGACGGCTCATGACTTCACTCCCATAATTGTGCCATGCAACCAGACACTCCCCGGCTTCGACTGCGCCAATGGCGTGCGAAAGATCGTGCGCCGAAGGCCGGAGAATCCCCATGAGCAACGAACAGACCTGCCATGTCGCCGTCAGCCAGAAGAATGATACAAGCTGGTATTATGTTCTGGTGATCGATGGTGACGCCGGCCCGCAGATCGGTCCCTACAGGACCGAGCAGGAAGCCCGCAGCGCCGGCGAAAAGGAACTTGCCGATCTCGATCTCGGCGCGGAAGAATGATCGCGGAGCAGTGACGCGCCCGCCAACAGCAAGGATTCCCATGTCAGATCCCCATGCGAGCCAACCGGAGACAGGGACACCGGGTGTTTGGGACGACAGCCGGTCGCACAACTGGATCGTCCTGCAGGATGCACTGGAACGGATGCTTGGCCCGATCGGCGATGCGGCGATCAAGGCGCTCGCGCCGCGGCAGGGCGAGGCCTTCCTCGATGTGGGCTGCGGCTGCGGCCGCACATCGCTGGCGCTGGCCCGTGCCGTGGGGCCGGATGGCAGCGTCACGGGCGCCGACCTCTCCCCGTCGATGCTGGCCACGGGCGGCGCGGAGGCGGCCGCCGAACGTCTCGGCAATGTGCGTTTCATCGAGGCCAATGCGCAAACCCATGACTTCGGCCCGGCCCGGTTCGACGGCTTGTTCTCGCGCTTCGGCGTGATGTTCTTTGACGATCCCGTGGCAGCTTTTGCCAATCTGGCCAAGGCGCTGAAACCGGGCGGGCGGCTTGCCTTCGCCTGCTGGCGCGACCGGCGTGAGGTGGAATGGTTCGAAATGCCGATCCGGGTTGCAAGCCGGCACCTTCCCGCCCCCGATCTGCCGGGCCAGGGGCCGGGCGCATTTTCGCTGGCAAGGCCCGAGCGTATTCACTCTGTCCTGACAGCGGCCGGTTTTTCGGACATCGGTGTCGCGCCGCTTGATCTGACGACCGGCGGCGGCGATATCGACGAAGTGCTGAGCATCCTCAAGATCGGCTTTGTCGGCGAGCACATCAGGCAGTTTCCCGATGGGGCAGAGGCCGCCTGGGAGGCCATCCGGCGCGAACTTGCCGCCTATGCGACACCGGACGGCGTCTTCATCGGCACGGGCACATGGATCGTAACCGCGCGGCGGGCATAAGTTTTTGACATTGCTGCCGCTTTGGGCAAATTTCCTCTCCCCGCGATTCGACAAGCAGGCCAGCGCCTGATTCCTCAACATCGCTGCCAAGGGCACGGCCCACCGGCAGATAGAGAAGGCTGATCCCATCCATGAAAAAGCCAACGCTGCTGTTCGCCGTTCTTGCCGTGTCCCTGCAATCCGCAGCTGCCATGGATACCAGAATGGAAACCGGCCTCGAGAAACTCGATCCGCAGACCCGGCTCGAACAGCGCTGCGATGTGGAGGCGATGGAGCGCATCCGCAAGGACCAGAACGGCTATAATCCCGACAAGGTGCTGGCCTACGCCTTTGCCGACCCGAAAGTCGACCAGCACGCGATCAAATCGCGCGGCGCGGCCTTTCGCAGCCGGGGCGAATGGTATCATCTGGCATTCAAATGCGCGACGAATGACGACAATATGGAAATCGTCGCTTTCAAATACCGGATCGGCGAAAAAATCCCCAGGAACGAATGGGGTCAGCACTATCTGGTGCCCTGACCGCATCTTCGGGGCAGCGGCGTGCCACGCACGTGCGCCGCAAACCGGGCAAATAAGTTACCTCGGCCCGCAATTTTGCAATGCTATGGCAATGGTGCACGCCGATTGCTGTTGCGGACCGATGCTTCCCGCCACTCCCATCGCATCGGTTCCGGAGAACCACCATGCGACGTTTCTGCCATGCACTGCTCTCGGCCACTCTCATGATGAGCCTTGCTCCCGCCATGGCGGCCGAGCCGCCGGCCCTTTTCGTCCAGTACGACACGGACCCATGCACCGATGGCCGCTACAGCGACGGCAAGCCGCGCAGCTGCCGTGAACTCCTGCGCATGCTCGAGCGCCGTGACCGCTACCGGGAACGGCGGGAGCGCTACGACCCCTGCACCGACGGCCGGATCAGCGATGGCCGCCCGCGCAGCTGCCGCGAGATCAGGCGCTGGCTGCGGGAACGGGACGACGAGGACGACTGGCGGCCGGGCAAACAGTGGAAATAGATTTTGCAGCGCGGAACAAACGGCGCGATCCGCCGTTTGAATGATCGTGAATGTTCACAACGGAGGGTATTGATATGGGAACTGCAGGCGTGGGCTGGATTGCAGCCATCATTATCGGCGGTCTGGCCGGCTGGCTGGCCGAGATGTTCATGAAGAGCGACACCGGCATCGTCATGAATATCATTCTGGGTATCGTCGGCGCGGTTCTTGCCAATGCCATTCTATCGGTGTTCGGCATCGTTCTGACCGGCTGGATCGGCTATCTCATCGCCGGATTCATCGGTGCCTGCATTCTGGTCGGTGTCGGGCGAGCCATCCGCCGCTGACAGCCGCTGCCCGGCCGGTTGCGCGTAACCGGGCAGTTTTGACGATTTCAGCCGTTTGCCGAAGCGATAACCCGGCAAATGGCGGTTTTCGTTGTGCCTTCGGGTGTTCGGCCTGTCGAGGCCCCTGCATGCCACTGCTTGCCACAATCCTGGGTAGCAAGCAATCCACCTGTGAGGCGTTGAAGCAGCCGGGACTGATCAGACAAACAGCCTCGGCTCGCCCATTTTGAACCACGCCTTGGCGATCTTGCCATTGTTGATTTCATAGATGGCAAGGACATCCACCTCGCCCGGCCCCTCGGGAAAGGTGCGCGTGACCGTTTCCTGGTCAATGACCATCGTTCCGACCGCCATGCGCTTGAGCAGCTTGCCCTGCAGATCGGGCTCCTGGAAGCGCACGATATGTCGCGCGCGGATTTCCGCCGCCCCATTGGCCAGCAGCTGATCGGGAAATGCGTAGTATTGGCAGTCGTCGGCCCAGAACCGCATGAATGCATCGATATCGCGCGCATTGTAGGCCTCGAGCTGCCCCTGAACGGGGCGCGTCGCGTCGCTGGTGTCCACGTTTGCATTCATATCGGGCATTTCCTTGCGCCTGGCTGTTTCTCCCGTGCGATACGGGCATGGGGTGGTAGCAAATCCGGCCTGGTGCAGGAAGACGCAAAAGGGTATTTTAAAGCGCTTGATGACAGCCGTTCGCGCTTGCACGATGCCGGGAAAAGCCCCATGAGATCAATGCCAAGATGATCGCTGCAAATTCGTCCAGAAGGGGTGCGGCAGTATCGCGATCCACCCCGACAGGTTTGACCGGAGGGCCCGCATGCAATACCGCTTACTTTATCTCCTGCCCGCCACCTTTTTCATTCTCGCCGCCCAAGGCGGCCAATCATGGGCCGATGGTGACACCTATACAGCCTATAGCAATACGGCCCAAAGCATCACCGGCGATATAGAAATGGACGATTTCAGCATTACCTTTGCCAATGGCGAGGCGCTGGCTTTTTCGTCGTTGCTCGGCGACCACTTCATTGTCGATGGAAAGAATCTCAACGCATCGGTCTACAAAGTCGAAACCCCTGCGGATCCCGAACTGGAAAACGGCAACAGGCTGTGCGGGTCCGGCGATGTTTCCTATGTCGCCACCTGGCGCGCCGGCGAAGGGCTGACGGAGGTTGCCGTGTTCACCGGCGACAAGGCGCCGGCCAGCAACAGCGATATGTGCGCATCCTATATTTATCAGGATTAGCAGACGTTCTTGCTTTCGCCTGAACAACGCGATTGATTGACCCGGTGAAAACATGCAGGGGACAGTCATGAGTTTGTTGGCTTGGACCGATGAGCGCTGGTACACACTTCGCAGCGGCTATCGTGATCTCTACAACCCGTCCGATGCGCTTCAGGCACTCGAACAGGGGGATTTCACCCTCGCCTGGGACGAATTGTGGGAAAACCTGCATCATCACGGGGATGTGGACACGGCTGCCTATGCCGCCGTCCCGGAAATCGTGCGGATCGCCTGGCAGCTCAAGCTCAGGGATTGGAACGCCTTCGCCCTTGTCGCCACCATTGAAGCCGCCCGCCTGAACAATGACCGCAATCCCCCGATTCCGGAATGGTTGATGGACGCCTATGAACGGGCGTGGGTCGATATGGCCACCCTTGCATTGCACATCTATCCGAAAGCCGAAGACCCGGCCCTGGTAACCAGTCTCCTGTCGGTCCTGGCCTTTGCCAAGGGAAACAGGACCATTGGCACCTTTGCGATGGATCTGACCGAGGACGAACAGCGCACTCTGCCCGGGTGGCAAGCCGGCGATTCGCCCTAGGATTGCAACAGTGTCTTCCCAGCGCTGCCGAACCTAAAATTTTTGTCATGTGGGAACCGGGCGCAAAGCCAATGTATTGTTGTCGTGTCAACAGCTCAGAGGTTCAACATGAAAAGCCTGATACTTGCCACGGCGATTGCCGTTACATCCCTGATGGCGTTCAACGCGCCGTCCGAAGCGGCCCCGCTCTCCGTACCGCTGGTCCAGACCACCAGCCCTTCCGGCACGACGGGCAGCGTTGTCCAGAACGTCGATTACCGGCCGGGCTACCGGCGTCATTATCGCCGGTGGAATCGCCACTGTTTCGTCCGGACGGAACGGCACCGTGTGCATGGCCGAATCATCATCAGAAAAGTCCGCGTCTGCCGCTGATTTCCATCTGAACCAAAACCCGGCAAGGCCGTCCTGCCGGGTTTTTTCTTGTCTGCATCGCCCATTCGGCCCGCGCCAGCGGAGCGAATTTGACCTGCGACCCGATTGCTGCCAAAAAACTGTTTCACAGTCACATCGACGTCACAATGGAGATGCCTGATGAGACACAAATGCCTTGTGATCGGCGTGCTTGTTCTTATGTTTGCCCTTCTGGGAGCCCTTGCGCTGTTCTCAAAGAAACATGCCGGGCCCGGCCAGATACCGCCCCATTCCCTGCAGGATCCCCTTCGCGCTCCCTGAGATCATCGTGTTCATGGCAAGCATCCGTCTGAAATGGCTGGGATATTTCATACTGGCTGCGGCATTGCCGCTGGCGCTTCTGGCGGGCGGACTACCCGTCAACGAATACAAGGCGCAAGGCATCGACGGCGTGGATTGCGACGGTCCGCTTCAGGTGCTTTTCTATGCCGTGCCGGCCCTGCTGGTGTATGGCACCGGCCTCGCGCTGCACGCCAGAACGCTGCGAAAGCCGTTCAGTCTGGCCGTCGCGCTGATGTGCGCCTCCCTGTGCCTGTTCGCCGGACTGAATGCGGCAGCGGCACTGCGCGAGCAACGGCAGCAGGACCGCACGGCGGAAACATGCAGCCCCGGACTGTGACAACAGGCCAGGCCACTTGCATTCCCGCCGCGGGCAGGATTGGATCGGCAACGAAAACTGCAATATCAATCGGGAATATGACAATTGGCCTTCCAGTGCGATCTGCCCGCAATACCGACCGTTCAGCAAGACGATGATGCCGTGCGCATAACCCGCTGGGATTTTCAGCCGGGCGCCGTCACGGGCTGGCATGAGCATGGATGGCCCTATTTCGTCGTCATGCTGGTCGATGGAACCCTGCGCATTCACAACGGAACCGATGTCACCGACGTGCCGCTGGCCGCCGGCCAGTCCTATCAGCGCCCGTCCGGCATCAAGCACGATGTCATGAACGGCTCCCCGCATGCGATTGCCTTTGTCGAAATCGAGATCAAGAAGCCGGAAACGCTCGGTGCCTAGCTCTGGAAATTTCAGACTGCCCGGGTTCGTGGCCGCAACGGGAGAAGTACAATGAAAGTGGATGGCTCCTGCCATTGCGGCAAGATCAGATTCGAAGCGGATGTGGACCTTGCTGCGGTCACGATCTGTCACTGCACCGACTGCCAGCAGCTCACAGGCACCGCGTTCCGGGTCTCCGTGCCTGCAGCTGCGAGCACACTGCGGTTTGTCGGGTGCACCCCAAAAACTTATGTAAAGACAGCCGATAGCGGCAGACAGCGCATTCAGGGATTTTGCGCGGACTGCGGCACACCGCTCTACTCCACCGGTATCGATGCGCATCCAGCCCATTACATGCTGCGTACCGGCTGCATGACGCAACGCGACAGCCTTGTTCCCCGGGAGGAACTGTGGCGGCGATCCGCCCTTCCCTGGTTGCCGAACCTGCATTGCGACAGGTCCCTTGACCAAGAGGATGATTAACAGGTTATCCACAGCGCTGGTTTTTCGCCGCTTGGCATTGCTGCCTTTTGCCGTAAAATCGGTGCTCGCAAGTCAATGAGCACCAGGAGTAGACCGTGATCGATCCATCTGATGTCAATCGCGACGCAGAAACAATCGTACTCACCCTCGACAACAATCTGGCTTCGACAGAGCACAAATATCCGAGTGTCGATCAGGCGTGCATGGCCATTCCCCAGCTTCGGGACGTGTCGAGAATTTACATCAACGGCGATACGCCCATCGAGGCGACCGAGTTCGTGCAGCTGTGCGCCGTACTCGACAAGGGATCGGCCATCCGATCCTGACCGGCCGCTGCCCGCTTGATGAGCTTCAATCGGGCGGATAGGTTGCAGCGCATGATCACAGACCGCACCGCACCCGCCATCGACGACATCGTCACCCCCCGCCTTACCCTTCGGCTCATGCCCGCCGATGCGGTCACCGCCTGCCTGGCCGGTGATCTCGCCCACGCCAGCCGCATGACCGGAACATCCATACCGCACGAGTTGCTTGAGGACCCCGGTGCTCTTGAAGCTGGCCGGATGCGTCTGGGCGAAGACCCGGATTATCTGCCGTGGTCCGTGCGCGCGATCATATTGACCGCGGAGCGGCGCATGATCGGCCACATCCGGTTTCACACCCGGCCCGATCCCGATTATCTGCAGTCCTATGCGCGCAATGCCGTCGAGTTCGGCTATCTCATCTTCAGAAGTGACAGGGGCCACGGCTACGCTTCCGAAGCGGCCAAAGCCGTCATGGAGTGGGCGGGCGATGTCCATGGCGTCCAGCATTTTGCCGCCTCCGTATCGCCGGACAACCCGCCCTCCCTTCGGATCGTACAGCGCCTGGGCTTTGCCAAGGTCGGCGAGGAAATGGATGAGATTGACGGGATCGAATATGTTTTCCTGCGCGCGGCGCATTGATTTTCACGCGGTGGCCATACGCCGACTTTCTGTAGACAACACAATAGATTACCGGAACAGCTGAATTGTGACTGTTCATCCGGCTTGGCCGTATAAAATCTACTGGAACAGAAGAAGAATTTAAGGAACCATTCACGGCTGAACTTGTTTGAGTAAACAAGTATGATGTTCGGGAGTAAATCCGATGTCTATCAAGTCTCTTATCGTTGCAGCCGTAATCGGCTTTTCAGGCCTGGCGCTGTCCGGGTGCGTCGAAGGTACCTACTACCGGGGATATAGCGGCTATGGCGGTTATTATGGTGGCTACGGCGGCTACTATGATTCGGTCTATTTTGGCGGTCCGCGCTATGGACGCAGCTATTACGGGCGCAACTATTACGGGCGGGACTATTACCGCCGCGATTATGGCAGGCGCCACTGGGACTACCGCGGTAATCGTCCGGGTTGGAATGGGCATTCCGGAATGGCACGGTCAGACGGCCGCCGGGTCTTCATTCCCCGCTACCGGACCAGCAATGACGGCGGTCCCGGCCGGTCACATCAATAACCGGATCGAGGCTGCTGCCGGCATCGTCGATCCCGCGGAAAGCAGGGATTCACCGGTCCGTCACGTCGACGGTGCCGACAGCTGGACCATATCGACCAGCCGAAGCAGGTTTTCCGGGCCCACTATCTCAGGGCCACATGTTTTGTTTTATTGCGAAGCAGCATAACACCCCCTAAAGTTGGCAGGAAATATCGGGCCTGACGCAAATTGCGTTTTTGCGTACCGAAAACCAACAGTGACGCCGGTTTCCGGCCGAAATGATCTCATTCGGCGGAAAGCCGGTTTGATTCGACCGGGAGTGAGCATGGACGCGTCTATCCTAAAGGACACGGCGTTTGCCGCGGCAAACCGCGAGGGCTGGGTCAAACTGGCGCAAAAGGCCCTGAAGGGTGCGGATTTCCATGAGGCCCTCGTCTCGCGGACCGACGACAATATTCCCATCGAGCCGCTGTATGAACGCCGCAAGAATGCCAAACTGACCCCGCGCCGCAATCCGGCGCAGCCATGGCATATCGTCCAGCGCATTGACGATCCGGACCCGGTTCGCGCCAACAGGCAGCTTCTGGAAGATCTGGAAAACGGCGCGACCGGTATTTCGCTGGTGTTCGAAGGGGCACCCAATGCGTTTGGCTACGGTTTGCCGTCAACGCGCGAGGCGGTCGATCAGGTGCTGCGCGGCGTGCATCTGGAGATGATCCACCTGCGCATGGACGTGCATCCGAAAAGCCGCGCCTGTGCCGACTGGTTCGTCGATTACATGCGCCCGCGCAACATCAACCCGAAAACACTGAGCTTCTCGCTGGGGATCGATCCCGCGGCAACGCTGGCCGGAACCGGCCGCCTGCGCATGACGCTGGCGGCGCTCAAGGCATCCCTGCCGCAGTCGCTAGCCGGGTTCTTCTCCACCGACCTGCCGGGGATCGTGCTGGAAGCCGATGGCCGCGTCTACCACAATGCCGGTGCAACGGAGGCGCAGGAGCTGGGCGCCATGCTGTCCATCGCATCGGGCCATTTCCGCCTGTTCGAGCAAGCGCGCCAGCCGATTGTCTACGCCGCTCCGCATATCGGTTTTTCCATCGCCGTCGATCAGGATCAGTTCCTGTCCATCGCCAAGCTGCGGGCGCTGCGCCGCCTCTGGGCTCGCCTGCAGGAGGCCTGTGGCATTCCCCCGTCTGCCGCAACCATCCATGCGGAAACCTCCATGCGGATGATGACGAAAAAGGACTGCGAAACCAATACGCTGCGCACCACGATTGCGGCGTTTGCGGCGGCAGTGGGCGGTGCCGATAGCCTCGCCATCCTGCCGCATACCATCACCCACGGCCTGCCCGACCCGTTTGCCCGGCGGCTTGCCCGCAACACCCAGCTGGTATTGGCCGACGAGAGCAACCTTGCCTTCGTCGCCGATCCGGGAGCCGGTTCGGGTGCGATCGAAGCCTTGACCGACGCCCTGTGCGAGGCCGCATGGAAGGAATTCCAGATGCTGGAAAAGGAAGGCGGCATTCTGCAAAGTCTGGTCGAAGACCGCTTCCAACAGCGCATCATCGCGGCGCGGACGGCGCGCAACGAAGAATACCGGTCCGGCACGCGTGCGATCATCGGAACGACACTTTTCCCTGCGAAGGAAGAGCGGCCAGTGACCGTGCTTGATGCCCCCCATATGCCGCTGCCGACGGATGGTGTGGTTCACTGCGAGCCGCTGACCTTCCCGCGCATCGATGAAACATTGCAGGCTTCCGCAGAATGAGAGTTCCCGATTTTACCCAGATCGACTGGCAAGAGCCCAAAGCGTCTGCCCGCAAGCCCGAAGCAGCGGCGTGGAAAACCCCGGAAGGTATCCGCGTCAAGCGTGCCTATGGCGATGCGGCACTGAAGGGCCTGTCCCACCTCGACACGTTTCCAGGATCGGCCCCGTTCATCCGCGGGCCCTACCCCACCATGTATGTCCAGCAGCCCTGGACGATCCGGCAATATGCGGGGTTTTCGACGGCGGAAGAATCCAACGCATTTTACCGGCGCAATCTGGCGGCCGGCCAAAAGGGCCTTTCCGTAGCCTTCGATCTTGCCACGCACCGCGGCTATGACAGCGATCATCCGCGCGTGGCCGGTGACGTCGGCATGGCGGGCGTGGCCATCGATTCCATTCTCGACATGCAGCAATTGTTCGATGGCATTCCACTCGGCGAAATGACCGTGTCGATGACCATGAACGGCGCGGTCCTGCCGATTCTGGCGCTTTACATCGTTGCCGCCGAAGAACAGGGCGTCGACCAGAAACTGCTGGCCGGAACCATTCAGAACGACATTCTGAAAGAGTTCATGGTGCGCAACACCTACATCTACCCGCCGCAACCTTCGATGCGGATCATTTCGGACATTTTCTCCTATACCTCGCAGAATATGCCGAAATTCAACTCGATCTCGATTTCCGGCTATCACATGCAGGAGGCCGGCGCGACCGCCGATCTCGAGCTTGCCTATACCATTGCCGACGGCATCGAATATGTCCGGGCCGGTGTCGCCGCCGGGCTCGACATCGATACGTTCGCGCCGCGCCTGTCGTTCTTCTGGGCCATCGGCATGAATTTCTTCATGGAAGTCGCCAAGATGCGCGCCGCGCGCCTGCTCTGGGCGGTGCTGCTGAAGAAGAACTTCAACCCGAAAGACGAACGCTCGCTCTCCCTGCGCACCCATTCGCAAACGTCCGGCTGGTCGCTGACCGCGCAGGACCCCTACAACAACATCATGCGCACCATGATCGAGGCGATGGCATCGACCCAAGGGCATACCCAGTCGCTGCACACCAACTCCTTTGACGAGGCGCTGGCGCTGCCGACCGACCATTCGGCCCGCATCGCCCGCAACACCCAGCTGATCCTGCAAAAGGAATCCGGCACCACGCGGATCATCGATCCCTGGGGCGGCTCGGCCTATGTGGAGCGCCTGACCCACGATCTGGCGACGCGGGCGCTCGCCCATATCGAGGAAATCGAGACGCTCGGCGGCATGGCGAAAGCCATCGAACAGGGCATTCCCAAACTGCGCATCGAGGCGGCAGCGGCACGAACCCAGGCACGCATCGACAGCGGCCAGCAGCCGGTGATCGGGGTCAATTCCTACCGGCCGGTCGATGACGTCAAAATCGATGTGCTGAAGATCGACAATGCCGAGGTGCGGGCCCGCCAGCTGTCGAAGCTGCAGCAGCTCAAGGGCACGCGCGATGTGACCGCCGTGGACGGCGCCTTGACCGCCTTGACCAGCGCCGCCAAATCCGGCGCCGGCAACCTCCTCGATTTCGCCATCAAGGCAGCACGGGCCCGGGCAACGGTCGGTGAAATATCGCTGGCGCTGGAAAAGGCCTATGGCCGCCATGTCGCCGATATCCGCACCATTTCCGGCGTCTACCGCAAGGAAGTCGGCAAGAGCGCGGTGATCGACCGGGTGCAGGCCAAGGCCGCCGCCTATGAAAAGCGCACCGGCGAAAAGCCACGCATCCTCGTCGCCAAGATGGGCCAGGACGGCCACGACCGCGGCCAGAAGGTGATTGCAACGGCATTCGGCGATCTCGGCTTCGACGTGATCGTCGGCGCCATGTTCCAGACACCGGATGAAGTGGCGGAGCTTGCCATTGAGAGCAATGTCGACATTGTCGGCGTGTCTTCGCTGGCAGCCGGGCATCTCACCCTTGTTCCCGAACTGAAAGAGGCGCTGAAACGGCGCGAGCACGACGATATTCTGATCATTGTCGGCGGCGTCATTCCGCCCCAGGATTTCGATGCCGTGCTCAAGGCAGGCGCGACCGCTATCTTCCCGCCGGGAACCGTGATCGGCGAAGCGGCGGAAAAGCTGATCGATACCTTGCTGGGTTCATTGTGACATGATCGTTGTTTATACGCTTGAAGCAGATCATCTGGCCGCACGCCCGGCCAAGGTCGGCGATGCCCTGCCAGACAATACGGTCTGGATCGACCTGCTCAATCCCACCCATGACGAGGATGTGCAGACCGAGACCTGGACCAAGACCGCCATCCCTACCCGCGAGGATATGGTGGAGATCGAGGAGTCCAGCCGTTTCTATACGGAAAATGGCGGACAGTACCTGACGGCACCAATCCTCTATTTCACCCAGGACAAGCATCACGCCATCAGTCCGATCTCGTTCATCCTGACGGGTTCGTTCCTTGTCACGGTGCGCTATGCCGAGCCGCGCGCCTTCAGCCTCTATGTCAGCCGGGCGTCGAAGCCCGGCAACGGGCTGATCAACGACAAATGCAGCGGCGTGACCATTCTGCTTGGGATCATCGAAGCCGTGACGGATCGCATTGCCGATATTCTCGAAGGCGTCGCCTCGGATATCGACCAGAACTCCCACACGATCTTCCGCCGTTCCGACAATGACAAGCCGATGACGACGAAGAATTTCCGCGACAGCCTCACGCGGATCGGCGGCCAGGGTGCGTTTCTGTCGAAGGTGCGGGAAAGCATTGCCGGGGTGAGCCGCCTGCTGGTCTACCTCGCCGCCATTACCGAACAGAACAGCTACAAGAAAGAGACGAAGGCGTGGATCAAGTCGCTGGAGCGTGACACGCAGTCGCTGAGCACCTATGTCGACTTCCTCTCCAACAAGATCACCTTCCTGCTCGATACGGTGGTTGGCCTCATCTCCATCGAACAGAACGCCATCATCAAGATCTTCTCGGTGGCGGCCGTCGCTTTCATGCCGCCAACGCTGGTGGCCTCGATCTACGGCATGAATTTCGAATTCATGCCGGAACTCAAGACGATGTGGGGCTATCCCATGGCTATCGGCATGATGATTGCCTCGGCCGTCATCCCGCTGCTGATCTTCCGCAAGAAGGGCTGGCTGTAAGACGAAGTGATGAGATCAGCAATCTTGATTCACTTGACTGCAGGTGTTGTAATTCATTCGCAACACTGGGGCGCAGATCATGTATGTGGTCACCTTGATCGAGATCGGAGACGAAGTTGGTTTCATTATTCCAGATGAAATTCTTGATCGTTACAATCTTAAAATTGGTGACGAACTTGAGGTCTTAGAAACAGGCAAGGGATTGATCCTAATACCGTCTGCTGTTGCTTCTGGGGCAGATCGAAATGGCTTGTGATGCATCTGCAAAGCTGAGCCTGCCTTTTCCAGCCTAATTGGGGCGGCCAGCCAAAAGCCGTTATAAGTGAATGGTTTAAGGCTTTCTCTGGTTATTCTGATTCAACCTGCGGCAGTCCGATCGCAATGATTTCCCATTCGCGGCCGTTGAGTTCGAAAATATCGCCGAGCGATTTGCCGAACATCAGTTGCGCCATGGGCGAGACGTGCGAAATCTTGCCGTGGCTGGCATCGGCCTCGTCCTCGCCGACGATGGCCCAGCTGTGGCGGGTATCATGCTCGTCGGCGATGGTCACCGTCATGCCGAAGCGCACCACGGAGCTGCCGGGGTCGGGATGGGAAACCTCCGCCGTCTCCCGCCGCGCCGTCCAGTAACGCAGGTCACGCGAGGCCCGCGCGATCAGGTCACGGTCGGCCTCGGCATTGCCCTTGGCCAGTTCCTCATGCAGGGCAGCAATTTCCGCATCGATCATGGCAAGACCGTTTTCGGTCACCAGATTCCGGTGCGGACTGACGGGGCGCTCGCCCAGATCAATCGATGAATTGCTGTCATCTTCCTTGGTGAAAGCTCTGCTCATCCGGTGAAGGTATGCCTTGCCTGACCAAGCTGCAAGTGCCATCAATCGATTGGCCAAAAGACACACAATCCTTGGCCTGTCCAAACGCTGAACCTGAGGTAAAGCCCGTGATCGACAGACGTCTTGTTCTCGGTGGAATGGCCGGGCTCGGTGCCGGGGCACTCCTGCCCGGCCGCGCTTTTGCGGCGGCGTCCACAGGGCTGAATCCGGGATCGCCTGACGATCAGGGCAAGGCCCTCAATGCCCTCCTGCACAAGGCGAGCGCGACCGGCGATCAGATTTTCCTGCAACCCGGAACCTATATTGTTTCCGGCGTGGATTTGCCCGCACGGACCAATCTCGCCGGCATTCCCGGCGCAACCCGCCTCGTTTATGGCGGCGGCGGTTCCTTTCTGAGGGCCAGCAGCGGCGCGCAGATCCGCCTCAGCGGGCTTGTCATCGACGGCGCGAACCAACCGCTTGCCGGCGGTGCCAAGGCGCTGGCCGATGCTGCCAATGTCACCCGGATTGTCATCGAGGATTGCGATTTCGCGGCATCGGGCAAAAACGCCATTGCGCTTTCCCAATGCGGCGGCAGTATCCGCAACAACCGCATCAGCGGCGCCCGGGATGCGGGTATTTTTGCGTCGCAATCCGCCGGGCTCGACATCACCGCCAATCATATCGGCGATTGCGGCAATGGCGGCATTCTGATTTTTCGCGATGCACAGGGGCCGGACGGGACCATCGTCAGCGGCAACCGCGTCGAGAATATCCGCGCCGATGGCGGTGGCACCGGCCAGAACGGCAATGGCATCAATGTGTTCCGTGCCGGCAATGTGCTTGTTTCCAACAATGTGCTGGTGGGGTGCGCCTTCTCCGCCGTCCGCGCCAATGCCGGAAACAATGTGCAGATCATCGGCAACAATTGCACCGGCAGCGGCGAGATGGCGCTTTATTCCGAATTCGCCTTCGAAGGCGCGGTGATCGCCAACAACATCGTCGATGGCGCGGCCAGCGGCATTTCCATGGTCAATTTCGATGGCGGCGGTCGCATGGGCACCTGCAGCGGCAATGTGGTGCGCAACCTCACCGCCATCGGGCCCTATCCCGCCGATGCGCCGGGTTTCGGCATCGGCATCAGCGTCGAAGCGGATATTGCCGTGACGGGCAACGTCATCGAGAACGCGGCCCTGTACGGCATCAAGCTGGGTTGGGGCCCCTATATGCGCAACCTCACCGCCACGGGCAATGTAATCCGGCAGGCGGGCACCGGCATTTATGTCAGCGTCGTCGACGGCGTCGGCTCCGCTGTCATCACCGACAATATCATCGAGAAGGCCGCTCGGGGCGGCATTCTCGGCCATCGCTGGATGGATGCGGTGACCAAGGATCTCGCCCGGCAGAACGCCAGCGGTTATGACAAGTTGATCGTCGCGCGCAATATTCTCAGTTGATATCGGCTTCCGTCAGGATATCGGCCGGGCTGACAACACCGAAGGTGATGCCGTTCCAGTTGCGCATTTCGCGGTCGGCAAACCGGTCGAGCTTCGATTCCAGCTCCGCATCCCCACGGAAAATCCGCGCGAGAACCGCTCCGATCATCGCTTCGGAGGCGCGGGTCGCGCCATCATCGCATTTGAGCGCGATACCGAGACCGAACTCCGGCAAAGCCGCCACAAAAACGCCTTCCGCACCGGTCTTGACGAAGATGCGCCCCGGCGCCATTTCCATCAGCCGCGTGCAGGCGCGGTTGGTGCCTGCAACATAATATGGGGCCGCCATGGTGGCATCGAGCAGACGCTTTGCTGCCTTGGCCCGTACCGGCGGCAGGCCGGTGCCGGTCGCCATGCGGGCAAAGCCATGGGCAAGGCTTTTCAATGGGATGGCATAGGTCGGGATGGAGCAACCGTCCGTGCCGCAATGATCCAGCGAATGAACCGCGCCGGTCACGCTCTCCATGGCTTCGCATACCATGGTCTGCGTCGGCGATCCCAGGGTCGAATAGCCTGCGGTCTCGATGCCGAGATGCACGCAGGTGCAAAGAAATCCGGAATGCTTGCCGGAGCAGTTGTTGTGCAGCGCCGTCGGCTCCTGCATGCTGCGGGCCTGGGCGATCAGCACGGACTGATCGGATGACCAATGCGCACCGCATTCCAGCGCCGAAACATCAAGCCCCGCCCGGCCGAGCATATCGGCGGCTTTCTTCACATGCAGCGGCTCGCCCGAATGCGACGCGCAGGCCATGGCCAGTTCCTCATTGCCGAAGCCATAGGCATCGGCAGCGCCGCTTTCCACCAGCGGCAGCGCCTGGATTGCCTTGATTGCCGAACGGGGGAAGGTCGGCCGTTCGATATCGCCGGCCGAATAGACAATCCTGCCGTCACCGTCTGTGACAACAACCGCGCCGCGATGGCGGCTCTCCACTGTTTCGCCGCGAAAAACTTCAACCAGAACCGGATTGCTCATAACGCCCTACATTGCTCAGGAAATCGACCGGCGTCCGCCGGAATTGATGGTCTTATAGGATGCCCCGTTTGCCTTTCCAATGGAGAAAACCGGAGATTTGCGCTCAGCCATCCTTCTGCCACTCCATGACAAGGAAATAGGGCACCCGGCGGTAGCGATCGGCCTTGTCGGGATCGCCGCCATAAGGTGCCGGTTCGGCGAAATAGCGCAGGGTGAGACCATGGCCGAGGAGAAGCGACATGTAGGTGCTCAGTGGCCGATGCCAGTTCTGGATGCGGATGCCGCGCCACTCCACCCAGTCCACGCGCTCCTCGAGATAATGATCCACGTAGAAACGCGGATCGCCGTTGATATCGGGCTGCCAGCCACCCGGTTGCCCCGCCGTGTTGAAACTGTTGAGATTGGCAATCAGCAGGGTTCCACCCGGCGCAAGCACCCTGACCATTTCAGTGATGGCCTTGCGCAGATAGGGAATATCGATGAGCGAGAGGTAGCTTACGACCAGATCGAAGGAAGCATCCGGAAATTCCAGCGCCTCCGCATAGCCGAAACGATAGTCTCCTTCGGGGTCACGGGCCTGCGCCTGCGCCAGCAATTCCTCGGTCGGGTCAATACCGACCGGCTTGATTCCAAGGCCCTTGAGGATGCGGCAGAAGCGGCCTTCGCCGCAGCCGACATCGAGCGCGTTTTTAAAGCCGCGTCCGCTGACGCGTTCCAGCATCGGCTTGTCGAGAACATAAACGCGGCCGTAGTCACCGTCTTCCGCCTGTTCGGCAATCCAGGCGGATGCCGATTCTTTCCATCCGTTCGACATGTCTTTTTCCTCTGCCGGAAAAGATGATTCAATTCATGGATTTGCCGGATGCTTTTGACACGACGAATCCGGGACTTGAAGTCCCGGATTCGAAAAGAACGCTATTGGACGATTTATTTGATTCGTTCGAGGATCGACACATAGTTGGCGACGGCCGCGCCGCCCATGTTGAAAATGCCGGCAAGCTTGGCATCCGGCACCTGAATGCCGCCGGCTTCGCCCGTCAGCTGCATGGACGAGAGCACATGCATGGAGACGCCGCTGGCGCCGATCGGATGACCCTTGGCCTTGAGACCGCCGGATGGATTGACCGGCAGGCGCCCGCCCATGGCCGTCTGACCTTCCAGCGCGACCTTGGCACCCTCGCCCGGCTTGGCCAGACCCATCGCCTCATATTCGATGAGTTCGGCGATGGTGAAGCAATCATGGGTTTCGACAAAGGACAGATCGTCGATGGTGACACCGGCCTGATCGAGGGCGCGCTTCCAACCTTCGGCGCAGCCTTCGAACAGCAGGATGTCGCGCTTGGAGATCGGCAGGAAATCCTGCACATGGGCAGCGCCACGGAAGGCCACGGCGCGCTTCATCTTCAGTGCCGTCTGCGTGTCGGTCAGAACCAGCGCCGCTGCGCCGTCCGACACCAGCGAGCAGTCGGTCCGCTTCAACGGACCGGCGACGAAGGGGTTCTTCTCGCTTTCATGCCGGCAGAATTCATAGCCCAGATCCTTGCGCATCTGCGCATAGGGATTGCCCACACCGTTCTTGTGGTTCTTCGCGGCGATTGTCGCCAGCGCATCGGACTGGTCGCCATATTTCTGGAAATAGGCCGCCGCAATCTGGCCGAACACCCCGGCAAAACCGGCAGGGATATCGCCCTCTTCCGGCAGGTAGGAGGCTTTGAGAAGGTTCTTGCCGATCTCGGGTCCCGGCGTCGATGTCATCTTCTCGACACCCACCACCAGTACAACACGGGCAGCGCCGGCGCGAATGGTCTTTATGCCCTGATGCACGGCAGCCGAACCGGTGGCGCAGGCATTTTCCACCCGGGTGGCGGGCTTGAAGCGGAAGGCATCGCTGGCCTGCAGGACGAGGCTGGCGGTGAAATCCTGCGGCGAGAACCCGGCATTGAAGTGGCCGAGGACAATCTCGTCGACATCCTGCGGGCCGATGCCTGCATGATCGAGCGCAGCGACGGCCGCCTTGACGATCAGGCTTTCCACGCTCTCGCCTTCGAGTTTTCCGAAAGGCAAATGCGACCATCCAACGATACAGGCTGTCATGTCATTCCTCCAAAATGTCATTCTTATTGAGGTAACCATGAACCCGCATCGTTTCAAGGTAAAGGACTTTGTTGCAGTGCAATACCGGCGCCTGTGGTTTGGCAATTATCGTGCGGTTGGGAGCATCGTGGAGAGTCGTTTATTGCTTGCCTGTGGTTACACCAGCGCTGCCAGAATGTGGTGCGTGGTTCGACAAGCTCACCATGAGGGAAGTGGTTTGGTGTAGGGCCAATTGCAATCCTTGCAGAATATACTCACTGCAGCCCTCACCCTCCCTCATGGTGAGCTTGTCGAACCACGCACGGAGGCTTTGCGCCACTCCCATCAAATACCGCTCCAAAACGTCGCTATTTTTATTGATTGATCAGTCAATCAAGATTAATAATGCCGCTGAACGAGGTTTTTCAGCATGCCCAAAGTCGGAATGGAACCACTGCGCAAGCGGGAGTTGATCGATGCGGCGATCCGCACCATCGGCCAGCGCGGCTCGCTTGATGTGACCGTCGCGGAAATCGCCCATGAAGCGGGGGTTTCGCCGGCGCTGGCGCATCATTATTTCGGCGGCAAGGAACAGCTGATCCTCGCCACCATGCGCCATCTCCTGAAAGAACTCGGGCAGGACCTCCTCGCCGCGCTGGCGCCAGCGCAAACACCGGCACAACGCGTTGCCGCCATCATCGCCGTCAACTTCTCCGCCTCGCAATTCGCGCCGCAGACCGTGGCGGCGTGGCTGACCTTTTACGTGCATGCGCAGCAGTCGGTCGAGACCCGCCGGCTCCTGCGTGTCTATGCCCGGCGCATGCACTCCAACCTCGCCTTTGCGCTGAGCAGCATGACCGACCGGGACACCGCCCTGCAGATCGCCGAGGGCACCGGGGCGATGATCGACGGGCTCTATATCCGCCATGCGCTGCGCAATGGCGCGCCTGAGGCAGCCTCGGCAATCGCGCTCGTGGAAGATTACGTGACGACGAAACTAGCCGCCGCCGGAGCATCCCTATGACAAGGCCGAATATTCTCATCCTGATGGTCGACCAGCTGAACGGAACCCTGTTTCCGGACGGCCCGGCCGATTTCATCCATGCCCCGCATCTGCATGCGCTGGCGCAGCGTTCGGCCCGCTTTGCCAACACCTATACCGCTTCGCCGCTCTGTGCCCCGGCCCGTGCCTCGTTGATGTCCGGGCAGCTGCCGTCCCGCACCCGCGTCTATGACAATGCCGCCGAGTTCGCCTCGGATATTCCGACCTATGCGCATCATCTGCGCCGCGCCGGTTACTACACCGGCCTTTCCGGCAAGATGCACTTTGTCGGGCCTGACCAGTTGCACGGCCTAGAGGAACGCCTGACCACGGATATTTACCCCGCCGATTTCGGCTGGACCCCGGACTACCGCAAACCGGGCGAGCGCATCGACTGGTGGTATCACAATCTTGGTTCGGTCACTGGCGCCGGCGTCGCTGAAACCAGCAACCAGATGGAATATGACGACGAGGTGGCGTTTCACGCCACGCAAAAACTCTACCAGCTGTCGCGCACGTCGGATGATCCGGCGCGCCGCCCGTGGTGCCTGACGGTCTCCTTCACCCATCCGCATGACCCCTATGTGGCACGGCGCAAATATTGGGATCTCTACGAGAATTCGCCGGCGCTTGAACCTGCCGTTGCCGCCATCCCCTTCGAAGCGCAGGACCCGCATGCACAGCGTCTGATGCAGGCCTGCGACTACACGCAATTCGATATTACCCCTGATAACATCCGCCGGGCGCGCCAGGGCTATCTCGCCAATATTTCCTATGTCGATGACAAGATCGGCGAGATTTTGCAGGTGCTGCGGGCAACGCGGATGCTCGACGACACCATCATTGTCTTCACGTCAGACCATGGCGACATGCTGGGCGAACGCGGACTGTGGTTCAAGATGAACTTTTTCGAGGGGTCGGCCCGCGTGCCGCTGATGATTGCAGGCAAGGGCATCACGCCGCAATTGGTCACCCAGCCGGCCTCGACGCTCGATATCAACCCGACACTTGCGGCGCTCGCCGGTATCGACATTGCCGCCGTCAAACCATGGACCGACGGCGAGGACCTGACCGGCGTCATCGCGGGCGGCAAGCGGCAGGGCCCGGTGCTGATGGAATATGCGGCGGAGGGTTCCAATGCTCCGCTGGTCTGCATCCGCGACGGCCGGTACAAGTTTGTGCATTGCGAGATCGATCCGCCGCAACTGTTTGATCTTGAATCGGATCCGCACGAGCTGACCAACCTTGCCGGTGATCCCGCCCATGCCGCGCTGCTTGCCCAGTTCACGGCCGCCGCCAGGGCGCGCTGGGACATGGCGGCCTATGACGCCGCCGTGCGTGAGAGCCAGGCGCGGCGCTGGGTGGTCTATGAGGCGCTGCGCAACGGCTCCTATTATCCCTGGGATTACCAGCCGCTGCAGAAGGCCTCGGAGCGCTACATGCGCAATCACATGGATCTGAATGTTCTGGAAGAAAACGCGCGTTTTCCGCGCGGCGAATAATGGGGCCAGCTATGGAAGCAGATTTCGTCATCATCGGTTCGGGTTCGGCCGGTTCCGCCATGGCCTACCGCCTGTCGGAGGACGGCAGGCATTCGGTCATCGTTATCGAATTCGGCGGCACGGATATGGGGCCGTTCATCCAGATGCCCGCCGCCCTCTCCTTCCCGATGAACATGAGCACCTATGACTGGGGGTTCTCATCCGAACCCGAACCGCATTTGGGCGGCCGCACGCTGGTGACCCCGCGTGGCAAGGTGATCGGCGGCTCCTCCTCCATCAACGGCATGGTCTATGTGCGCGGCCACGCCCATGATTTCGACCATTGGGCGGAGAGTGGCGCGACCGGCTGGTCCTATGCGGACGTGCTGCCCTATTTCAAGCGCATGGAACATTCCCATGGCGGTGAGGCTGGATGGCGCGGCACCAACGGTCCGATGCATGTGCAGCGTGGGCGCCGCGACAATCCCCTCTTCCACGCCTTTGTCGATGCGGGCAGGCAGGCCGGTTTCGAAGTCACCGAAGATTATAACGGCGCCAAGCAGGAAGGCTTCGGTGCCATGGAACAGACCATTCACAATGGCCGCCGCTGGTCGACGGCCAATGCCTATCTGCGCCCGGCGCTGAAGCGACGGAATGTGAGTCTCGTCAATGGCTTCGCGCGGCGTGTGGTCATCGAGAATCAAAGGGCGACGGGGGTGGAAATCACCCGGCGCGGCAAGACGGAAATCGTGCGCGCGCGGCGTGAGGTGATCGTGGCAGCGTCGTCGATCAACTCGCCAAAGCTTCTGATGCTGTCGGGCATCGGCCCGGCGCAGCACCTGAAGGACCATGGTATTGCCGTGGTGGCCGATCGCGCCGGCGTCGGCCAGAACCTGCAGGACCATATGGAAGTCTACATCCAGCAGGAAAGCCTGAAGCCGATCACGCTCAATTCGAAACTCGGGCTGTTTTCCAAGGCAAGGATCGGCGCGCAGTGGCTGTTCTTCAAGACCGGCGACGGCGCCACCAACCATTTTGAATCCGCCGCGTTCGTGCGCTCAAAACCCGGTGTCGACTATCCAGACATCCAGTATCACTTCCTGCCCGCCGCCATCCGCTATGACGGCAAGGCGGCAGCCAAGGGCCACGGATTCCAGGCGCATGTGGGTCCGATGCGCTCGAAGTCGCGCGGCAGCGTCACCCTGCGCTCGTCCGACCCGCTGGAAAAGCCGACGATCGTCTTCAACTACATGTCGCATCCGGATGACTGGGCGGACTTCCGCCATGCGGTGCGGCTGACCCGCGAGATTTTCGGCCAGGCGGCGCTCGATCCCTATCGCGGCCGCGAGATTTCGCCGGGCGCGCATGTGCAGTCCGATGAAGCCATCGACGATTTCCTGCGCGAACATGCGGAAAGCGCCTTCCATCCCTGCGGCACCTGCAAGATGGGCGCGGCAAGCGATCCCATGGCCGTGGTCGATCCGCAGTGCCGGGTGATCGGTGTCGAGGGCCTGCGGGTGGCGGATTCCTCGATTTTTCCGCGCGTCACCAACGGCAATCTGAATGGTCCCTCGATCATGACCGGCGAAAAGGCGTCCGACCATATTCTTGGCCGCGATCCCCTGCCGCGCTCCAATCAGGAGCCGTGGATCAATCCACGCTGGGAAGTGAGTGATAGGTGAGTGATTGTGTATTCACCCCCCTCTGGGCTGTCGCCCATCTCCCCCACAAGGGGGGAGATCACATCGACATCAACGCTTTCGCTTACCTTGCAACCTTGAAGATTGGTAGAAATATCGATGAAGGCTGATCTCCCCCCTTGTGGGGGAGATGTCCGACAGGACAGAGGGGGGTGAGTAATATAAGAATGAACAAACTTCAGGAGAACACCATGCGCGCGCAGCCGAAGGCATCGCATTTCATCAATGGCCGCTTCGTCGAGGACAAGGCCGGCAAGCCGCTCGATGTGATCTATCCGGCGACCGGCGAAATCATCGCAAAACTGTTTGGCGCAACACCGGCCCTGATCGAACAGGCCGTGCAGGCTGCGGCGGCTGCGCAGCCCGCCTGGGCGGCGCTCAAGCCGGTGGAACGCGGCCGTATCCTGCGCCGTGCGGCGGACCTTCTGCGCGCCCGCAATGCCGAGATCGCCGAGCTGGAAACGCTCGATACCGGCAAGGCCATTCAGGAAACGCTGGTTGCCGATCCGGCTTCGGCCGCCGACGCGCTGGAATTCTACGGCGGCATCATCGCCGGATTCAATGGCGAGATGATCGAACTTGGCGGCTCCTATGCCTATACGCGCCGCGAGGCGCTGGGTGTCTGCGTCGGCATCGGCGCATGGAACTATCCGATCCAGGGTGCCGGCTGGAAGTCAGCCCCAGCGCTCGCTGCGGGCAATGCCATGATCTTCAAGCCGTCGGAAAACACCCCGCTGTCTGCCCTCGCTCTGGCAGAGATCTATAGGGAAGCCGGTCTGCCCGATGGCCTGTTCAATGTGGTGCAGGGGTTTGGTGATGTCGGCTCGCAGCTCGTCGATCATCCGCTCGTGGCCAAGGTGTCGCTGACCGGCTCCGTCCCCACCGGCAAGAAGGTGCTGGCACAGGCCGGTTCGCACATGAAACACGCCACGATGGAGCTCGGCGGCAAGTCGCCGCTGATCATTTTCGACGATGCGGATGTGGAGAACGCCGTTGGCGGCGCGCTGCTTGGCAATTTCTATTCCACCGGGCAGGTCTGCTCGAACGGCACCCGCGTCTTTGTCCAGAAGGGCATCAAGGACAGGTTCCTCGACCGGCTGGTGACGCGCACCAAGGCAATCCGCCTCGGCGATCCGCTCGATCCCGAAATCCATCTGGGACCGCTGATCAACGCGGCGCAGCGCGACAAGGTTGTTGCCTATATCGAAAAGGGCAAGGCTGAGGGGGCGACGCTCGCCTTTGGCGGTGGCGTGCCGAACATGCAGGGCTTTGAAGGCGGCTGCTATGTCGAACCGACGATCTTTACCGGTGTCACCGATGGCATGACCATCGCGCAGGAGGAAATTTTCGGCCCCGTCATGGCTGTTCTCGATTTCAACGACGAGGACGAGGTTGTCGCCCGCGCCAATGATACGGAGTTCGGCCTGTCAGCGGGTGTCTTCACCAAGGATCTGTCCCGCGCGCACCGGGTGATCAGCCAGCTCAAGGCCGGTACGTGCTGGATCAACACCTACAACCTCGCACCGGTTGAAATGCCGTTCGGCGGCTTCAAGCAGTCCGGCGTCGGCCGTGAAAACGGTCTGGCTGCGCTTTACCACTACAGCCAGATCAAGTCGGTCTATGTGGAAACGGGCAAGGTCGAGAGCCCCTATTGAGGCGTGGAGGCGGAACATCGATCTGTCCCGCCATCTCCATCATTTGCCGTAGATGGCGTCGCGCACACCATCGGGAAATGCCCCCATCATGCCGGCATGGGCGGTATTGGTCAGCGCGACGACGGTGAGCTTGCGCTTAGGGTCGACAAACCACGACTGGCCATAGACACCGCCCCATTGCCACGTGCCTGCCGATTGCGGCGAGCCCGCCGCCGCAGGATCTTTCAAGACCGAAAATCCGAGACTGAACCCCCAACCCGGCGGCGTGGCCGTCACGACGATATCGCCAATCTGGTTGTCAGCCAGCAGCTCGACACTGCCTGCCTTCAGCAGAGGCGAACCACCCTTGCGCAGGGTTTCGAGGAAGCGGATGTAATCGTCGGCTGTTCCGGCCATGCCAGCACCACCGGACGCGTAGGAAGCAGGATCGAAGATGCGATCCGGGGCAAAGCTGACGCCGCCATCGAAGAACGGCACGACGTGCGGTCCCTCCATCCGCACCGGCGGCTTGGCATCGCCATAGGCTACCGCCAGTCTTGCCCGGTCATTCACGCTGAATGCCGTATCCTTGAGATCCAGCCTGCCTGTGACATTTTCCGTCACCAGTTCGGGCAGCGTTTTCCCCGTGGCCTTGGCAAGCACTGCGCCCAGCACGTCGATGCCGACCGAGTACCCCCAGGCGGTACCGGGTTCAAACGACAGCGGGACCATTGCGATGCGCCGCAGATTTTCTTCGATGGAGAGCCCCGGCTGGTCAAGACCGTCGGATATGTTGGCCTTGTGATAGGGGCCATCGGCGGGTTGCAGGAAACCGTAGTTCAGGCCTGACGTATGGTCCATCAGTTGCCGGATGGTGATGACAGATTCGCGGCCGTCGGCCAGTTTTGGCCGGAAATCCGGCAGGTATCGCGTGACGGGATCATCGAGGTTCAGCTTTCCCTCTTCCACCAGCCGCAGGGCTGTAACCGCAACAATCGGCTTGGTCATCGACGCAAAGCGGAAGATGGCGTTCTCCCTGATCGGAATCCCGGCCTCGCGATCGGCAAATCCGGCAGCGCGCCGATAGACGATCTCGCCATTCTCGGCGACCAGGATGACGGTGCCCACGATGGTCTGATCGGCGATGGCGTGATCAATCACGGCGTCGAGCCGGTCCTTGAAACTGGTGTGTGCAGCCAGTGCCGGAGCGGTCAAGGCAAGTGTTGTCAGGGCGGTAGCAACTGGTATGTTCATCGGCCTGTTCCTTTTTTAATAGTGGTCGCTATATAATAGGATTAGCACAAGCCTGCCTCGCGTCAACAATTTATTAGTGGTCACTATGAAAATAAATGAGCCATCTGTCAGCACCGTTGAAGAACCCGCCCGCAAGCGCGGCCGTCCGCGCAGCTTTGACCGGGAGGCGGCGCGGGAGAAAGCACTGCAACTTTTCTGGGAGCACGGCTACGAGGGCACGTCGATCAACGACCTGACGGCGGCGATGGGCATTACCCCGCCCAGCCTCTACACGGCCTTCGGTTCGAAGGAAGCGCTCTACGCGGAGGTCCTCGACCTCTACCGCAGCAGTTTCGGAGCCTATTTCCCCTCGGCGCTTACGGAGGAAAAGACGGTTTATGACGGGATCCGACGTCTGTTGCGCGGCGCGGCGGAAACGTTCACCGCAGGCCCGGGCGGCTGCATGATCTCGACGGCGGTTCTCTCCTGCGCATCGGAAGTGAAAGGGGTCGCCGATAGTCTGGCCGCCATGCGCAGCGGCAGTCTGGACATGATCGAGAACTATATCCGCAAGGGCATCGGCACGGGCGAACTGCCGGAGACCACCGATGTGCGCCAGCTTGCCCGTTTTTATGGCACCATCATTCAAGGCATGTCGGTGCAGGCGCGCGACGGTGCCAGTGTCGAAGAATTGACAGGCATTGCTGAAACGGCCATGCGTGCATGGCCCGTGCAAGCCCCGGATTAAGCCTTGCCGATGTAATCCACATACTGCGTCAGGGCACAGACGAGATGATAGAAGATCGAGGCCGGCACGTCTTCGGCCCTTGCCCTGCCCTTTTCATCGATCAGGTCGATCCACAGGCCCTTGGGCGCCTGTTCGATATGCCAGCGGAACAGACGGCCCACGCGTGCTTCGACTTCCGGCTTGAGGTCCGGTCCGCCATTGCCATCCAGTGCAATCGCGGCCTTCACCGCCTCGGTCTGCGGCCAGCTGCGTGAATTGGTGTCGAGCGGCAGGCCGTGCCGGGATACAGCGCCATAGGCGAGTTCCGTGGTCCGGTTCAGCCCGTTGGCAATGGCCGAGGCGTAGAGCTTGCGTGCGTGGCGGATGATATCCTTCTGGCCCGACGCCTTGGCAAAATTGGACAGAAGATAGGCCCATTCGAAATGGTGCCCCGGTTCCGTCCATTCGCCTTTTTCGCCCGCTGCCCGCTCCCAGTCATCGGTAAAATATTCGCCGAGCGTCCATGTCTCCGCATCGAAGAGGTGATGCCGGAACAGATCGACGATGCGCGCGGCGCGCTGCAGGTAATCACGGTTGCCCGTCACATCGTACCAGGCAAGGAATGATTCCAGCAGGTGCATATGCGGGTTGGACCGGCGTAGACCGGTATCCCCCGGCATTTCCAGAAAACCGCGCAGCTTGGAATCGGCGAGATACTCATCGATGAAGGCAAAGGTTTCCGTGGCAAGACCCAGCGCCTGCGGATGGCCCGCCCGATGGGCATGCGCCAGCGCCAGAAGCACGAAGGACTGGTCATAGGCATCTTCCGCCCCGTCGAGGACCGTACCATCTGGGTTAAAGGTCTTGACCCAGCCGCCGCGTTTCGTGCGGCCATTGGCCGTGATGAAGCGGATGCCGTGGTCGATCAGATCATGGGCCGGGCCATCCCAGCCCATTTCGTGCGCCACCGCGAAGGCATAGATCTGCCGCGCCGTGGTGCGCATCCGCTTGGTCTTGACGATGGGCGTGGCGTCGAAGGTCAGCGCCTCATGGAAACCGCCATAGCGCCGGTCGACGCCGACCGTCGACCAGAGCGGCAACGTTTCCTCGAACAGCCAGTGGCGCACACGCTTTTCATAGGCGCCGACCTGCGGCAGCCGGTCCTGCGCCGGGGTGAACTTGGTTTCAAGCCGTCCCGTTTTCTCCAGCTGTTCGACGATCTTGCGGACATTCTGGCTTTCGGTAACGGGCGCCACGAATGTCGCGTCCGAGGTCGACACGACGGCAAGATCGCGCAGGCCGATGGCCGACAAAAGGCGGCCATTGCTGCGCAGATAGCTGTTCTCGCAATCGATGGCCACGACATCGCCGACAATCACATTGCCGCTGCCGTCGCTCGAGCTGACTTCGAGCAGGGATTGCCACGATCCGAGATCGTTCCAGCGGAAGCGCGCCGGGACCAGCGCAATGTCCTGCGCATGTTCCATGATGGCATAGTCGACGGAAATCGACGGCACCTCGGCGTAGAGATCATGCGGCAGGTAGGTGCCGGAGACATTGCTTGTCGCCTCGTCGAGCGCCGTGACGGCACCATCCCAGATCTGCGGCGCATGGGCACGGAAGGCATCGCGCATGGTGCTGGCGCGGAACAGAAAGATACCGGAATTCCAGAGGAAGTTCTTCGATTCGAGATACTGGATCGCGGTTTCCTCGTTCGGCTTTTCCACGAAACGGATAACGTCGCGCGTGTTTTCGTTCTGCGGTCCGACCTCGATATAGCCGTAGCCCGTCTCCGGCCGGTCCGGCTGGATGCCGAACACAACGATCCGGCCGGCCATGGCCGCATCGGTGCCCGCTTCCACCGTGTTCCAGAAATCCCGGTCCGTGGTGATTTCATGATCGGAGGGCACGACCAGCACCAGATCATCGCCATGTTCGCGCAGCGTGATCTCGGTTGCCAGCACGACGGCGGCCGCGGTATTGCGGCCCATGGGCTCGAGAATCGCCCGCCCGCCCGCCAGATCGACGCCGGAAAGATCCTGGCTGATGCGGTCGGCATGCCGTTCGGAGGCAAGCAGATAGACCGGAACAGGCATTTCGCCGCCGCGTGCGCCCATGCGTTTGACGGTGCGCAGCAGCATAGAACCTTGACCGGAAAGATTATGAAACTGCTTGGGAAAGTCTTCGCGCGACAAAGGCCAGAGCCTCGAACCAACACCGCCACTCATCACAAAGCTGATAATCCGCTTCATTCCCGATGTCATTGCATGCAACCCCATTGTTTCAGTCGATATCTCGTCCGATATACAATTCGCTCTCTTCCGGCAGACTTTGCGATACATCGCATCATCCGTATTTTACCGATACAAGACTTTCAGCAGCGATCACAAGGCCGGTTCAACCATTTCCGGAACAAGGTTTATGTTTGCACGGGTATAATTGAAGAAGTGCTTATGAAACGACTTGCAGGCATAAAAACTCGGCGGTATATACCCCGCATCGCTGGTCACGGAGTGTAGCGCAGCCTGGTAGCGCACGTCGTTCGGGACGACGGGGTCGGAGGTTCGAATCCTCTCACTCCGACCAGTGTTTTCAACAGCTTTCCCATTCGATGTCCGATCTGCGGACATGCCACGCGCCTGTCAGTGCAGCGTATCGCCGCCGTCGGGATCGATCAGGCCGGCCAGCCCCTCGTCCTCGACCGCACGCAGAAATTCGTCAAATGCAGCCTGGTCCGTTTCGAACGGATCGTCCCAGACAATCGAATCCTTGTCTTCGGTCACCACTTCGAGCGTCCATTCGTTCTGCTCGGCAAGGCGGTAAATCTCAACGCTGACGGTGATTCCATCGCGCGTGAACTCCTTCGACAAACGCGATACAACCAGTTCGGGTTCTTCGTCCATCATCAGCCCTCGGGATATTCCTTGTTTCTCGCTTCATCATCTTACGACGCATCGTGAAATAGCAAGCGGGAAAATCCAGATTCATCCGTACTGGCGGGCCCGGTCATGCATGCGCCTTGCGCCGCCGTACCGATCCACTATTATTCCAGTCCAAGTTCCATGCATGGCATGAAGCCATGACCACTCCAGATCGACCGGAGCAATCCATGTACAGACCACCCGCGTTTCGTGAAGATCGCCTTGACGTGATGCACGCATTGATCCGCAAGCATCCGCTGGCCATGCTGGTAACGAGCGGCGAACACGGGTTGATGGCGAACCTCATTCCCTTCGAGCTCGATGCGGATGCGGGGCCGAACGGAACCCTTCGCGCGCATCTGGCCAGAGCCAACGAGCAGGTGGCGGCCTTGCAGGCGGGTGCCGAGGCGCTGGTCATTTTCCAGGGCCCCAACACCTATATCACGCCGTCCTGGTATGCGGCCAAGCGCGAACACGGCAAGGTTGTACCAACCTGGAACTATGTGGTTGTCCAGGCCTGGGGTACACCGCAGATACAGGACGATCCGGAATGGCTGCGCCGGCAGATCGGCAGCCTCACCCGCACGCAGGAAGGCGGCCGCGCCCAGCCATGGGCGGTGGAAGATGCGCCCGAGCCATTCATTGCCGGACAGGTGAAAGGCATTATCGGCGTTGAAATCCCGATCACCCGCATCGAAGGCAAATGGAAAGTCAGCCAGAACCGGGCTGAAGCCGACAGGACCGGCGTTGCCGAGGGCCTGCAGGGGGAAGGCCCGGAAGCGCAGGCCATGGCGCGGATCGTGCATGAACGGGGAAAATCCGGCGGCGCCTGACCGCCTTCCCGTCATGCAAAAACCTGATATTTCACTGGCCGCCGCCGCAGGCAAGCTCCGGCAATTGACGGGCGAGACCGTCCGGCTCGTCCCGATCACGGAAGGCGAGGATTCGCGCGCCTTCCATTATAGTCTGGGCAACGAGCGCTTTGTCCTGCGCGTCAACCGGTCCGCTGATGGATTTGCCAAGGACGCCTATGCGAGCCGGCATTTTTCCGCGCCCGCGCTGCCCATTCCTGCCGTTGTCGCCCACGGCGTTCTCGATGACGGCAACGGGTTTTGTATCTCGCACATGGCAGAAGGTGTCACCCTGCAGGGTTTGCCACCGCAGGATCTGCCGCCGGTTCTTGCACCGGTCGCCAATGTCCTCCAGGCCATTGCTGTCTCAGACATTGGCTCAGCGCGCGGCTACGGCCCGTTCGATGCGTCGGGAAACGGACTTAATGCAAGCTGGCAGGAATTCCTGTCCGCCGTGTCAGCCTATGACTGGGATGGCGTGACCGGCGGTGACCAGGTCGCGGATATGGCCGGACGCTGTGCCGAACTGGCCAGGCACTGCCCCGATGTGCGGGCGCTTGTGCATGCGGATTTCGGTTCGAACAATGTATTGACCGATGGCCGTAGGATCACAGGTGTTATCGACTGGTCGGAAGCCATGTATGGTGACCCGCTCTACGATATCGCCAATATCCTGTTCTGGCGGCCGTGGCTGGACTGTATGGAGCAGCAGGCCCGCTATTTTGAGGTTCACCGGCCGGATCTCGTCCAGGACAAAACCGTACTCGCGTGCTATCAGCTGCGCATCGGGCTGCAGCAGGTCCATGAGAGCGCCGTCGACGGGGCGATCGACGACATGCATTGGGCGCTTCAACGCTGCCGCGCCATCGACAGCCTACTGTGAGCAGCGTAGGATCCAGACCCTAGGCAGCCATGGCCGCCAGCTCGATGCGGTTTCGGCCGAGGCGCTTGGCCCGGTAGAGCGCGACGTCCGCCTCCTCGATCAATTCCGTCATTGACTGATGCTGCGCCGTGAAGGTGGCGACACCGGCGCTGACGGTGACATGGGCCCGCGTGCGCCCGAGATCGAAAAAGGTCTCGTTGACGCGCCGGCGGATCGCTTCGGCCATCACCATGGCTTCGCCGGCGGCTGCGGACGGCATCAGGATCGCTATCTCCTCCCCGCCATAGCGGGCGACCAGATCGGATTTGCCCACCAGCGAGCGAATGATGGTGGAAATTTCGACCAGCACCAGATCGCCATTGGAATGGCCCCAACGATCGTTGATGCTCTTGAATGAATCGATGTCGATCATGACAAGCGAAAAGACGTCGCCACCGGTCGATGCCGCCTTGCGGAAGGTGCGCCGCGCGACCCGGTCAAACAGGCGGCGGTTGGCAAGGTTGGTCAGCGGATCCGTATGGGCGTCCACCTCCAGCGTCTTCACCCGGTCGACACGCAGGCGTTCCCGATGCAGGAACATGGAGATGAGAAAAATCCCGGCAACGTTCAAGGTCAGTATCGGTAAGGCAATGCGCTGGAAAATCGGCAGCGCCTGCTCGAACGGCAGGATGAAGATGCTCAGCGTGTAGAGCGGAACCGTCAGGCCGAGAATGAGGAAATGTTTCCAGGAATAGGTCTGGGGCCGGTAGACCAGCGTGAAGATCAGGCTGATCAGGCCGATGATGACAATACCGACGACACCGGCCTGCACACCAACGCCTCCGATCAGGACGCGGGACAGGATCGTTAGAGCTGTCGACACCAGCACCGCCACAACGCCGCCGAACGGTGCGCTGAGCGCCAGCAGGATGGAACGCGCATCGACAATGATGCCATCATCGACGATGACGGGGTCGAGCATGGAAATGATGGCGGCACCGCCGAACAGAAGCCCAACCATCAGGCCGCGCGTCCAGGGCAGATTGAAAGCGCGGATAATGGAGCCATAGGCCATGCTGATCAGGGCAACCAACCCAAGACGATGGACGAGATCGGCAAAGACAGGGAAATATTCAGCGTACAATTATCAACCTCAATTCCACTTCACGCGACACTAGCGTTTGCGGGCTAATTTCGTGCGAAGGACATCCTTAAAAATTGAACTATTGGGCGATACCACGCGAATCTTCTACCACAGGTTGTATTGACTGACGACCTTTGAAACAAATTTTACCAATCGATTGCTTGAAAAGCATGAGAGCGGATTTTTATTCCCGGAGCGGGGATCGCCAGGTTCTCAACCGGCGGGAACCTGCAGCCTGGGCACGGCATCGATCAGAACCCGCGTTGCTTCGGCCTGCGGGGCGGCGAGAACCCGTTCGGTCTCGCCGCTTTCGACAATCCGCCCCTCATCCAGCACGATCATGCGGTCGGCCACGGCCCGAACCACGGCAAGATCGTGGGAAATGAAGAGATAGGACACACCGGTTTCCTCCTGCAGATCGAGCAGGAGATTGAGGATCTGTGCCCGCACGGAAACATCCAGCGCCGATACCGGCTCGTCCAGCACGATCAGGTCGGGCCGGGTGGCAATCGCCCGGGCAATGGCGATACGCTGGCGCTGACCGCCGGACAGTTCCAGCGGACTGCGCTGCATCAGATCAGGGCTCAGCCCCACCCGTTCGAGCGCGGCGGCGATAAGCTGGCCATAGTTGTCCCTCGGCGCCAGATCGTGCAGGCGCAGCGGGTCTTCCAGAATGCGCCGGACCGTGGCGCGCGGATTGAATGCCGCCAGCGGATCCTGAAACACCATCTGGAATCGCGGGCGCAGCAGCCGCAGGGCTTCGCCCCGCAGGGCCGTGATATTGTGGCCGCACAGGTGGATTGATCCCGCATCCGGATTGCCCAGCCGCATGACGAGACGGGCGAGCGTCGTCTTGCCCGAACCCGATGCCCCGACCAGCGCCAGCGTTTCACCGCGCCGCAAGGTAAATCCGATATTCTTCAAGCCCGATGCGTTGCGCTCGCCAAAGCGCTTGGCAACATCCTTTACTTCGAGAACAGTGGAATTGTCGGTTCCACTCATGGCAGGTTCAGGCTGTCAGGGTTGATTTCAACAAGCCGCCTTTGCCGCGGCGTGTCGAGTGACAAATGCGCGCCGATCAGCGCCTTGGTATAGGGATGCGCGGGCTGGCCGAGAACATCGGCTGCAGCGCCCCGTTCGACCAGTTGTCCCTTGTAGAGAACGGCGATCTGGTCGGCGCGTTCGGACGCCAGCGCGATGTCATGGGTGACGAACAGCAGCGTCAGTCCATCCTCGCGCACCAGCTCGTCCAGCAGGTTGACGATATGGCGCTGCACCACCGTGTCGAGCGCGCTGGTCAACTCATCGGCGATAACAAGCGACGGATTGGCTGCCAAAGCGAGTGCAAGGGCGATGCGCTGGCGCTGCCCGCCGGAGAATTCGTGCGGATAGCTGTTGAGGCGCGACAGGGCTTTTGGGATACGCACCCGGTCCATCAGGTCGGCGGCGCGCACCCGCGCGGCGATCCAGCTGGTGTCCTCATGCGCCCGGATAACCTCGGCAATCTGGTCGCCGACCCTCATGACCGGATCGAGGCTGCCGCCCGGGTCCTGGAACACCACACCGATATCCCGGCCGAGACGCGGGCGGCCCGACGTGCCGGGAAAGACGATCGAGCCGGTCTGGCGCGCCTGTTTTGGCAGAAGCCCCGCAACGGCCATGGCCAGAGTGGATTTCCCCGAGCCGCTTTCGCCGATCAGGGCAAGCCGCCCGCCCCTGACAAGGTCGAGTGAGACATCCGTCAGCGCAACGGTCTTGCCGTAGGTCACGCCGACATTTTCCACGCGCAGCAATGGTTCGCTCATGGCTCGAGGAACCTTTCACTGCGCGACAGGCCGCGCCCGATCAGATGCACGCTGAGAACCGTGACCACCAGCGCCAGACCCGGCACGATGGAAAGATAAGGCGCCGCGCGCAGCACCGTGCGCCCTTCGGCAATCATGCTGCCCCAGGTCACCCGGTTCGGATCGCCGAAGCCGAGGAACGACAGGGCAGCTTCGATGAGGATGGCCGCGGCTACGGAAATGGCAGCGAGCGAGGCGGCCGGACCAAAGGCATTCGGCAATATTTCCCGGAAGGCAATCTCCAGCGGCCGCATACCCAATGTGCGGGCGGCGGCCACGAAATCGCGCTCGCGCAGGGAAAGCACCTCCGCGCGTGTCACCCGCGCGGCTTGCGTCCACGTGCCGAGGCTGATGGCCAGAATGAGGGTCGGGACGCTCGGCCCGGTCACGCTGATTGTCGCCAGCGCCAGCAGAAAACCCGGAACCGTCTGGAATGCCTCGGTGATCCGCATCAGGATTGCATCCGCAATACCACCGAGAAAACCGGCCAGCGTGCCGACCAGACTGCCGATGACGAGCGATGCCGCAGCCGAGAAGAACGCCACCAGCAGCGTCGTGCGCGTGCCGTAGAGAAGCTCCGACAGCACATCGCGGCCAAGACGGTCGGTGCCCAGCCAATGCGCCTGCGATGCGAAAGGCCGCAGCAGCGGTTCGCCGACGATGGCCAGTGGATCGCCCGGCACGATCCACGGGGCGAGCAAGGCCATGAGAACCAGCGCAAGCAGCAGCACCAGCCCGGCCCTGCCTTCAAGGTTGAGACGCCGCCAGATCGTCATCGGCCGATCCTCACGCGCGGATCGAGCCTGCCATAGGCCAGATCGACCAGCAGATTGGCGATAATCACCGTTATGGCGCTGCACAGGATGACACCCAGCAGCAGCGGCGTGTCGCGCCGCGAGACAGCCTCCGCCGCCAGCCGTCCGAATCCCGGAATGGCAAAAACGCTTTCCACCACGACGCTGCCGCCCAGCATGACCGCCGCCTGCAGGCCGAGCATGGTAATGACCGGCAGGACCGCATTGCGCGCCACGTGCCGCCAGACGATACGGCCACGGCTGAGGCCGCGCGCCTTCAGGCCAGTGACGAAGGGATCGCGCCAGACCTCGCTCATGCGGTCGCGCATCAGGCGCAGATACAGCGCGAGGTACACCATGGCGAGCGAAGCGACGGGCAGGACCAGATGCGCGGCGATATCCGCCATGCGCGCCCATCCGCTCTTGCCGGACGCGATGGTCTCGATGCCGCCGACCGGCAACCAGCGCAGATCGACGGCGAAGACCACGATCAGCACCAGCCCCAGCCAGAAGCCGGGCACAGCGTAAAGCGCCAGCGAACCGACGGACAGGAAACGGTCGCGCAGGGAGCCGGGCTTTGCGCCGGCGATGACGCCGAGCAGTGAACCGAGGAAAAAGGCGAGTGCGGTGGCAATGCCCATCAGCAGCAGCGTCACCGGCAGGCGCTCGGCAATCACCGAGAGCACCGGACGTTGAAACGCTGTCGACCAGCCGAGATCGCCATGGCCGAGCGCCGAGACATAAGCGATGAAACGATGGAATGGGCCCTGATCAAGGCCCCATGCCTGGCGCAGCTGTGCCATCTGGTCGGCATCCATGCCGCCGGAACCCGCGACATAGGAATCCACCGCATCACCGGATGCCGCCTCCAGCAGCAGAAAGCTGCCGATGAGCACAACGGCCAGAACCGGAATCGCACCCAAAAGGCGTTTCAGGAAAAAGGATGCAAGAGGCGACAAGAAGGGCTCCGACAGGTCATGCAAATGGAGGGGGACACTAGAGCCAATAATGCCGGAAGACAAACGGGTTTGTTTTCAGGAGGGAAGATGCGGTATCACGATAAAACCATACCCTTAACCCCTACCCCTTCAGCCAGACATTCGCCCAGTTGGACACAGCCCAGCGCGGATTGTCGGACACATTCTGCACAGTATCGCGGGCAACGGTGATGAAAGAGAACTCGGCCACATTGATCAGCGGCAGGTCCGCGGCCACAACCTTCTGCAACTGCTTATAGAGGCCGGCGCGCTTTTCGCTATCCACGGTGGAAGCGGCATCCTTGATCAGCCTGTCCACATCCGCATTGGCATAGCCGTACTGGTTGGAGAACGGCACACCGGCGGGCAGCCCGCTTTCGAACAGGATGGTGGTGGAGATCGCCGGATCGGAACGGTAGACCGGCGTTGCCACGGTGATATCGAAATCATGGTCCGTATAGACCGCCTTCAGATGGGCGGGTGTATCATTACTGACAACCTGCGCATCGATGCCCACCTTGGCCAGCGCCTGGCGCAGATAGTCGCCGAACTGCTTGGTTTCATTGAAGAATGGGGCAGGCAGGAGCTTGAGCGTGAAGCGGTTGCCATCGGCGCCGCGCTTGTAACCCGCCGCGTCGAGCAGCGCTTCCGCCTTGGCCGGATCGAAGGCATGGGCGGCCACATCTGGCTCATAAAACGCCTTGTCATAGGCAGGAACCGGCCCCGTGGACGGTTTTGCATAGCCGAGGAAGATCGTCTTGACGACAAAATCCCGGTCGATGGCATGGGCAAGCGCCTGACGCACCTTCGGATCGGCCAGTTCCTTGCGGCGATGGTTGATTTCGACGATGAGCTGATAGGTCAGCCCTTCATAGCCATTGGCGTAAACCTTCAGGCCCGGCACCTTGGAGATGCGGGCGAGATCGGCAAGCGGCACGGCGGAGAAAGCAGCCAGCTGGATCTGTTCGGCCTCCAGCGCATTGCCGGCGGATGAACGGTCCGGCAGGATCTGGTAGACGATTTCATCCAGCAATGGCTGGTCCTTCTGCCAGTACGCCTCATTGCGCTTCAGCAGATAATATTCGCCCGGCTTGTGTTCGCCGAATTTGAACGGACCGGTGCCGACCAATGTTTGGTTGGCCGGATTCTTGGCAATATCCGTGCCTTCATAGAGATGTTTCGGCACGACGGAGGTGACCACCGGCAGCGCATTGCGGATGAGCTGGAATGGCGTCGGCTGGGAGAATTTGAAGATGGCCGTGTGGTCATCCGGTGTTTCGACACTCTCAAGGTTCTTGAAGACCACGCGGCCAAGATTCTGCAGCTTCTTCCACACTTCCAGCGCGGAGAAGGCAACGTCAGCCGAGGTGAACGGCTTGCCGTCATGCCATGTCACGCCTTCGCGCAGTTTGAACGTTGCAGTCAGGCCGTCGGCTGAGCCCTCCCAGGCGGTGGCCAAGCGCGGCGACAGGCCGTCCTTGCCGTCATAGGACTGTTCGGCCAGCGGCTCGACAATCTTGCTGGCGACAAAGAACACGCCGTTGGAGGCGACGATGGCGGGATTGAGATTGGCCGGTTCACTGTCCCCGGCAACGATCAGACGCCCGCCTTTGACAGGCGTTTCCCCCTGCGCCCAGCCAAGACCCGGCATGGCGGTGAGCGCGGCGGCGCTGGCGGTCAGATGGAGAAAAGAGCGTCGGTTCAACAGGATACGGGACATGCTTGCGATCCTCTTATGCATAGGTTTGGCCGAGGGGGCGGGACAGAATCTGGCTGAGAGCCCTGATGGTGGCGCGGGCAAAATCGGGTTTGGCGGACGCGCCCATGTGCCCGACGCGCAGCAGCTTGCCCGATGTGTCGGCGCGGCCGAGCGACAGGAGGATGCCGTGCTCATCGCGCAACCGGTCGCGCAAGGCCGTGTCGCTGAAACCATCGGGCAGCTTGAAAGCGGTCGCCGTCGGCGCGCAGAATTCCAGCTTTTTCGGCCACAGCGTCAGGCCAAGCTCAAGCAGGCCGTTGCGGGTGATTTCAGCCGTTTGCGCATGGCGGGCCCAGACGTTTTCGGCGCCCTCCGCGGCATAGAGATCCAGCGCCGCATCCAGCGCATAGATTTCCGCAATGGACGGCGTCACCGGAAAGGGCTTTCCGGGCTCCGAGGCGCCTTTCCAGCCGAGAAGGCTGAGGAACGAGCCGCGCGGCGCATCCGGGTTGGCCTCGATCTTGGCCCAGGCCCGCTCGCTCACGCCGATGAGGCTGAGACCCGGCGTGCTGCCCAGGCATTTCGATGGCGAGGTAATGAAAATGTCGGCATGCGCCTCAAGCGGATGGGCATCCAACCCGCCAAAGGACGACACCGCGTCGACAATGAGATAGGCCCCGTGCTCGGCAACGACAGCGCCGATGTCCCGCAGCGGATTGAGCGTGCCGGACGGCGTGTCGTGATGGCAGAGCGAGACAATTTTGATATCCGGGCGCTGGCGCAGCGCCTCGCGAACTGCCTGCGGGTCGATGATGTCGTCATAGGGCACGGCAAGCTCGATGACTTCCCTACCATAGCGCGCGGCCCAGCCGGCAAACCCTTTGCCATAGACACCGGAGACAAGGTTCAGAACCACATCGTCACGGGCAATCAGCGCGGCAGCGGCGGCCTCGATGCCGAGAATGGCCTCCCCCTGCATGATGACCGGCGCCGTGTCCTGCCGCAGCGCCAGCCGCAGTTTTTCGATCACCTCGGCATAGAAGGCCTGGAAGGCGGCATCATAGTCATAAAGAACAGGCTTTCCGAGCGCGGCAAGCACTTGCGGATAGGCGGGAACCGGACCTGTGGTCAGCATCAGCGGTGGAATGGGGAGCATGGATCGCACTTCGAAATTTCATCCCATTCACCGGCGCAAATGGCACTTGAAGCAGACCATATTCTCCCGTTTGCTGGAAACCAAGAAAAACTATTCCAATAATGGCAACGCGAAGGACAAAAGCGCTGTCTATCCCTTTACTCCAGCGGGATCACATCCACCGATTGCTTTGCTTCCTGCGAACCGCTGGTTTTCAGCACGCCGACGATGGGCGAGACATCGGCATAATCCCGGCCGTAACCCACGGTGATATGGTCATTGCCGGCCATCATCGCATTGGTGGGATCGAACTCCTGCCAGCCCGCCTCGCGCCCGCACCAGACACGCACCCAGGCATGCATGGCGTCGGCACCTTCCAGCCGCTCCTTGCCGGGTGGCGGGATGGTGCGCAGGAAACCGCTGACATAGCCCGCCGGAATGCCGATGCCGCGCAGGCCGGCAATCATGATGTGGCTGAAATCCTGGCAGACACCCGCCCGCAGGTCGAACGCCTCCCGCGCCGTGGTGCGCACATTGGTGGCGTCGGAATCATAGGCGAAATCCGCATGGATGCGGTTGCACAGATCGCCCGCCGCCTCCATGACGGTGCGCGTCCTGCCGAGGCTTGTCGCAGCGTAGGCCGATATGTCAGGGTCGATGGCCGCGTGGGCGCTGGATGTCAGAAAGTGATGCGGCGCATCGGATGCCACCGACCAGACGCCGCGTATTTCCCGGATCAGACCGGCGATATCAGGCGAAACATCGAGCATGGTTTGCGGCCGCGCCACATTGATGCGGGCCGTCATCGTCACATCGAGCGTCTCGTGCGGATTGCGGCAGACGATGGAGGTCACCGTATTGGCGAAGAAATCGGTAAAATCGGAGCGTTCCGCCGCGGCAGGATCAAAGGAGAGACTTGAGGCGACCACGCGCTGGATTCCCGGCAGGGTCTGCGGCATCACCCGGATGTGGTGGCGCCCGCCCGCTGCGGAGCGTTCATAGTCATAATGCAGGTGGAGGCGGATGTTATAGAGCATTCCTCACCCCCTCAGGCAAAATACGTATCGGAGATGGTGTCGGACAGCGCGCCGATTTCATTGGCGAGTTGATGCAGCTTGTCAGCGGTCAGTTCGCTGGATTCCATGATGGCAAGCTGCGTGTGCAGGCGCAGCACATCCTTGGAAAAGGCGGACATATGCGCACCCGCCTCGCGCTGCGGCAAAAGATTGAACTCGGTTTTGAGCGCATCGAGCTGGAAAATGATCGAGCGCGGATTGAGCGGATCAAGCGCCAGAAGATCGAGCACGCTGAGGCGGCCGGAATAGACGCTGTACTGCCGGCGATGCGTCATGACGCTGTCGCCGATTTCCAGCAGCATTTCCAGCGCACCTTCCGGGGCTTCATGGCGGGACAGGTTTGCCAGGATGCGCGCCATCTGGATGCCGCGCTCCAGCCTGCGGCCGATTTCAAGAAAACGCCAGCCGGTGAAACGATACATGTTCTCATGCACCAGACCGGAGAACCCGGCCAGCTTGCGCAGGATGATCGTCATGGCGCGGGTGCCGTCATCGCCCTGCGACACCACCCCCTGGAACCGGTGCACGGTCTTCGACAGATCGCGCAGCGCCAACCAGCCATCGGGCGAAAACCGGTCGCGGATACGTCCGGCGCTGAGCATGGCGCCATCGATGGAACGCAGGAGGCCCTTGGGAATGGCTTCATCGAGATCAATGCCGAGGGGTTTGAGCTGATCGCGCATTTCCGTCAGAAGCGGCAATTCCGCATTGGCCGTCTCGGCATAACGGGCATGGCACGCCCGCAGGATACGCGCCGTGGCTTCCGCACGCTCGATGTAGCGGCCCATCCACATCAGGTTTTCCGCCGCACGGCTCGGCAGCGTGCCCGGCACATTGCGGCGGAAGGCATCGTCCTCGCGCGGCAGCAGCGTATCCTTGCGCACGGGCGCCGAACTGGTGATCCACACATCCGCCGCCTGCCCGCCGCGCTGCATGGCAATCGCCGCCGTATCGAGCGTGAACCCGACGCGTGCAAACCCGCCCGGCATGAAACTCCAGCCATCGCCATGACGCGCCGCAAAGACGCGCAGGACAAAAGGCCTCGGCTCCAGCCTGCCGTCCACATAGACCGGCGTCGTCGACAGTTTGACGGCTTCCTGCCCGACCAGTCCACGGCCGTCGGTTTTGAGCTTGTGCAACAGGGCCTGACGCGCCGCATCGTCGAGGGCGGAGCCCAGAACCGTGGCCTGCACGTCTTCGAACGGCAACCGGGTCGACAGCGCCGGGCCGACCATCATCTGGTCGAGCCGGTTCATGACGTGCTGGCGTTCCTTCTCCTGGCCGCACCACCAGGTGGCGATGCTCGGCAAAGCGAGATCGCGGTCGTGCAGGGCTTTCGAGATCGCCGGAAGGAAGGCGAGCAGCGCCCGGGTTTCGAGAATGCCAGACCCCAGCGCATTGACCAGCGAGACGGAACGCTGGCGCAGCGCGCCGACCATGCCGGGGGTGCCGATCCACGAATCGGACTTCAGCTCCAGCGGGTCCATATAGGCGGCATCCATACGCCGCCACAGAACATCGATGGGCTTCAGACCGGACACGGTGCGCACCATGACCCGGCCCTTGCTGACGGTCAGGTCGTCGCCTTCCAGCAGCATGATGCCGAGATAGCGGGCGATATAGGCATGTTCGAAATAGGTTTCGTTGTTCGGGCCGGGCGTGAGAATGGCCGCTCGGCCTGCAGGATCGTGGATCAGGCTCTGCAGGGAATCGCGGAAATCCTTGAAGAAACCGGCAAGCCGATGAACGTTCATCGCGCCGGAAATATCCGAAAGGGCGCGGGTGGTGGCAACGCGGTTTTCCAGGGCAAACCCGGCACCCGAAGGCGCCTGCGTGCGGTCGCCCAGCACCCACCACTGGCCATTGGGTGCGCGCCCCAGCTCGAAAGCGCAGAAATGCAGGAAATGCCCGCTGGCCGGCTTGACACCGGCGACGGGGTGCAGGAACTCGGGGTTCGAGGCAATCAGATCCGGCGGCAGCAGGCCATCGCGCACCAGCCGGTTGTCACCATAGATATCGGCAACGATATCCTCCAGGAGATCGGCGCGCTGGGTCAGCCCTGATGTGATGGCGCGCCAGTCATCCTCGTTGATCAGAAGCGGAACATGGGCGAGCGGCCATTCGCGCTCCTGCGTGCCGGTCTCGTCATAGACCCGGTAAAACACGCCCGCATCGTGCAGATACTGGTTGGCGCGGGCAAAGCGGGTGGCGAGTTTTTCGGGGCCGAGCGTGTCGAGCGAGCGCAGCAGCTTTTCCCAGCCGGGCCGAACAGCCCCGTTAGGATCGATCATCTCGTCCGCCACGCCCTGCAGGGGCTTGTAGCTGGCAAGGAGACCGGGGAGTAGGTTGGTTTTCACGCTCTGTGACATGTGTCTATCGATAACCGGTTTGTGAGTGCTGCAGGACAGGAGTGCGTGGTTCGACAGGCTCACCATGAGGAAAGGCGTGGTTTGCAACGTCAATCTGCCACGTCGCAGGATATGTCTGCCTGCAATCCTCCCGCTCCCTCATGGTGAGCCTGTCGAACCACGCACAGCCATGATGCCAACCATATCTCAATGCCTCGGCCTTCTCAGATCAAGGGTCATCGGAAATTCACCCGACGGCTGCTCCCTGCGCAATTCATATCCGCCGGCCGTATGGCCGCGCGGCTCGAAACGCGCCAGCCGGCGCGCCTCGGCCTCGTTCGAATTGACCGGGAACGTATCATAGCTGCGCCCGCCGGGGTGTGCGACATGATAGACGCAACCGCCGATCGCCCGCTGCGACCACTGGTCGTAAATGTCGAAAACCAGCGGCGTGTTGACCGGGATCATCGGATGCAGGCCGGAGCGCGGCTGCCACGCCTTGTAGCGCACACCGGCAACCGCCGTGCCCTGGCTGTCCGTCATCTTCAGCGGCACCTCGCGCCCGTTGCAGGCCACGCTGTAGCGGGCCGGATTGAAGCCGTCGACCTTGACCTGCAGCCGTTCCACCGAGGAATCGACGAAGCGCACCGTGCCGCCGATGGCACCCTGCTCGCCCATCACATGCCATGGCTCCAGCGCCTGCCGGATTTCCAGCTTGACGCCCTCACTTTCGATTTCCCCACAGAAGGGGAAGCGGAATTCCAGCTGAGCCTCGAACCATTCCGGCCGGAAATCAAAGCCGTTCTCGCGCAAATCGGCGAGAACATCGAGGAAATCCTGCCAGACATAGGCCGGCAGCATGAAACGGTCATGCAGTGCCGTGCCCCAGCGGACGAAACTGCCCTGAATCGGATTGTTCCAGAACCGGGCGATCAGCGCGCGGATCAGCAATTGCTGGGCAAGGCTCATGCTCGCATTGGGCGGCATCTCGAAACCGCGGAACTCGACCAGCCCGAGCCTGCCGGTCGGACCATCGGGTGAGAACAGTTTGTCGATGCAGATTTCCGAACGATGCGTGTTGCCGGTGACATCCACCAAAAGATTACGGAACAGCCGGTCGACCAGCCAGGGCAAAGGCGGCGTGCCCTCGCCCGGCCGCGGCACCTGCGAAAGGGCAATCTCCAGCTCGTAGAGACTGTCATGCCGCGCCTCGTCGATGCGCGGTGCCTGGCTGGTGGGCCCGATGAACAGGCCGGAGAACAGGTAGGAAAGCGACGGATGCCGCTGCCAGTGCAGGACAAGGCTTTTGAGCAGATCAGGACGGCGCAGGAACGGGCTGTTGGCGGGTGTTTCCCCGCCGACCACCACATGGTTGCCGCCGCCGGTACCGGTATGGCGGCCATCGATCATGAACTTGTCGGCACCGAGGCGCGTCTGGCGAGCCTCCTCATAGATTGCCGTTGTGGTTGCCACGCAGTCGCGCCAGTTGGCGGCCGGATGGATATTCACCTCGATCACGCCGGGATCGGGCGCAACGCGGATGACGTTGATGCGGTGATCCTGCGGCGGGCTGTAACCTTCGATGTGAACCGGCAGGCCGAGCTTGTGCGCCGCAGCTTCCGCCGCCGCAACCAGTTCCAGATAGTCCTCGAGCGCCTCCACCGGCGGCATGAACACGCTGAGGCGCCCGTCCCGCGGCTCGACCGATATGGCGGTGCGCACGGCCCCGCCGATTTCCCCCAGTTCCTGCTCGACCCGCTCCTGCTGGTTGCCTTCGTCCGCGGTGAAAGAGGCAACCGCCAGGATGTTCTCACGCGCCTGCGGTGCTGGGTCGGGAAGCGCCCCGCGATCCACCGACGGATCGACCGGCACGATATAGGGATAGTCCGAGGCCGGAACATGCGGCAGGGCGCCGAGCGGAAGGCGGTATCCGACGGGCGAATCGCCCGGCACCAGGAACAGCTTGCCGCGCCGCGTCTTCCATTTTTCGCTGCGCCAGCGCGGGCCGGAGGCCTGGCTGTTCCAGCGCTGCACCGGCAGGACAAAACCGCTCGGCTCGGTCAGGCCCCGCTCGAAAACCCGGGCGATGCGGCTGCGCTCTTCCGGGTCTTTCAGCCTGGAGTTGGACGGATCGACATTGTCGGGAAGATTGCCCTCCTTGATGATCCATTCCGCCGGATCTTCATAGGCGGGCGCCACCATCTCTTCTTCAACACCGAGCTCCTGCGCCAACGCGACGAGCAGCTTCCCGGCATCTTCCGGCTTGACGTCAGCCTTGCCGTTCTCGGGCGCGATCAGATCGGGGTTGACCCAGATCGGCTTGCCGTCCTTGCGCCAGTAAAGCGAGAACGTCCAGCGCGGCAGGCTTTCGCCCGGATACCACTTGCCCTGCCCGTAATGCAGAAAACCGCCCGGCGCAAAACGCTCACGCAACCGCCGGATCAGTTTGTCGGCCTTTTCGCGCTTGGTCGGCCCGACCGCATCGGTGTTCCATTCGCCCGATTCGAAATCATCGATGGACACGAATGTGGGCTCGCCGCCCATGGTCAGGCGCACATCCCGTTCGTTCAGGATCGCGTCGACCTTTTCGCCGAGCGCATCGAGCGCATTCCAGGATTCGTCGGAAAACGGCTTGGTGATGCGCGGGTGCTCGGACACACGCGTCACCCGCATATCGAAACCGAATTCCACATTGGCGAATTCCGCCATGCCGGAAATCGGTGCAGCGTTGCGATAGTGCGGGGTGGCGGCAAGCGGTACGTGGCTTTCGCCGGTCAGAAGCCCGGAGGTGGGGTCGAGACCGATCCAGCCCGCCCCCGGCAGATAGACTTCGCACCAGGCATGCAGATCGGTGAAATCCTTGTCCGTTCCGGCGGGACCATCGATGGCGACAAGATCAGGCTTCAGCTGGATGAGATAGCCGGAGACGAACCGTGCAGCAAAACCGAGATTGCGCAGGACCTGCACCAGCAGCCAGCTTGAATCCCGGCACGATCCCGAGCGCAGGTTCAAGGTGGCGTCCGGCTCCTGAACCCCGGTTTCCATGCGGATGACGTAGCCGATCTCGCGCTGGATACGTGCGTTGAGATCGACGACGAAATTCACCGTGTTCGTCGGGCTGCGATCGATGGTTGCAAGGAAAGCCGAAACCAGCGGTCCTGCCGATTCCGGCTTCATATAGATCGACAGGTCGTCGCTGATCTCTTCGGGATAGCTGAACGGCCAGGTTTCGGCGACCGGTTCGACGAAGAAATCGAATGGATTGTAGACGGTCATATCAGCGACGAGATCGACCTCGATCTTCAGCTCCGTCACCGGTTCGGGAAAGACGAAGCGGGCGAGGAAATTGCCGTAGGGATCCTGCTGCAGGTTGACGAAATGATTGGCCGGACTGACTTTCAGGGAATGGCTGAGAACTTTTGTCCGGGAATGGGGTGCTGGCTGGAGCCGGATGATCTGCGGCCCGAGCGTGATGGGCCGGTCATACCGGTAATGCGTCAGATGATAGACTGCTGCGTGAATTGCCATATCGCCTCAAAAGTCTGATTCAAAAAAACCGCGGTTCCACAAATGCTCCCCGCACTCTAACGAGTTACCGGCCAATTGAAATCTTTCATTTGCCAAAAATTTTGGCAGCGGCAAAAATTGCCGCATAAACGTGCTTGCAACTGCGCGGCTGGCCGCATAGCATTCGCGCCGATGGTTTCTTCTGCACGACAACGCGGGAGATGAAAAGGGAACACGGTGAGGCGTACCCAAAAGGGACCGAGACCGTGGCTGCCCCCGCAACTGTAAGCGGTGAGCGATGCCTGACATGCCACTGACCGGAAGGTCGGGAAGGCAAGGCGAAGCTGAGACCCGCGAGCCAGGAGACCTGCCATCTCATCTACAATTCGAACCGGACGGGGTGTGCCGGGAGCGATGCGATGTCCTCTCCCGCATTGTCGCGATGGTGCATTGGCCGCGTTCCCCTAACCTTTGTCCACAAGGCAAGGCACCGGCATGACCACGCCAAGACCCGACCACCTGATTATCCTCTGCACCCCGTGCAAGACCGCCGGCGGCCAGCCGCGGCCGGGGCAGCCATGACATATCGGGTATTGACTAATGTTATAACGTTACTATACGAGAACGACGCGTCCGCGATGACGCGACGACGTTTACCGGTTGGGATTTGACACCATGTGCCTTGCCTGCAGTCACGGATATCCGCCCATGAGCCATGTCGCCCTGCGTGCCGACGAGGTGACGTTCCGCACAGCCGGCCAGACGCTGGTGGATGAGGTATCGCTCGACATCGTGCGCGGCGCGCGTCTTGCCATTATCGGGCCGAATGGCGCCGGGAAATCCACGCTTTTGCGCATGCTGGCCGGGCTGCTGCGTCCCTCCTCCGGCAACGTCCATCTCGACGGCACGGCAATAGACCGGCTGCCGCCGAAGGAACGGGCCAGGAGATTTGCCTTCGTCGGCCAGACCGACATGCCGGACCCGCAATTGCTGGTGGACGATTATGTATCCCTTGGCCGCATCCCGCACACCGGCACCCTGACCAAGGCGAAAGACCGGGATATCGTGACGGAAGCCCTGCTCCGCGCCGGGATCGCCGCGTTTTCGCGCCGTCCCATCGGCTCGCTCTCCGGCGGCGAAAGGCAGCGCGTGCAGCTGGCGCGCGCCATCGCCCAGCAGCCGGATATCCTGTTTCTCGACGAACCCACCAATCACCTCGACCCGAAAGCGCGCAGCGAACTGCTGGCGCTGGTCGCCGGCCTCGACGTGACAACCATCGCAGTCCTGCACGACCTGCCGCTGGTGGCGCCGTTTGCCACCCACGTCGCCGTCATGCATGCCGCCCAGCTCGTCGCCGCCGGCACGCCCGACGAAACGCTGACGCCGCGCATCGTCAGCGATGTCTTCGATCTCGATGTGCTGCGCCTGCGCCATCCCTCGCAGGATCGCGATCTCATGGTGTTCGAAGCACCCGGACCAACCACAAAACAAACTGCTCAGCTACGGAGAATTTGATGAAAAGAATGCTGCTCGCCCTCGCCTTATCGGCGCTGTCCGCCCCCGCATGGGCGTTTCCCGTGACGGTCGAAAGTTGCGGCAACCCCCTCACCTTCGAGGCCGCGCCAAAGCGCGCGGTCATCCAGGACATCAACATGAGCGAAATGGCCTTCGCCCTGCACCTGCAATCCTCGATGGTCGGGGTTTCGGGCATTACCGGCTGGTACAAGCTCGACGACGCCTTCAAGAAGCAGCTGGGCGCCATTCCCGAGCTTGCGCCCAAATACCCGACCCTTGAAAATCTCATTGCGGCGGAACCGGATTTCTTCTTCGCCGGCTGGAATTACGGCATGAAGCCGGGCGGCGAAGTGACCCCCGACACGCTGGCGCCGCATGGCATCAAGACGCTTGAACTGACCGAAAGCTGCGTTCATCTCGACAAGTCCCGGCCCGCTGCATCCATGGACCTGCTTTATGGCGACATGGAAAAGCTCGGCAAAATTTTCGGCAAAGAGGACGAGGCAAATAAACTCGTCGGCGGCTGGAAGACAGAACTTGCCGCGATCAAGACCAAGATCGGCGACAAGAGCGGCACCCGCGTCTTCCTCTATGATTCCGGCGAGGACAAGCCGTTTACAGCGGGCAAGTTCGCCATTCCCACGGCGATGATCAGCGAAGCCGGCGGCACCAACATCATGGCCGATCTCGACACCAGTTGGGGCACTACTTCGTGGGAAACCGTGGCGACGCGCAATCCGGAATTCCTCGTCCTCCTCGATTATCAGGATGATGCGGGTTACCAGAAGCTGCTCAACTTCCTCAAATCCCATCCGGCAATGAAGGAAACCGACGCCGTCAAGAACAACCGCTTCGTCGCCCTGCGCTATGCGGAACTGACGCCCGGACCGGCCAACATCGAGGCCATCGCCAAGATGGCCAAGGCCATGCATCCGGAAGCATTCTGAGTGCATCTGCCTTTCCGTCAGCATCTGACACTCATGACGGGGGTGATGGCCATTCTGGCCCTCGCCCTCGTGTCGATTGCCTATGGGGCAACGGTCATTCCGCTCGGCGACGTCCTGCGCGCCCTCGCCCATGCCGCCGGTCTCTCCGATACCGTCGTCAATGGCCCGGTCGGCAAGATCATCGTTGACCTGCGCCTGCCGCGGGTGATCCTTGCGATCTGCGTCGGCGCGGGGCTCGGCATTATCGGCGCGCTGCTGCAAACCGTCACCCGCAACGACCTTGCCGATCCGTTCCTGTTCGGCCTTTCCAATGGCGCGGCGGCGGGAGCAGTCTCGGTGATTACGGTCATCGGCGACCGCTTCGGCATCTGGACGCTGCCGATTGCCGCCTTCAGCGGCGGCATGCTGGCGGCCATCGTCGTGCTGATGCTGGTGCGGCGCGTGCAGGGACAGGGGCCGGAGCGGCTGATCCTGGCGGGCCTTGCCGTCTCCTTCCTGTTTGCTGCACTCACCAACTACATGGTGTTTGCCGGCGACCAGCGCGCCGCGCATTCGGTGATGTTCTGGACACTCGGCGGCCTTGGCCTTGCCCGCTGGGAGAACCTGCCGCTCGCCCTCACCGGGCTTGCCGCCATCCTGGTCTACGCCCTGTACAACCACCGCAATCTCGATGCCCTGCTGGCTGGCGAAAACACGGCGGAAAGCCTTGGCATAAGGGTGACGCGCCTGCGCAACACGGTGTTCATCGTCTGCGCCTTCTCCACCGCGATCTTTGTCTCGGTGGCTGGCGTCATCGGCTTTGTCGGCCTGATGATCCCGCACATTGCCCGGCGTTTTTCCGGGCAGCTGCATGCGGGACTGATCGTCACCTGCGCCGTGCTCGGCGCCCTGCTGATCCTGCTCAGCGACCTCGCGGCCCGTCTGCTGCTGGCGCCGCAGGAATTACCCATCGGTATCGTTACCAGTTCCATCGGCGCGTTTTTTGTGGTGACGATCCTGTTGAGGAAGCGACCAGGGTAACCGGCGATCGGATGGCAACAGCGCGGTGCGTGGTTCGACAAGCTCACCATGAGGGAGGGCGTGGATCGCAGGGAATTACACTCTGCAACCTTCGCGATTGATCTTGCACCAATCCACATCCCTCATGGTGAGCTTGTCGAACCACGCACCACGCAAATGTCATTGCGATCAGACTATAGCTTTCCCCAGGCCACGAAATCCGGATTGGCGAAATCGGCGTCGTCGGCCTGATTGCGGCGGCCATAGGTCAGCGGATTGCCATCCAGCGTCAGGGTTATGCCTCCGGCAGCGCGCAGGACCGCATCGCCCGCCGCCGTATCCCATTCCATGGTCCGGCCGAAACGCGGGTAAATATCGGCCTCACCGCGTGCAAGCAGGCCGAATTTCAGTGACGACCCGACGGACACACAGTCGGCAACACGGAATTTTTCCAGATAGGCATCGGTTTCCGGCGTGCGGTGCGAGCGGCTGGCAACGGCAATGAGGTCGTCCGGACTGGTGCGGCAGCCTATGGCTTTGCGTGCGGTGACGGCACCGCCCTCGCCGATGGCAACTTCCTGCGCGCCGGCAGTGCCGCCCGTGAACAGCACACCGCGCACGGGGGCATAGACAACGCCGAGAACGGGCGCCGCGTTTTCGATCAGCGCGATGTTGACGGTGAAATCACCGTTGCGGCTGACAAATTCCCGCGTTCCGTCGAGCGGATCCACCAGATAGAAGCGCGCGCCGAGATCGCCGGGCACGTGGCCGCCGGAGATTTCCTCTTCCGCCACGACGGGTATGTCAGGCGTCGCCCTGCGCAGAGCCGCCAGGATGATGGCTTCGGCGGCGTGATCGGCTTCCGTGACCGGCGACTGGTCATCCTTCAGCGCGAAATCACAGCCCTCCGCGTAAATGCGCAGGATTTCCTGCCCGGCCGCAATGGCCGCGGTTTCCAGGACGGCAAGCAGGCTCGAGTGATCGAGGGGGGTGAATAAATCAGGCATCGCCTAAATCGACCATGAGCTTTGATCGTAGTTGAAGATGATGCCGTGCTCGACCAGCAGCTTCTCCACCTCCGAGGCAAGTGCCTCCGTCGTGCGGCCGACCGTGTGCAGATGCAGTTCCGGATTCTCCGGCGCTTCATAGGGCGAGTCGACGCCGGTGAAATTCTTGATCTCGCCGCGCAGTGCCTTGGCGTAAAGCCCCTTCGGGTCACGCCGCGCGCATTCCTCGAACGGCGTATCGACGAAGATTTCAAGAAACTCGCCATCGGCCAGCAGCTCGCGCACCATGCGGCGCTCCGAACGGAACGGCGAAATGAACGAGACCAGCACGATCAGGCCCGCATCCACCATCAGCTTGGCCACCTCGCCGACGCGGCGGATGTTTTCCACCCGGTCCTCTTCGGTGAAGCCAAGGTCGCGGTTGAGCCCATGGCGCACATTGTCGCCATCGAGAATATAGGTGTGCTTGCCGAGCGACGACAGGCGTTTTTCAACGAGATTGGCGACCGTCGACTTGCCCGAACCGGACAGGCCCGTGAACCATATCACCGCCGGCTTCTGGTTCTTCTGGTCGGCGCGCGATGCCTTGCTGACATCCAGCGCCTGCCAGTGCACATTGGACGCGCGGCGCAGGCCGAAATCGATCATGCCGGCGCCGACCGTCGCATTGGTCAGACGGTCGATCAGGATGAACGACCCGGTCGAGCGGTTCGACTTGTAGGGGTCGAAGGCAATCGGCTCCTGCGTTGAAATATTGACAACGCCCACTTCATTCAGGTCAAGCGATTTGGCCGCTTCCTGGGCGAAGCTGTTGATATCGATTCGGTATTTGAGATCGGTGATCGTGGCTGTCGCCTGATCGGTCTCTGTGCGCAGGATATAGGAACGGCCGGGGATCAGCGCATGTTCGGCAAACCAGACGAGATGCGCGGCAAACTGGTCCGCCACCTCGGGCCGGGCACCAGGTGCCACCAGCATGTTGCCGCGCGACACCTCGACCTCGTCCTCCAGCACCAGCGTCACCGCCTGCCCTTCGACAGCCCGGTCAAGGTCGCCGTCCAGCGTCACCACACGCTTGACGCGCGAGGACTTGCCTGATTTGGCGACGACCACCTCGTCTCCCGGTGACACGACACCGGAGGCGATGGTGCCGGAGAAGCCGCGGAAGTCGAGATTGGGCCGGTTGACATATTGCACCGGAAACCGGAACGGGCGCTCCTCATCCGCATCGGCAAGCGGCACGTCTTCGAGATGTTCGAGCAGCGCCGGGCCCTTGTACCAAGGCATGTTGGCGGAGGCGGAAATCACATTGTCGCCGAAGCGGGCCGAAAGCGGAATGGGCTGGATCGACTGGAAACCAAGCTTGCCGGCAAAGTCCTGGTAGTCGGCGACGATCCTGTCAAAAATGGTCTGGGAGTAATCGACGAGATCGATCTTGTTGATGGCCAGAACGATGTTGCGGATGCCGAGCAGCGAGGCGATGAAACTGTGGCGGCGTGTCTGCCGCAGGATGCCTTGGCGCGCGTCGACAAGCACGATGGCAAGATCGGCGGTGGAGGCACCGGTCGCCATGTTGCGGGTATATTGCTCGTGGCCGGGCGTGTCGGCGACGATGAACTTGCGCTTGGGCGTGGAGAAGAAACGGTAGGCGACATCGATGGTGATGCCCTGCTCGCGTTCGGCTTCCAGACCATCGACCAGCAACGCAAAATCGATATCCTCGCCATTGGTGCCATGTTTGCGGCTGTCATTCTGCAGGGCGGCCAGCTGATCCTCGAAGATCAGCTTGGTGTCGTAGAGCAGACGGCCGATCAGCGTCGACTTGCCGTCATCGACCGAACCGCAGGTGAGAAAGCGCAGCAGCGACTTCTTTTCCTGTTCGGCCATGTAGGCGCGGATTTCCTCGGCGGCGGAAGCCTCGATCGGGGCAACGGTGTTCATCAGAAATAGCCCTCGCGCTTCTTCTTCTCCATCGAACCGGCTTCGTCCTTGTCGATCATGCGGCCCTGCCGTTCGGAGGTGCGGGCGATCAGCATTTCGCTGACGATTTCCGGCAAGGTCACCGCATCGGATTCAATCGCACCGGTCAAGGGATAGCATCCGAGCGTGCGAAAGCGAACAAGCTTCTCCTGCAGCTCTTCGCCGGGCAGCAGCTGCATGCGCTCGTCATCGCGCATGATCAGCATGCCATCGCGCTCCACAACCGGCCGCTTGGCGGCGTAATAGAGCGGGACGATCGGGATGTTCTCCTGCAGGATGTACTGCCAGACGTCGAGCTCGGTCCAGTTGGAGATCGGGAAAACGCGGATGGATTCGCCCTTGGCGACCCGCGTGTTGTAGATCTTCCACATTTCCGGGCGCTGGTTCTTCGGGTCCCAGGAATGCTGCGCGTTGCGGAAGGAGAAAATGCGCTCCTTGGCCCGCGACTTCTCCTCGTCGCGCCGCGCGCCGCCGAATGCCGCGTCGAAGCCGTATTTGTCAAGCGCCTGCCGCAGGGCGACAGTCTTCATGATATGGGTATGGGTGTTCGATCCATGCACGAAGGGGCTGATGCCCTGGTCAATGCCGTCCTGGTTGCTGTGCAGCAGCAGGTCGAAGCCGAGACGTTTCGCTTCTGAATCACGAAACGCGATCATCTCCTTGAATTTCCACGTGGTATCCACATGCAGGAACGGAAACGGCGGTTTGGCCGGATAGAAGGCCTTCATCGCCAGATGCAGCATCACGGAGGAATCCTTGCCGATCGAATACAGCATCACCGGCTTGGTGAATGTTGCGGCAACCTCGCGGAAAATATGGATCGCTTCGGCTTCAAGACGCTGAAGGTGCGTCAGGCTCTTGGTCATGAAAATCACTGTCCACTGTTTTTCGGCGTCTTACGATGTGCCGATACGAGCGGCAACCATAGTGGAACGCGTCGCCGGAAGAAAAGGATGGTTTCACAACCCGGGGCAAATTCGCGCCAATTTATTGCTGCCGCAACAATGAATGAAAGAACTTCATTCCAGCGAAGCGGAATGCGGGAGTCCGGCTTTTTTAAAAATGCGGATCCGTGGAAAATTGATCCACTCTGATTTCCGCTACCCGGCCGTGCCTTCCCTCACGTTTTGCGTCGTTGAAATGCGGCCAAACGTCTACGACTTTAGTCTAACAATGCGATTGACCGGGATCAGCAACTCTCATAGATGGACTGGCACTTTAACAATTTTTTCCGCTGGAATAGTTCATGGATATTTGCACCTTCTGGTATGGCCCGCGCCTTCGGGAGGTGGACCGGGTCTGTCTGGCATCGATGGTGATGACCGGACAGCGGGTGAAACTCTACGCGTTCGACGAGATCGCAAACCTTCCCAAGGGCATCGAGATTTGCGATGCGGCACCGATACTGGACAAAAAATATCTTCGGCGCATCGACCCGGATTTTCCCGATATCGAGAATGCCGGCCACGTCGTATCCCAGTTCAGCGACCTGTTTCGCGTCACATTGATGAAGAAACAGCAGGGCCTTTGGCTCGATACCGACATCTATCTGATGAAGCAGTTTCATCCGGCGACCGACAAGCCTTACCTCGCCCGGGAAAACCACTTCCGCCTCGGCGTATCGGCGATGTACCTGCCGCCGGACAATCCTGTCATCGGCGAGTTCGACGCCTATATGGAAGGAACGGTCGTCGTTCCGCCATGGCTGGGCTTTCGCCGCCGCGTCATGCGCCCGGCTTGGTTCCGGATGACCGGACAGAAGGTAACCCCGGCCACCATCGGCATCACGGCCTTCGCCAATGACGGCATTTCGCGCATGGCCAAGCGTTATGGCTTCTTCAAGGATGCCGCGCCGAAGGAAAATTTCTACTACTGGACGGCGCGCGATGCCCTGCGCATCTTTGACCCGGCTTATGGACTGGAACCGCTCGACCATCCGGATTTCATCGGCTTCCACGTCCACAAGAAAGACCCGACCAACCAGCCGCTTGTTCCCGGCAGTTTTTACCACTGGGCTGCCAACCGCGTCGCGGATTATCTGTAAGGTTCCACAGGCAGCGTTCTGTTCGCACGCAACCCGCCCATCTCTTGAATGAAACGTTTCATGTTGACAAATCCGTGATCTTCGGGCTCCTATTGAGCTGAGACGCCGCTATTGCGCCCGCGCAATGAAACGTTTCATCGCCATGTTGGAGGACGTGGCAAACCGCTGAACGTCTTTTGTCATTCTGGGAGGAATACAATGAAATTCGCACGTTTTATTGCCGCCAGCCTTCTGGCCGGCACGCTCGCCATGCCTGCAGTTAGCTATGCCGCCGACAAGCCCGTCGTCGGGCTTGTGATGAAATCCCTTGCCAATGAATTCTTCAAGAACATGCTCGAGGGCGCAAAGGCCCACGAGGCCAAGCGCGGCGACTACACGCTGAAAGCCGTCGGCATGCAGTCCGAGACCGATGTCGAGACGCAGATCAATGCCATCGAGAGCTTCATCACCCAAAAGGTCGATGCCATCGTTGTTGCCCCGTCCGATTCCCGCGCGCTCGTTCCGCCGATCAAGCGTGCCGTGGATGCCGGTATCACTGTCGTCAATTTCGACGTGGCGCTCGATGACAAGGCCAAGCAGGAGGCAGGCCTGAAGCTCGCCTTTGTCGGCCCGGACAACCGCGAAGGCGCCAAGATGGCCGGCGATGCGCTCGCCAAAAAGCTCGGTGCAGGCGCCAAGGTGGTCATCATCGAAGGCAATCCCGGCGCCGACAATGCGGCCCAGCGCAAGCTCGGCTTCATGGACTCCGTCACGGCGGGCAAGCTCGACCTGCTCGACTCGCGCACCGCCCATTGGGAAACCGAAGAAGCCAACACGGTATTCTCCAACATGCTGACCGCCCATCCGGATATCCAGGGCGTGATGGCAGCCAATGACTCCATGGTTCTCGGCGTCGTCAAGGCCATCGAAGCGGCTGGTAAAACAGGCAAGATCGAAGTCGTCGGCTTTGACAATATCCCGGCTGTCCAGCCGCTGCTGAAGGAAAAGAAGCTGCTTGCCACGGTCGACCAGTTCGGCCAGCAGATGGCCGCCAACGCCATCGACAAGGCGCTTGGCGTCGTGGCCGGCGGCAAGCCGCTCGAAGGCTGGGTCAAGACCGACATCAAGCTCGTGACATCGGACGACGTGAAGTAACACGGGGTAAACCGCGGCTGTGTCTGGTTCGGCACAGCCGCCAACCGGGTCGATGATCATGGAAAACACTGACATGGCAGGCGCAGCCGCTCCGGCACCGGCCGGTGCTGGTGCAGGGCCGGTGCTCGAACTCTCGGGCGTCAAGAAACGCTTCGGCGGCGTTGTCGCCCTCAACGGCGTCAGCTTTTCGCTGCGCCCCGGCGAGGTGCATGCGCTGGTCGGTGAAAATGGCGCGGGCAAGTCGACGCTGATCAAGATCCTGTGCGGGATCATCCAGCGGGATGCCGGGGAGATCGCACTCGACGGCGGGACCTATGATCCGCACACGCCGGGCGATGCGAAGAAGGCCGGCATTCAGGTCGTCCACCAGGAATTCAACCTGCTGCCCTACCTCTCGGTTGCCGAAAACATCTGCTTTGAGGACATGCCGCACAAGGCGTTCGGCATGGTTGATTACCCCACGCTCTACGCAAAAGCCCGCAAGGCGCTCGATGCCATCGGGCTGGGCGATGTCGATGTGCGCCGCCCGGTGGAATCCCTCGGCGTGGCGCACCGCCAGCTGGTGGAAATCGCCCGGGCGCTGATGGGCGACAGCCGCATCCTCATTCTCGACGAGCCGACCGCAACCCTGACGGCACGCGAGACCGAACGGCTGTTCCAGATCATCGCCGCCCTGAAGGCTAAGGGCGTTGCTGTCGTGTTTGTCTCACACCACCTCAACGAGGTTTTCTCCATCTGTGATCGGGTCACGGTCCTGCGCAACGGCGAATCCGTCATGACGGCGGATATTGCGGGAACGACGACCGATCAGCTGGTTACCAACATGGTCGGGCGCCAGCTTGCCGCCGCCATGGCCGCCGCGCGCGATCTCGACACGAGCGGCCGCACCGCGCTTTCCCTGCGCAATCTGCGCCATCCCGCCTCCCCGCACGCGGAAGGCGTTTCGTTCGATCTGCATTACGGTGAAATCCTCGGCATCGCCGGACTGGTCGGCTCCGGCCGCACCGAACTGCTGCGCTCGATCTTCGCCGCCGACCTGCCGCTGTCCGGCACGATTGAACGCGACGGCCAGCCGCGCCACTACCGCAATCCCAAACAGGCCATTCGTGACGGCATCGGCTTCGTCACGGAAGACCGCAAGGAAGAGGGCCTGATCCTCGGCATGGCAATTGCGGCCAATGTCACGCTGGCGAGCCTGCGCAAGGTTTCCCGGCTCGGCCTTCTCGACAAACGCGAGGAAACCCGGCTGACGCGTGCGCTCGGCGGCGAGATCAAGCTGAAATACGGTGACACCGCCGATGCGGTCTCCACGCTGTCGGGCGGGAACCAGCAAAAGGTCGTCCTGGCCAAGTGGCTGGCGAACAACCCGAAAATCCTGTTGCTCGACGAGCCGACCCGCGGCGTCGATGTGGGCGCCAAGGCCGAAATCTACGCGCTGCTGCGCGGCCTTTCGGAAAAGGGGCTGGCGCTGCTCATCGTCTCCTCGGAACTGCCCGAACTCATCACCCTCAGCGACCGCATCCTCGTCATGTCGAAACACCGCATTGCCGGTGAAGTGGCACGCGCGGACTTTTCCGAAGAGCGCATTTTGAACTTTGCCTACAAGGACGAACGCAACCATGGACACCACTGATTTGACCACGGCGCAGGCGGGCAGCAAAACCATCGCCACCACGACCAAGACCGTGCTGCGCGAAGCGGGCATCGGCATCGCGCTCATCGCGCTGATCATCGTGTTTTCCTTCACGCCGCACTTCCTGTCCTCCAGCAATGTCACCAATATCCTGACGCAGGTGACGATCAATCTGGTGCTGTCCATCGGCATGACCTTCGTCATCCTCATCGGCGGCATCGATCTTTCGGTGGGCTCCGTCCTGTCCTTCTGCGCGGTGGTTGCGGGCACAGTGATGACGCTGCCGGGGCTCGATCCTGCCGTTGCCGTGTTCCTCGCCACCATCAGCGCCATCGTGGCCGGCATCGCCTTCGGCCTCCTCAACGGCCTGATCAGCGCCTGGTGGGCGATCCCCTCCTTCATCGTCACGTTGGGCACGCTCAACATTGCCCGCGGCGCGGCACTGCAGGTCACCAATGCATCGACCATCTATTCCTTCCCGGCCGCCTTCAACGCCTTCGGCTCGCAGACCTTCTACGGCATTCCGCTCCTGTTCCTGATTGCGCTGGTGCTGGTGGCAATCGGCTGGTTCGTGCTGACCAAGACCGTGTTCGGCCGCGTGCTCTACGGCATCGGCAACAATGAGGAAGCGGCCCGCCTCGCCGGCCACAACGTGTTCTTCTACAAGGTGGCTGCATTCACCATCTGCGGCGTTCTCGTCGGCATCGGCGCGATCATCTACATGGCCCGCCTGAACATCGCCAGCCCGATCATCGGCATCGGCTTCGAGCTCAATGCCATTGCCGCTGTCATCATCGGCGGCACCAGCCTGAGCGGCGGACGCGGCAGCATTGTCGGCACCCTGCTCGGTGCCTGCATCATCGGCGTACTCGCCAACGGCCTCATCCTGCTCGGCCTCAGCGATTTCATGCGCCAGATGATCACCGGATTTGTGATTATCCTTGCAGTAATCCTTGACAAATATCGTGAAAGATTGACGAAAGCATAGGGATATATGGAGTTGCCGGCTTCACACGGCACCCGCAACAGGTCAGGCATGGGAAGATGGTCAACATCAAAGATGTAGCAGCACGGGCCAATGTTTCCGTCGGCACTGTTTCACGCGTTCTGGCGAAGAACGAGACCGTCGGCAAGGAACTGCGCGAACTGGTGGAAGCCACCATTCGCGAGCTGAATTTCCGGCCGAACGGCGTCGCGCGCGGTCTGCGCCGCAGCCGCACGGACATGATCGGCCTCGTCATTCCCGATATCACCAACCCGTTCTTTGCCGAACTGGCAAAACATGTGGAGGCGATTGCCTCGCAGGCCGGTTTCTCGGTGCTTCTGTCGATCACCAATGACGATCCGAAGATCGAACTGGCGCAGATCGACAGCCTGCTCAAAAGCTATCCCACCGGCCTCATCGTCGTGCCGACGCAGTTCGGTGCCTCAAAGGGCTGGAGCAGCGACGTGGCGACGGTTGCCGTCGACCGGCGCTTTACCGGATTGCCGCTCATTTCCGTCAATCACTACCGGGGAGCAGCGCTTGCCGCTGCGCATCTCGTGGCGCTCGGCCATGAGCGTATCGCCTATATCGCCGGTTCCGCCGATGCGCCGGTTTCGCGCGAACGGCGCGCCGGCTTCCTCAACATGCTTGGCACGGCAGGCGTGCGCTGCGAGGCGGTTGAGGGCCATTTCGACTATGCGTCGGGCGAAACACTCGGGCGCTTCCTGCTCGACCGTCCGCCGCATGAGCGCCCGACCGCCATTGCCACGGCCAGCGACCAGCAGGCCATCGGTCTTCTGCGCGCCGCCAGCGATCTCGACCTCAAAGTGCCGGACGACGTGTCGATCATCGGGTTCGACGATATTCCGCTGGCCAATCTGGTGACGCCGCGCCTGACCACGATCAGCCAGCCCGTCGAGCAGATCGCCGCGCGGGCGTTTGCCGCCATCACGGGTACCGACAACGGGCCTTTGCAGGATGATTATCTCGAGGCAACGCTGGTGGTGCGCGGTTCGACGGCGCCGCCGCGCCGGGACGTCTGAAGGCGTTGGGTGGTGCGTGGTTCGACAAGCTCACCATGAGGGAAGTGGTCTGGTGCACGGTTGATCACAAACGCTGCAGAACATAGTTTCCTGCAGCTCGTTCCATCCCTCATGGTGAGCTTGTCGAACCACGCACCACGCTTAGTGCAACGGCAACAAAAGATTTCAGGCTGCGTCCGGCGCAATCACGCCCTTGGTCAGGATGAAGCAGCCGTAAAAACGCCGCTCGCCGGTGGCGATGACGCAATAGGCATTCTTGGCGTGCTCGTAGAAGGCCATGCGGTCGATCGAGACCATCGGCCAGTGCTTGCCTTCGGCGGCATCGATTTCCGCCTGCAGTTCCTTCTGCACATCCGGAATCTCATCGGGGCTGCCGACGATTTCCATGCGCGCGGCGGCGTCATCGATGAAGGTATCGAGCGGCATGACCGAAAGAATGGCCCTGGCGGCGCGCGGCGCGCTCACATTATCGATCCGCAGCAGGCGGCCGAGACGGGTCTGCCGGCCGACGGAATCGCCGGGGAAATTCGTATCGCAAATGACCAGACGGTCGCCGTGCCCCATGGACTTCAGCGCATAGAGGACATCGGCATTCAGCAGCGGATCGAGATTTTTCAGCACGGTTGGTTCCTCATTCTTGCGGGTATTGGCCTTAAGCCCTGTTGGCAGCGACGAAGGCCTCGAACTCCGCCGTCGTCGCGTAGGATTTCTGCGTGCCCGGACGCGTGATCGAATCCGCCGCATAAAGCGCCGCCTTCTGCAGCGACGCTTCCAGCTCCTTGGTCTCGACGTAGAAGCGGGCAAAGCTGCCGATGAAGGCATCGCCGGCACCGGTCGTGTCCTTCGGCTTGACCTTGACCGGTTCGATCATGGTCGACTTGTCGGCGGTGATCAGCCGCGCACCGCGCGAGCCGAGCGTGACGATCACGGTGCGGATACCCCGGGTGATCAGCGCATGGGCCGCCTGTTCGATCTGTTCGTCGGTATCGGTCGGCATGCCGGTCAGTAAGGCCAACTCGCTCTCGTTCGGCACCACGAAGGTGACTTTGGCAACCTTCGCGGCATCCAGATCGGGCGCGGCAGGGGCAGGATTGAGGATGGTCTCGATACCGTGTTTCTCGGCGAAGGCGGCGGTGTAGTAGACCGTCTCCAGCGGCACTTCCAGCTGCATCAGGATCAGGTCGCATTGCTTCAGGTCTTCGGCGGCCGCATCGATATCGGCGGGCTTGAGATCATTGTTCGCGCCCTTGATGATCAGGATCGAATTCTCGCCCGACTCGTCGACAAAAATCGGTGCAACGCCGCTCGACTGCCCGGCCACCATGCCGACATGGCTGATATCGATGCCGTTGTTGCGCAGATTGTCGATGGTGCTCTGGCCGAACACGTCATCGCCCACCTTGGTGACCATCATCACGTCGGCATCAAGCCGGGCGGCGGCCACGGCCTGATTGGCACCCTTGCCGCCGAACCCCATGGCGAATGCCGGTGCTTCCAGAGTTTCGCCGGGCGCCGGCATGCGGATGATCGACGTGACGAGATCGGTCATGTTGCTGCCAACGACTGCAATGCGACGAGCCATATTATGTTCCTTGCCTTATCCGTAGTGTTTGAAATTGCTCTATATCAATGACTTCACGAAAGAAACATGCCCCTACCTGTCGCTGTTCCTGAAAGCGTTGAGCGCGATGACCAGCAGCAGGAAACCACCCCAGATGAAGTCGATCAGGTGGTTGGAAAAACGCAGGATCTGGAAGCCGGAAGACAGCAGCATCAGCGCGATCAGGGCAATCGAAACCCCGAGCACCCTGCCCTTACCGCCAGCCGGATTGGTACCGCCGAGCACGGCAATCAGGATGGCCTGCAGGAGATAGGATGCGCCGTAATCGGACTTGGCCGCATTGGTCCGGCCCGACAGGATGATCCCGGCAATGGCCGCGAGCAGCCCCGTCATCATGTAGGAGTAGAAAATCATCCGGTCCTTGCGCAGACCGGCAAAGATCGCGGCGCGCGGATTGGTACCGATCAGCATCAGGTTGACGCCGAGCGTGGTGCGCGTCAGCAGGACAGCGACGGCACCCGCAACGACGACGAACAGAATGAACGGGGTGGCGATGCCCAGAATCTTGCCGTTGCCGATGAAATTCCACGCATCCGGGAAGCCGACAATCGCCGGGCCGCCGGTGAGGACCACGGCAAGACCGGTAAAGATCTGCCCGGTGCCCAGCGTCGCCAGGATCGGCGTGATGCGCAATTTGGAGATGAGGAAACCGTTGAGCACCCCGGCGAGAAGGCCGATGGCGAGCGCCATCAGGACGCCGATGCCGGTATAAAGCAGCACCATGCCGGTGGACTGGCTGGTTCCGACAATCACCGAATGGAAGAACACACCGGCAAGGATGCCGGCGAGATTGGCAATGCCCACCACCGAAAGGTCGATGCCGCCGGTCAGCATGGCGATCATCATGGCAATGGCAAGGATGCCAAGCTCCGGCATGATGTAGGTGATGGATTCAAAGTTGTAGTAGCGCAGGAACTTGTCCGGGTTGAGATAGGACATCAGTGCGAAGACGAGCACGGTGATGACGAGCAGTTGCAGGATGTTGCGGTCCTGTCCAAAAATGCGCTTGGCGAATGAGCTGTTTTGCATGATGACGTTCCCTGCTCTCACACCAGTTTCTTGCGGTCACGCCAGGCGGTCAACGCTGTCGCAACGATAATGATCAGGCCGACGACGACGCGCTGCCACGTGGTGTCGACCTTCATGATGATCAGGCTGTTCTTGACCATGACAAGCATGAACACCCCGAGCAGCGTGCCCATGACGCTGCCGCGTCCGCCGAAGATCGAGGCGCCGCCAAGCACGACGGCGGCGATGACGTCGAGTTCGAGCCCGGCAAAATCACGCGGATTGGCGAGCCAGATCATCGAGCCGTGCAGGAGACCGGCAAAACCAGCCAGCGCCCCGGCAAAGCAATAAACGAAGAACAGCGTGCGGCGGGTGTTGAAGCCGACACGGCTCGCCGCTTCCGGCGCGCCGCCCAACGCAAAGATGCTGCGCCCCGCCATGGTGTAGCGCAGGAAAAGGTGGGTGACGAGGGCAAGGCCGAGATAGATCAGGATCATCGCCGTCAGGCCGAAATTGGTGCCGGTGGCCGAGGTCAGACTGACCAGATCGGTCTTGGCGAACGCGATCAGCTGCTGGGGCATCTTGTCGATGTTGATGACGCTGGTGCCGACAAGGCCAAGCAGCAAGCCGCGCACCACACTGCCGGTGCCCAGCGTGACGATCAGCGGGATCATCCGGAACGTGTGGATGAAAAACGCATTGAACGCGCCGAGAAACAGGCCGATCAGCGTCGCCGCGACGAAGGGCAGAAACACGCCCTCATAGCCCATATAGATCATCAGCTTGATGGTCAGGTACATGGCCGCGGCGGCAAAGGCGGTGAACGACACGTCGATGCCGCCCGAGATCATCACCACGAGAACACCGAGCGCCATGATGCCGATGATGACATTACTGCGCAGAAGCCCGAACAGGTTGTCCAGCGACCAGAAGGCCGGGTTGATCAGTCCAATGATGATCATGGCGGCAAAAAGGATGCACGCGATGATGAATTCCGATCGGCGAAACAGAGTCATTTCAAGGCCTTCAGGCGGTCGTTTAGAGTATCTTCATCCAAAGCATCAGGTCCGACTTCATCGACGAAACGGCCGCGATGCATGATGATGACGCGGTTGCAGTTCTGCACAAGCTCGGGCACATCGTCGGATATCATCAAAACGGCAAGGCCATCCTGGGTGGCGAGATCGCGGATCTTGCGATGAATCTGCGCCTTGGAACCGACATCGACACCAACGGTCGGGCCGTTGAGGATGAGCACCCGTGCCCCGGTCAACAGCCAGCGCGCCAGAACCACGCGCTGCTGATTGCCGCCGGAGAGATGGTTGACGGGCGTATAGGGTCCGGGCGCGGCAATCTGCATGGCACCGAACATGGCGGTGGTGGCCTTTGCCGTCTTCTTGCGGTCGATGAACAGGCCCCGGACAAAATTGTCGAGCGATGTCGCCAGCATGTTGCGCTCGATCGACTGGGTCAGGAACAGGCCTTCCGTCAGCCGGTCTTCCGGCACATAGGCCAGGCCGCTGGCAATGGCCTCCTGCACGGTCTTCGGATGCACGCTCGTGCCGTCGATCTTGACGGTTCCGGTGAACTTGGGATGCATGCCGAACAGCGCCAGGGCCAGTTCCGTGCGGCCGGAGCCGATGAGGCCGGACAGGCCGACAATCTCGCCCGCATGCAATGTCAGGTTGATGTCATCGAGGCTGCCGGCAATGCTGAGATTGCGCACGTCGAGACGCGGCAGCGTATCGCCCTTTGTCGGCTGCCAGCGATAGACCTGATCGGTCAGGTCATGACCGGTCATGGCGCGGGTGATCGCAGGCTCATCGAAATCGCTGATCGGGCCTTCGGCGGCCTTCTTGCCGTTGCGCAGGACCGTCAGCCGTTCGCTGATCTCCAGCATTTCGCGCATCTTGTGACTGACGAACAGCACGGCGATACCCTGCGCCTGGATATCGCGCACGATGCGGAACAGTGCATCGACCTCATGCCGGGTCAGCGCCGTCGTCGGCTCATCCATGATGATCAGGCGCGCATCGGCCATGACCGCACGGGCGATCGCCACGATCTGCTTGCCGGATGTCGGCAGTGTCTCGACATCGGCGTCGAGGTCCATGGTCACACCGAGCCGGGCAAGCGCCTTTTCGGCGAGTTCACGCACACGGCGCCAGTTGACGGTGCGTTTGCCTTCGAGAAGCAGCGTGTTCAACGCCAGATTTTCAGCGACGGTCAGATTACCGAACAGGGAAAAATCCTGATAGATGACCTGAATGCCATGCTGCACCGATTGGGCAGGCGTCATGCCGGAGACCGGCTTGCCATCGATCAGGATTTCACCATCGGTCGGCTGGTAAACACCGGCCATGATCTTGATGATCGTCGATTTGCCGGAACCGTTCTCTCCGGCGAGACAGTGGATTTCACCAGGCTTGATCGAGAGCGAGACAGCATCCAGCGCCACAAGGCCGCCAAAGCGCTTGCCGATATTTTTCAGTTCCAGAAGGTGTTCGCTCATGTGTTTCCTTTTACCCCCCTCTGGGCTGCCGCCCATCTCCCCCACAAGGGGGGAGATCAGCCTTCACTACTGTATCGATCATTTCTGAAATGTTGCAAAGTAAGTGAGAGAGTTGATGGCAATGTGATCTCCCCCCTTGTGGGGGAGATGTCCGGCAGGACAGAGGGGGGTGAGTTTTCCCTTAGAAGTTGTAATCGCCCATATTGGCGGAGGTTACGCCAACCCAGCCTGCACCATAGAGCAGGTTTGGCTTGGATGCATCGGGAACGAGCAGGCTGTTGTAGCCGGGCAGGCCCAGATCAAGACCGGCCTTGATCTCGCCGTTCTTCTTTTCCAGCGCCATGACGGCCAGTTCGTTCATGGCGTAACCGGCAACGGCCGGATCCCAGAACTGGATGTACTGGATGTCGCCATTCTTGAGGTATTGGCCCGCAACGGAAACCAGACCGGTACCGGCAAAGAAGACCTTGCCCTTCAGACCGCCTTCGGCGATCAGACGGCCAGCGCCGGCGGAGGTCGGCATGGGCGCACCCAGGATGCCCTTGACATCCGGATAGGTGGTCATGGCTTCCTTCAGCTTGGTGTAATCCTGGTTGGCATCGTCATAGGTTTCCAGACGCTCCGTTGCCAGGGACATGTCCGGGAAATTCTTCTTCTGGTATTCGATGGCACCATCGATCCAGTCCATCTGCGACTTCGAGGTCAGGCTGCCGACGGTGGCCAGATACTTGCCCTTGCCGCCCATATCCTTGGCCAGAACTTCCATCAGCTTGGCGCCGTAGGCCTTGTTGTCGAAGGCTTCGAGCTCATAATCGACGTTGACGATGTTGGAGGCTTCGTGCGCGATGACGACGATGCCGCGATCGCGCGCCTTCTTCAGAACCGGCTCGACCGCTTCCACCGAGAACGGCACGATGCAGATGGCATCGACGCCCTGCGCGATCAGATTTTCAACGATCTGCACCTGCGCCGCGGCATCGGCCTGGCTCGGACCGACCATCCATGCGTCTGCGCCGGTTTCCGCCTTGAACTGTGCAACGCCGGTGCGCATGCGGTCGAACCAGGCGATGCCGTCGACCTTGACGACCGTGGCAATCGAATAGGTCTTGCCGCTGGCGGAGGTGACGTATTCCTTCTTCACCTTGGATGTATCGACGGCGCTGTCGGCCATGGCCGGTGCGGCCAGTGCCGCAACGATGGCGAGTGATGCGAGCAGTTTCTTCACAGGTTTATCCTCCCTTGGTTTTGCCTTGTATTTTCCCGGCTGTGCGCGAAGCGCCCACCCTGAAATCCTTCTCATGCCGCGGAAAATGCCTTGGCCTGACGATGCACATCAAAACCGGCTCGCCCTCGATGGGTGCCGCGGTACGATGCCAAAAACTGTCAGATCAATTTGCGCCCGAGATTCTCCCAAACCGGCGCAAATGTGCCTCTCCCTGCGATTCATGCCTTCATGAAACGTTTCATTTAACATTTCGGATCATGCGGGACTTGTCAATACGACTCGGCCGAGATTGAACAAATGTTTATCGGGATATTGAATTGTCACGAATTTTTGTACTGCCGCAGCAGGAAATCCGCTCTCTGCGCCATGAATATGGATTGGCGCATTGATTGGCAGCGACACCTCTTGATATGAGTGAGGTTCAGGAATGGGGTTTCACACAATGGTCAAGGGCAAGGTCCTCGTCACGGGCGCTTCCGGCTTCATCGGACAGGAGCTTGTGCCGCACCTCATGGCCGCCGGTTATCAGGTGACCGGCGCTTCGCGCTCATCGGCGAGCCCGGCGACCCTCCCGATAGAAACGATTCCTCTGCCCTCGCCCGCCGCCCCGGACGAAGATTTCGCGCGGCTGCTCGCCGGGTTTGATCATGTGGTGCATCTGGCGGCCATCGCTCACACGCGGCTGCCGGAGGCGGCACAGCTCTACCACGATGTGAACTGTGTCCTCGCCGCCAAACTCGCCAGGGCTGCGGATCAGGCGATCAGCGGCAAGCTGGTGTTCCTTTCGTCAATACGGGCGCAATCGGGAGCCACGCAGGAGGGTCTGGTCACCGAGCTGTCGCCACCCCGGCCAAGCGATGATTACGGCCGGGCAAAACTTGCCGCCGAGGCGGAAATCGCCGCGGCCATGCCAAGGCGCAACTTTACCATCCTGCGTCCCGTCCTTGTCTACGGGCCCGGCGTGAAAGGCAACATGGCGGCCCTGATCAGGCTCGCGGCCCGCAAGATACCCCTGCCGCTGCAGTCACTGACGGGACAACGCTCGGTGCTTGACCGCTCGGCGCTGTGCCGCGCCATCCTGCACAGCCTGTGCAGCACGAACACGGACGGGGGCATCTATATCGTCGCGGACAAGAGGCCCATGACAGCGGCGGCAATCGTCAGGGCGATCCGGCATGGCCTGGGCCGGGATGCCGGACTGGTCAGCATTCCCGCCGGACTGCTGCATCTCGCCGCCGCCGTGACCGGCCAGCAGCAGCGCTGGCAAACCCTCAACGGCAATCTCGTGGCAAGCGCCGCCCTGCTGGAATCAACCGGCTGGGAACCGACCGTTGATTCCGGGTTGCGGATCGCGCAGTCGGTTTTGCCCGCGAGCCGTGCAGCCGCACGCGATTGATTACGGTTATATGAATATATTCAATGGCTTGGATATTGCTGTGACATGGCTGGGGCGCCTGGATTCGAACCAGGGAATGGCGGTACCAAAAACCGCTGCCTTACCACTTGGCTACGCCCCAAAATGCCGATGCGGGTGCATTGCACCGCAGGACAGCGCGGCCTTATAACCTCTGGTTCCAGCTTGCGCAACGTGAATGATTGCCCAGTTTGTCGCTCTTTCACAATTGTTTCGGCATTATTTTCATGACAAGGGTGTGAACAATTCGCCAAGCTCTAGGGGCAGGACTCATTAATATGATCGAAATGGCGCCTGAAACGGCAAGAAGATGCGAGGAGAGATGCGAAGGGCGGGGTCTTCCCCCCGGCCGAGCAGTTCGACACGGCAGCTTGCAGCCGTTTCGGCGTCCGCAGGATATGGTCCATTTGCCCGGCTCCATCGTCGCAAAGACTCGACAATGAACCACATTGCCTTCGTCTTTGCTCCTTGTAACCAAACAAATGGCCTCATACCATTTCGACCAGATTAATGGGTCCTGACCCTAGATTAAGGGTGCCGCTGCCTTGTCGCCGATCCTCACCGTCTTTGTCCTTGCCGCCATTGCCAGCGCCGTGCTTCTTGCCGTTCTCATCCGGTTGCTGCCGAGTCATTTCCTGGCCGCGGGAATCAATGACCGCTCCAACCACACCCAGCCTGCACGCCAGCTTGGCGGCCTTGCCATCGTGCCGGTGGTCGTGGCGCTCCTCTGGCTGTTCGGCGCGCGGATGGGTCTCGACCAGCGCTTTCTCGTCACCGCGTCCATAGGTGCGCTGATCCTCTGGATCACGGGGATGCTCGACGACCGGCATCACCTGCCGGAAAGCATCCGGATCATCGCGCAGCTGACCGCCGCCTGCCTTTGCGTTTACGGCCTCGGGCCGGATTTCCGCCTGCTGCCGGATTTTTTCCCGGTCCTGCTTGAGCGCGGCCTGCTTGTTCTGGCGCTGGTCTATTTCATCAACCTGACCAATTTCATGGATGGCCTCGACCTGATGGTCGTGTCCGGCATGGGCATTCCGCTTGCCTTTCTCGCGGGCTTCGCGGCCTTTGGCCTGGCGGGCGTGGCCAGCGGCAGCATCGCAGCGGCCATAGCCGGGGGGCTCTGCGGCTTTGCTCTGTTCAATCGCCCCAAGGCCACGGTTTTTCTCGGCGATTCCGGCAGCCTGCCGCTGGGGCTCCTGTGCGGCCTCGCCTTTTTCATGGTCGCCCGCGACATGCGCATTGCCACCGGGCTGATCCTGCCGCTGTTTTTCATCGCCGATGCCACGACGACGCTGATCAAGCGCCTGCTCGAGGGCGACAATATTTTCGCCGCTCATTCCAAACATGCCTATCAGATTGCCAAACGTGCGGGATGGAGCGTCTGGCACGTCGTGCTGACGGTGGCCGGGCTGAATATCGTTCTCGGCATTTGCGCTCTGGCAGCAGGCTCCACCAGCATTCCGCTTCGGCTTGCCAGTATTGTGGTGGCGATTGTATGCGTTTCCGCCGTGCTGATGCGCTTTCGCAGACAGACAGCGGCCTGATCAGAGCCTGCGGAAGATGGCAGCGAGATAAAGCCCGATCTGGCCCGGGAGGGTCTGCCGGTAAACGCCCGACTGATGCAGGGCGAGAATACGCCGGATGACGTTGTCGGATCGCACCTTCCAGTAGAGATCGCAGGTCGCCTGCGCTTCGGCGGTCAGCAGATCCCGGTTGCGCACCAGCCCCTGAATGTTGAGATCGGCCCGATCGGCAAACCGGACGGCGAAGCGGGCGCGCAAGGCAGCCAGTTGCCCCTGCCAGCCCTCGCCACGGCTCGGCTGGCGGTGCCGCACCAGCGGCTGCGGGTCAAAATGCACCACGCCACCGGCGCCGGAGACAATCAGATACAACCACCAGTCATGGCTGGAAAATTGCGTCGTCCGGCACGACGCGGCGAGAAGATCATGCGCCTTGCGGTTGAAAAGCATCGTGCTGCCCGCGGCGATGTTCTGGACCAGTGCATTGCGGAATTCCGCCGGGCGCGCATAAAGCGGCGACGAACCGACGATGGCGCCGTTTTCGGCAATGGTAAGCGTCCGCGAACAGAAGAGGGATGGCACGGCAAAAGCATTGTGCTCGATCCAGCGGATGGAGGCGGCAAGCTTTTCCGGCTCCCAGATATCGTGCTGATCGGCAAAGGCATAATATTCCGCCTCGATGGCCGGATTGGTGATCAGCGACCGGAAGTTTTCGCTTCGCCCTTCACCGGCGCCGTGCAGCAGGGTCACCCGGCCCTTGGTCCAGCGCCGCGCCCATTGCTGCAGGATCGCCCGGCTGCCATCCGTCGATCCATCGTCCGAGACCCACAGATCGATATCGGGATAGGTTTGCGCGGCGATGGAGGCCAGTTGCGCGTCGAGACATGCGGCACCATTGAAGGTTTCCAGGAGGACGGCAACCGTTCCTGATGATGGAGCCCTTTTCAACAACCGCTATCCCGCTTCGTGTCTGTTTCGGTGAAACCAGTGCAGCTGTTTCTGCACGGGAATCTGGCCGAGATTGAGGTCCCGTGTTAACTGACGGCCTTCTCGAAAAGCAGGGTCCGCACGGCATCCGGGTTTTGCTGCGCGATCAGCCCGCGCAGCTCGTCGACCGCTGCAGGCAGATGATCGACCGGCGCCACCCGCCGTTTGGCGCGCAGAATCTTGGAATGGCTCGTCGCCGAAACACCTGTCGGATCGTAGAAGAGTTCCTCATGCAGCTTTTCGCCGTCGCGGATACCGATCGTGACGACCTCGATGTCGCCGTGGGGGTTTTTGGTATCCTTCACCGACAGCCCCGCCAGGAGAATCATGTTTTCGGCGAGATCACGGATACGTACGGCGTCGCCCATTTCCAGAAGCAGGATGTCGCCGCCCTCCGACAATGCGCCGGCCTGGATGATCAGTTCCGCCGCCTCGCGAACGGACATGAAATAACGGGTCATCTCGTCATGGGTCACCGTCAGCGGACCGCCATGGGCGATCTGCTCGCGGAACAGCGGAACGACAGAACCGCTGGAACCGATGACATTGCCAAAACGGACACAGGTGAATATCTGGCCGGTGCCGCGCGTCTTCGCCACGTCGCCATGGTAGCGCACGATCAGCTCGGCCCAACGCTTGGTTGCACCCATGACATTGGATGGGCGCACTGCCTTATCGGACGAGATGAGGACGAAATTGCGGACACCCGCCTCGCGGGCCACGGCCGCCAGAACATCGGTGCCGATGACATTGTTGCGGGCGCCTTCGACGACGTTTTCCTCGACCAGCGGCACATGCTTGTAGGCGGCGCAATGGTAGACGTTCTCCACCTTGTGCTGATCGAGCACCACCTTGAGAAGCGGGCCATCGCTGATCGAGCCAAGGACAGGCACCAGAACGCAATCGCTGATACCGGCGAGTTCGCGGTGAAGCTGATAGATGCTGTGCTCGTTCACATCGAACAGCACGAGTTTGGCCGGGGCCAGCTTGACGATCGTCCGGCAGAGTTCCGAACCGATGGACCCACCGGCACCGGTCACCAGGATGACACGGTTTTCCACCGTCTTGTCGAGAAGGTCGGGGTGGGCCGGCACCGGCGAGCGCCCGAGGAGATCGTCGATATCGATATCGCGCAGATGGCTGACAATGTATTTTCCGGCCGTCAGGTCGGAAATCGCCGGCAGGATGCGCACCTTGACATTGAGCGACTTGAGCTTGCCCATCAGCAAACGGCGCTGATTGCCGCTCAGCGACGAGGTGGTGACGATCATTTCGTTGATGCCGAAATTATCGATGAGATCTTCGATCTGCGCGGTGGGGTAGACGCGGATGCCGAGGATGTCCATGCCATGCAGCGTGGCATCGTCATCGATGAAACCGGCGACGAAAACCTCGTTCTGGCTGCGCAGCGCATTGGCCAGCTGCCGCCCCGCATCGCCGGCGCCGAATATCAGGCACTGCCGGGCCAGGAGTTTTTCACGAATCGGGCTCCACAGCAGCCATTTGGCGGCAAAGCGGCTGCCGCAGATCAGGACAACGGCGAGGACCCAATACAAAAAGGGGACGGCGCGCGGCACGCCTTCGGCACCGGTCATCTGGGTCAGAAACGCGACAACCACCCAGATGATCACCGAAAAGGTCACCGCCTGCATCATCGTCCAGATGGCTTTATCCGGCAGGTAACGAATAACCGCCCGGTAAAGGCCAAACCGGATAAACACCGGCGATGCGATCAGGGGAGCGGCGATCATCAGCATCGCCTGCTCGGTATTGGGCATAAACAGGGTGTTGAACCGCAGCACGTAGCTGAACCAGGCCGCAAATGTCAGCACCACCATGTCAAAGCTGACAAGGAGCACCTGCTTATAACGACGCGGCATCATGGCGATGCGTTGCCGAAAATTTTCCAATTTCATTGATCCTCGGTGCTTACGGTATGCCTGGGTGACATGAGAAACTGCAATTTTTCTTAAAGTCCAATTTGAGGCATTTGTGAGATTGAGATGCTCATCCTTAGATTCCCCAATAGTTTCAAGACCAGTAACATAGGGTTACATAAATGCAATCATCGTCTGGCGGTCAATTGGCGGTTGTCCTTTCAGCCACTTTATCCAACACAGACTGGCAGCGTTTATCCTTGGCTTTTTTCCAACGATGGAACAACGCGCCATGGACCAGACACCGAACCTCCAGCTCCCCTACATCGCACCGTCGCAAGCCCAGAAGCATGTCACCCATAATGAGGCCATCCGGGCACTGGATGCCCTGGTGCAGCTTTGCGTGGTCAGCAGAACACTCAAGGAGCCGCCGGCCGAGCCGCGGGAAGGCAACCGCTATTGCATCGCATCCGGCGCGTCCGGTGCGTGGGGCGGCAAGGACGGGCACATCGCGGCATGGCAGGATGGCGCGTGGGCATTCTTCCAGCCGCGGGACGGATGGCGCGCATGGATCATTGCCGAGAACTGCCTCGCAATTTTCAATCAGGGACAGTGGACCGATTTCCGTCCGGCACCAAATCCCGTCGACCGCGTCGGCATCCAAGCGCAGGCGGATGACACGAACCGCCTGAGCGTGAAGAGCCCCGCCTCACTGTTCGACCATGCGGGCAGCGGGCATCAGCTGAAAATCAACAAGGCAGGCGACCAGCAGCTCGCATCCATTCTTTTTCAGTCGGCCTATCAGGGCCGCGTCGAGATCGGCACGATCTGGAACCGGGATTTTTCCATCAAGGCCAGCATCGACGGCAAGGACTGGCGGGATATCCTGCTTGCCGACAGCAGAACCGGGGCCGTGCAGTTTCCCGGTGGCATCGTCCAGCCGAGGACGGGCAAGAAACTGTCCGGGCTGATTTTTCTGCCCGATGGCGGTGGTACCGCCGTTCTCGAACCCGCCGCCGGCAGCGCCGTCTGTGCGTCCGTCTCCGCCGACCTGCTGTCACTGAAAGGCAAGGCGGCGGCAGGCATCTTCGCCTCCAGCATGCGCGGCATCGCGATGGTCCGCATCTGGAACACCAGCAAATCGCCGGCTCAGTCGGCCTGGGCGAAATGGGATACCGCTGCCGATCAGCTGCAGGTCAGCGATCCCGCCCATATCCGGCCATGGGCCGCGGGCGACGCGATCCAGACCGCCGATCCGGCCAATCAGACCATCGCTCTCGATATCTCACCGCTCATGCAAAAGCAGCTCGGCGGGGCCTTCCCGCAGGATGGGGTATTGCTGGGTAACGGTGCGGGCGGGGATGTGACAATCCCATGCCCCATCGCTTCACCGGCATCATCCGGCAATCTGCTCATCTTCAAAGCTGACGAGCGCAGGCGATTCAATGTGATCGGGATTTACGGGTGAGCGGCACTGGTTTTTATCGTGCGTGGTTCAACAAGCGCACCACTGTACTGCAAAACGTTCCTCAACTGCCGCGATAGGTTGAGTAGGACCATGGCGTCACCAAGAGCGGCACGTGGTAATTCGCCTCCACATCCGCGATGGCAAAGCGGATGGGCACCACATCGAGAAAGGCGGGTTGCGCCAAAACAGCGCCCTTTGCCCGAAAATATGCCTCGACAAAGAAACTGAGCTCGTAGCGCCCGACCGCCATTTCGCCGGGCGGCAACAGCAGTGCGTCGGTACGGCCATCGGCATTGGTGACCGTTGTTTTGAGCAGATGCCTGATCTCATCCGCATCGATCCGATGCAGTTCCAGCGTCATGCCTGCGGCAGGGCACCCGGCCGCCGTATCCAGCACATGTGTGGACAGTTTTCCCATGGATGACCTCTCAGGCTAGCAGATCGTCGAGGCGGAACCGGGCGATCAGGGCAATCTGGCGCAGGGCCTCAGCCACCTCTTCGCCGGCATTGTTCTGCAACCGCGTCCTGAATGCCGCCAGGATGGAATGCTTGTCATGACCCCGCACGGCGAGAATGAACGGAAAGCCGAACCGCCGCTGATAGCCGTCATTCAACCGGTGGAATTCGTCGAATTCGCCATCCGTCAGCCGGTCGAGCCCGGCGCCCTTCTGTTCGCTGGTCGAGTGCACCGTCAGGCTGCCCTGGCGGGCGGCCTTGCCTGCAAGGTCCGGATGCGCTCGGATGAGGCCAAGCTGCGCCACCTGCCCGGCCTTGTCGACGGCACCGGCCATGGCCATGTGCAGGAGTTCCACACTGGCGAAGGGCCGCAGCGGCACCACGGCTTCCGCGACCCAGGGCGAATGCTCGAAAATACCGCCCAGCGCCTTGACGAAGGTTTCAGGCGCGGCATCGTTCAGTTCATCGAGAGTCATCGAGACCTTTCTTCATGCATTGTTTCAGTGCGTTCACCGCACGCAGCACGTTTTCCGGCGTCGCGGGCGCATCAAGCCGGGGAGCGACGGCACCCTGCGCCAGCGAGGCAATGGCATCGCGGATGGCGAGCCAGACGGAGACGCCGAGCATCAGCGGCGGCTCGCCGATGGCCTTGGAACGGAACACCGTTTCCTCACGGTTGGGCGCGTTGTCGAGAATGCGCACATTGAATTCCGGCGGGACATCGCGCGATCCGGGAATCTTGTAGGTGGACGGTCCGACGGTGCGCAGCCTGCCCGTCTTGTCCCACCAGAGTTCCTCGCAGGTCAGCCACCCCATGCCCTGGACAAAGGCGCCCTCGATCTGGCCAAGATCAATCGCCGGGTTCAGCGGCGAGCCGACATCCTGCAGGATATCGGCGCGCAGGCAGCGCGTCTCGCCGGTCAGCTTATCCACAGCCACTTCCGTCACCGCCGCGCCATAGGTGAAATAGAAGAAGGGCCGGCCCTTCATCGTCTTGCCGTCCCAATGGATTTTCGGCGTGGCGTAGTGCCCGGCTTCGGACAGCTGCACCCGCTTGAGCCAGGCCATCTTGGCCAGCTCGCCGAAGGATATGGATTCGTTGTCGGCGTGAACACGGCCTTCGCGGTAGACGATGATCGCCTCCTGCACGCCGAAATGTTCGGCGGCAACGGCGGTCATGCGCGCCTTGATCGCCGTGGCCGCCTTGAACGCCGCCATGCCGTTAAGATCGGAGCCGGTGGACGCCGCCGTGGCGCTGGTGTTCGGCACCTTGCCCGTCGCGGTGGAGGAGATACGCACCATGTCGAGTTCGACCTGGAAGACTTCGGCCACGACCTGCGCCACCTTGACGAACAGGCCCTGCCCCATTTCCGTGCCGCCGTGGTTGAGGAAAATCGAACCGTCGAGATAGACGTGCACCAGCGCACCGGCCTGATTGAGCGAGGTCAGGTTGAAGGAAATACCGAACTTGACCGGCATCATCGCCAGCCCCCGGCGGATGACCGGATTGGCAGCGTTATGCGCATCGATCTCGGCGCGCCGCTGGCGCCAGTCGGCAGAGGCCAGCACGGCTTCGGTCACCTCGATCAGCCGGTTGTCTTCGACCGGCTGGCCATAGGGTGTCACCGCGCCGGTTTCGTCGCCGTAATAGTTGATGGCGCGGACGTTGTTGGGATCGAGCTGCAGTTCCCGCGCGATGGTATCGATGATGTTCTCGATGGTCAGGATGCCCTGCGGCCCGCCGAATCCCCGGAAGGCGGTGTTGGAAACCGTATTGGTCTTGCAGGCATGGCCGATAAAGCGGGCGTGGGGAATATGGTAGGCATTGTCCGTATGCGTCAGTGTGCGGGTAATGACAGGGCCGGTGAGGTCAGGCAGGTTTCCGGCGCGGGCGAGATATTCTACATCCAGCCCGCGAATGCGGCCGCGTGAATCGACACCGACTTTCCAGTTGGCCACATAATCGTGCCGCTTGCCGGTTCCCGCCATGTCGTCGCGGCGTTTCAGCCGCAGCTTGCACGGCTTTCCCGTCTTGGCAGCCACCAGCGCCGCCGCCCCGGCGATGATCGTCGCCTGGCTTTCCTTGCCGCCGAAGCCGCCGCCCATGCGCCGCACCTGGCATTCCACGGCATTGGCATGCAGGCCGAGAATCAGCGCCACATGATGCTGCACCTCCGTCGGATGCTGCGTCGAAGAGTGCACCAGCATCTCGCCATTTTCTCCGGGAATGGCATAGGCAATCTGGGTTTCCAGATAAAAATGATCCTGTCCGCCCATGTGCAGCGTGCCGGACAGAATATGCGGTGCACCGGCAATCGCCGTCGCGGCATCGCCGTCGATGACTTCCTGCGGCGGCAGGACATAGCTCCTGCGTCGGTGGGCCTCCTCGATATCCAGCACCGGCTCCAGCGGTTCGATGTCGACTTTGACCTTCTTCGCCGCACGATAGGCCGTTTCGAAATCGCGGGCGGCAACGACGGCGATGACCCGCCCTTCATGATCGACGATATCCTCGGCGAACAGCGTTTCGCCATTGAGGATCGGGCCGACCTCGTTGTGGCCGGGCACATCCCTCGCCCACCAGACACCTGCCACGCCGTCCATGGCCAGCGCCGGTGCCGGATCGATGGATTTCAGCCGCCCGTGGGCGACCGGCGAGAGCACGAATGCCGCGTGCAGCGTGCCCGGCAGTTCGGGCATGTCGTCGATGTAATTCGCCTCGCCCGCCACGTGGCGTGCGGCGGAATCATGGGCAATGCCCTTGCCGACGATGCTGCGCTGGACGGTGTGGGGAGCATTGTCGGTCATAGCGCCATCACTTCCACGGTCTCGCCGGAGACATCCCGCCAGAACCGTTCAACCAGATTGGCTGCCACCTGCAGGCGGTAATCCGCGCTGCCGCGCCAGTCGTCGAGCGGCTTGAACGTCGCGGTGATCGCCGCAGCGCAGGCTTCGACCGCTTTCGCATCGAACTGCGTGCCGACCAGCGCCTGCTCGGCTGCCACCGCCCGGCGCGGTGTTGCCGCCATGCCGCCGAAGGCAATGCGCGCGCTGCGGACCTGACCATCCTCGCGGGTGACGGAAAAGGCGGCGCAGACCGTCGAGATATCCTGATCGTAGCGTTTGGAAATCTTGTAGACGCGAAAATCCTGCCCTGGCTTCGGCTTGGGGATGGAAACCGATGCGATCACTTCGTCGGCCCGCAGCTCCGTCTTGCGATAGTCGAGGAAGAAATCCTCCAGCGCCATGAACCGGCGGCCGTTGAGCGAGGCCAGTTCCACATCGGCACCCAGCGCGATCAAGGCAGGCGGGCCGTCGCCGATCGGGCTTGCGGTGCCGATATTGCCGCCAATGGTTCCCATGGAGCGGATCTGAGTCGAGCCGAAACGGCGGATAAGCGTGGCAAAGGACGGATAGGAACCGGCAACGCGCGCCAGCACCTCCTCCCAGGTCACGGCAGCGCCGAAACTCAGGTGGTTGTCCGTCTCGCCGATGGCCCGCATTTCCCGCACATGCGCCAGCGAGATGACCTCGTCCCAATCCGTATGATAATCGGCCAGCGCCACGCCGAGATCGGTGCCGCCGCCGAGCAGCAGGGCATCCGGTCTGTCCTTGCGCAGTTGCAAAAGGTCCGCCAGCGTTTGTGGCTGATGGAAGGTGGAGCCATCGGTCGATACCGCCTTTTGCGGCTCCATCTCGGCGAATGCCCTCACCTCAAGGCCCGGTATCGGGGCGCCGCCAGCGCCCGCCACCTTGCGGGCGGCTTCAACGATGGGACGGTAGCCGGTGCAACGGCACAGATTGCCCGCCAGCGCATCGTGGATTTCGTGATCATCGGGATGTGCCGTGCTGGCGGCAAGGCCGGCCAGCGAAATGACGATGCCCGGCGTGCAGAAGCCGCATTGCGACGAGCCGTTTTCCGCCATTGCCGCCTGTACGGGATGCAGGATTTCGGTTTTCAGGCCTTCGACGGTGACCAGCGCCCGCCCATCGATCTGACCCATGGCGAGAATGCAGCTGTTGGCGGCGTGATAGCGCACCGAATCACCAGAGGGATCGCCGATCAGCACCGAGCAGGCGCCGCAGTCGCCCTCTGCACAGCCTTCCTTGGTTCCCGTCAGCCGCGGCGCGCTGCGCAGCCAGTCGAGCACCGTCATATCCGGCCGGACCGACGCCAGCTGTTTTTGACCATTGAGAAAAAATTTGATCGTTTGTGACATGGTGCACAGCTTCATCCGGCAGCGATGAAGCGTCAAGAGGCAGAGGGAAGTTCGTGGTGTCTTGGTGCGTGGTTCGACAAGCTCACCATGAGGGACGTGGTTTGGCTGCAATGCCAATCGCAAAGGTTGCAGAATATAGCTCCCTGCAATCCTCACTCTCCCTCATGGTGAGCTTGTCGAACCACGCACCGCCTATCTGCGATTCAGACCGTTTCGATCCGATAAACCACATCTCCGAAGAAAAACTCTTCCAGATTGTCCCCTGCACCGCCGCGATCGACCACGAGGAAATCCGACGCCGCTTCGAGGGAAATCAACGGGTGATGCCAGACATTGCGGCCGTAATTGACGCCCTGATTGCCCTGTGCCAGGAACGCTCTCGGCTGGCCCGGACGGCCCGCATCGTCTTCCGCCACGACGATGAGAAACGGCCGGTCCTGCAGCGGATAGAAAGCCTGGCTGCCCAGCGGATGGCGCTCGAGCATCGCGATGTCGATGGGCGGGGCGAAAGCATGTCCGCGAAAAATATTGATCAGAACCCGCGCCTCCGCCCCGGCCACATCGACATGGGCCAGATCGTGAAAACGCTGCGTGGTGCCATTGTTGATCAGGCGTACCTCGGCACCCTCGGCTTCGATCACATCGCCAAAGGGTTCGAACGCCGCGCGGGTCAGCGGCTGGACAGCAAGCAGAAGGATGGTCATACGGCACTGTCCGGGCGATGATGCTCATGCCAGTGGCGCGCGATATCGATGCGGCGCGTCACCCAGGCAGCCTCGTGCCCCTGCACATAATCCAGGAACCGCTCCAGCGCCGCCGCCCGTCCGGGGCGTCCGACAAGACGGCAATGCAGGCCGACGGACATCATCTTGGCTGCGCCTTCCTGCCCTTCCCGGTAGAGCACGTCGAACGTGTCCTTGAGATAGGTGAAAAACTGGTCGCCGGTGTTGAAACCCTGCGGCGTGGCAAACCGCATGTCGTTGGCATCGAGCGTATAGGGAACAATCAGATGCGGACCCTTCGGCCCTTTCACCCAATAGGGCAGTTCATCGGCATAGCTGTCAGCGGAATAGACGAAACCGCCCTCTTGCATGACGATCTTCAGCGTGTTGTCCGAGGGCTTGCCCTGATAGATGCCAAGCGGGCGCGTGCCGGTGATTTCGGTGTGCAGCCGCACGGCTTCAAGGATGTGCTGGCGCTCGATGTCTTCCGGAAAATCCTTGTACTCCAGCCAGCGCAGGCCGTGGCTGGCGATTTCCCAATCGGCTTCCTGCATGGCGGCCACTGCTTCCGGGTTGCGCGCCATGGCCAGCGTCACGCCGTAGACCGTGACCGGCAGGTTGCGGCGGGTAAAGATGCGCCACAGCCGCCAGAAGCCGGCACGGGAGCCGTATTCGTAGATGGATTCCATGTTGAGATTGCGCTGTCCCGGCCACGCCGCCGCACCGACGATTTCCGAGAGCAGGTTTTCCGACGCCGGATCATTGTCGAGGATGCAGCTTTCACCACCCTCCTCGTAATTGATCACGAACTGCACGGCGATGCGGGCATGGCCCGGCCATTTCGGGTCTGGGGTATTGCGGCCGAAGCCGATGAGATCGCGGGGGTAATCGGACACGGAGTGCCTCTCCAACAGACAATGCGGCACCCCCTCCATCCGGCAGGACAGAGGGGGTGCAAAGAGCAGAAATCAGCGGCGCTTGAGCAGCGAGCCGATGGCCGGGACAATGGCGGCGGCCAGCGCCAGTTTCAGGATATCGGCAACGATGAACGGGCCGACGCCGAAGGCAAACGCCTTCTCGAAGCCGAGCAGGTAAGCCATCCAGAGGAAGCCGAGGCTGAGGATGATCGCCTCACCGGCGAGCATGGCAACGCCCATGGCAACGGGGTTGCGGGCAAAGCCCTTGTCAGCGGCAAGACCGACAACCCAGGCGGCGGCGAGATAGGCGACGAGGTAGCCGCCCGTGGTGCCGACCATATAGGCAAGGCCGATGCCCTTTTCCGGCGTTCCGGTGAAAACCGGCATGCCGAGCGCACCTTCGAGCAGGTAAAGCGCCATGGTGGCCACGGCCAGACGCGAGCCATAGGCGGCGGCAATGGCGAAAACGGCGAAGGTCTGCATGGTGACATTGACGAAAACCATGTCGATCTTGGTCTTCGCCGCAAGGGTCATCAGCGCCGTGCCGACAAGGGCAAGCGAGACAAACCATACGGCTTTGGCAAGCTGGCCTTCCGGCTGGAAGGTTTCAGCAAGGGAACGGGTCTGGGCAGCAATCATGTTCTATCCTCCGGATCGGCTTTCGCCATGCGTTGAAAAGGGTATATTGGGGATGACGCCGCAGCGCAATATGCGCAAGGCCATACACAAGGTCCGCACACCCCCATGTCCCTCGTTTTCGACAGTTCTTTTGCGCCGCATTATGGCGAAGCCGTCGAGATTGCGCCTGATATCAAGCGCATCACGGTCAACAATCCCAGCCCCTTCACCTTTTTCGGCACCAACAGTTATCTGATCGGCCGCGATACGCTGGCGCTGATCGATCCGGGCCCGGTTGACGATGCACACCACGCGGCATTGCGGCGCGCCATCGCCGGGCGGCCGGTCAGCCATATCTTTGTCAGCCACACGCACCGGGACCATTCGCCGCTCGCAACGGTTTTGAAAGCCGAGCTTGGCGCGACGCTGGTGGCGGAAGGCCCGCACCGCCCGGCCCGGCCGCTGCATATCGGCGAGGTCAACCTGCTCGATGCCAGCGGCGACTATGATTTCGTGCCGGATATCGCCGCCGCCGACAATTCCGTCATTGCAGGCGATGGCTGGGCCCTGCGCACCATTCATACGCCCGGCCATACGGCCAATCATGTGGTGTTCGGGCTTGAGGGAACGGACATCCTGTTTTCCGCCGACCATGTGATGGCCTGGGCTACATCCATCGTGGCGCCGCCCGATGGCTCGATGTCGGACTACATGGCTTCGCTCGACCGGCTCCTTGAGCGGCATGACCGGGTCTATCTTCCCGGCCATGGCGGTGCGGTGACCAAGCCGAAAACTTTTGTGCGCGGCCTGAAAGCCCACCGCAAGATGCGCGAGCGCGCCGTGCTCGAACGGGTCAAGCTGGGCGACCGCACGATCGCCGCCATGGTCAAGGTCATCTACCGGGAAACCGACCCGCGCCTGCACGGCGCTGCCGCGCTATCGATGCTTGCCCATCTGGAAGATCTCGTTGCCCGCGGCAAGGTGCATACGGAAGGCAACCCCTCCATCGACGGCGTCTACTGGGCCGGCTGAGTGGTGTCTTCCTCCGGCTGCGCATTCTGCACCTGCGCATCGAGGTCAGCCATGAACTGGGCGATGCGGCCGGCATTTTCGCCGAGATCGTGAATGCCGTAGCGCGAGACCGACCGCATATCGACATAGGTGGTCTCGCCCTCGTCGCTCAGGCGGATGACGACGTCGCTGGTGAAGCCCAGCAGCCAGGTCCGCGCCACGACTTCCATAAGTATTTCCTCGTCGTCGCCGGGCACGCCCTTCTGATCGATGATGGTCCAGCCATTGTTGGTGATCACCGTCACGGCGGCATCGAGAATGCGGTCCGGCGAGCCTTCGTAGCGCCGGCCCGTCACTTCGGGATAGGCCTTGGCCTGCAGGGCACGGCTGTGCGGATCGTTGACCAGCGGGTTCATGCGGTCCGTCCGTTGACCGGCCAGGGCAAACAGCGCCGGAGGCTCGGTGACGTCGGTCGACACGTCATAGATCGCCGGCAGGGCCATCGCCTGATAGACCGTCACGACAAAGGGCCCGAGGACCACCAGCGCGATTACCGCGCCCCAGAAGGCGGACGGGCCGCCGCGGTCGCCACGGCGCCACAGGCTGGTGAATCCCTTGATGCCGAGCAGCAGCGCCAGCACCGCGAGGCCCGCCACGATGGCGAGCAGCCAGAGAAACTCGGGTGTTTCGATCCGCTCGAAGCGGTGCCCGAGGCCGGACAGGACAAACAGGATGGCCGACAGGAACGCGATCCGCACCGACCATTTGGCGGAAATCGATTGGCGGCGTCGGATGTGGTGTCGCATGGAATCCCGATATGGCTGGTCTGTGACGGACATGAACAGCTAACCGTATTTCCCCGGTGAGACAAGCATTGGAACGGCAGGCCTCGTGGCGCCTGCCATTGCCATGGCTCCTGCCCGCTAGACCACAGCCGGGATATAGACCCGCGCCACCTCGTCGTAGATCATCCCGATGGCCGGATCGGTCCGGCTCATTTTGCCGGTTTCAATATGCCCGGCATAGCGGCGCAGATACTTACTGTCCGTGTTCACCGCATCGACGAAGGAAACATCGTACCAGCCGTCCTTTGTGGCAACGTCAACCCTGTCGGTGCCATTGGAAACAATCGTCGGCTTTTCATCGGGATAATAAGCATTGATCATTTTCAGTTTCCCGTTGGCCGTGGGCCATGTTGCAAAGGCGAATTTCATGGTTTTTCCATCCGCAGACGGACTTATGTCAACAAAATCGGGAAACGCTGTGTGCAGTGGATTTTCTGCGCTGCCACGGAATTCGGCCAAATAACCATTGGGTCCATGAACCGAATAAGAGTAATCGCCTTCAACCCAGCCGGGCAACTTCGAATCCTTCAGATACCAACTATCCGACACGATGACCGGCGAATCCTCGGATTTCACACCCTCAATACTAAAAAACCAGCCTTGATCCGTTCGGTCGTAAGATAGAACGGTGAAGGCGGCGCCAAGTTTGCCATAATTCTTGAAGGTAAGCCTGAACCCTTTTGGAGGACCCGCGTCGCGGCTACCGAAAACCTGAAAATCATAACCAATCGGCAAGAGATCGCAGCCTGCACGATCCTGCTTCGCCGGGATCGGCCTGCCGTTTTCAGGGTCAGCATTTACGTCAGCAACCGTTGGCTTAAAAGCAACCGTATTGCGCGCGGTTTCTCGTTCGCGGCCCGAGAAAATTTTCATGGGCTGCATTCCGTTAGCCATTTCATCCATAGGCTTGACGTCCGCACGGGCAAAATCAAACGCGCTGGTCAAATCCCCGGCAATGGCCTGCCGCCAGGACGAGATGTTTGAAAAGACGGGCATGTCCTTCAATTCCTTCCGTCTGGCCCTGAGCCACACGTCGAGAAACCGGATGACAGAAGTATGGTCGAAAACCTCCGAACAGACACGGCCACCCGAACTCCATGGGGAAATGACTAGCGCTGGAACACGCATACCCATGCCGATGACTGTACCCCCGTCGGCGGAATATTCGGTGTCAAAAGTGCGCGGCTTATCCGAGAGTGGCAGCGTTATTCCGCGCGAGACTACACCGCCATTGTTCCTTGCAGGGGGAGCCGGTGGCAGCACATGATCGAAGAAACCGCCGTTTTCGTCATATGTAACGATCAGCGCCGTCTTGTGCCAGACTTCCTTGTTGGCGACGAGCGCGCGCAATATTTCATGCAGATAATACTCACCAAAATGCGGCGGATATTTCGGGTGTTCGGAAAAAGCTTCTGGGGCAACAATCCATGAAACGGCGGGGAGCTTATTGTCAATGATGTCCTGCTCGAACTGCGACTTCGTATTGACCTCTGCCCGCAATACAGAATTTACGGTCTGGTTTTTGTCGTAGATCGAACTCTTATCAAGAAGACGGGTTTTATTCACTCTGAACTGTTTAAAATATTCAAGGGTGTTGTCCCCGTAGTTTCCAGAAAAAGCATCATCTGTTTTCGTGAGACCGTCCTGATAGAATTTCCAATCGACACCTAGCTCCTGTAATCTTTCGGGGTAGGATTTCCAGTTCGGCCTTGAAGCATCGTCGTCCGCTTTGGTATTGCCACTGAAATATTCGTTGGAGGTCCTGCCGTTGCACGTGCCGGTCCAGAGATAGCTGCGGTTCGGGTCGGTCGGTCCATTGTGCGAACAAAAATAGGCATCGCAAATGGTGAAGGCTTTTGCCAGCTTGAAATACAGTGGAATATCTTTTTCGCTATAGTGGGCCATAGACACAATACCCTTCTGGGGAATCCATTTGTCCATGAGACCCATGTTCCACGCGGCAAGACCGCTCTTGTAATCATGGGCTGGGTCCTGCAGAAAAACACCACCGGCTGCGCCTTCCTCATCAGTCATGGTGCCTCTGGACAGTTGATACGGCTTTACCTTCTGCGCCAAACTATCAGATTGTGCCTGATGCCAGACCAGTTCCCCATTTTTCAATTTCAGAGGCCGTGGATCGCCGAAACCCCTCACACCGCGCAATGTACCGAAGTAATGGTCAAAGGAGCGGTTTTCCTGCATCAGAATGACCACATGCTCGATATCTGCCAGCGAGCCTTTCCGGCAGTGCGCCGAAGCGCTCAGCATATCTTCCACAACAGTTGAACTGGCTAAAGCCTCCTGCATATAGGCGGAGCATGCAGCATAAGCGGCGGTATTGATGCCGGCCATGCCGAGCATCTTGATAAAATCGCGTCTGTCCATAGTAGCTTCCTGAAATAATAAAATATTGAAATAACTATCTTTTTTGGATCGAACGACTTACTGACAAACCTCGGCAGCAGGCTGCAAGCGAGCAGATTCGGCAGCTTTCAGATGGCTGATCTCATCCTGAAGCCGCCTCATTTCGGCTGAATCCGCGGCAAAACCGGCGTTCTGGTTGGCAAGCGCAGCAATCTGGCTCTTCAGCTCGTCGAACTGTGCCGCGTCAAATGTCGATGCTGAGACGATACTTGGGTCGGGTTGTCCCGTATCGGAACACGCGGCGAGAAAAAGCAATGGGAGCAATAGAAAAAATCGAGGTTTCAAAATCCCCTCCGGTTAATGAATGCGTGACTGAAAATGCAGTGTCTAAATATGAAATCGGTTTTTGAGTTTGAATATGGGCAACGGCACATGAATGCCCGCAGTGCATGAAGCTCTGATGACACCTTAGCGCAAAATCCGGTAATATCCAGCAACTGGCCACACCACCGAACCATCTCAACCGTTTACACTTTATGAGTAGATCGGCTGTCACATAGCTGACATCATCGCCCCGGTGATTCAGGGCAGGATAGAAGGCGGGCAAGCAAGCCGCTTTTACAACGCAAAATGACGAGGCCGGATAGAATGCCTGAGACTGGCAAAGCGGTTTCGCTTGAAGTTGTCGAGATCGAACTGGCGCTTGGCGCACAGGATATTGTTGCCGACGGTTTCGAAGGCGTTTTGCAGAAGGCCGCAACCCTCGTCGGCGGGGAGGTTGTTTTCAACATTCGCGCGCCGGAAGACGGGGACCAACAGCGCATTGCGGCCATTTCCTTGTCGGACGGTGCCGTCGACCAGCTCGTTTTCGTCATGCTCGGCAATGACGGCACCAGCCTCACCGTTTCGGCCGAAGATGATGAAACCACGCTGCTCACCCGGCTCGGCAAGGATTATGCGGCCGTAATGAAGGGCCTTCGCCCGGAATAACGACGCAGGCGACGTTTTCTTTTGGAAGCCGCTTTGCTCTTTCCGGCAAGTCTGGCTAAGCTCGCCCCATCCCATCAAAATGGAGTCATGAAATGGCGAGCAGCCGCCCCCTTACAAATGTCCAGCAGCGCGATATCGATTCGATCCTGCATCCCTATACCCCCCTCCATAAATTGCAGGATCAAGGACCGCTGGTGATGGGCCATGCCAAGGGGGTCTATATCTATGACACGCAGGGCAAGGAATATATCGAGGGCATGGCGGGCCTGTGGTGCGCCGGTCTCGGCTTCGGCGACGAGGAAATGATCGACGCTGCGACCGAGCAGCTGCGCACCCTGCCCTACTACCACCTCTTCGGCGGCAAGGGCATGGAACCGGCGATCGAGCTTGCCGAAAAGCTCAAGGAAATCGCGCCCGTTCCGATCTCCAAGGTTTTCTATACCTCGTCGGGTTCCGAAGCCAATGACACACAGGTCAAGCTCGCCTGGTACTACAACAACGCGCTGGGCCGCCCGAAGAAGAAAAAGATCATCTCGCGCGTCAAGGCCTATCATGGCGTGACCATCATGGCCGCGTCGCTGACCGGCCTGCCCTATAACCACAAGGGCTGGGATCTGCCGGTGGAAGGCATCCTGCACACCGACTGCCCGCATTACTACCGCTTCGGCCAGGCAGGCGAAAGCGAGGCGGAATTCGTGGCGCGTCTTGCCGATTCGCTGCGCGACATGATTGAACGCGAAGGCCCCGACACCATCGCCGCCTTCATCGCCGAGCCGGTGATGGGTGCAGGCGGCGTGCTGGTGCCGCCATCGGGCTATTTCGCCGCCATCGAGCCGATCCTGCGCGAGCACGATATTCTGATCATTGCCGACGAGGTCATCAACGGTTTTGGCCGCACCGGCCACTGGTGGGGCAGCCAGGCCGTCGGCATGACGCCGACCACCATCTCGGCGGCCAAGCAGCTGACGTCGGCCTATGCACCGCTCGGCGCCGTGCTGGTTCCCGAAGACGTCTACCAGGCCTATGTGGATCACAGCGCCCAGATCGGCACATTCGGCCACGGTTTCACCTATGGCGGCCATCCCTTGGGCTGCGCGCTCGGGGTCAAGGCCATCGAGATCTACCAGCGCCGCAACATCGTCGACTATGTGCGCAGCCTGACGCCGACCTTCGAAGCACGCCTGAAGAAGGTCATCGATCATCCGCTGGTCGGCGAAGTGCGCAATTCCGGCCTGATGGGCGCGGTGGAACTGGTGGCCGACAAGGCAACCAAACGTTCCTTCGATCCGAAACACGGCGTCGGCGCACAGCTCGCCCGCTTCCTCGAAGGTCACGGCGCGGTGCTGCGCGCCATCGGCGATTCCATCGCCTTCTGCCCGCCGATGATCATCACGGAAGCGGAGCTGAACGAGCTCTTCAACCGCTTTGAGCTGGCATTGGCCGATACGGAAGAGCACGTCGCGAAGAACAATCTGCGCGCAATAAGCTAATTTCTCAAAAAGAGACGGGGCGGCTTGCGCCGCCCCTATACGGTTCAGCGTGCCTTGAGGAAATCGCCGACTTCCAGCAGGACGAATTCATTGTCATCGGCTTTGTCGACGGCACGTCCGGCCGAGAACGGCAGGTTGTTGTCGTTGCCGACGATGATGTGGCTGGCATCAACGACGTCGACATTCTCGATGGTGACGAACGGCATGTCGTAAAAGCCCTCGCCGCCGCCCTGGCGCTTCCTGTTGTCAGGATCAGCAATGTTGAGAAGATCGATGTAGCCGATCTTGCGCACGGCAGCGCCCACATTCTGGTCGGTCATTTCGATCTTGTAGATGCGCTTGACCTTGGACGGTGCATCGAAGCAATCGGGCTTTGGCGTCTTCGGGTCGGCGCAGGCCTTGGCCGCGGTGCCCGCACCATTGTCGCGTTCGATCACCAGCGCCGTCGTGTCGTCGATCATGTTGAAATCGCCGATCGCCTCGCCGCCCGGTGCCAGCGGATAGAGCCAGCTGCGGCCGGTCCAGTTCTTCGATGCGACATCGAATTCGATGACGCGCAGCGCCGGCTGGCCGTCAACCTTTTCCACCACGCCATCATCGCCGAACAGCGGGCCTTCGAGCAGGCCGTAGAGTTTCTTGCCGTCCTTTGACTGCGCCAGCCCTTCAAAGCCGCCGGAACGCTTGAGGTTGAATGCCGGGTTCTTCAGCGTCGGATTGGCCGGCAGGGTGATGGCCGGATTGTCGGGCGAACGGACGGCGCGATCACCGACCTTGGTGGCGATGACGTCGGTGATCTTGCCGTCGCTGGTCACCTTGACGAGATAGGGGCCGAACTCTTCGCCGATCCAGAAGCCGTCGGCGACAGGCTGGATCGATTCGACATCGAGATCACTGCCGGTGAGATAGCGGGTATCGCTGCCTTCCATGACGATCGGGAACGGGATTTTCTTGTCCGGATCGCGCAGAAACACGGTTTCCTTGCGCTCGACCGTGCCTTTGTCCCAATCGAAGGCGAGGTGATGCAGCATCAGCATCGCATCGGGCGAATTCAGCTTGGTGCCGAAGCCGTTGTCGGAGAGCGACCAGTAGGTGCCGTCACCGACCGCCTTGATACCGGAAAAGCCCTGCACCGGCTGGCCATCGAACGGCAGGCTAAGTCCGGTCAGCCGCACGCCGTCCTTGCCTGGAACGGTCGCCAGACCTTCCGCCCGCTTGCGGTCGGCGGTGGTGAACTTGCCCGAGGTCTTCAGGTGTTCCGGCGCATCATCCGGTGCCTTGATGATCGTGTTGGCCGGCAGGATGGCATGGGAGACGAGTTTCGCCTTGAATTCCTGATCCGCGGCCAGGGCCGAGGCAGGAACCAGAAAGGAAGCGCAGAGCAGAGCGGCAAAGAGGGGTCGCATGGGGTTCACCTGAGGTTCGAGTGCGTGGATCGAGCCCCCAGGATTAGGTGCCGCGCGTCTCTGCCGTTTGACTGTTCCGTGAAGTTTTGGTGACGCTGCCGGATTGGTCAGGTGGCGATTTCGGTTCGCAAACCGTGAAATGCCTCTTGCAGATAGTCCGCCAGAGGACGTCGCCCCTGCTCGGCGCTCCACGTTTCCGCCGCCAGCCGTAGCGCGCCGACGCTGACCATGGCCACCAGCCGCAGGCCCGCCCGCCTCTCCGGTTCCGGCCAGCGCTCGCTCAACGCGTCGAACAGCATCTGCTCCTTGCGCTGATAATTGGCTTGCTTGCGGGCACACAAAGCCTCCGTCGAGCGCAACAGGCCGTCGATGGCGATCGCCTGTTTGGTTTCGTAGCTCGCTATGACCTTGAGAAAGGCGTTGCGGACGACATCGAGCGGCGCTTCATTAAGAGGCTCGTCTGCAATGGCCGCCCGGAATGCCTCATCGGTGCTGCTTTCGAACGCGTTGACGACCTCTTCCTTGGAGCTGAAATAATGGAAAAACGTCCGGCGTGAAATATCAGCGGCCGCCGCGATGGCATCCAGCGTCGTGGCCTCGAAACCGTCTTTCAGGAACAGGCGCAGTCCCGCCTCGGCGATGCGCTGGCGAGTCTCACGCCGCTTGCGTGCCCGCAATCCTTCTTGGGTTGATAGGGTGTCCGTCATGTCTGTCTCCGGCGCATCTTATGGCAAATAATTGCCCTACTTGCAAATTTGCACTGAGTGCATATTTAATGCCTACGATCATCAACGCGAGTGCGCATCATGGCAGACTGGACTTTTTCGGATATTCCCTCACAGCGTGGCCGCTCCGCCATTGTCACCGGTACCGGTGGCCTTGGCTACGAAACGGCACTGGCCCTCGCCCGCGCAGGCGGGGAGATCATTCTTGCCGGCCGCAACGGCAAGAAGGGCGCTGCAGCGGTGGCGCAGATCAAGGCCGCTGTTTCTGGCGCGGACATCCGTTTCGAGGAACTCGACCTTGCCAGCCTCGCATCGGTGCGCTCCTTCGGCGACCGTATGCGGGAGCAGCGTCAAAACCTGGACCTGCTGATCAACAATGCTGGCGTGATGACGCCGCCCACCCGGCAGGCGACCGGCGACGGCTTTGAGTTGCAGTTCGGTACGAATTATCTCGGTCATTTCGCTCTCACGGCACATTTGCTGCCCCTGCTGATCAGAGGGGACCGGCCGCGCGTGGTCAATCTGAGCAGCCTTGCCCATCGCAGCGGCAAAATTCATTTCGACGATCTGCAATGGCAAAAGACCTACAAGCCGTGGCCGGCCTACTGCCAGTCGAAACTGGCAATGCTGATGTTCTCGTTCGAGTTGCAACGCCGCAGCGATACCGCCGGGTGGGGCCTGATGAGCAATGCGGCGCACCCCGGCTATGCCCGTACCGAACTCATCTCCAACGGCCCCGGCACAAACGGGCTCCTATCCAGAGTCAGCATGCTGATGCAACCCTTTGCCAGCCATTCCGCTGCCGACGGTTCGCTGCCGACGCTGTTCGCCGCCACCTCTCCTGCCGCAACCGGCAGCGGCTACTACGGCCCGAACTGGTTCTATGAACTGAAGGGACCGCCAGAACCGGCCAAGGTCATGCCCCAGGCCAAAGATACCACCGTGGCGGCGAAGCTGTGGGATATGTCGGAGCATCTGACAGGGGTTGGATTTGATACTGTGGAATGAGATGTATTAAAGCGGATTGCCAACACGTGGTGCGTGGTTCGTGCAATCGTTTTCAGGTAGGAGACCAGTGTTGACCGAACCCCTCATCCGCAAGGCCACCAGCGCCGATCTCCCCACCATTGTCGCGCTTCTGGCCGATGATCCGCTCGGCAGCCGGCGCGAGGTGATCTCCGATCCGGTCGATGCGCGTTACTGCTCGGCCTTTGCCGCCATCGACAGCGACCCGAACCAGCTTCTGGTCGTGGCGGCAGACGGAGGACTGGTTGTCGGCTGCGCCCAGATCACCTTCATCCCCGGATTATCACGCACCGGCATGTGGCGCGGGCAGATCGAAAGCGTGCGGATTGCCGAAACGCACCGGCGCGGCGGGCTTGGCCGCCGCATGTTTGAATGGGCCATTGACACCTGCCGGCAACGCCAGTGCGGGCTGGTGCAGCTTACCACCGACAAGACGCGGCCCGACGCGGCGCGTTTCTACGAAGCACTGGGATTTGTCGCCAGCCATGAGGGCATGAAGCTCTCATTGCAGCGCTAGGCACAGGAAGCCGCGCGCTCCAACAGGATTGTGCGCTCGCGGGCATTGCGCGTGAGACTTGCGGCCCGCTCGAACTCAGCCCGCGCTTCATCCGGCCGATTGAGTTTCAGCAGGAGGTCGCCGCGAATGCTTGGCAGGAGATGATAGGCCTGCAGGGACGGCTCGCCAGTCAGCTGGTCAATAAGGTCGAGCCCGGCTTGCGGACCGAAAGCCATGGAAAGCGCTACCGCCCGATTGAGCTCGACGACAGGCGATGGCATGAGCTTTGCCAGCTGCTCATAGAGCGCGGCGATCCGGACCCAGTCGGTTTCCTCGGCGGTTCGCGCCCGTGCATGGCAGGCGGCGATGGCCGCCTGCAGGCCATAGGGGCCGTAGACGGTGCCCAGCCTTTCGGCCCGCTCCAGTGCCGCCAACCCGCGCCGGATCAGCAGATGGTCCCAGTGCGCGCGGTTCTGGTCGAACAGCAGGACCGGTTCGCCTGACGGCCCGACCCGCGCGGCAAAGCGCGAGGCCTGAATTTCCATGAGCGCGATCAACCCGTGCACCTCCGGTTCATCCGGCATCAGATCAGCAAGGATACGCCCGAGCCGCATGGCTTCCTGTGCCAGTTGCGGCCTGATCCAATCATCTCCCGCGGTGGCCGAATAGCCCTCGTTGAAAATCAGGTAGAGCACGGCAAGCACCGAGGCGAGACGCTCCGTGCGGTCCTTGCCGCGCGGCACCTCGAAGGGAATATTCGCCTCCGACAGCGTGCGTTTGGCCCGGACGATGCGCTGGGCAACGGTGGCTTCAGGTGTCAGGAAGGCGCGGGCGATCTCCTCCGTCGTCAACCCGCCAATCATGCGCAGCGTCAGCGCCGTGCGCGCCTCGGCCGATAGCACGGGGTGGCAGGCGGTGAAGATGAGGCTGAGCATGTCGTCGCCGATGTCGTCGTCCAGTGCCGTATCGAAATCCGGCATGGCGGCCTGTTCGATTTCCGCGTCATAGCCTAACTGCCCGTGCTTGCGCTTCAGCATCTTGGTGCGGCGGAAATGATCGATGGCCCGGCGTTTGCCGGTGACCATCAGCCATGCGGCGGGATTGCGCGGGATACCCTCCGATGGCCAGTGGCGCAGTGCGGCGATCAGTGCCTCCTGCGCCAGTTCTTCGGCAAGCCCGACGTCTCTGACAATGCGCGCAAGCCCGGCAATGATCCGGGCCTGCTCGATTTTCCACACGGTTTCGATGGCACGATGGGTTTCGGCGGCGGTCGTCATAAGGGCCGATCACATCACCTTCGAGGCCGTCGCGCAAGATCGCGACGTGCGGCTTACTTGTTCTGGCCGGCGCCCATGTCGCGAAAGCGGTCGATGGCTTCGAATTCGCCGAAATCTTCGAGTTCGAACATCTGCCGGATTTCGATCTCGCCGCCGTCCGGATGCGGGTTGGGAAACCTGTTGGCCCATTCAATCGCCTCCTCACGCGTCTTCACCTGAATGATGGTATAGCCCGCCACCAGTTCCTTGGCTTCGGCGAACGGCCCGTCGATCACGGTCCGCTTGCCGCCGGAATACCGGATTTTCCAGCCCTTTGCGGTGGGTTGAAGGCCATTGGCGTCCAGCAGCGCTCCGGCTTTCGCCAGCTGTTCGTGATAATCGGCCATGGCGCTGAAGAGTTCCTCCGGCGGCATGACGCCGGCTTCCGAATCTTTCGTTGCCTTCACCAGAATCATGAATCGCATTGTCGTTTCTCCTTCGGTTCGGATGCCGGGCGGCCGGATGGTCCGGTCGTTGGTAAACCCTCGCTCCGATGACACGACGCGCGGGATTTACCGGTATCGACATATCGCCTGAATTTTTTCATGGGCGATTGCCGGTTCAGGACAGAGACAGGGGCGGGCCGGTGTAACGGGCACGCGGGCGGATCAGCTGGTTCATCGACTGTTGTTCCAGAATATGCGCAATCCAGCCGACGGAGCGGGCAATGGCGAAGAGAATGACGGGTGCCGATGGAGGCAGACCAAAGCCATCCGTCATGGCGGCAAGGGCAAAATCAATATTGGGCTGCTCGCCGGTCAGCATCTCTGCCGTTTCGCGAATCTGCCGATAGATGGCGCCCGGTTCGAACTGTGCCAGCAGCGCCGTGGCGCGCCGGTCACCATGGGGATAGAGCGGGTGCCCGAAGGCAGGAATGGCCCTGCCTTGGGCCAGCAGTTCGCGTATCGCAAAACCTGCGCCGGTGGCCTGTGCGGTCCGGACCAGCGCCTGCACGCTGAGATAGGCCTCGCCATGCAGCGGCCCGGTCAGCGCGGCAAGACCGGCGAGCATGCCGGCCGACAGCGGCGCTCCGGTCGAGGCGGCGACGCGGGCCGCAAAGGTCGAGGCATTGAGCTCATGATCGGCCAGCAGAACCAGCGCCCGGCGGATGCAGTCTTCCGCTTCCGGCGCATTCCAGGCATGGGCCAGTCGGATGTGAACGGCGTGATTGGCGGCGCTGCCGGTGCCAAGCATCGCCGCAACGACGTCCGCAAAGACACCGGATGCCTCGGCAACCAGCACGGCTCGCGAGCGGCCATGGGCCGGCAGGTCCGTTGCGGCACGCCGGGCAAGGACAATCATCGCTGCCTCCAGCGGGCGGGCGGGCCTGGGCATATCGTGGGCGGAAGGCGATGCGGTGATTTCCGCCGCTTCCCACAACAGCGCTGCAATCTCTTCAAGTGTCGAGGTGGCGGCCAATGCGGACGCATCCCTGCCGCGATACCACAGGCGCCCGTCGGCAATGGTCGAGATGCTCGACGGCAGGACCGGATCGCCCCAGCCGATCGCCTCGGCGGCGACATTGGCCACCGTGCGCCGCCCGGCCTTGCGTCCGGCGAGGCGTTTCACATCCTCGCTCTTGTAAAGGCTGCGGCGCGGGTCCTGCGGATCGGGCTTGGCCTGAATGCGCCCCCGGCTGACATTGGCGTAAAGGGTCTGCGGCTGGACGCCAAGGGCCGCCAGGGCCTGCGATGCCGTCAACCACGCCATGGAACCTCACATTGATCATTTACGTCAAGATTGACGTCAATCATAGCGCACCTCATCCTGTGGCGGAAACAAAAACTGGAGTTTGCCATGAAAAACGGTCTTGATGATGTTGTCGCCACGGAAACCACGCTGTCGGATGTTGACGGGCTGGGGGGCATATTGATCATTCGCGGCCGGTCGCTGGATGAATTGGCCGGCGTTGTCCCCTATGAGGAATTGCTGGCGCTGCTGCTGTCGGATGCCTTTGACGAGAAGCTCGACGCGGACGGACTGCGCACGCGCATCGGCCTGGCCCGTCAGGAGGTTTTCCGCATGATACCCGATGCTGCCGCGCCCTTGCTCGCACTGCCGGTCACCGATGCGGTGCGCGCGCTGACCGCCCAATTTGCTGATGGCGATGACCTTGCCACCGCCCTGCGCCTGATCGCGGCTCCCGCAGTGTTCACCCCGGCGGTCATCCGGCTGAAGAACGGCCAGGCACCTGTCGCGCCCGACATCGCGCTCAGCCACGCCGCGGATATATTGCACATGCTGCACGGCCGAACTGTCACACCGCAGGAAGCCGCCGCACTCGATACCTATCTCGTTACGGTCAGTGACCACGGCATGAACGCCTCGACATTCGCGGCACGCGTGGTGGCATCCACCCATGCGGGACTGGTGTCCTCCGTGCTGGCCGCATTCGGCGCGCTCAAGGGCCCGCTGCATGGGGGTGCACCGGGGCCGGTTCTCGACATGCTCGACGCCATCGGCACACCCGACAACGCCGAAACCTGGCTGGAAAGGGCACTGGACGACGGCGAGCGGCTGATGGGTTTCGGCCATCGCATCTACCGGGTGCGCGACCCGCGCGCGGATGCATTGATGCAGGCGCTGCGGCGGCTGGCTGGAACGGGCAATCACGGTGCGGGCCGCTTCAAGCTGGCGGAGAGCGTCGAAGCGGCGGCTCTGCGCATCCTCGCCCGCCGCAAACCCGACCGCCCGCTCAAGACCAATGTGGAATTCTATACGGCACTGCTGCTGGAAACGCTTGGTTTTCCAAGGGACAGCTTTACCAGCGTCTTCGCCATGGGACGGGTCGGCGGCTGGATCGCCCATGCAAGAGAGCAGACGCAACATGGCCGGCTGATTCGCCCGCAATCGCGGTATATCGGACCGCGCCCGATCAAGGCCGCATAGGTTTTTCAAAGTAATGGGATGGTGAAAACAGCCCGAAAGGGCCATCCACCATCACATGTGCGTGTTTAAACCCGGATATCCCAGACAATACTGCAATTACCCCAGTAATGTTCAACCTTAGATAGTATTTTTACTCACTAAAATGGGCTTTTGGTGGTATTCTATCGTTGGACTCAAGTGCACCGTCTTTGGACATTCAAAAGGAGCAACTGGGATCATGACACAGCTTCTCAATCACCTGTCTCTGGCACTCGCCATGACGCTCTCCACCACTCCCTCCGTGATGGCCGGCCCGCTGACCACCATGGATGATGTTGGCAAAGCGCTTCATGCCTGCTGGACTGCGCCGGAGGGGGCACAAAAATCCACCGTGACACTCCGTTTCAGCTTCAAGCGCGACGGCTCGCTGATCGGCCCGCCGCGAACGGCTGCCATCGATTTTCCGGGCAATGATGCGGCGGCGCGCAAATCATTCATCGATGCGGCCATTTCCGCCGTCAAAGATTGCACGCCGCTGACATTGTCACCGGAACTTGCCCAGGGCATTGGCGGCCAGGTCTTCACCATGCAGTTTGTTTCACCTGACGCCTGCGGCGGTGATTGCAACCGGGAAGCCAGCGTGCGGCCAAACTGACCGGCGGCCATGCACAGCAAAAAGGCGGCTCCGTGAGCCGCCTTTCCTGTTCTCGCATAGAGTGCGCCAGTGCTACTGGCGATGAAGTTCCACCCGGCGGTTCTTGGCCCGTCCGGCTTCGTCGTCATTCGATGCGACAGGCGACTGCAAGCCCTCTCCCTTCGCCTTGAGACGGCTCGCCGAAACACTGTAGGTACTGACCAGATCGGCGACAACCGCATCGGCCCGCGCCTTCGACAACTGCATGTTGAAGTCAGCACCGCCAATATTGTCGGTATGGCCAACCACATCGAGTTTCTCGTTCGGCTGATCCTTCAGGAACTTGGCGATTTCATCAAGGCTCGGGCGCGACTCCGGCTTGATTGACGCCTTGTTGAAGTCGAAATGAATACCGTAGAGCAGAACCTTGCCGGCCGTATCGAGGCTCTTGCTGATCTGCGAGGCGGACACCACGACCATCTGGTCGGTCAGGTTGCCGACCTGCAGGGAGTCGAGGCGGATATAAACCTGACCCTTGACCGCATCGAATTCCGGCACATAGCCATCCTCGAATTCGATGACGTAGAGCGCGATGTAGGTTTTGACGCCGCCTTCTTCCTTGACGGCCGCCACATAACGCGCCTCGTCCGGGCTGTAGCCGAAAAGCTGGCCGCCGGGGCCCTTTTCGCCAAAGACGTTCTCCAGTTGATAGGTGTCGGCCTGCTTGGCCTGGAACAGGACCTTGTAGCCCGCCGATTGCAGATCGTTCAGGTAGTTGCGGAACACTTCGGCCGAGGAAGGTCCGGCAGGGACGGAATAGACGTTCTGCGTGAGGCGGCCTTCCAGTGCTTCCTTGCTGGCAAAATCCGACTTGGCGGAGTCATCCTCGTTCTTGACCCACTTTCCGGTCGGCAGGGTATATTCCGCGAAGTTGCGCGCATCGCACAACATGATCGATGACCCTTCAAAGCGCTTGATACCGGGGAAATCCTTGCAGCCCGGCTTGTCTGCCGCATGGGCCGACGATGCGATGAAAACGGCCATGAACATAAGTGCCGCGAAGACTCCACTGCAGAGTTTCGATGTCATGAGTATCTCCAAAATGATGTGACGCTGTTGCACTGCTGGCCTGAAACCTTGGACCAACCGCACTACGGGATTGCTTTATAATAATACAAAAATCATTTCGCAATACACAAAACATATCCCGTTTTCACCATTGAATGATCAATCGCCAAACCAGATTTGGCGATTCTATAGGCGTTTTGTCACAGCATTAATACATGCGGGATGCCCGTCTTCCGCCAGGAAGAATGTCTAAACAAATAGCAAAATACAAAAACAATAGTTCGAAATTCTAGCGCGATGTACGGACAACTCCGCTCCGGCCCCCTATCGGGACCGGAGCGGAGCTGCGCACGGGGCCTCAGGTTTTGGAAGCGGGTTTCTCCACATGGCCGCCAAACTCGCTGCGCATGGCCGACAGCACCTTGTTGGCGAAGTCGGCATTGCCGCGCGAGCTGAAGCGCTCCTGCAGCGCCGCGCTGAGAACCGGCGTGGGTACGGCCTCGTCAATAGCGGCGATGGCCGTCCAACGCCCCTCGCCCGAATCCGAAACACGCCCCTGGAAATTCGACAGGGTCGGATCGTCGTTCAGGGCGTCGGCGGTCAAATCCAGCAGCCAGGAGCTTATCACGCTGCCGCGACGCCAGACCTCGGCGATCTGCGGCAGGTCGAAACTGTATTGATAATGCTCGGGATGCAGGAGTGGCGTGGTTTCCGCGTCCACCTCATGCGAGCGCAGGCCGATATCCGCATTGCGCAGGATGTTCAGGCCTTCCGCATAGGCCGCCATCAAACCGTATTCGATGCCGTTATGGACCATTTTGACGAAGTGGCCGGCACCATTGGCGCCGCAATGCAGATAACCGAGCGGCGCCGTGCTCTTGCCCGGCGCAGCGACGGCTGGCGCGGCCGGGTCATTGCCGCCCGGCGCCAGCGAGGCGAATACGGGCGAGAGATGCTCTACCACGTCCTTTTCGCCACCGATCATCAGGCAATAGCCGCGCTCCAGTCCGAAGACACCGCCGCTGGTGCCGACGTCGACATAGTGCAGGCCTTTTGTCTTCAGCTCGCCGCCGCGGCGGATATCGTCGTGATAATAGGAATTGCCGCCATCGATGAGGATATCGCCCGCCTCGAGCAACGGCACGAGCTTGGCGAGAACGCTGTCGACAACGGCGGCGGGCAGCATCAGCCAGATGGCGCGCGGCTTGGCCAGAAGCGAGACGAACTCCTCCAGCACGACCGTTCCGGTCGCGCCCTGTTTTTGCAGGTCCGCCATGCTTTCGGCACGGGTGTCGTGAACCACGAGGGCGTGACCACGCTTCATGAGGCGCTGCGCCATGTTGGCGCCCATGCGCCCTAACCCAATCATGCCAAGCTGCATTTCATTCTCCTTGGAGTGTTTGCAATCCGTCGGGGGAGCCCGCGGGCTCCTCATCGGGAGCAAGTTAGGCAGACAGGACCACGGACACAAGCAAGCGTTGCGTCATAAGCGCGTGATAGCAGCGGCCAAGGCATGAGCGAGTATCGGTTGGCAGAGCGAAATCTTTGATAAAGCGTCAGAAAACGGTAAAATCGCCGATAATTTCCTGTATAGGTTCTGCAAGACGAAACGATACCTCAACCCGATGAAGGAGGGCCGATGATATCCGGATGGATCAGACTGATTGTAGCTTGGGCAACTGTGGGTGCCTTTCTTGTTTTCGGATATGGCTGGATGGCCGATCTGAGTTCGGTGATGAAAGCTTCGTTTCTGTTTGTCTGGCTGTTCGGCGTCATCATCTGGTCGGCCTTCGGCGTCGTGCATGAGGCGGAGGAACTGGCGGAACTGCTGGGCGAACCGCTCGGAACGCTCATTCTCACCCTCTCCATCGTCATCATCGAAGTGGTGCTGATCAGCGCCGTGATGCTGAGTTCGGATGCACCGACGCTCGGCCGCGACACGATGTTCGCGGTGCTGATGATCGTTTTGAACGGCGTGGTCGGCCTTGGCCTGCTCATCGGCGGGCTGCGTTACGGCCAGCAGGGCTACAATCTGCAGGGCGCGGCATCCTATCTCATCGTCATCATTCCGCTGACGGTCATCCCGCTGATCCTGCCGAACTTCACGGTTTCCACCAGCAATGGCTCCCTCACCGTGGTTCAATCGGTGTTCTTCTCGATTTTCACCATTGCCCTCTATGTGATTTTCATTGTGCTGCAGACGGGACGACACCGCGACTTCTTCGTTTATCCCAAGGGAGATGAAGACGTTCTGCAGGCATCGCCCGAGGCCGAAGCGCCGCATGCGAAACCTGCCGGGTCGATTGGCGGCCACACGCTGCTGCTGATCCTGAACATCCTGCCGATCGTGCTGCTGTCAAAGAGCCTGGCCTCGCTGCTCGACCATGGCATTGCCAGCTTCGGCGCGCCCACCGCACTTGGTGGCCTGCTCATCGCCGCCATCGTCTTCACGCCGGAAGCCATCACCGCGCTTCGCGCCGTTTCCGGCAATGAGCTGCAGCGCGCGGTCAACCTGTGCCTGGGTGCGGCAACCTCGACCGTCGGCCTGACCGTGCCGGCCGTGCTTGCCATCAGCCTGTTCACCGGCCAGACCGCCATTCTCGGCCTGTCATCCACCGAAATGACCCTGCTGGCGGTGACACTGATCCTCAGCACCCTGACCTTTTCCGGCCTGCGCACGACGGTGCTCGAAGGTGCGGTGCATCTGATGATCTTCTTCGTCTATCTCGTGTTGATCTTCAGCCCCTGACCGGCGCAAGATCGAGGTGTTCGGCGACGAAATCGACGAACACCCGCAGCTTGGGTGAGAGATAGCGGCTCGACGGCCAGAGCACGCGGAACGTGCCGGAAAACGGGATGAAGTCATCGAGAACGCTGACCAGCGTTCCAGACCGCAGCTCGTCCATGATGGTGAAATCCGGCAGGCAGGCGATGCCAAGCCCCTCCTGCGCCATGTGGATCTGCGGTGCCGACGTGTTGCAGACGAGGGTCGCGGGCAGGTCAAGTTCCACATCCCTGCCATTGCGGGACAGCGGCCAGAGTTGCAATTTCCCGGTGGTCGGATAGCGGTAAAACAGGCAATGATGCCGCGTCAGGTCCTCCGGCACTTCCGGTGTTCCCATGCGCGCGAAATAGTCCGGTGATCCAACGAGGCGCTTGCGGAACGAGCCGAGCACCCGGGTCATCAGCCGCGAATCATTCGGCTCGCCGGTGCGCAGGACCGCGTCGAAGCCGTCCTCGATCACATCGACCAGCCGGTCGGAGCAGTCAATGTCCAGCTCGATGTCGGGATAGGCGCGCATGAAGGCGGAAAGCACCGGCATCATCAACCGGTCCGCAATCGGCATGCTGACACGCAACCTGCCGCGCGGCGCCTCATTGGCCTGCGACAATTCCAGTTCGGCCGCCTCGATCTCGCAGAAAATGCGACGGCACCGCTCCAGGAACAGCGAGCCTTCGGGCGTCAGCGTGATGCTGCGCGTGCTGCGGTGAAAAAGCCGGGCACCAAGCCGTTCCTCCAGCCGCGCAATCGATTTGCCGATGGCAGAGGGGGAAACGCCGAGGTGGCGGCCGGCGGCCACGAAACTGCGGTATTCGGCGGCCTGCACGAAAGCATTCCATGAGCCCAGATTGTCCATCGACATCACCTCTTCATTGCCGACAAAAATGTCGCTTGTGAAAGGAACTATAGCCTGTTTTTCCGTTTTGCGAAGATGAGTACGTTCGGCTTCCCATCGCAGGTGTGAAGCTTTGCACCGTAAAGGCATCACCTCTCCGCCTGCCCAACCCCTTACCTATTGACCAGGCAAAGACATGACATCGATCACAACATCGCTGGACGAGGCTCCTCCCGCCTCCTCCTTCCGGCTGCCGCTCAGCGGCCTGCTTGCCCTTGCAGCAGCCGGTTTCATCACCGTCCTCACCGAAGCGCTGCCGGCGGGCCTGCTGCCCCAGATGGGCGCCAGTCTGGCAGTGCCCGAATCGCTGGTGGGCCAGCTTGTCACCATCTACGCGCTCGGCTCCCTCATCGCCGCCATCCCGCTGACCGCAGCCACACGCGGATGGCGACGCAAGCCACTGCTGCTCAGCGCCATCGCCGGATTTGCCATCGTCAACACGATCACGGCGGTTTCCACCAGCTACACGCTCACGCTCGGCGCCCGGTTCTTTGCGGGCGTCTTTGCCGGTCTGCTCTGGGCGCTGGTTGCCGGTTATGCCGGGCGCATGGTGCCCGACCACATGAAAGGCAAGGCCATGGCCGTCGCCATGCTCGGCGCGCCCGTCGCGCTGTCCCTCGGCGTGCCCGCCGGGACATTTCTGGGCGCGTTTGTCGGCTGGCAGTACACATTCGGCATCATGAGCGGGCTGACGGTGCTGCTGGTTGGCTGGACCATCTGGAAATTGCCGGATTTTCCCGGCCAGGAAGCGGGCAGGCAATTGCCGATCTCCGGCGTCTTCGCCATTCCCGGCGTCAAGGCGGTGCTGTTTGTCACGCTGACCTATGTGGTGGCCCATAACGTGCTCTATACCTATATCGCGCCGTTTCTGGTTCCCGCCGGGCTCGCCGGAAGCATCGACAAGGTGCTGTTCGTCTTTGGCCTGTCCGCCATTCTCGGCACCTGGATGATCGGCCTGATGATCGACCGCTGGTTGCGCGAACTCACGTTGATCTGCATCGCGGCCTTTGCCGTGGCGGCCGTACTCCTTGCCATCTGGTCCGCCAACAGCACGATGGTCTATCTCAGCTTCGCCATCTGGGGTGTGACCTATGGCGGCGTGCCGACCCTGTTCCAGACCGCATCGGCCAAAACCGCGGGCGATGCGGCGGATGTCGCGCAATCGATGATCGTCACTGTCTGGAACATCGGCATTGCCGGCGGCGGCATCATCGGCGGCTTCCTCCTGGAAACAACCGGCGTCACCTCGTTCTCATGGGTGCTGCTGGTACTGCTCGCCCTGGCCTTCATCGCGGCCGTCCAGGCACGAAGCCACGGCTTTCCGGCTGCCATAACAGCAGCATGAATGCGATTGTGAGAAAGCAAAACCGGCGGCGGTCTTTCGCTGCCGGTTTGATCAGACCCCGGAGCGCACCGGCTGCGCGGAAACGGTCACATCCTGCAGGCGCACGAAGCGAAAACCCTTTTGCTGCAGGGCCAAAACACCTTTGGCAACACCGGCACCGGCCACCCGGCCCGGCTGGTTGATATGGGCAATGATGACATCGCCATCCTTGGCAGCGGCAATGCGCTTTTCCACCAGTCCGGCCATCAGCGAGGCACCCATATCGGCATTGAGCGAATAACCGGCCACCCGGTAGCCCATCTCATGGATGATGCGGATACCGTTTTCGCTGTAGCGGGCGGTCGCATCGCGATACCAGACCGGCTTGGCGACGGAGGCTTTCAGCATGGCGTCGACACCGCCCTGGATTTCACTGCGGATGGCGGCTTCCGAGCCCGCCGTCTTCAATCCGAACATGGTGGGCTGGTTGTCGATGGCCGGGATATGGTTGAAGCCGTGATTTTCCAGTTCGAACAGGTCGGGATGCGCCTTCATGACCGCAAGCGCCTCGGCATTGTGCCGCATCCAGCGGGCGGTGACGAAGATCGTTGCCGGGATGCGGTTTTCGACCAGCGTATTGAGAATGCGCAGGTCCGTCTGCCCGGAACAGGCATCCAGCGTCAGGGCCACCTGCGGCGCCGCGGCGCCGCCCTTGGCAATATAAAGCTTCGGCTCGACGAATGGCGCCGGATGATCCCCGGCCGTTGCGATCCCCGCAGGCGTGACGAGAAGAAGAGCAGCGATGATGGCAGAAGCTGAGCGCACGGTGTTTACCAATCTTGAGAATTGCCCGCAGATACACGCGCAGATCACGTCCAAAATGCGGCACCGGCCCTGCCAGCAGGGCCGAGGCGCTATTTTTGCTTGGCCGAGGCCTGTGCCGCCGCCAGGCGCGCGATCGGCACGCGGAACGGCGAGCAGGAGACATAGTCAAGGCCGGTTTCTTCGCAGAAGTGAATGGAAGCCGGATCGCCGCCATGTTCACCGCAGATGCCCAGCTTGATATCCGGTCGGGTTGTCTTGCCCTTTTCCACGGCAATGCGCACCAGTTCGCCGACGCCGTCCACATCAATGGAGACGAACGGATCCTGCTGGATGATACCCTTCATCTGATAGGTCATCAGGAAGGCGGATGCATCGTCGCGCGAAATACCGAAGGTTGTCTGCGTCAGATCGTTGGTGCCGAAGGAGAAGAACTCCGCCACCTCGGCAATCGAATGCGCACGCACCGCAGCGCGCGGCAGTTCGATCATCGTGCCGACGAGGTAATTGATCTTGATATCCGCTTCCTTCATCACGTCAGCGGCGACCGCATCGATGCGGGCCTTGACGAAATCAAGTTCGGCACGCAGGCCAACCAGCGGCACCATGATTTCCGGCTCGACCGGGGCGCCGGTGACTTCCGCCGCCCGCACGGCGGCTTCGAAAATCGCCCGCACCTGCATTTCGGCAATTTCCGGATAGGAAATGGCGAGGCGGCAGCCGCGATGACCGAGCATCGGGTTGAATTCATGCAGGCTGTCGGTGCGCTCGCGCAGCTTCTCCGGGCTGACATTCATGACGGCCGCAACTTCCGCGATTTCCTCTTCCGTCTTCGGCAGGAATTCGTGCAGCGGCGGGTCAAGCAACCGGATCGTCACGGGAAGGCCGTTCATGATTTCGAACAGCTCCTTGAAATCGGCGCGCTGCATCGGCAACAGCTTGTCGAGCGCGGCGCGGCGGCCCTTCTCGCTGTCGGCCAGGATCATTTCGCGCATGGCAATGATGCGCTCGCCGTCAAAGAACATATGCTCGGTGCGGCAAAGACCGATGCCCTCGGCCCCGAACGAGCGCGCCATGCGCGCATCATTCGGCGTTTCGGCATTGGCACGCACCTTCATGCGGCGCGTCGTGTCGGCCCATTCCATGATCTTGGCGAAATCGCCGGAGAATTCCGGCTGCAGCATGGGAACGGCGCCCTTGAGCACCTGGCCGATACCGCCATCGATGGTGATGATGTCGCCCTTCTTCAAAAGCACGCCGGCGGCCAGCAGGGTTTCATTGCGGTAATCGACACGCAGGGAACCCGCACCGGAGACGCAGGGCTTGCCCATGCCGCGCGCCACCACGGCCGCGTGGCTGGTCATGCCGCCGCGGGTGGTCAGGATGGCTTCGGCGGCGTGCATGCCGTGAATGTCTTCCGGGCTGGTTTCGATGCGCACGAGGATGGCCTTGCGGCCTTCCGACTTCAGCTGTTCGGCATCTTCCGACGAGAACACGATCTCACCCGTCGCCGCGCCCGGCGATGCCGGAAGCCCGCTGCCGATGACATTGCGCTTGGCCGAAGGATCGATTGTGGGATGCAGCAGCTGATCGAGCGAAGCCGGATCAATACGCAGAACCGCTTCTTCCCGCGTGATCAGGCCTTCATTTGCCATTTCAACGGCGATTTTCAAGGCGGCCTTGGCGGTCCGCTTGCCGGATCGCGTCTGCAGCATCCACAGCTTGCCGTTCTCGATGGTGAATTCGAGATCCTGCATGTCGGTGTAATGCTTTTCCAGCCGGTCCGACACGGCGCAGAATTCGGCAAAGGCGGCCGGCATCAGCTTTTCCAGCGACGGCTTGTCGGAACCGGCGGCAATGCGCGCGTCTTCCGTGATGTTCTGCGGCGTCCTGATGCCCGCAACCACGTCTTCGCCCTGCGCATTGACGAGAAACTCGCCATAGAGCTTCTTTTCGCCGGTCGACGGATTGCGTGTGAAGGCAACGCCCGTTGCCGAACGCTCGCCCATATTGCCGAACACCATGGCCTGGATATTGACGGCCGTGCCCCAGCTTTCCGGGATGTTGTGCAGGCGGCGATAGGTGATGGCTCGCGTGTTCATCCAGCTGGAGAAAACAGCGCCGATCGCGCCCCAAAGCTGCTTTTCCGGGTCCTGCGGGAATGGCTCTTCCAGCTCTTCCTCGATCTTGGCCTTGTAAAGGTCGATGATGCCCTTCCAGTCGTCGGCCGAGAGCGCCGTATCGATCTCGACGCCGAGATTGGCCTTGGTATCCTCGAGGATTTCTTCGAAGACCGAATGGTCGAGCCCCATGACCACGTCGGAATACATCTGGATGAAACGGCGGTAGCTGTCATAGGCAAAGCGCGGATCGCCGGATTCGCGGGCGATGGCTTCGACGGTCTGATCATTGAGGCCGAGATTGAGCACGGTGTCCATCATGCCCGGCATGGAAGCGCGGGAGCCGGAACGCACGGACACCAGCAGCGGCTTGGACGGGTCGCCGAAATCGCGGCCCGTCACCGCAGCGATATGGCCAAGCGCCTTCTTGACGTCGGCTTCGAGCGCATCAGGATAACGATGGCCATTGTCATAGAACCAGCTGCAGACCTCGGACGTGATGGTAAATCCGGGCGGGACCGGCAGCCCGAGTGCGCACATCTCGGCCAGATTGGCCCCCTTGCCGCCCAGAAGGTTGCGATCGCCGGCAGAGCCTTCCGCCTTGCCGTCACCGAATGTGTAAACCCACTTCACCATTGCAGCCTCCCATGCCGCCGTCCACGCGCCGCAAAGCGCTGAAGAAGGTCTATTCGATAGGTTCGTGAAGCACCACCAAAAAATGCTGCATTGCACCATTCAAATCGATTAGCAGAGTAAATCCGCGTTAATCTTTGAAATCCTTCGTCATTTCAAGCTTGAAGCAGTCTGGTATCAGCTCGCCTCGCGCAGTTGCTCGGCGGTCTGGAGATCGACCGACACCAGCTGGCTGACGCCCTGCTCGGCCATGGTGACACCGAAGAGACGGTTCATGCGCGCCATGGTGATCGGGTTGTGGGTGATGACAACAAAACGCGTTTCCGTTGATGCCGCCATTTCGTCCATCAGGTTGCAGAAGCGCTCGACATTGTGATCGTCGAGCGGCGCGTCCACCTCGTCCAGCACGCAGATCGGCGCCGGGTTGGTCAGGAACACCGCAAAGATCAGCGCCATTGCGGTCAGGGCCTGCTCGCCGCCGGACAAGAGCGTCATGGTCTGCGGCTTCTTGCCGGGCGGACGGGCAAGGATTTCAAGACCGGCTTCCAGCGGATCTTCCGATTCAATCAATTGCAGCTCCGCCGTGCCGCCCCCGAACAGATGCGTGAACAGGCGCTGGAACTGCGCATTCACTACTTCGAACGCGGCAAGCAGCCGTTCGCGCCCCTCGCGGTTGAGGCTCTGGATCGCCTGGCGCAGTTTCTTGACCGCCTCGATGATGTCTTCGCGTTCGCTGACAATCGCCTCAAGCCGCGCCGACAACTCTTCCTGCTCCTCCTCGGCCCGCAGGTTGACGGCACCGAGGCGCTCGCGCTCGATCTTCAGCCGTTCCAGATTGCGGTCCGTCGCATCGACATCCGGCAAGGGATCGTTGGGGCCAAGGCCGGTCAGCTTCATCGCTTCATGCGGCGCGCAATTGAGGGCTTCGGCAATGCGGGTTTCGGCGTCATGACGGCGTTCCTGTGCCGCAGCAAGGCGCTCTTCCGACCGGGCCCGGCCTTCACGCGCCGTGGCCAGCGCCTGAATGGCATCGGTGGCGGCACGGTCGAGTTCCTGCTGGCGTGCTTCGGCGACAGCCAAGCGGTCACCGGCTTCCTTGCGCAACGCTTCCGCTTGCGAGAGCTGCGACAGCAGCGCCCGGTTGCGCTCGGCAATTTCATCCGGCGCATCGACCAGATCGGCAAATTCTTCTTCCGCTTCCTGTCGCCGTTCGGTCAAAGATTCGATCTGGCGGTCGGCATTCAGCGCGCGGTCGTTCCAGCTCCTGCGTTCAAAACCGATGGACTCCAGCCGCCGCATGCGGTTCTCGGCCTCGCGGCGCAAGCCCTCATGCACGGCACGTGTCTCGGCGAGCGCCGCCCGGTCGGTCATGACTTCGGTGGTCAGCTGGCTGAGCCGGTTATTGACCTCTTCCAGATCCGGCGCGCGGGCGAGCCGGTCTTCTGCCTCAAGGAACTGTTCCTGTGTTTCTTCAAGCGTTTCGGCGAGGCGGGCCTTGCCCTCGTCCAAAGCGGCGCGGCGGCTGGAAAGCTGGCCTGCAGCCCGTTCGGCTGATGCAAGCGCCTCGCGCGCATCGCTGACGGCGCGCTGCATGGCGCGCCAGTGATCGCGAGCCATTCGCTCGTTCTCGACCGATTGCCGCACAGCAGCTTCGGCCGCAGCGATCGCTGCTTCCGCCTCGCGCAGGCGCTTCGTCGCTTCGACAACTTCGATATCCAGCTCGGCGAGGCGGTTTTTCTGGGCCAGACGCTGTGCCGCCGGTGTCGGTGCATCAGCGCTTGCCGTATAGCCATCCCAGCGCCACAGCGCACCGGAACGGCTGACCAGCCGCTGACCCGGCTTCAGCGATGCCTGAATGCGCGCGCCATCCGCCTCGTCGACAATGCCGATCTGGGCAAGACGGCGGGCAAGCTGGCGCGGCGCCTTGACGACACTGGCAAGGGTTTTCAGCCCGGCTGGCAGTGCGGGATCATCACCGGCACCATCAATATCGCCCCAGAAAACCGGAGCGCTGCGATCCAGCGGGGCATCGAGATCTTCACCAAGGGCCGCACCGAGCGCGATTTCAAACCCCTTTTCCACCTTCACCGCTTCGACAACGGCGGGAAACAGGTCCGACCCGCCGACATTGATCATATTGGCCAAGGTGCGGGCTTCAGTCTCGATGCGGTTGAGATTGCTGCGGGCGTCCTGCACCGGCTGGCGCAACTGCGCTTCCGTGCGGCGCGCCGTCTCGACGGCCGCTTCCGCCGCCAAAGCGCCTTCCTCAGCCTGTTCGAGCGTGGCTTCGGCTGTTTCAACCAGCGCCTGCTTCTCGATGGGATCGGCAAGCGCCGCAATCTGCGCTGTTATGGCGGAGAGATCGCGCTCCACATCGCCCATCTGGCGGGCAAGGCGGTCACGGCGTTCGGTGCTTTCGCGCAAATTGCGCTCGATCTGCGCCCGTTCGGCGGTGGCTTCGGCGCGTTCAGCCGTTACCTTGGCAAGGGCTGCTTCGCTCTCCCGGAGCTTGGCATCGGCCCGTTCAAAATCGGCGCGGGTTGCCAGTTCGTGTTCGCCCGCATTGGCGTTGTCCTGGTTGAGCGAACGCTCTTCCGCGTCGAGACGCGCCAGAATATCGGCATTGTCGCGCACCATCTGCTCTTCGCGAGCAATATCGGCGGTAAGCTGCGCCAGCCGCTTTTCCAGCTCCGACTGGCGGGCACGGATACGCTGGGCCTCTTCCTCGATCTGCGAACGGGCGATGGTCAGGCGCTGCAGGGCTGCGGCAGCCTTGGCTTCCGCCTCACGCAGATCCGGCAGCTTGTGCGCGCCGATCGCCTGTTCCTTGGCCGCGTTCATCTGAACCTGGGCGAAATCGCCAACGCCTGATGTCGCAGCAGACAAAGCCGACTGCGCCTCGGCCTCCTGATGTTTGGCGACCGCCCACTTCAGATGCAGGAGGATCGCTTCGGAACGGCGGATATCCGCCGACAGGCTCTTGAAGCGATTGGCCTGACGCGATTGCCGTTTCAGGCTTTCGATCTGGGTTTCCAGCTCGCCGACGACGTCTTCCAGCCGCTCCAGATTTTGTTCCGCTGCCCGCAGGCGCAGTTCCGCCTCGTGGCGGCGGGTGTGCAGGCCGGATATGCCGGCAGCTTCTTCGAGAAGTGCCCGGCGGGCCTGCGGCTTGGCCTGGATAAGTTCGCCAATGCGGCCCTGACCGACCATGGATGGCGACCGGGCGCCGGTCGACTGGTCGGCGAACAGCAGCTGCACGTCCTTGGCGCGGGCATCCTTGCCGTTGATGCGGTAAACCGAACCCGCCTCACGTTCGATACGGCGCGACACCTGCAATTCATCGGCATCGTTGAAGGTTGCCGGGGCGCTGCGGTCGTGATTGTCGAGAAAGAGCGTGACTTCGGCCGTATTGCGCGACGGGCGCGTGCCGGAGCCGGAGAAAATGACGTCATCCATGCCGGATGCGCGCATGTTCTTGTAGGAGCTTTCGCCCATGACCCAGCGCAAGGCTTCCACGAGATTGGATTTGCCGCAGCCATTGGGGCCGACAACGCCGGTCAATCCGCTTTCAATGACGAATTCGGCGGGTTCGACGAAGGATTTGAAACCGAGGAGTCGGAGTTTCGTGAAGCGCATCAGAGGCCCTTCCCGCACAAAACCGCAAGGGCGGACGCGGCAAGGCGTCCGCCTGAATTCAGCAGGCAGCTATCAGAGTAGACCGTCGATAATCGCTGACATTTCGTCAACCGATAGGGCTCCTGCATATTTCGTGCCGTTGATGAAGAAGGTCGGCGTTGCATTGACGCCGAAATCCTTGGCTCCGCGGTCACGCGATGCATTCACATCATCCAGAAGTTTTTGGTTCGTCAAGCAAGCGTTGAACGACTCCTGTGTAAAACCGGCCAATTTGGAGATTTGCATCAAAGGTTCTACTGCATTTGCCGATGCGGCCCACTGTTCCTGCTGTTTGAACAGCACATCAACAAGCGGATAGTAGCGGTCTTCCGGGGCGCAGCGGGCGAGCATGAAGGCAGCGGCAGCGCGCGGATCGAACGGGAATTCGCGCAGGATGAGCTTGGCCTTGCCCGTATCGATGTATTTTTCCTTGATCGTCGGCAGCGTGGCAACGGTGAAGTGCGCACAATGCGGGCAGGTCATGGAAGCGTATTCGATGATGGTGACCGGAGCGTCGGCCTTGCCCATCACGATATCCTTGAGCGGACCCTGCTCCATCAGCTTGGCCTGATCGACCTTCCCGGCGGATTCCGGGATCTTGACGGCGCCGGGCACCGGCGTCGCGGCAGGCTTGGCCGCATCTTCTGACCATGCCGGGTTGCCCGCTGTCACAGCGAGCGCCGCCGTCGATACGGCCGCGAGGGTCAGAATGTTTCGGCGTGTCAGCATGTCAGTCATAAGGATCACCTGTCTCCGGTGTTGATTATGCGTTGTTTGACTCCGTAGAGCCCTATGGCAGTCTCTTTAAGGCAGAGCTTGCCATCTGTCTTTGAATTTTTCGTGATCTGAACGGGATAAAATCAGGCAGAACGTGTTTCAGCGCTTGATCTTTTCCGCGTGGATGCTTTGCCCGAGCCGTTCCAGCGCCTCGCGCAGGCTATCGTCCTCGATGGCTTCGACGACGCGACTGATCTTCCCCCTGGTTGCCGCATCGACCGGCGGCAATGCACGCCGCTTCGGCGCGGGCAGCGTGATGGCCTTCTGCTCGATCTTGATGCGGCCGACTGCGGCAAAGCCGAGAAAGGCATTGACCCGGCTGATGATTTCACCGGTCTCGTGCTGGATGCGCATGGCGGTGAACCCCTGGCAGGCAATCACCAGCGTCGCCGGCTGGAACGGGTCGTCCTCATGCGCACGGCGCGGCCACAGGAGCTTCAACGGGCGGGACTGGTCACCAAGAGCGGGGCCAACCACTTCTTCCCAAGCCTGAACAAGCTCTATCGTGATCCCGGCGCGCTTGCGCAGGACTGGATCGAGCACGCCCGATGCGGGATCGGCCAATGGCCGGAATCCCCTTTGCTTGCGGTCATCGCTCATTATATCGGTTGCCCCGCGTGTGGAATGGAAGCGTCAGCGGCCATTATAGCCGCGAAACCACTCAACAAACAGGGGAATACCCTCCTCCAGCGTCGTCTTCGGGCAAAAGCCCAGATCGCGCGTGGCAAGGTCGATATCCGCATAGGTGCGCTCGACATCCGCCGGGGGCATTGGCTCGAACTTTTTGACGGCTTCGCGGCCCACAGCCTGCTCGATGATTTCGATAAAGCGCAGCAGGGCCACCGGATTGTTGTTACCGAGATTGTAGACCGGTGCGGTTTGCGCCGGATTGGACAGGATGCGGTTCACCGCACCAAGCACGCCGCTGACAATATCATCGATGAAGGTGAAATCGCGCGCCATCTTGCCGTGATTGTATACTTTGATCGGCTCGCCCTTTGAAATGGCGTCCGTGAACAGCCATGGCGCCATGTCAGGACGGCCATAGGGGCCATAAACCGTGAAGAAGCGCAGGCCGGTCGAAGCGATCTTGTGGACGTGCGCATAGGAGTAGGCCAGCAGCTCCGCCGAGCGCTTTGTCGCCGCATAGACGGAAACCGGATTATTGACCGGATCGCTCTCGGAAAACGGCACCTTGGTATTGGCGCCATAAACCGACGACGAACTTGCATAGACAACCGGCGGCTGCTTCGGCATCACGCGGGCCTGTTCAAACACAGTCACCTGTCCCTGAACATTGGCATCGACATAGGCGGCGGGATTTTCCACGGAGTAGCGCACACCCGCCTGAGCCGCCAGATGCACGATCACATCGGCATCCATGTCACCGGCAATCGCGGCGCGCAATTCTTCCGGTCTGGCAATATTGGCACGGGCAAAGCGGATATTGGCGAGGCTTCCTAGCGCCAACAGGCGGGTCTCCTTGAGGGCGACCTGATAATAATCATTGAGGTTGTCGATGGCGATGACCTCAAAGCCTTCCCTGGCGAGCCGCCTTGCCACGTGAAAGCCGATAAAGCCTGCCGCTCCGGTAACAATCGCTTTCATGTCAGAACTTTATCCTCAACCCTTTTATCATGCCACTAGTGCAGCCTTGTCCTGTTCGGCGCGGTCCGCGATTTCCCGCACCGACAGATAGGGTGTCGGACCGGAAATCGTGCAAATGAGCAGCGTCACGTAGATGAAGACCGCATCGGTCGCGTCGTGCCCGAACATGATGCCAAACATTCCCGTGATCACATAAGCCGTCACGAGCAGCAAGGAAAGCGCCGTCGTCAAATCCCGCCCGGGTCCGGGTTCCTTCAGGCGCGCGGCGACAATGGGTGCCGACAACAGCAGAAGCAGCGCCAGGACCCCCAGCACCCCACCATCGACTGCCGCATTCAAAAAGCCATTATGGACATGCGTGAACAGCATGTATTTCTCGGGAGGCAGATCCAAAGCCCTGTTGACCGACTGCATGCGGTTTTGCGGGCCCTGTCCGACAAGCGGTGACGCGAGAAATGCCTTTTCAGCGCCGCTCCACAACAGGAGCCGGGCACTCAGCGAGCTGATGTTGTTGGGATCTTCGTCCAGCTGTACGATGTCGGTCTGCAGCGCGCTGTAGCGGTCCATGATCTTCGGGACTGCCGCGAGAGCCACGACCACGAGCAAAAGCGCCATCAATAATTTAACGGTTCGATTGATCGACGGCAGCGTCTGGCCGCGCAGGTACCAGAACAGGATGGCACAGTGAAACGGGATGACCAGCCAGGCCGACCGGGTGCCGGAAAGGAACACGCAGACCAGCCCGCAGGTGAAGCCCGCAACCGCAATCAGCCGTTCGGTTTTGCTTTGCGAGTGGACATTGAGCAGGGCGATGCTGCCGAACAGCACGGCAAAAAGCCCGAAAACCGCAGCATTGCCCGCACCGCCGGTGGCACGGCTCTCATGCAGGAGCATCTGGACCACGCTGTAAATCAGGGCGCCGATCATTCCGATGCCCGCGCCGGTCACGAAGAATGGACCGATACGCCCGTCGAGACTCACCCTCAGTCTGGGGATAATGGCCCAGACCGCCAGGAACGGGATCATCTTCAAGAGATATTCAGCACCCTTCGCCAGATTCGGGCTGAGAAGCACGACGAAAACCGTCACCAGGACATAGGCGGTAAAAATCCAGCCGATAATGCGGTCCTGGCGCGTCATCTGCCAGGGAAAGCGCCGCAGGACCAGAGAAATTATCGCCCAGAGGAAGGCGCAGACCAGCGTTACCGAGGTTCCGCTGACCAGCAAGCCGGGAAAAAGTGCAAACAGGAAAGTGAAGATGCGATTGTTGCGATCAATACCGACGAGACGCCCTTTTGTGGGTAGCAGCAGGGCGTTGGTCAACTGAGCTGGGAACATTTATGAATCCGAATGTTCTTGAATTTACTTTCGCAACCGTTTCATGAGAAATGTCACTTCACTTCCCTGTAAAGCAGTTTTGAATTGATGCAACCAATAACGAATGAACTGCTCGCCTGGTATGATAGCCATCATCGCATTTTACCCTGGCGCATAACGCCGGGGGATCACAAGTCCGGAATTGTAGCTAATCCCTACCGCATCTGGCTGTCGGAAATCATGCTTCAGCAGACGACGGTCGAGGCGGTAAAACCCTATTTCCTGACCTTCATACGCAAGTGGCCGACGGTGATGGACCTGGCCGCCGCCAGCCAGGATGACGTGATGCGCGCCTGGGCCGGGCTCGGCTATTATTCCCGCGCGCGCAACCTGAAAAAGTGCGCCGATATCGTGGCAGCGGACTTCGGCGGGCATTTTCCCGCCGATCTTGCCGGGCTCAAATCATTGCCGGGAATCGGCGATTATACGGCAGCGGCCATCGCATCCATTGCCTTCGGCATGCCGATTGCCGTTGTCGACGGCAATGTCGAGCGTGTCATCACGCGCCTCTATGCCCTGTCGACGCCCCTGCCCGCGGCGAAGCCCGAAATCCGGCGGCTGATGCAGTTGCTGACCCCCGGCAAAAGACCGGGTGATTTTGCGCAGGCGATGATGGACCTCGGCGCAACCATCTGCACGCCCAAGCGGCCGGCCTGCGTGATCTGCCCCCTCAACGACAATTGCGAGGCACTGAAAACCACGGACCCGGAGTTTTTCCCGGTGAAGGCGCCCAAAAAGGACAAACCTGTTCGCCTTGGTGCGGCGTTCATCGCCGTTTCCGCCGATGGCGAAGTCTATCTGCGCGGGCGGGCTCAAACGGGATTGCTCGGCGGTATGACCGAGGTGCCGACGACGGAATGGACCTCCCGAATCGACGGCGAAACGGGTATCGATGCGGCTCCCTTCGGTGCGCAATGGGTACCCAGCGGCACAATAACCCATATTTTCACGCATTTTGAGCTGCGCCTGACGATCTACGCGGCCCGTAATGTGCAAAAGCCGGCCGGCAGGGATGGCTGGTGGATCAGCGTGGAGAATCTGGACAATGAGGCATTGCCGACGGTGATGAAAAAAGCCATTGCTGCCGCAATACCGGATGCTTTCGAGAAAAGAAGGAAAGAGGCATGACACCCGTCAAACACATCGTTTTCGACATCGGCCAGGTTCTTATTCACTATGATCCCGATGTTGCTTTCCGCAGTGTCATTCCGGATGCGGCCGAACGCAAATGGTTCTTCGACAATGTCTGCACACACGCCTGGAACATCGAACAGGACCGCGGCCGCAAATGGGCCGATGCCGAAGCCCTGCTGATCGCCGATTTTCCCGACCGCGAGCACCAGATCCGCGCCTTCCGGCAGAACTGGCACCAGATGATCACCCATAGTATCGATGACAGCGTCGTCATCATGCGCCAGCTGATCGCCGACGGGCACGATGTGACGATGCTGACGAATTTCGCCTCCGATACGCTGCGCGAAGCTTGGCAGCGTTTCCCGTTCCTGACGGAAAGCCGCGGCGTGACCATCTCCGGCGATATCGGCCTGATCAAGCCTGACAAGGCGATCTATGACCACCACGTCGCAACATTCGGCGTGGATCCCGCCGCCACGCTTTTCATCGATGACAGCGCCAAGAATGTCGCCGGGGCGCAGGCCGCCGGATGGCAGTCGGTGCAATTCATCGATCCGCAAACGCTGCGCGCTGACCTCAACCGCCTCGGCATCCGCGTCTGATCCGCTGCACACAACGAAACGCCCAAGGTCTACCTTGGGCGTTCCGGGATCAGAGCGGTACTGGAGGTCTCGTCCGATCAGATTGGGATTTATACGCCGGCGGAAGCCATTCCGTCGCGGACCTGCTTGCGCAGCTCGTCGATCGGCTTGAGCTTGCCGTCTTCCTCATAGTGCCAGAACGTCCAGCCGTTGCAGGCATCAAAACCCTGCACCTTGGCGCCCATGCGGTGGATCGAACCCGCATCGCCATTGCTGGCAACGGTTCCGTCAGCGCGCACGATGGCCGCATGACGCTGGCGAACATCACTCAAGACGACGCCTGGCTTCAAGAGCCCTGCTTCGACAATGCTGCCGAAGGCAACACGCGGCTCGGCCCGCTTGCCGGTCATCACCTTGAGTTCGGCACCGCCCAGTTCCTCGACCGAGGCAATCCGGCTCATCGCCGCGTCGATGTATTTCTGTTCCCGTTCAACGCCGACAAAATGGCGGCCCAGACGTTTGGCGACCGCGCCTGTTGTTCCTGACCCGAAGAATGGATCGAGAATGACGTCGCCGGGTTTGGACGAAGCCATGAGAATACGGGCCAGGAGGGCTTCCGGCTTCTGGGTCGGGTGGATCTTGTCGCCATTCTCATCTTTCAGACGCTCCGCACCGGTGCAGATGGGAAACAGCCAGTCGGACCGCATCTGCAGATCGTCATTGGCAGCCTTCATCGCTTCATAGTTGAAGGTGTAGCCCTTACCCTTCTGGTCGCGCGACGCCCAGATCATGGTTTCATGCGCGTTCTGGAAGCGGCGGCCACGGAAGTTCGGCATGGGGTTGTTCTTGCGCCAGATGATGTCGTTGAGCATCCAGAATCCGAGATCCTGCATGGTGGCGCCAACGCGGAAGATATTGTGATAGGAGCCGATGACCCAGATGGTGCCGTTCGGCTTCAGAACGCGGCGGCAGGCAAGCAGCCAGGCGCGGGTGAAGGCATCATAGGCCTGGAAACTGTCGAACTGGTCCCAATGATCGTCCACGGCATCGACCTTTGACTGGTCCGGGCGATGCAGATCGCCATCAAGCTGCAGATTGTAGGGAGGATCGGCAAAGATGACGTCGATCGAATGGTCGGGCAGACGATTGAGGGCGGCAACACAGTCGCCTTTCAGGATCGTGTCGAGCCAGGCGGATTGCGGCGCAGCCTGGGGCAGGTCATTGACGAGACGAACAACGGACATGGGATACTCGATTACTGGAGACGCGTTACTGAACTGACCTTATGGTTACCGAGCAGGGTAAACATCGCGTTAAAGCCGACGGATATCCGTGAATGAAAACAATGCGCTTTTCTTTGACGCATCGCCAATAAGAGTGTAGTCGATGCCGGTAATCCCCCAGACTTGACCCAAAGCTGCGCGATGCAGCTATTTTTCACGAACAGGTATGACGTAATGGAACCCCAGCTGATTATTTTCGACTGCGATGGCGTGCTCGTCGATTCAGAGATATTGGCCGCCGAAGTCGAATCGAAACTGTTGACGGAGTCGGGCTATCCGATTGAAGCCGAGGCCATCGCCGAGCGCTTTGCCGGACTGACCTGGACCGACATCCTCATTCAGGTGGAGAAAGAATCGGGTGTCCCGATTTCCGCGTCGCTGATCGAGGAATCCGCCCGTCAGATGGACCACAAGCTGCGCCATGAACTGAACGTCATCGAGGGTATCGAACCGGTCGTCGCCGCGCTCAAATACCCCAAATGCATTGCCTCGAACTCGACCAGTGCGTCGCTGAAGATGATGCTGGAGCAAAGCTCGCTCTACGAGCTCTTCGCTCCCAATATTTTCTCGGCGCGCGAAGTGGGAACCCGGAAATCAAAGCCGGCGCCGGATGTCTATATCTACGCCGCCAAGCATTTCAACGTCGATCCTGCCCGCTGCATCGTGATCGAAGACTCCGCGCATGGCGTGCATGCGGCGGTGACCGCAGGTATGCGGGTTATCGGTTTTACCGGCGGCGCCCACACCTATCCGGGCCATGCGGACAAGCTGACCGATGCCGGCGCTGAAACCGTCATCAGCCGCCACCGCGACCTCCCCGCCGTTATCGAGGCAATGGCGGTCTGGTCAGAGGCCGTCTAGGATCAGCTGATCCGGCAAAAACTTTGGTGCGTGGTTCGACAAGCTCACCATGAGGGAAGTGGTTTGGCTGCAATGCTAATCGCAAAGGTTGCAGAATATAACTCCCTGCAATCTTCACTCTCCCTCATGGTGAGCTTGTCGAACCACGCACCACGATTTCTGCCATTCAAACAAAACAAAAGGCACCGCCAAAGCGGTGCCTTTTTCATAAAGCCGGCGGCGCCAGCCTTATCTTACTTCTTCTTTTTCGTCTTGGTCTTTGCCTGGGAATCATCCGGGCCTTCGTCGAATCCGATGAAGACCTGAATGTCCTTCGCTGTCGGCGTCGGGAAGCTGACATTGGGGTCGTTGAAAATGAACTGCGATGCGGCCGAGGTATCGGTCGCCGAAATCGGCTGCCGGTAGAGCTTGGAATACAGCACATTCGATCCCTCCATCACAGCAACGCGGATCGGCATGGTCAGCGTGCCGGGGCTGAATTTCGGGCCGGGAACGACCTTGCCGGAAATGGCGACATTCATCCCGAGCGTACCGCCGTTGCGCTGGCAGGAGCGCGTCTCGTCGGCGATCGATGCCTGATAGATCAGGTTTTCCGGTGCCTTTGGCGCCTTGCCGTAATTGTTGAAGATGGCTGTTCCCTCGCGGATCGTCACCGGCGGGCAATAGGCGGTCAGTTCCGTTGCGGTGATACGCGCCTGTGCTTCCTGTACGGCCGGATCCTTCGATGCATCCTTGGCACCGCTGGTGGAGCATCCCGCAAGACCCACAGCGAAAATCATGCCGCAAAGTTGATAGAAGGGCAGAGATTTATGTGTTTCTGACTTCATGAACTGAACTTTCCTTGACGAACGGACCTGTTCTATACCAACGGTGAGGTAAGAATGCGACGGTGCTTTCCAGCTTTCTGCCACAGGAGTTGGCTGGCTCGCAAGCGCGGTACAAAAGGCGAATGATATGAAATATGCAAGCACTCGCGGAGAAGCGCCGGTTTTGGGCTTTTCCGATGCCCTTCTGGCTGGTCTGGCGCGCGATGGCGGCCTTTATCTGCCTCAGGAGTTTCCACAGTTTTCCCCTGAAGAGATTCGCGCCTTGCGCGGCAAGAGCTACGAAGAGGTGGCAATCCGCGTCCTCACCCCGTTCATCGCCGGCGATATCGATCAGGCGGATTTCGAGCGCATGGTGCATGAAGCCTATGCAACCTTCCGCCACAGGGCGGTCTGCCCACTGATCCAGACCGGCCACAATGAATTCGTCCTTGAACTTTTCCATGGCCCCACCCTTGCATTCAAGGATGTCGCCATGCAGCTGCTCGCCCGGCTGATGGACTACATCCTTGCCAAACGCGACCAGCGCGCGACCATTGTCGGCGCCACATCAGGCGATACGGGCGGCGCGGCCATCGAAGCCTTCGCCAATCGTGACCGCACGGACATCTTCATCCTGTTCCCGCACAACCGCGTCTCGCCGGTGCAGCAACGGCAGATGACGACATCGGCGGCGTCCAACGTGCATGCCCTGGCCATCGAAGGCAATTTCGACGACTGCCAGTCGCTGGTCAAAGGCATGTTCAACGACCTGAACTTCCGCGACTCCCTGTCGTTGTCGGGTGTCAACTCGATCAACTGGGCGCGCATCATGCCGCAGATCGTTTATTACTTCACGGCGGCGGTTGCCCTCGGCAGTCCGGACCGGCCGGTTTCCTTCACGGTCCCGACCGGCAATTTCGGCGATATTTTTGCCGGCTACGTCGCCAAGCGCATGGGTCTTCCCATCGACCGGCTGGTGATCGCAACCAACGATAACGATATTTTGACCCGGACAATCGAGACGGGAAAATATGAAACACGCGGCGTCTTCCACACCACCTCGCCGTCCATGGACATTCAGGTCTCGTCGAATTTCGAACGCCTGCTGTTCGAGGCGCATGGCCGCGATGCCGCAGCTGTTCGTCGCCTGATGGACGGCCTGAAGCAGTCCGGCAGCTTTACCATCGCCGACGCGCCGCTTGCGAAAATCCGCAGCGAATTCGATGCGGGACGCTCAACCACTGCCGATGCCGCCCTTGTGATCAAGGATGTTCTGGCACAATCGGGCTACCTGCTCGATCCGCATTCGGCCATCGGCCTGAAGGTCGCACGCGAAAAAGTCGGCGCCGGCGTGCCCAGCATTGTTCTCGCGACGGCGCATCCGGCCAAATTTCCCGATGCGGTGGAAGCCGCAAGTGGCGTTCATCCGGCGCTTCCGCTCTGGCTCGGCGACCTCATGCAGCGAAAAGAACAGTATACGGTACTTCCCAATGACCTTAGAAATGTGGAAGAGTATGTCAGCCGACGTTCAAGAGCGGCAAAGTAAGGAGCACTGAATGGGCGTTGAAATCAGTCGCCTCTCCAACGGTCTGACGATTGCGACAGAGACAATGCCGCATGTGGAGAGTGTAGCCCTTGGCATCTGGGTCAAGGCAGGATCACGTAACGAGGCGAGCAATCAGCACGGTATTGCCCATCTTCTGGAACATATGGCCTTCAAGGGAACGGAAAATCGCTCCGCCTGGAAAATAGCAGCCGATATCGAGGATGTGGGCGGCGAGATCAACGCCGCCACCAGTGTTGAAACAACATCCTTCTATGCCCGCGTCCTGCGCGATGACATGCCGCTGGCCATCGATATTCTCGCCGATATTCTCAACAGCTCCAAATTTGACGCGGAAGAGCTGGAACGCGAGAAAAACGTGATCATGCAGGAGATCGGCGCGGCGCATGACACGCCTGACGATGTGGTCTTCGACCGCTTCACCGAAACCGCCTTCAGCAATCAGACGATCGGACGCACCATTCTCGGCACGCCGGAAACCGTCCAGTCCTTTTCGTCAGCCGATCTGCGCCGCTATATGGATGACCAATACAGCGCGGAGCGCATGGTTGTTGTCGCTGCCGGCGGTGTCAAGCACGACGACTTCGTCCGGGAAGTAGAAAGCCGCCTTGGCTCTTTCCGGGCAAAGACGACGGCGCCGGAACCCGATGTCGCCCATTATGTCGGCGGAGACTTCCGCGAGCAGCGCGACCTGATGGATGCGCAGGTCGTTCTCGGCTTCGAGGGCCGCGCCTATCACGTGCGCGATTTCTATGCCTCGCAGCTCCTTGCCATGATTCTTGGCGGCGGCATGTCCTCGCGGCTGTTTCAGGAAGTGCGGGAAAAGCGCGGCCTGTGCTATTCGGTCTATGCCTTCCATTGGGGTTTCTCCGACACCGGAGTTTTCGGCATCCATGCCGCGACCGGACGCAGTCACCTGAAGAAGCTCGTCCCCGTCATCATCAACGAACTGCACGAAGCGGCCCGCAACATCGGGCAGGACGAATTGAACCGCGCACGGGCGCAGTACCGCGCCAGCCTGCTGATGTCGCATGAGAGCGCGGCAAGCCGGGCCGGACAGATTGCCCGCCAGATGCTGCTCTACGGCCATGCGGTTTCAACCGAGGAACTGGTGGAGCGTCTGTCCAAGATCACCACTGAACGCCTGACCGATCTTGCCGGGCGGCTGTTCATCGACGCATCGCCGACTTTGGCTGCCGTTGGTCCGATTGCCCCCTTGATGAAGTTCCCTGATATTCGACATGGGCTGGCAACGGCAACGCCGAGCCCACGAAAAATAGCGGTCTAGAGCGTCAACGGCACACCGCCATGATCGCCCTGCCCTTCCTGAAAAGCGCTTCGCCCTTGCTGCAGGGCGAACGGCTTTATCTGCGCCCCCCACAGGTTTCCGATTATCGGGCCTGGGCAAATTTGCGCGCGACGAGCCGGGATTTCCTTGCGCCATGGGAACCGCTGTGGGCGGATGACGATCTGGAACGCAGCGCGTTCCGCCACCGGATTCGGCACTATGACGACGAGGCTGCGGCGGGAACGGCGCATCCCTTCTTTCTTTTCCACAATTCAGATTCCCGCCTTCTCGGCGGCATCACGCTTGGCAATATCCGGCGGGGTGTCGGCCAAAACGGCATGATTGGTTACTGGATGGGCGCGCCCTATGCCGGACAGGGCTATATGAGCGAAGCGCTGCGCCTGCTGATATCCCATGCTTTTACCAAAGTCCGGTTGCACCGGCTGGAAGCCGCCTGTATTCCAAGCAATGAAAGATCGATCCGCCTTCTCGAAAAAGCCGGATTTCAGAGGGAAGGACTGCTACGCTCCTACCTGAAAATAAATGGTACGTGGCAAGACCATCTGCTCTTCTCGATCATAGAAGACGATGTGCGCGCCAAATAACAAAGGTTGAATTCGTGGCATCATTGACCGGACACATGCTGAAAGGCCTATCGAGGATTTTTGTCCTCCTCTTTTTGATGATGTCCATGCTGTCGGCTGCCAGCGCCTTTGAAACCATCAAGATCACCAAGGAAAGCACCGCACTCGATCTGTCCAAGGCCGTGGAGATTTACCGGAACCAGGGCGAGACCTTCCAGATTTCCACGGCGCCTGGCACCGACGGCATTGTCCGCCGCATCGAGGTGCAGGCCAATGACAGCCGCTCCACCGGCGACTGGGCGGCCTTCTCGCTGGCCAATCCCACCGATGAACAGATCGACCGCCTGATCGTCGCTCCGCATTTCCGCCTGGTCGGATCGGGTTTCATCTGGCCGGATCTCGGCTCGACGCGCATCACCTCCATCACCCCCAGCGAGGGCTTTGCCCTCGACAGGCAGGCCAGCGAAGACGCCGATATTTTCCTGGTCACCCTCAATCCGGGTTCGGTGATCACCTTCGTCGCCGAACTCGCCTCGCCCAACCTGCCGCAGGTCTATGTGTGGGAGCCTAATGCCTACAAGGACACGGTCAATTCCTACACGCTTTATCGCGGCATCCTGCTCGGTATTGCCGGTCTTCTCGCCCTGTTCCTGACCATTCTTTTTGTCGTCAAGGGAACATCACTCTTTCCAGCCACCGCAGCCATGGCCTGGGCGGTGCTTGCCTATATCTGCGTGGACTTCGGCTTCTGGAACAAGCTGATCGAGATCACGCCCGGCAATGAACAGGTCTGGCGGGCGGGCACCGAAGTGGCGCTTGCAGCGACACTGGTGATCTTTCTCTTCACCTACCTCAATCTCAACCGATGGCACGACAATTTCAGCTACGGCGCGCTGACCTGGATTCTGGGTCTCGGCATTCTCTCCGGTGTGGCCATTTTCGATCCGCCCATCGCGTCCGGCATTGCGCGCTTTTCCTTTGCCCTGACGGTGATCGCCGGCATCGTCCTCATCGGCTTCTTTTCATTCCGAAGTTACGACCGGGCAATCATGCTCATACCGACCTGGCTGCTCCTGCTTGTCTGGCTGCTGGGAAGCTGGCTGACCGTCTCCGGCATTCTTGCCAATGACATCGTCCAGCCGGCGCTCGGCGGCGGGCTGGTGCTGATCGTCCTCCTCATCGGATTCACGGTGATGCAGCACGCCTTTTCCGGCGGCGCCCTGCAGCAGGGGCTGTTTTCCGACGTGGAACGGCAGGCGCTGGCCATCATCGGTTCCGGCGACATCGTCTGGGACTGGGACGTGCCGCGCGACCGCGTCGTCACGACGCCGGACCTTACCAATTTCCTCGGTGCTTCGGCGAGTTCGCTGCACGGCGCCGTGCGCAACTGGCTGCCAACGCTGCATGCCGATGACCGCGACCGTTTCCGCACCACGCTCGACGTCATTCTGGAAAACCGCCGCGGCCGCATCTCACAGACCTTCCGCCTGCGCGCCAATGACGGCCACTACTACTGGTACACGCTGAAAGCCCGCCCGGTGATCGGTTCCGACGGTGAGATTGTCCGCTGCGTCGGCACCCTCATCGATGTCACAGAGCAGAAAAAGGCCGAAGAGCGCCTGCTGCACGACGCGGTCCATGATAATCTGACCGGCCTGCCCAACCGCGAACTGTTCCTCGACCGCCTCGGCTCCGTCATCACCATGGCGCAGACCGAAAGCAAGATCCGCCCGACCGTGTTCATCATCGACATCGACCGCTTCAAGCAGGTCAATGACGGGCTCGGCATGTCGGCAGGCGATACGTTCCTTCTGACCGTCTCGCGGCGCCTGCACCGCCTTTTGCGGCCGCAGGACACATTGAGCCGTCTTTCCGCCGATCAGTTCGGCCTTATCCTGGTATCGGAAGTCGAGCCGGCGCGCATCGCCGCCTTTGCCGAAGCCGTCAAACAGGCCATCCGCGCGCCCATTGCCTTCGCCAAGCGCGAAATCGTCCTGACCGCATCACTTGGCCTGATCACCTGGACCAGCGGCAGCACGGCCTCTCCGGAAGACCTCGTGAAGGACGCCGAGCTTGCCATGTTCCAGGCGAAACGCTTTGGCGGCGACCGGATCGAACCCTTCCGTCCGGCGTTCCGTGCGGTGGGCAGCGACAAGCTGCAGCTCGAATCCGACCTGCGCCGCGCGCTCGAACGCCACGAAATCCACATTGCCTATCAGCCGATCGTGCGGTTGGAGTACAACACCATTGCCGGTTTTGAAGCCCTGATGCGCTGGGATCACCCGCGCCGCGGCTCGATACCGCCATCCGAATTCATCCCGATTGCCGAAAGCTCGGGGCTGATCGTGCAGCTTGGCCTGTTCGTCATGCAGCATGCGGCGGAAGACCTCGTCAATTGGCAGCGCACCATCGGCGCCACGCCGCTGTTTGTCTCGGTGAACATATCGAGCAGCCAGCTGATCCGTCAGGATCTCATCGACGATGTGCGCTCGGTGCTGACCCAGACACAGATCGATCCGGCCAGCCTGAAACTGGAACTGACGGAATCCCTGATGATGGAGAATCCCGAGCGGTCCGCGCACGTTCTCTCCAGCATCAAGGCCATGGGCGTCGGTGTATCGCTGGATGATTTCGGAACGGGCTATTCGTCCCTCTCCTACCTCACCTCGTTCCCCTTCGACATGATCAAGATCGACCGGTCATTCCTCAAGGCCGAGCAGCCGCAGAAAGTCACGCTGCTGCGCTCGATGATCAGCATGGCGCATGACCTCGGACTGTCGGTTGTGACGGAAGGCATCGAGAATGAGAGCGACGCGCTGCAGTTGCGCCAGATGGGCTGCGAATATGCCCAGAGCTTCATGTTCAGCCCGCCGCTGACGCTCGATGTCGCGACAAAGCTGCTGCGCGAGCAGTTCCAGCAGTCAAAGGCATCGTAGGATCAGGCGTGGCCGGCGACGGTGGCGAGGCGTGACGGGTCAACGCCCATATGCGCCAGCAAACGGTCATACTTGCTCTCCAGGTCGGTGTCGAAGAGCAGTTCCTGCGGCGCGCGGCAGGTAAGCCAGCCATTGTTGGCGATCTCGTTTTCAAGCTGCCCCGCCGCCCAGCCGGAATAACCCAGGGTCATCAGGGCACAGCGCGGGCCGCGGCCGCCGGATATGGCGCGCAGAATATCCACCGTGCCTGTCAGGCAAATCTCTTCCGAAACCGGCATGGTGGAATCCGTCAGATAATCGTCGGAATGCAGGACAAAGCCGCGGCGCATCTCCACCGGTCCGCCATTGCGCACGATGAAATCGCGGGTGCAGTCAGGCAGCATGATGGCCTGATGTTCGTCGAGAACGCCGAGCTGCACGAGAATGTCGGAGAATTCCATCTCCTGGGGGCGATTGATGATCAGCCCCATGGCACCCTTTTCCGAGTGCGCACAGACGTAGATAACCGAACGCGCGAAGCGGCTGTCGTCCATTCCCGGCATCGCCAGAAGGAATTGACCATTCAGAAATCCGGTCTCTTTGTTCGCCGTTCTGAAAATATCCATCGAACAAAGGTATCAAGGATTGCGCAAATGACAACGGTTTTGAACGAGGAATTGTAAAAAGAGCCGCAATCCGGGCGCGTTCGCGCAGGATATAACGCGCGCCTCACATAGAAATGATGAGCAAATTCCGTGACATCCTTGATAAGGCCGAAAAGGCCTGCAATGGTCCGCGCATGAACACGAACACGCCCATTTTTCTCGCTGCAGCGTTGACTGTTGCGGCTTTTGCCTCGCCGTCACAGGCTGGAACCTCCGAGTGGACAAAGACACCCGGCGGCAGCGTCCGGCTGATTGTCGACAATCCCCAGAAGGGCGTAAGCGAAGTACACGGCGCGGTACAGATCAATCTCGATCCGGGCTGGAAAACCTATTGGCGTGAACCCGGCGATGCCGGTGTGCCGCCGGAACTCGCGCTCTCCCAGGAGGGCAACATCAAAAGCTATTCGCTCGGGTTCCCTGCGCCACACCGGTTTGAGGACGGCACTTCGAAGTGGTCGGGATACAAGAAATCCGTGGCACTGCCGGTTATCCTGACACTCGCCGACCCCTCCAAGCCAGCCCAGTTCAAGGGCCATGCGTTTCTCGGCATCTGCGAGGCGATCTGCATTCCCGTCACCGCCGAATTCGATATTTCCATCGACAACAGCCCGTCGGACGCGCTGACGAAAACGCTTGTCAGCGATGCATTTGCCGCCCTGCCCGACAAGGCATCGGCTTCGTTCGGCGTGAAAAGTGCGGTGCGCCGCGGTGATCATGTCAAGGTTACCGTTCAGCTGCCGACGGATCAGCCGCAGACCGACCTCTTCGTTGCCGGCGAAGGCGGCGTGACGTTTGGCATGGCGAAACTGAAAAGCCGCGAGACGACAACCGCCGTGTTCTCGGTGCCGGTTCTCACCGGCAAGGACAAGAAGGCCGTGACACTGAACTACACCCTGGTCCAGGGCGAGAAGGCGGTTTCAGGCAAGCTTGAGGCACAGGAATAGCACCAGTCTACCCTCGACTTTTGATCATGCACGCCCTATCTGCATAGGGCTAATTTTGTTCATATGGAGCCAATTCATGACAATCAAGGTAGGCGAGCGTTTGCCGGACGCCACGTTCAAGACAAAATCCGATGACGGTGTCAGCGAAGTCAGCTCAGACAGCCTGTTCAAGGGCAAGAAGGTGGTGCTTTTCGCTGTACCGGGTGCCTTCACCCCGACCTGCAGCATGAACCATCTGCCGGGCTATCTTGAAAACCGCGATGCCATTCTGGCCAAGGGTGTCGACACCATCGCCGTTGTCGCCGTCAACGATCCGCATGTGATGGGCGCGTGGGCCAAGGCCACCAATGGCGAAGGCAAGATCCAGTACCTGTCCGATGGCAATGCGACCTTCACCAAGGCTGTCGGCCTGGATATCGACCTTGCTGCCGGCACGATGGGCGTGCGCTCCAAGCGCTATTCCATGCTGGTTGAGGATGGCGTGGTCAAGGAACTCAACATCGAGGACTCGCCCGGTCAGGCTGTGACCTCAAGCGCAGCGACCCTGCTCGGCCAGCTGTAAACAGCGACAGAGCGAACTCATGCAAGGGGCCGGTCAGACCGGCCCTTTTGTTTGCTCAGGATTTGTTTTTGAACGGCGCCATGCCGGTTCGGGCGAGCTCATCGGCACGCTCATTCTCCGGATGTCCCGCATGGCCCTTGACCCAGTGCCAGACAACCTTGTGGCGTTTGCGTGCCTCATCCAGCGCCTGCCAAAGCTCGGCATTCTTCACAGGCTTCTTGGCGGCGGTTTTCCAGCCGTTGCGCTTCCAGCCCTCGATCCAGCCGGAAATGCCATCACGGACATAGACCGAATCCGTATAGAGATCGACCGAACAAGGCTCCTTCAGCGCGTTGAGCGCGGCAATGGCCGCCATCAGCTCCATACGGTTGTTCGTGGTATCCGCTTCACCGCCGGAAAGCTCTTTCTCATTGCCGTTCCAGCGCAGGACCGCACCCCAGCCGCCGGGTCCGGGATTGCCCGAGCAGGCGCCATCGGTAAAAACCTGTATCGACTTCACGAGGCGGCACCCGCTGGCAACAGGCCATATTCCTCAGCGGATTTGATCTGGCGATGGAAGCGCATGCGGCGGACATATTCCATCGGGTCCTTCTTGACGACGAAACTGCCCTCGGGAACGGTCAGCCAGTCGTAGAGCCGGGTGAGCATGAAACGCAGCGCCGAGCCGCGCGCGAGGATGGGCAGGCTCTCCGCCTCCTCCGCCGACAGGGGGCGAACGGAATTATAACCGCGCAGCAGTGCCGTGCCCTTGGTCAGATTGAAGGAATGGTCCTTTTCAAAGCACCAGGCATTCAGGCAGACCGCAACATCATAGGCGAGCAGATCCGTGCAGGCGAAATAGAAATCGATCAGGCCGGAAAGCTTGTCGCCAAGAAAGAACACATTGTCCGGAAATAGATCGGCATGGATGACACCGGCCGGCAGGTGTTGCGGCCAATGGGCTTCGAAGAAAGCCAGATCGGCTTCGGTCTCGCTGGCGAGGCCCGGCTCGACCCGATCGGCATTGGCCTTTGAATTGTTCCACAATGGCCGCCAGCCGGCGACGGAGAGCGCGTTCTTGCGGCGCATGGGGAAATCTGCTCCCGCCACGTGCATGCGCGCCAGCGCCTCTCCCAGCGCGTGGCAGTGCTGCACCGTGGGCCTGCGCATCCACATGCCTTCCAGGAAGGTCACGATGGCGGCCGGGCGGCCCGCAAGTTCACCGATGCTGGAACCGTTCTTCTGCCCGACGGGCAAGGGACAGCTGATCCCCTTCCCCGCAAGGTGCTGCATCAGCCCCAGAAAGAACGGCAGATCATTGCTGTTTACCCGCTTTTCATAGAGCGTCAGGATGTAGGAGCCCTTGCTTGTATGCAGCAGATAGTTGGAATTCTCGACGCCTTCGGCGATGCCCTTGTAGGAGAGCAGGTTGCCGATGTCATAATCCCGAAGGAAGTGCGCGAGATCGATTTCGTTGATATCGGTATAGACAGCCATAATCAGTGACTTCCGTTGACGAATGCCATGTCGCCGCTGGTCAGTTCCACATCGCGCAGATCGCGCATGACATGGAAATTCTCGGTTTCGATGGTCGTCTCGGCAAGTTCAATCGACACGGAATAGCGCTCCGAAAAGGACTGGATGATTTCATCGACAATGATTTCAGGTGCGGACGCACCGGCGGAGAGGCCGACGGTGGCAATATCGCCGATCAGGTCCCAGTCGATATCCGCGGCCCGCTGCACCAGCAGCGATTGCGAAGCACCGGAGCGCTCTGCAACCTCGACCAGCCGCTTCGAATTGGACGAATTCGGCGCACCGACGACGAGGAACAGATCGCAACCAGGCGCCGCTGCTTTCACAGCGTCCTGACGGTTTGTCGTGGCATAGCAGATGGATTCGGCCGCCGGCGCAGTCAAATCCGGGAAACGGCTCTGCAAGGCTGCGATGATCCCGGCGGTGTCATCGACCGACAGCGTCGTCTGCGTGACGAAACCGAGGTTCTTCGGGTCCGCCGGCTGATAGTTCTCAGCGTCTTCGATGGTTTCGATCAAGGTTACCGCACCCTCCGGCAATTGCCCCATCGTTCCGATGACTTCAGGATGACCGGAATGGCCGACCAGAATGACGTGCCGCCCAAGCCGCTGATGGCGCATGGCCTGCTTGTGCACCTTGGAGACCAGCGGACAGGTGGCATCGAGATAGAAGAGGTTCTTGTGTTCCGCGTCTTCCGGCACCGACTTCGGCACGCCGTGCGCAGAGAAAACCACGGGCTGGCTGCGATGTTCTGCCGGGATTTCGTCGAGTTCTTCGACGAAAACGGCACCGCGCGCCTGCAGACCCTGCACCACATAGCGATTGTGCACGATTTCATGCCGGACATAAACCGGCGCACCGTATTTCTTCAGCGCCAGGACGACGATCTGGATGGCGCGATCCACCCCGGCGCAAAATCCGCGCGGTCCGCACAGGCGGATTGTCAGTGGTTTCTTGTCAGCCATGGTCATAGGTCTCGCGGAAGTCGAAGCGTTGGATGTGCCCATGGAATTGGGCGGCAATCAACGGGAAGTCAAGTCCGAAGGTTGAGTTTCTGCTTTGTCGCCCTGCCTGCGCCGCACCATGGAGATGATCACGATGGTGAGCAGCGTCGCCGCCAGACCATACCACGTGACCGCATATTGCAGATGGCTGTTGGGAAGATCGATGATGGTGACACCGCCGATGGGAAAGCCGCCGGGATTGGGCGTTTTGTCGGCATCGATGAAGAACGGTACCAGCTGTTCGGGATTGATGCTGGATTGCGCGGCCATAACAGGCAGGTCTTTCCAGAAATAGATGTTCTTGACGAGATCATTATCGGGAAGAATGGAGGACGGTTTTCCAGCCAACGGATTGCGCGCAAGCCCGGTGACGGTCACCGGTCCCGCCACTTCGCCCTGTTGGCGTGTCGACGCGTTCTTCTGGTCGTAGGGCACGAAGCCGCGGTTGACAAAAACCGCCCGGCCATCGTCGAGTTGCAGCGGGGTATAGATGAAGTAACCGGAATAGCCCTCATAGGTGGCGAAGAAATGCCGCTCGCGGTCATTGAGCAGACGCCCGGTGACTGTCACGGGACGGTATTCGACATCATGGTCCTGCGCCCAGATCTTTTCGATCTCCGCCAGCGGCTGCGGTGCGGAATGGGTGCGTGCGGCGATGGTTGCGAGCAGCGCTTCCTTCCATTGCAGGCGTTCCACCTGCCAGGTACCGAGCCCGATCAGAATGACAAAGAGGATAGCGCTGAGGCTCAGCGTGATCCATGGAAACCGGGTGGGCCTTACTGGCATTGCAATATCACTCATGGGCCGTGGGAATATCAAGACGCCCTTCCGCAGCCTTGTGTTTGTATTGAAGGGCAATCAGGACACCCTTCATCCAGCGCAGAGCGGTCAGGCAAAGCACAAGCGCCAGCGGAATCCACAGGATGAAATGCACCCAAAGCGGCGGATCGAGCGTGACTTCCATCCACAGCGCCAGACCGACGACGATGAACCCGATCAGCAGCATCACCAGCACGGCCGGACCATCGCCCGAATCGATAAAGGAATAATCGAGCCCGCAGCTGGAGCATTGCCGGGCCGGTGTCAGAAAACCATCGAACAGCTTGCCCTGCCCGCAGCGGGGGCAACGCGCCTTGACGCCCGCAGTGAACGGGTCAACTGGCGGATAAAGGGCTCTGTCTTCACTCATGGGTTGGTCTCGATCGGTGTTCCATCCTGGACCAGCGCCCAGATTTCATCCATTGCGCGATTAGTGACGCCATTGCACCCCTGTGTCCAGTCGATAAGTTGAAGCACCCGCCCCTCATGGAGATTGTGCCCAAACAACAAGGGCGGCCATGTTTCCATGACCGCCCTCTTTATTTCTGTTAGCAGCGGCTTGCTTATTCGACGGCCAGCGTCGCGCCCCATGAGGCCCAGACGTAGATCGAGAAGAACAGGAACAGCCAGACCACGTCAACGAAGTGCCAGTACCAGGCGGCAGCCTCGAAGCCGAAATGCTTCTGCGGGGTGAAATCGCCGCGCATGGCGCGCAGCAGGCAGACCAGCAGGAAGATCGTTCCGATGATCACGTGGAAGCCATGGAAACCAGTGGCCATGAAGAACGTCGCGCCGTAGATCGAATCCTTGAACGCGAACGGTGCGTGCATGTACTCGTAGCCCTGCACGAACGAGAAGAGCATGCCGAGCAGGACAGTCAGCGTCAGGCCGGTGATCAGGCCCTTGCGGTCCTTGTGGATCAGCGCATGGTGGGCCCAGGTGACCGTCGTACCGGACAGCAGCAGAATGATGGTGTTGTACAGCGGCAGATGCAGCGGATCGAGAACTTCGATGCCCTTGGGAGGCCAGTGACCGCCGGTGAATGCCGCGCGGGCAACCTGCTCTGCCTCGCCCGGGAACAGGCTGGCATCGAAGAAGGCCCAGAACCAGGCAACGAAGAACATCACTTCCGACGCGATGAACATGATCATGCCATAGCGCAGGTGCAGGGAAACGACGCGGGTGTGGTGCCCTTCCTTGCTCTCCCGGATGGTATCCGACCACCAGCCGAACATGGTGTAGAGAACGATGGCCAGGCCGATGAAGAACAACCATGGCTGTGCCAGGTTATGCCCAAAGAGCGGCAATTCCCCGCCGCTGTGGTAGCGCATGTAAGCGATGCCGCCGATAGCCATGACAAAAGCACCCACAGAGCCTAGGAACGGCCATGGGCTTGGGTCGATAATGTGGTAGTCGTGGTTCTTTGTGTGCGCTTCGGCCATTTTAACCCCCGCAAGTTCTATTCATCTGTTTAGCCACTGACAAAATGTCAGCGCAAGTTCAAAGCTGTCCCGATGGCTTGTCTTTCTTCACGTCCGCACTGGCGGCAACCGGTGCCGGCATCGCGATCGGAAAGAATGTGTAGGACAGGGTAATCGTGTTGACGCCCTTCAGTTCTTCCGAATTGACGATATCCGGATCGACGAAGAAAACGACGGGCATCTGCATGTCTTCGCCCGGCTTCAGGACGGTGTCGGTGAAGCAGAAGCACTCGACCTTGTTGAAGTAGGCACCGGCGGCCTGCGGCGTGACATTGAAGGCTGCGCGGCCGGCAGACGGCTTGTCCAGCTTGTTGATCGCTTCGTAGTGAATGAGCTTGGTCTCGCCAATGTTCATCGTCACTTCGCGCTGCACCGGCTTGAACTGCCACGCCAACCCATCAGAGGTATTGGCGTCGAAGCGAACCGTGATCTTCTTGTCGAGGATCGTATCGGACATCTGCTCGACCCGCTGGGTCGTGCCGCCATAACCGGTGACCTGACAGAACATGGCGTAGAGCGGCACGGCCGCAAAAGCCATGCCCACCATGCCGAAGAAGAAAGCAAGGCAGGAAATCGCGATTGTCCGGTCGGAAACCCGGCGCTTTGGCGCAGGGGTGCTATCCGCCGCTGGTGTCTGGTTATCTTCCACAGGAGCGCTCATCACATCTGCCGTTCGAGAATCCTGGCACCGAGCTTGGCCCATGTGCCGACATAAACGAGGATCACAAACGCGGCCAAGGCCAGGGCAAGCGCGATGGAGCGGCTGCGCTGCGCCCTTTTCTGTTTGGGTGTCAGTGTAACGCGATCATCACTCATGTCATGCACCTGCCAGGAAAAGTGCTTTGCGCACAAGGATTTCGCCGAGAAGTACGGCATAGAGACTGAAAAGATAGAAGATCGAGAAAGCGAACATCTTCTTCGCCGGCTTGATCATCGGCGCGCCAACCGGCGCACGCCAGACGGTCCAGGCGTAGAAAAGGAACATTGCTCCGGCGCCGATGGAAAACACGCCATAGACAATGCCGGCAAAGCCCATGACCCAGGGCAGCACGGCAACCGGCGCCACCAGCAGCGTATAGAGGAAAATCTGGAACTTCGTCGACGCTTCGCCCATGACATTGGGCATCATCGGGATTTTGGCTTTCTCGTAATCATCCGACATGAACAGCGACAGCGCCCAGAAATGCGGCGGCGTCCACAGGAAGATGATCAGGAAAAGCACGATGCTTTCGATGCCGACCGAATTGGTCACGGCAGCCCAGCCGATCATGGGTGGAAATGCACCCGCAGCTCCGCCGATGACGATGTTCTGCGGCGTCGAGCGCTTCAGCCACATCGTATAGACCACCGCATAGAAGAAGATGGTGAAGGCCAGCAGGAACGCCGAGAGAAGATTGACGAAAAGGCCGAGCGTGACCACCGAGAACGCGGACAGCAGCAGACCGAAGGTCAGCACCTCTTCGCGCGTGATCCGGCCGGCCGGAATGGGACGATTGGCGGTGCGCTTCATCACGGCATCGATATCGGAATCGTACCACATGTTCAGCGCGCCAGAAGCTCCGGCACCGACGGCGATGCAGAGAATGGCGATAACACCGAGAATGGGATTGATATGACCGGGCGCGGCCATCATGCCGACAATGGCGGTGAAGACAACCAGCGACATCACGCGCGGCTTGAGCAAGGCAATATAGTCCGACGCATTGGCTTCAGACAGGCCAATCGCGGTATCTACGGTTGCGTTTTTCTCAATCAGGGCCATTCGATCAGTCTTGTTGTTTCAGTCGTTTCAACTTGAAGATGCCCGGGCCGCTGGGGTTCAGCGGCCCGGTTGTATTGTCACTTGATGCGTGGAAGCTGTTCCCACTGATGGAACGGGGGCGGCGAAGACAGCTGCCATTCCAGTGTGGTCGCACCTGGACCCCAGGGGTTGGCGCCGGCTTCACGCTTCTTGGCAAAAGCCTCGAAGACACCGAAGAGGAAGATCAGCACGGCAACACCGGAGATGTAGGAACCGATGGACGATACTTCATTCCAGCCGGCGAATGCATCGGGATAGTCGATGTAGCGGCGCGGCATGCCGGCAAGTCCGAGGAAATGCTGCGGGAAGAACACCAGGTTAACACCGACGAACATCACCCAGAAGTGCGTGTGCGCAATGGTGTGGTTGTACATGTAGCCGGTCATCTTCGGGAACCAGTAGTACCAGCCCGCGAAAATTCCGAATACAGCACCCAGCGACAGCACGTAATGGAAATGCGCGATCACGTAGTAGGTGTCATGCATCGCACGGTCGAGACCGGCATTGGCCAGCTGCACGCCCGTTACACCACCAACGGTGAACAGGAAGATGAAGCCGATTGCCCAGACCATCGGCGGCTTGAACTCGATGGAACCGCCCCACATGGTCGCGATCCACGAGAAGATCTTCACGCCCGTCGGCACGGCGATGACCATCGTCGCGAAGACGAAGTAACGCTGTGTGTCGAGCGAAAGGCCAACCGTATACATATGGTGCGCCCAGACGATGAAGCCGACCACGCCGATGGCAACCATGGCATAGGCCATGCCGAGATAACCGAAGATCGGCTTGCGCGAGAATGTCGAGACGATGTGGCTGATGATGCCGAAGGCCGGCAGGATCATGATGTACACTTCGGGATGACCGAAGAACCAGAAGAGATGCTGGAACAGCAGCGGATCACCGCCACCTTCCGGTGAGAAGAACGTCGTGCCGAAGTTGCGGTCGGTCAAAAGCATGGTGATGCCGCCTGCCAGAACCGGCAGAGCCAGCAGCAGCAGGAACGCGGTGATCAGCACGGACCAGGCAAACAGCGGCATCTTGTGCAGCGTCATGCCGGGGGCACGCATGTTGAAGATCGTGGTGATGAAGTTGATCGCACCCAGGATCGACGATGCACCGGCAATATGCAGCGACAGGATGGCAAAATCCATCGCCGGGCCGGGCTGGCCGGTTGTCGAATACGGCGGATAGATTGTCCAGCCGCCACCCGTGCCGTAGCCGCCGGCAGGACCCGGAACGAACATGGACAGGAGGAGCAGAAGCAGTGCGGGCGGAAGCAGCCAGAACGAGATGTTGTTCATGCGCGGGAAGGCCATGTCAGGTGCGCCGATCATGATCGGAACCATCCAGTTGGCGAAACCGCCGATCAGCGCAGGCATGACCATGAAGAAGATCATGACCAGACCATGTGCCGTCGAGAACACATTGTACATCTGCTTGCCACCATCGATGGCGGCATCACCCTGGAAGCCGTAGACCATCGATGCAAGACCGCTGAAAATCTGGATGCCGGGCTGCTGAAGCTCGGCACGCATGGCGATCGAAAGACAACCGCCAATGATGCCGGCAACGATCGCGAAGATCAGATAGAGCGTGCCGATATCCTTGTGGTTGGTCGAATAAACCCAGCGCGTCCAGCCTGTCGGCTTATGAGCGCCATGGTCCTCGTGAGCTGCAGAACCTGCCATCAAAGTGCTCCCGTTCCTCAATAATTCGCGTCAACCAGCTCAGTTGCCGGCTACGTTTATGTTCTTGTCTGCGTCGATTTTAGCGGTGAGTGTCTTGTATGCGCCTGGAAGATCCTTCCCGGCAGCAGCAAACCACGCATCATACTGGCTTTGCGAAACCACGTGGATCGCAATCGGCATGAACGCATGATCCTTGCCGCAAATCTGCGAGCACTGACCATAATACATGCCTTCCTTGTCTGCCTTGAACCATGTTTCATTGCTGCGGCCGGTGACAGCATCCATCTTGACGCCGAAGGCCGGCATCGAGAAGGAGTGGATCACGTCGGCACCCGTCACCAGAAGACGAACGGTTGTGTTCACAGGAACAACCATTTCATTGTCCACGGCAAGCAGACGGGGATAGGCCTTGCGGTCTTCCTTGCCTGCGGCGGCGCGATCAGCATCTTTGAGCATGACGGAGTCGAAGGAGACCGGTGCATCACCCACCTGGTATTCATAACCCCAATACCACTGGTAACCCGTCGCCTTGATCGTCATCTTGGCTTCTTCGGGCGAATACTGCGCGGTCAGAAGCTGGAAGGAAGGAATTGCCAGGAACAGAAGAATAACAACCGGACCAACGGTCCAGACCACTTCCACCGCCGTGTTGTGGCTCGTCTTGGACGGAACCGGATTGGCACTGGCGCGGTAGCGAATCATGACCCAGCCCAGAAGGACCATCACGAACAGTGTAATCGGGACGATGAACCACAATGTATAGTGCTCGAACCAGATGATCTGCTCCATAATGGCAGACCCTGCCGGCTGGAACGTCATCTGCCAAGGCTCAGGCTGTGCAGCATATGCAGTACCGGCACTTAACAGGCCCCCCAGGACACCCATCAGCGTGACAATGTTCTTCTTCACCTAGAAATCTCCCGAATGAAGCTTCAATTCCATACGTTAAGACCGGGCTTCAAAAGTGGCCCGGCGATATGCCGCGTTCAAATCACACATTAGCCTACATCGCAAGGAAGGCGAACGTGATGCCGTGCGGCATTTTTGCGCGCAGCGCGCCGCCTGTGGATGACAGCATCTTGTAAAGACGTATCTTTTTTCACTTTCCGGACGATTTTGACCAGCGACACGTGTAGGGCTCACAATCCGGCCATTTTTGCATTACACCAGAGATGACAGAGCCGCTGTATGCTGGGGAGTGTTTGAGCGGTATTCTTTTCATCCGGGCCGTGGCGGTTTAACGTCTGGATGATTCGTTTTGGAGCCTACATGTCCTCTTTCGCGCTACGTAGCATCGCCCTCGGTCTGCTTTCCCTGTCCATTGCCGGTTTTTCCGGCGGTGCCATGGCAGCGCAGCAGAGCGGCACGGTCAAATCCACTCACGGCGCATGGTCGATCCTGTGCGACACGCCGGCAGGCGCGAAATCAGAGCAATGCGCCCTGATTCAGAATGTCGTCGCGGCGGATCGCCCGGAAATGGGTCTTTCGGTCGTGGTTCTCAAAACCGCCGACAACAAGGCCAAGATCCTGCGTGTGCTTGCACCGCTCGGCGTGCTCCTGCCCAACGGGCTTGGCCTGAACGTGGATGGCAAAGATATCGGCCGCGCCTATTTCGTCCGCTGCTTCGAAGACGGCTGCTATGCGGAAGTCATCCTGGAAGATCAGCTGGTCCAGACCTTCAAGACCGGCAAGGCCGCAACGTTCATCGTCTTCCAGACGCCGGAAGAAGGCATCGGTATTCCCGTCGAACTCAATGGATTTGGCGAAGGTTTCGACGCCCTCCCCTGATCGCTCCATAAGTTTTCTGTTGTAGCGGGCCGGGCGAGGCCCTACATCCGCTTCATAATCACCTGAACGGATGAATGATCATGAAAAGCCTCATCGACAGTTTTGACGCACCGCGCGAAAAAATCCTCGAAACCGTCAAGCAAAGCCTTGAGGGCGCTGATGACGGCGAGCTTTTCATCGAATACCGGGAATCGGAAGGTCTTGCCTTCGACAATGGCCGTCTGAAGAACGGTACCTTCAATCAGGATCAGGGATTTGGTCTGCGCGCTGTTGCCGGTGAAGCTGTCGGCTATGCGCATGCGGGCGAGCTTTCGCTGGGCGCGCTCAAGCGCGCCGCCGATGCGGCCTCGGCCGTGCGCACCGGCTACGCCGGCGCCTACACCGCTGCCCCTCCCGGAACCAACCGCAGCCTTTACGGCGACGAGAACCCGATTGGCTCGCCCAGCTTCGAAGCCAAAGTCAAACTGCTGCAGGAAATCGACGCCTATCTGCGCGCCAAGGACCCGAAGGTCCGGCAGGTCAGCGTATCGTTGGCAGGATCGTGGCAGCAGGTGGAAATCCTACGTGCCGACGGGCATTTCGTCCGCGACATCCGCCCCATGGTCCGGCTCAACGTGTCCGTTGTCGTCGGCGATGGCGACCGCCAGGAAAGCGGTTCCTATGGAGCGGGCGGGCGCAAGGGTTTTGGCGAGTTCATCACTGCCGAAAAATGGCAGCACGCGGCGGATGAAGCGCTGCGCCAGGCTCTGGTCAATCTCGAGGCCATTCCTGCCCCGGCGGGAACATTCGATATTGTCCTGTCCAACGGCTGGCCCGGCGTGATGCTGCACGAAGCGGTCGGCCATGGGCTCGAGGGCGATTTCAACCGCAAGAAGACATCGGCCTTTGCCGGTCTGCTCGGTCAGAAAGTGGCGTCGAAGGGCGTTACCGTCGTCGATGACGGGACGATTTCCGAGCGTCGCGGCTCGCTGACCGTCGACGACGAAGGCATGCCAACCAACAAGACCGTTCTCATCGATGACGGCATTCTCGTCGGCTATATGCAGGACCGGCAGAACGCACGCCTGATGGGCATGCAGCCCACCGGGAACGGACGGCGCGAATCCTATGCGCACGCGCCGATGCCCCGCATGACCAACACCTATATGCTCGACGGCGACAAGACGCCGGAAGAAATCATCGCCTCGGTCAAGAACGGCATCTATGCGGTTTCGTTCGGCGGCGGCCAGGTGGATATCACGTCAGGCAAGTTCGTGTTCGGCTGCACCGAGGCCTACATGATCGAGAACGGCAGGATCGGCGCGCCGGTCAAGGGCGCAATGCTGATTGGCAATGGCCCCGATGCCATGCAGCGCATTTCCATGATCGGCAACGATCTGCAGCTCGACACGGGCATGGGCAATTGCGGCAAGGGCGGCCAGTGGGTGCCGGTCGGCGTCGGCCAACCGCACCTGCGCATGGATCAGATGACTGTAGGTGGAACGGCGGTCTGAACCGCCGTTCTCCTGCCTATTTCTTCGAGAGCAGCGCCACGGCTTCGACATGCGACGACCAGAGAAACTGGTCGATGGGCACGACGCGGTCGATCTTGTAGCCGCCCTTGACGAGGATGCTCAGATCGCGCCCGAGCGTCACCGGATTGCAGGAGACCGCAGCCACTTTCGGCACATTCGATTTTGCAATCTCGATGGCCTGGGCTTCCGCACCGGCGCGCGGCGGATCGAAGACCAGCCCGGTATAGGGAGCAAGCTCACGCGCCAGAAACGGCCGGCGGAACAGATCGCGGCGCTCGACGCTGACCGGCTTCAAGCCCTGAACATGACGCGCACCACGATCCAGCGCATCAATCGCGACCTGTTCGCTTTCCACGGCATGAACGGCAGACTTTTCCGCCATCCGCAACGCGAACGTGCCGGAGCCGCAGAACAGATCGAGGGTTTTCTTGGCCTTGGCGAGATGCCCTGTCACCAGCGCAGCCATAGCCTCCTCCGCCTCGACGGTTGCCTGCAGGAATCCGCCGGCCGGAAGATAGACCGGAACCTTGCCGAAATGCACCAGCGGCTTTTTCGGCTCGACGATGATTTCACCCTCGAAGCTCAACCGGGCAAAGCCCTTTTTCAGAACAAGGTTCGTCAGGGCATGCCGCTTGGCAGCATCAGGCGCGCCGCATCCCGATGCGGTGATGTCGAGCCCGGAGGCAGTGGCCGTGACAGTCAGCTTGAACGGCTTCATGCCGCCACCCAACACCGCAACCACTTCGCGCAGGTCATCCAGCCGTGAAACGATTTCCGGAACCGTGACAGCACATTCCGTGATGTCGATGAGTTCGTGGCTCTGGTGTCTGTTGAACCCGAGCACGGCGCCATGGTCGCTGGTGCGGACGGCAAAGACTGCCCTGCGGCGGCTCTGCGGCGCGCAGGGCACGAGCGGATCAAGCTTGAACTGCAGTCCGCGCCCGCCGAGCGCGTCCTGCACCAGCGACCGCTTCCAGTCCTGATAGGCGCTGTCCTGCCAATGCTGGAGCGCGCAACCGCCGCACTCCTCAAAATGGCGGCAGGCGGGATCGATCCGCTCTGCCGATGCCTCAAGCAGGGCCATCATCGTTGCACGGCCGTTTTCCAGCGCGACATTGGCGACCTCACCGGGCAGCGAGAACGGCACATAGACACTGCCTGCCGTCGTTGCGGCAATGCCGTCGCCACCGGCGCCCATCCGCTCAATTGTTACGCGCGTGCTCATCAGCTCTTCAATCTTTTCTCTTCAAACCGGCCAGAAGATATTCGCGATTGCCATCGCCGCCTTCTATGGGCGAAGGGCACAGCCCCAGGGCTTTCCAGCCCGGCAATCCATCCAGCCAGTTCCTTAGAGCATTTGCAACGCGTTCGCCATCCATTGGATCACGCAAAATGCCGCCCTTGCCGATCGCCTCGCGGCCGGCCTCGAACTGCGGCTTGACCAGGAGGACGCAGTGACTGCCGGGTTCGGCTAATTCCAACGCGGGCGGCAAAGCGAGTTTCAGAGAGATGAAGCTGACATCCGACACCACCAGCCCGATGCTTTGCCCGCCCAGATGATCGCGGGACAGCACCCGTGCATTCAGGCCTTCGAGATTGGTGACGCGCGGATCGGTGCGCAGGCTGTCATGCAGCTGGTCGTGGCCAACATCGACGGCAATGACGTGCGTTGCGCCGCGCTCCAGCAGGACCTGGGTGAAACCGCCGGTGGATGCGCCGATATCCAGCGCACCGAGGCCATACGCATCGATGGAAAACTGGTCAAGACCGGCAATCAGTTTCAATGCGGCGCGCGAGACGTAACCACTTGCCGGGTCGTCGACACCGATGACGGCCGTGCCGGAAAACGTTGCTCCGGGCTTGGTGACCACCGCATTGTCGACGGTGACCGTGCCGCGCACAATCGCGTCTCTTGCCCGCGAACGGCTGGCAAACAGGCCCTTTTCGACAAGCAGTTGATCCAGCCGCATTGCCGCCTATGCCCTGGCCGGCGCTGCCAGATAGTCGCGGCCGAACGCCCCGAAGACGGTCTGGACGATGCCAGCCCGGTCAAGCCCCGAACGCGCATACATGGCTTCCGGCTTGGCGTGATCGAGATAGAGGTCAGGCAAGGTCAGAGTGCGGACGCGCAAGCCATGGTCAAGCAGGCCATCGCGGCTGAGGAAGTGCAGGACGTGTGAAGCAAAGCCGCCGATTGCCCCCTCTTCCACCGTCACAAGCACCTGATGCTCGCGCGCCAGACGGCGGATCATGTCTTCATCCAGCGGCTTGGCGAAGCGGGCGTCCGCGACCGTGGTGGAAAGCCCTGCGGCATCCAGCTCATCGGCAGCCGCCAGGCATTCCTGCAGGCGCGTGCCGAAGGAGAGCAATGCGACCTTGCTGCCTTCGCGGATGATGCGGCCCCTGCCGATCTGCAGGATCTGCCCACGTTCGGGCAGATCGATGCCCACGCCGTCGCCGCGCGGATAGCGGAATGAAATCGGGCCCTCATCATATTCCGCCGCTGTGCGCACCATGTGGCGCAGCTCGGCCTCGTCCGAGGCTGCCATCACCACGAAACCCGGCAGGGCTGCGAGAAAACCCGTGTCGAACGAGCCCGCATGGGTCGCACCGTCGGCGCCGACCAGCCCCGCGCGATCAATCGGGAAACGCACCGGGAGATTCTGCAGGGAAACGTCATGCACGACCTGGTCGTAGCCGCGCTGCAGGAAGGTGGAATAGATCGCGGCAAACGGCTTGAAACCTTCCGTCGCGAGGCCCGCGGCAAAGGTGACGGCGTGCTGCTCGGCAATGCCGACATCGAACACCCGGTCGGGAAAGACTTCGCCGAAGAGATCGAGCCCGGTGCCACCCGGCATGGCGGCGGTGACGGCGACGATCTTGTCGTCGTGGCGGGCTTCTTCGATCAAGCTCGTGGCAAAAATCTTGGTATAGCTCGGCGCGTTCGCTGGCGGTTTGGCCTGTGCGCCGGTGATGACGTCGAATTTGTTGACGCCATGATACTTGTCGGCGGCGGCTTCCGCGGGAGCATAGCCCTTGCCCTTCTGGGTGACCACGTGAACCAGCACGGGGCCATCCATCGTATCGCGGACATTTTTCAGAACCGGCAGGAGGTGGTCGAGATTGTGCCCGTCAATCGGGCCGACATAGTAAAAGCCGAGTTCCTCGAACATCGTGCCGCCGGTCCAGAAACCGCGCACATATTCTTCCGAGAGCCGGGCCTTTTCCTGCAGGAATTTCGGCAGTTTCTTCGCCAGCTGCTTGGCGGTCTCGCGAATGGAGCGGTAGGTCCGGCCGGAGACCAGCCGCGCCAGATAGGCGCTCATGGCCCCCGTCGGCGGCGCAATCGACATGTCATTGTCATTGAGGATCACGATCAGCCGCGCATCGAGCGCACCGGCATTGTTCATCGCCTCATAGGCCATGCCCGCCGACATGGCGCCGTCGCCGATAACCGAGATCACATTGCGCTTGATGCCGGAAAGATCGCTGGCAACCGCCATGCCGAGACCGGCGGAAATGGACGTCGAAGAATGAGCGGCGCCAAAAGGGTCGTATTGGCTTTCGCTGCGCTTGGTGAAGCCGGAAAGCCCGCCCTCCTGCCGCAGCGTGCGGATACGGTCACGGCGGCCTGTCAGTATCTTGTGCGGATAGGCCTGATGGCCGACATCCCAGATGATCCGGTCATGCGGCGTATCGAAAACGTGATGCAGCGCAACCGTCAGCTCGACAACGCCAAGACCGGCTCCCAGATGACCGCCGGTGGTCGAAACGGCATCCACCAACTCCGCCCGCAGCTCCTGTGCCAGTTGCGGCAGGTCGGTCTCCGGCAAGGCGCGCAAATCCGCGGGGATTATGACGCGGTCGAGCAGCGGTGTTTCCAGTTTTTTCGCCAAAGCACAGGTTCCAGTTCCAAGGTCAATTCTTGCCAGAAGGCTGGCGCTTCCTAGATGAATTCCGCCGAAGCAGCAAGCAGTCCAGCCTTCCCGCTGCGCATGTCAATTTTCAGGCAGAGGGATGAATTCTTCCTCGTCGCCCGGCACCATATCGAAACGGCCCGAGCGCCATTCCTCTTTCGCCTGTTCGATCCGCTCTTTCGATGAAGAGACGAAATTCCACCAGACATAGCGCTTGGATGGCATGGTCGCGCCGCCGAACAGCATGAAATGCGCACCCTGCGGTGCCGATACGACAATTTCGTCTCCGGCGCGGAAGGCCAGCAGGCGGTCGGCAGGAAAACTCTCCCCGGAAATCTCCACGGACCCATCCAGCGTATAGATTGCCCGCTCTTCAGCGGCGTCCGCCGGTATCTGGATATGCCCGCCCGGTTGCAGGCGGATATCGACGTAGAGTGTCTCGGCATGCTGCTTTACCCGCGATCCCGCGCCATGGAATGTTCCCATGACCACACGGGCTTCCATGCCGGCCTCGCGCAGCACCGGCAGTTCGCCCGCCGCCGTATTGGCAAAGGTGGGGTCGATTTCCTCGAGATGATCGGGCAGCGCCAGCCATGTCTGCAGGCCAGATATGGGCAGCGGCTGGGTGCGCAGCTCTTCCGGCGAGCGTTCGGAATGGACAATACCGCGGCCGGCGGTCATCAGATTGACGTCACCCGGCCGGATGACCATTTCGGTGCCGAGACTGTCGCGATGACGGATATTGCCGTCAAACAGATAGGTGACCGTGGACAGGCCGATGTGCGGATGCGGCCGGACATCGAGCGCATCGGTGGGACGCAGGATGGCCGGTCCCATGCGGTCAAAGAAAATGAACGGGCCGACAAGCCGCCGCTTGGCGGAGGGCAGCGCACGGCGAACCTGCAGGCCGCCGACATCGCTCGTGCGCGGGATGATCAGCGTTTCAATCGAATCAACGGCCGTAGTGTCGCCGGGTTGCGGATCATTGCCGGGGAAAAAACTCATCAACGCTGCTCCAACTCATCGGAGCCGCATCATAGCGTCTCGCAGCCCGGCTGAACAGCCGCGGTCTATTCCGGGTCGAGCGGCTCGGTGCCGGCGGGCTGGCCGTCGCGGCCCAGCCGGATTTTTTCGACCTTGTCCTCCGCGGCGCGCAACAGCGTATCGCAATGTTTTTTCAGGGCTTCGCCGCGTTCATAGATGCGGATCGACTGCTCAAGCGGCACATCGCCGCGCTCGAGATCATCGACAATCTTTTCCAGTTGATCGAGCGCCTGCTCGAAGCTCATGGCGGCGATATCGGCATTGGGTTGTACATCGGCCATGGTTTCAACCTTTCATCAAACGTTTGATATGTGCGCCGGCAGACAGCGACATGCCTTTGAGGTCGTAGCCGCCTTCCAGCAGGCTGACAAGCCGGTTCGACGCGTACTTCCCAGCTCTTTCCAGCAAAACGCCGGTGGCCCAGTCGAAATCATCCTCGTCCAGATTGATCTCGGCCAGCGGATCGCGATGATGCGCATCGAAACCGGCCGAAATGATGATCAGATCCGGCTGGAAGCTGTCGAGCGACGGCAGGATACGCGTCTTGAACGCCTCGCGGAAATCCTCGCTCCCGGTCTGGGGGGCGAGCGGTGCATTGACGATATTGCCCGCGCCCGTTTCATCCCTGGCGCCGGTGCCGGGATAGAGCGGCATCTGATGGGTCGAGCAGTAAAGCACGGACGGATCGTCCCAGAAAATGTCCTGCGTGCCATTGCCGTGGTGCACATCCCAGTCAACGATGGCGATCCGCTCCGCCCCATGCACCTTCTGGGCGTGGCGGGCGGCGATGGCGGCATTGTTGAACAGGCAAAAACCCATGGCCCGGTTGCGCTCCGCATGGTGCCCCGGCGGGCGCGATGCGACGAATACATTGTCCGCCTGGCCGGTAAAGACATCATCGACCGCCGCATTGGCCGCGCCGATGGCGGCAAGCGCCGCTTCCCAGCTCTTCGGGCTGACGGAGGTATCGGCATCGACCCGGGTGATTCCCGCGTCCGGAATGGCCGCACGGACCCGCTCGAGATAATGATCCGGATGGGCATAGAGGATGGCTGCCGCGTCGCCCGGCGGCGCCAGCACCCGGTCCAGGGCATCGAACGCACTGTCCTCCAGCACCTTGTTCAGCGCCCGCAGCCGGTCCGGCCGCTCTGGATGGCCGACGGGCGTCAAATGCTCGAGATAGATCGGGTGCGTATAAAGACGGGTGACCATATCGGCTTTCTGCAACTGTGAATGGACATCGGCACAAGGCTTGGGTTGCGCCGGGAGAATGTGCACAGACACCGCGCTTCGCACAAGAGCCAAAGCAGCGGACCTTGCATGGTTTTCCCGAACTTCGGGCGGGATCAGCGGTGCCGCCGCGCCTGAAATTTTGCATATTTCAGCGAAAACCTCGACCAATGTCTAATTGACGGCCTCCCACCCGATGTAGGAATATTATCCCTTTAAAGGATAGTATTCATGAATTTGCAGAATGAACATTCTTCCAGACACCTCCGGCTCCGCTGGCATCTTTCCGCCAACGCGCTCCAGCTCAAGGCGCTGAAACTCGCACCGCCCAACAGCCTGCGCAGCGATCAGTACCGCCAGCTCGACTATCAGCGCGCCTTGCTGGAGGCCGAACTCAGGCTGCAGGAGGAAATCGATCTTCTGCGGAAATACGATCCCGACCAGCCGCGCGAGCCAGCCGGAGTACCGGAGGGTGGACAGTGGACCGATGCGGCGGGCGCAAGTGCCGTACTGGGAGCAGCCGCGGCAGGTACCCATGCGCAGGGCTCTCAACCCGCTATACCAGCGCTTCGTAATCCCGCCAATACGCCAAAGCTGTCATCCGGAAATGTTCGTGGCATTGCCACTCTGTCAGCAATCGTGCCACGCATACGGTGGAACGACGACATTGGCAGTCAAGTCGAAGAATATAACGAACTGACCGCAGAAGTTGGGGACGATGCTCGTCTCGTTCCTATTATCGCGTCCCGTGCGCAAGCCTATACCAAGGGCAAAGACGACGCGAAAGTCTGGGCCGCCGTCGCGGCCCTCTCACGGGAAGAGGCGGCAAAATATTGCCCCAACTTCCTGAGAGTTCAGACCATGCTGAATGAGGCGGCGAGAGAAGCCGGACCGGTTTCCAATTTTGGCTCGACGACGCTTCGGGGTACAGCGATTCATTCCCTGCTCAAGCAGAAAGTCGAGAACATCGGAAGTCCCGACCTGCGCGCTGAAATATCCGCTCTTAAATCGCTCAGCGGATCACTGGCAGATCGCATTTATCCATCGCACAACGACCCATCCAGGTGGGCAAAATATGCGGGCAAGGGGACAATTCGCGTCGATGTCTATGACAGGGCCTCGGAAAAACTTGTCTGTGTCTATGACGCAAAAACCGGGAAAAGAGATATCACGGTTCCGCGGTTGGGTGAAATCGGCAGAACAGTCGCCAGGTATTTTGGCGAAGGCACACAATTCTTTGTCATGGGGATGAAACCGTTCGAATGACCACGATCACGCAAACCAAACAAGCCGTCCAGCCTCTGCTCGCTCGCCATTCTGATCTGGCGCTGGTGGGGCGATACCTCATCCTGACGCCTGTGCGGCATTTTGTTCGCGGCGTCTTCATCGATCGCAGCATCGATCAACACGCATTTGTGCCGACGCTGAGTGTCTGTCTTACATTTGATGGCGACACCGAACAGGGCATCGGCTGGGGTGACCGGTTCACCTACCGTTCCTTTGAGGACGCCGATCCTGACCTCGTCGATAAACGGAAAAACGACCCGCGCTTCGGCGTCTGGGACATACGCTATCCCGAGAATATTGAACTGATGCTGCGGTTCACCGAGGCGGCGTTGCAATCGTTACGCGCGATGGTCACGTTCGAGCAAATGATGGAGTTTGCCCGCCGCTACGAGAACAATCTGACGCCGTTTGAATTCATGTATTATCCACGGCTGCTAATGGCCGCAGCCACCGGCGATTTCGAGACGGCAAGATACATCGTCGGCAAAAGGGAGGGACTAAGGCAAAGCTTTGAGGTCCATTATCCAGCATTCTGTCCGGCCCTGCTTTCCGAAGACCGGGCGGCACTGGCCAAATGTCTGCATGATCTGGAAGCAAAGACAATCAAGAATCTCAAGTTCACAAAATTCTGGGAGCCAACGCCCTTCCCGCTGGAAATGGATGGAGGCTGATGACAACAGGCGCTGAAATTCGCAAGATGGTAAAACCATTGCTCGAACGTCACGATGATCTGGCGATGGTGGGGCGTTTCATGGTCGTCAAACCCATTCACCACCTTCGACGTGGAATTTATCTGGATTATTGCCGAACACCTTGGATGTTTGATCCGATAACCGTCGTGGATCTCCTAATTCCGCCAAGTGACGTCATCACGCTGGGGTTCGGTGATTTCCTTTCCGATCCCAAAACAGGATATTGGGACGCTACGAATCCGGACTCCGTTCAGCGGCTTTTCGATCTGCTCGAAGAAAAGATTCTGCCAAAGCTTCGTTCCACAACGACATTTGATCATTATCGAGAATTAGCGGCGCAGTACGAAGCTTCGGGTGACTATTATGACTGGGATCGCTTCTTTGAGATGCTGGTTGCGACAGCGACAGGCAATCTGGACCTTGCTCAATCCATCGTCGAACCATTGCCGGGCATGCAACACTATCTCGCGCGATTGGCGCCGTCTTTCTGCCCGGCCCTGCTGGCGCGAGACCGCGTAGAAATCGCCAGGATTCTGCACGAATGGGAGGCGTTGGCTGTCCAGAAATGCAAACTGGAGAAATTCTGGGAGCCAACGCCCTTCCCACTGGAACTGGAGGGCGCTCCGCCGGTCAGGCCGCCGCCAGGGCCTGGGTAAGGTCGGCGATCAGATCGTCGGGGTGTTCGATACCGATCGACAGCCGGATGGTCGAATCGAGCACGCCGATCCGCTGGCGCACATCCACGGGCACGCCGGAATGGGTCATGGTGGCGGGGTGGCTGGCAAGGGATTCGGTGCCGCCGAGGCTGACCGCCAGCTTGAGGATTTGCAGCGCATTCAGGAACTTGAAGGCTGCGGGCTGGCCGCCACGAATATCGAACGAGAAGGTGGAACCGGCACCGGTGCATTGCGCGGCAAAGGTGCGGCCGAGCGGTGAGTTCGCATCGTGATAGGGCAGGTAGTGGATTTTTTCCACTTTCGGATGATCGTGCAGAAAATCCGCGACGGCGAGCGCATTGTTATCGGCCTTTTCCATGCGGATGCTCAGGGTTTCCAGCGAGCGGCCAAGCATCCAGCAGGAATGCGGGTCGAGCTGCGTGCCGATGGCACCGCGCAGCGCCTTGACCTGTTTCATCACGGCCTTCGAGCCGAGCGCCGCACCGGCGATCAGATCGGAATGGCCGCCGACATATTTTGTCAGCGAGTACAGGGAGATATCGGCGCCATGCTCGATCGGGCGCTGGAAAACCGGTCCGAGCAGGGTGTTGTCGCAGGCGATCACCGGCGTGTGCCCCTGCTTTTTGCCGATGGCGTCGGCAATGCGGCGGATCATCGCCACATCGACCAGGCTGTTGGTCGGGTTGGCGGGCGTTTCGATGAGGATGATGGACACGCGGCCCCTGCTCATCGCCTCATCGGCGGCCGCCTGCACCGAGGCTTCGTTGACGCCATCGGCAAAGCCGACGGCAGCCACGCCCATATTGAGGAATGTCCTCGCCAGCAGGGTTTCCGTGCCGCCATAGAGCGGCTGCGAATGCAGCACCGCATCACCCGGGCGCACGAAGGCCAGCAGGGTCGTCGCAATGGCCGACATGCCGGAGGAGAACAGCGCGCAGCTTTCCGTGCGCTCATAGATGGCCAAGCGGTCCTCGACGATTTCGCTGTTGGGGTGGTTGAAACGCGAATAGACGAGGCCGGCACCGACGCCGGCCGGCGGCTCCTTGCGGCCGGAGACGAAATCAAAGAAATCGCGGCCTTCCTCGGCGGATTTGAACACGAAGGTCGAGGTCAGGAACACCGGCGGCTTGACCGCGCCTTCCGACAGTTCCGGATCGTAGCCATAGTTCAGCATCAATGTTTCAGGATGCAATTTGTGGTTGCCGATATGGGTTTTGGACGGATGGGGAGCGGCCATGCGAATCTCCTCGCGTGAGGGGTGGGGTGCTATCAAGCAAATTATATCAAATGCAGGGATCAATCCTTGCTTTTTACGATCAAATTGCATTGATTGACGCTAACAATTGCCATGAATGAGAGATTATGACACAGAAAATTGCTGACGAGACCGACCGGCGCATTCTCAGGGAATTGCAGGCGGATGCGCGGATCACCAACAACGATCTGGCCGAGCGGGTCGGACTGTCCCCTTCCCCCTGTCTGCGCCGCCTGCGGCGAATGGAGGAAGCCGGCATCATCCGCGGATACACGGCCCTTGTCGACCCGGTCATCGAGGGCTGGACCATGGCGGCCATCGCCACGATCCGGCTCAGCCGCCAGCATGAGGATGAGATCGTCATGTTCGAGGAGGCGATCCGCGGCTGGGATGAGGTGCTGGAATGCCACCTTGTCACCGGTTCACGCGATTATGTGCTGAAAGTCATGAGCGCCGGGCTGGAACAATATGAGCGCTTCATCAAGGAGAAGATCGCCCGGCTGAAATGCGTCGCCTCCATCGAGACCAGCTTTGTCATGAACACGATCAAGGAGCGGCGGGTCTAGGTCATTCAATCCCAAAATGGGAATTTTTACTTGTTCCCAATATGGGAAGCTGCTATACATGCCTGATGCAGATCATAGCCAAGAAAGCACTGCGGGCATTTTGGCTGGTGCACAATCAGGCTGAAGTACCCTTAACGGCTTGGTATGTGGCTGTGAGCAGGGCTGAATGGAAAACACCGGCGGACGTAAAAAAGCAATTCGGCAACTCTGTCGACTTTGTCCGCGACAACAGGGTGATCTTTGACATTGCCGGCAACAAGTACCGCCTTATCGTGCATGTCGCCTACCCGTTCAAACGTGTGCTCATCAAATTTGTCGGCACGCATAAAGAGTACGATGCTATCGACCCGGAGACTGTGTGATGAAAAACATTCGGCCGATCAAAACTGAAGAAGACTATGACTGGGCGATTGGTGAAATCACGCACTATTTCGACAATCAACCCGAGCCGGGAACACCTGAGGGTGACCGGTTCGACGTTCTTGCAATTTTGATCGAAGCCTATGAAGACAAGCATTATCCCATTCCGGCATTGGACCCAATTTCCACCATCGCCGCGCACATGGAAATGGCCGGGCTGAATCGCCGGGCCCTGGCAGAGGTTCTTGGCTCTGCGCCAAGAGCCTCTGAAGTCATGGCCAGAAAGCGCGCGCTAACGATGGATATGGTGTTCAAGCTTAATCGCGAATGGCATATTCCTGCCGAACTTCTCGTACAGCCCTATCATCTCGTGCATGATGAGAAGAAGGTTCAAAGAAGAGCCTGACCGCTCCGATCAGTCTTCCCCCGGAAACCTCATCAACACATTATCCGGCTTCGCCAAGCAGCTCTGCAACGTCGCAATGCATTGCCGTTGCAACCTGCTCGGCGGTTTCAAGCGTAACATTCGTCCGGCCCGCTTCCATGATGCTGACATAAGCCTGATCTGCGCCAATACGCATCGCCAATTCTTCCTGCGAGATGCCGAGGGATCCCCGTCTTTCCTTCACAGCCAGACCAAATCGCTTCTTGATATCCATAAGAGGCAGGAAGCCACGCGTCAGATAATATCCGTCCGCGTGATCTGGATGCCAAAGCCTTCGAGACCGACATAGTGCCGCTCACGGGACGACAAGAGACGGATCGAGGTGATGCCGAGATCTTTCAGGATCTGCGCGCCAAGGCCGATCTGGCGCCATTCTTCCTCGCGCACCTTGGCTTCCGCATGCGCCTCGCGGTCCTGCAGCGTGGCGCGGTTGCGGTCGTCATCGCGGCCGACGCCGACGGAGCCCTCGCGCAGGTAGACGATGACGCCGCGCTTTTCCTCGGCAATGCGCTTCATGATGCTGTCGAGCGTGTTGCGCGCGCCAAAGACGTCGCTGAGAATGTCCTCGCGCTGCAGGCGCACAGGCACATCCTCGCCGTCGCGGATATCGCCGAAAACGATGGCGGCATGGTGCATGGGCTCCCATGGCAGTGCATAGGTGATCGCCTTTGCCTGTCCGGCGCAGGTATCGATCTCATATTCGCCGATGCGCTCGATCAGGGTTTCCTTGCGCTGGCGGTAGGCGATGAGATCGGCCACCGTCACCTGGTGCAGCTTATGCGTCTCGGCAAAGCTTGCCACCTGCGGGCCGCGCATCACAGAACCGTCGTCGTTGACGAGTTCGCAGATGACGCCGACCGGCGGCAGGCCGGCGAGCTTGCACAGGTCAACGGCGGCTTCCGTGTGGCCGGAGCGCATGAGCACGCCGCCCTCGCGCGCGATCAGCGGGAAAATATGTCCCGGACGCACGAAATCGGCAGCGCCGGCATTGGGATTGGCGAGGTTGCGCACGGTCAGAGTGCGGTCATCGGCGGAAATGCCCGTGGTGGTGCCGTGCTTGTAGTCGACGGTCACCGTGAAGGCGGTGGAATGCGGCGCGTCGTTCTCGGCCACCATCGGCGCGAGATTGAGGCGCTTGGCGTGGTCGCGCGGCATCGGCGTGCAGACGATGCCGGAGGTGTGGCGCACGATGAACGCCATCTTTTCCGGGGTGCAATGCACCGCCGCGACGATCAGGTCACCCTCGTTCTCGCGCCCGTCATCATCCATGACAACGACGATTTCACCGCGTTCGAATGCACGCAGCGCATCGACGACCCGTTTCTGATTGTAAGCCATGTATGCGCCTCTTGATTAGATGCTTTAGATGCGGCCGGTCTGGCCGCGATGTCTGAGATAATGATCGGCAATCGCGCAGGCAACCATCGCTTCGCCGATGGGAACAGCGCGGATGCCGACGCAGGGATCGTGCCGACCCTTGGTCATCACATCAACCTGTTTGCCATCGGCATCGATGCTCTGGCGCGGGGTGAGGATGGATGAGGTGGGCTTGACGGCAAAGCGCGCGACGATGGGTGCGCCGCTGGAAATGCCGCCGAGAATGCCGCCCGCATGATTGGACAGGAAAATCGGCTTGCCGTGATTGTCCATGCGCATCTGGTCGGCGTTTTCCTCGCCGCTGAGCGTGGCCGCTGCGAAACCATCACCGATTTCCACGCCCTTCACCGCATTGATGGACATGAGATAGCTGGCAATATCCTGATCGAGCTTGCCATAGACGGGCGCACCAAGCCCCGCCGGTACATTGTCAGCGACGATTTCAACGACGGCGCCGATGGAGGAACCCGCCTTGCGGATACCGTCGAGATATCCGGCGAAGAGGTCGACGGAGCCGGGGTCAGGCGTGAAGAACGGGTTGTTGTCCACCTCGTCCCAGTCCCAGCGGTCACGGTCGATCGCGTGAATGCCCATGCCCACCAGCGCACCGCGCACGATCAGGCCGGGGACGACCTTGCGGGCAATGGCCCCGGCGGCAACGCGCGCCGCGGTTTCCCGCGCCGACGAGCGCCCGCCGCCGCGATAGTCGCGGATGCCGTATTTGACGTCATAGGTGTAATCGGCGTGGCCGGGACGATACTGGCGGGCGATATCGCCATAATCCTTGGAGCGCTGGTCCGTGTTCTCGATCATCATCGAAATCGGCGTGCCCGTGGAGATCATGGTGACGCCGTCATCCTGCAGCATGAAGCCGGACAGGACTTTCACCTGATCCGGCTCGCGCCGCTGGGTGGTGTATTTCGACTGGCCGGGCTTGCGCTTGTCGAGATAGGCCTGAATCTCGGCTTCGGTAAAGCTGATGCCGGGCGGACAGCCATCGACCACGCAACCAAGCGCGATTCCATGGCTTTCACCCCAGGTGGTGACACGAAAAAGATGACCGAAAGTATTATGCGACATGAGATTACCCGGCGTTATGTCAGGGGGTTTTATGAGCGTTTACGCCTGTGGTCAAACCCGCCGCTGAAATTCCTTCGTCCACCACGAAAAAAGCAATTGTTTTGCCACAAATGCGCGCTTTAAGGTGACGGACAAATCGGCCACCAGATTTTGATTAAAGAGGATATCAAAATGCGTTTCATCGTCGCGACCTTCATGTTCGTCGCTTCCCTGCTTCCGGTCGGCGCGCTCGCTGACGATGCGCAGGGCACCATTACCAAAATCGACGAAGACAATTCGACGATTACCCTCGACGATGGCAAGGTCTACAAGCTGCCGGGCGAATTCGACTTCAGCGCCATCGACAAGGGCATGAAGGTCACGATCATGTTCGATCTGGTCAACAAAGAGCGCTTCATCACCGATATCGAAGAATCGGTGCAATAAGCACCTGTTCGTCACAAGCCGAGGCCTGGATGGTTACATCCAGGTCAGATTGCCCTTCTCAAGGCGCAGAATTTTATCCTGGGTGATGGCAAGGTTCGCCGCATCGTGGCCATCAAGGCCCTCCACCATCTGGAAAATCGTCCGCATGCAGCCGCCATGCGTCACGCATACGGTTGGCTCCCGCACTTCTGACAGCCAGTTCCCTATCCGTATCGCCAGAATGGCGTAGCTTTCGGCGGTAGGTCCCGGCGGCACAAAGTTCCATTTATCCCGGGCCCGTGCGGCCACAAGGTCGGGAGAACGGGCTTCGATGTCTTCCAGCATATAACCTTGCCAAGCGCCGAAATTCACCTCCATGAGGCGGGCATCGGTGCGGTAGGCCCAGGGATCGATCCCCATGCGGGTTCTGATGCGCTCCATCGTATCGCGCGTGCGGCGCAAAGGGCTGGCGACAAAGTCGAAACCCGCGCCCTCCCCGATCAGCGATTTGAGCATATCGCCATTGCGTGCGGCCTGCTGCTGGCCGCGCGCATTGATATCGACGTCTTCCTGCCCCTGGATTCGCTCGGACACGTTCCAGTCCGTCTCGCCGTGACGCGAGAAATAAACAATCGAGTCCGGCAGATGCACTTTGGAGCTAGTCCTTGACGACAGAGATATCCGGCGCGTCCACAGCCTTCATGCCAACGACATGATAGCCGCTGTCGGCATGGTGAATTTCGCCCGTGACCGAACGGGACAGGTCGGAGAGGAAATACAGGCCCGCATCGCCGACTTCCTCGATGGTAACGGTACGGCGCAACGGGGCGTTGTACTCGTTCCATTTGAGGATGTAGCGGAAATCACCGATGCCCGACGCGGCCAGCGTCTTGATCGGACCGGCGGAGATCGCATTGACGCGGATATTGTCCGGGCCGAGATCCACTGCCAGATATTTCACGCTGGCTTCCAGCGCCGCTTTGGCAACGCCCATGACGTTGTAATTCGGCATGACCTTTTCCGCGCCGTAATAGGTCAGCGTCAGGATCGAGCCGCCATCGGTCATCAGCTTTTCCGCACGCTTGGCAACGGCCGTCAGCGAAAACACCGAAATCAGCATGGTCTTGGTGAAATTCGCTTCCGATGTATCGACATAGCGGCCGGTCAGTTCGTCCTTGTCGGAGAAACCGATGGCATGCACCAGAAAGTCGATCTTGCCCCACTTCTCTTCCAGAGCGGCAAAGCACGCATCGATGGTGGAGGCATCCGAAACATCGCAATGGCCGCAGAGAAAAGCCCCGAGTTCCTGCGCCAGAGGCTCGACGCGCTTCTTCAGCGCATCACCCTGATAGGTGAAAGCAAGCTCGGCACCGGCATCATGGGCCGCCTTGGCAATGCCCCAGGCGATCGACCGATTATTGGCAACGCCCATAATAAGTCCGCGTTTACCTTGCATCAAACCAGTTTTGGCGGTCATTTACCAACCCTTCACGAAAGACATATGATTGATTTGCGGTATCGCACAGCCCGCGCCGGGCTTCAAGCATCGTGTCAGTTTCGTCAAGGATTTTCGGGAACCGTTGATTTTCAGAGACTCGAATCGCGCAGAAATGCTTCCAATGCCGCATCACCATGCTCGGGCAACATGACGCGAACATGAACAAAGAGATCGCCGTGACCATCCGGCTTTTTCGGCAAACCCTTGCCTTTCAGGCGCAAAACCCGGTCAGAACTGGTCCATGGCGCTATTTTCACCGCCACACGGCCATTCAGGGTCTCGACTTCCTGCCGGGAACCGAGTGCCGCATCGCGCAATGACACCGGCAGGTCGAGATGCAGGTCGTGGTCTTCCACCTTGAATTTCGGATGCGGCCTGAAACGTATCGTGACCAGCGCATCGCCGGGTGTTCCGCCGGGAATGGCCTCGCCCTGCCCCTTCAGGCGAATCGTTTGACCATTTTCAACCTGCGCGGGCAGCTTGATCGCCAGCCTTTTACCGTTTGGAAAAACCGCCTCAACCTTCTCGGCGCCGACAGCCTGCTCAAGCGTCACGTCGATAGTGGCCTGGAGGTCCGTGCCCTTGCGTGGGCCTGCGCGGCGCTGTCCGCCGCCGAAAGCGCCGGCGCCCTCGCCGAAGAGGCTGCTTAGGATATCTTCAGCGCCAAAACCGGCCGTGCTGCGGTAGTCGAATCCTCCGGACCGCGCACCGCGTGCACCGCCAAAACCGGCGAAGGGATCGCCGCCGCCGGAAAACCCTTCGAAACCCTGCGGCGCCCGCTGCTTGCCCTCGGCGTCGATCTCGCCCCGGTCAAACTGCCCGCGACGGTCCTTGTCGCCGATGATCTCATAGGCCTGGTTGATCTCGGAGAAATTTGCCTGCGCCTTCGGGTCATCCTGGTTCTGGTCAGGATGATATTTCTTGGCGAGCTTGCGAAACGCCGACTTGATTTCTTCAGGCTTCGCCGTCTTGGCGACGCCCAGCACGGTATAAGGATCGCGCATGTGTGTGCCCTTCCTAGTGGAACGAATGTGACATTCGCATATTCCTCGTCATGTACAATGGGATGCGAATGTCACATTCGTTCCACTGGCATAAACGGGGTGCGTTGGGGATTTGCCCGTTATATGCGCATCGATAGGAAGAAATTCCAGACTTTCTGTCAAGAAATCTGCAATCGCTGCCCGGTTCCATCGAAAATATCATTCAGTTGCAGAGAATCAAATCGGCGCGAAGGATTTCAGCGTCCATTGTCCGCCGTCCTGCATGCAGGTCTCACCCTTGTAGAGCATGACCCCGTCAAAAGATTCGCGCGATGTCTGGAATTCACGGCAGAGCCCTGTCTCGGTCTTCTTCTCGGCGATTGCCGTGATCGTGCCCTGACTGCCGGTCTCCGGATTGGACCATGGCAGCGGCTTGTTGCCCCATTGGGTGAAGTTCAGGGCAGACACGATATTGCGGACCGTCGACTGGTCGGCGGCACCCTTGGCATCCACCTGCGGCGCCGGAGCAACCGAACCCGTCACCGTCGCCTTGTCCGGGACCGCGTTCTCGACGCTGAAGCTTTTCATGGCACAGCCGGAGAGAAGACAGAGCACAAAAACAGCGGCGAACGGCGCAGTCCGCACCGGAATTTTCGCCCCAAGGTTCTTGATATCTGGTATTGCCAATGCCAAACGCATATCTCTCTTTAACAAGGTCAACCAGCTATGACTATGGGTGAAATGAAGTTAACAACCGGTGACTTCACAGAAAAAACCGAACCCTTCGCGCTCTTCGACGAATGGCTCAAAGATGCAACCAAATCCGAGCCGAATGACCCGAATGCTGTTGCTCTGGCAACGGTGGATAGTGATGGCCTGCCGGATGTCCGCATGGTTCTTCTTAAAGGTTTTGACGAGCAAGGCTTTGTTTTTTATACAAATTTTGAAAGTCAGAAAGGTCAGGAAATACTGGGCTCAATGAAGGCCGCCATGTGTTTTCATTGGAAAACGCTGCGCCGTCAAGTGCGTGTGCGCGGTCCCGTGGAAATTGTCAGCGATGCGGAAGCCGACGCCTACTACGCCACCCGCCCGCGCGGCAGCCGTATCGGTGCCTGGGCATCCAAGCAATCGCGGCCGCTGGAAAGCCGTTTTGCCCTGGAAAAAGCCGTCGCGGAATACACTGCCCGCTATGCCATCGGCGAGATACCCCGGCCCGCCCACTGGTCGGGCTTCCGCATTCGCCCGACATCCATCGAGTTCTGGCATGACCGGCCTTTCCGCCTGCACGACCGCGTGGTTTTCAGCCGCGCGACGCCGGATGGCGACTGGGGCAAAACCCGCTTGTACCCATAGGGCTCTTCAGCCCTTCTTGCGCGTCAGGAAGGCCATCAGGGCACCCCGTGCTTCTTCCGACTGGAGCCGTTCCGCAAAATGCCCGGCTTCCAGTTTGATGCGCTCGACCGTTTCGGCGCGCGGCATGCGCAGGAGATCGCGCGAGATCCGCATGGCTTCCGGCGGCTTGGCGGCAATTTCCGTCGCCACGGCCAGAACAGTGCTTTCCAGCTGGTCCGCCTCGACGATCCGGTAGACAAGACCGGCGTCCTTCGCTTCGGCTGCGTTCAACCCGGCGCCCATCGCCAGGAAGGCAAAGGCCTGCTGACGGCCCATCAGGGCAGGTCCGAGCAGGCTCGAACCCGCTTCGGGTACAAGACCCAGATCGACGAAGGGCGTTTTGAACAGGGATTGCGGCGTGGCGAAGGTCAGATCGCAATGGAAATTGAGCGTCGAGCCGATGCCGATGGCAAGCCCATCCACACCCGCCACAACCGGCTTTCTGCTGTTGGTCAATGTGATGAGGAAGTCAACAACTTCGGTGCCCATCGTGCCCGACGTGGCAAAGGCCATGAAATCCTGCAGATCATTGCCGGAGGAGAAGGCGCCCGGCACCCCCAGGAAAACATGGGTGCGGATATCCGGATTCGCATCGCCTTCCACCAGCGCTCCGGTCATGGCCGTATACATGGCCCGTGTCAGGGCATTCTTCTTGTCCGGGCGGTTCATCCGGATGGTCTGGACGGCGCCATGGCGCTCGATGACGATATGATCTGACATGAAGTTTCCCTATTGCAATGCGGCGCGGGCACCGAGCAGGCTCGGCGCACCGTTGATGACGCGATCTCTCAGCGCCGACGTTTCGTTGAGAAGATTTTCGGCAAAGAACCGCGCAAGAGCCGTCCGGCCGGCATTGTCGCCACCCAGCGCGCCCTTGGCGAGGTAGGTTGCACCGGCAGCAAGGCCGAAGAGGCGCAGATAGGGCGTCGCTCCGGCAAGCGCATTGCTGATGTCACCGCCGGCAAGGGTCCGCTGCAGCCAGAGCGTCGTTGCCTCCAGATCGTCAAGACCGGCCTGCAGGCGCTCCGCCGTGTTGCCGAAATCGGTGCTGTTGCTCAGCGAAACGGCTTCGGCCACCGTGCGCAGCTCGGCGATATAGGCCTTGGCGTGGTTGCCGCCATCGAGCGGCAGCTTGCGCTGGACGAGATCGATGGCCTGAATGCCGTTGGTTCCCTCATAAATCGGGGCAATGCGGGCATCGCGCAAAAATTGCGCCGCACCAGTTTCTTCGATGAAGCCCATGCCGCCGTGAATCTGGATACCGATCGAGGCAACGTCCACACCCACATCGGTGGAAAACGCCTTGGCGACCGGCGTCAGCAGGTTGGCGCGATCCGCCCAGTGCCTTTTGTCGTCATCTGCGCCGGTCCGCGCCATATCCAACGCGTGGGCGCAGGCATAGGCGATGGAGCGGGCCGCGCCGGTCAGGCCCTTCATGGTCAGGAGATTGCGCTGCACGTCAGGGTGTTCGATGATCGGGCTCATGCCTTCGCCGGTCCAGCCTGGCGCGCGCATCTGGCGGCGCTCCTGCGCATAGACCAGGGATTTCTGATAGGCGGCCTCGGCAACCGCCACACCCTGAATGCCCACGGCCAGCCTTGCATTGTTCATCATGGTGAACATGCAGGCCAGACCGCGGTTTTCTTCGCCGATAAGCCAGCCGATGGCCCCCGGCTTCGCATCCTTGGCAAAACCATCGCCATAGATCATGGTGCAGGTGGGCGAGCCGTGAATGCCCATCTTGTGCTCGACGCCGCTGCAGAACACATCATTGCGGGCGCCGAGCGAACCATCGGCATTCACCAGGAATTTCGGCACCAGAAACAGCGATATTCCCTTGGTTCCCGCAGGCGCATCGGGCAGGCGCGCCAGAACCAGATGGATGATGTTGTCCGTAAGGTCATGCTCGCCATAGGTGATGAAAATCTTCTGACCGAAAATACGGTACGTGCCGTCATCGGCCCGCTCGGCCCGCGAGCGCAATGCTCCCACATCGGAACCGGCCTGCGGTTCGGTGAGATTCATGGTTCCCATCCACGCGCCGGAGACGAGCTTTGGCAGATAGGTGTGTTTCAGATCATCCGTCGCGTGGGCTTCGAGCGCCTCGATGGCGCCGAGCGTCAATGTCGGCCCGATGCCAAAAGCCATGGAACCGGAATTCCACATTTCCAGCGCCGCCACCGCGAGCATCATCGGCAGACCCTGTCCGCCGAACTCTTCCTTGCCGGTCAGGGCGTTCCAGCCGGCACCGATCCAGTCGCTGTAAACATCTTTCCAGCCGGGCGGCATGGTGACTTCGGCATCTTTCAGCGGTGTTCCGTGCTTGTCACCAACCTCCAGGAGCGGCGCAACGCGCGTGGACGCGAATTTACCGGCCTCTTCCAGGATGGCATCGACCAGATCGTCGGAAAGATCGGCAAAACGCCCGGCAGCGATGGCCTCGTCCAGACCGGCAATTTTCTTCAGTGTGTGTGCGATTTCCTCGACGGGCGCCCGGTACATTGATCACAAGTCTCCTCATCCAGTGATGCTGCGTCGTTGCGGATAGACATTGCCGCCCCCAGCCTGGCAAGGCAAGTGGATTTTTACGTAAACGTAAGAAAACCTGACCTTTGACCCTTCAGCGGCGCGGTCTGTTTGGCACCGCAGATACATGATCCCGCGACTCCGACAGGCGTTCTCGCCGATCAACCCTTGTGCTTTACGGCATTTTAACCATGAACCAGCGATCATGGGCGCTTGTATCCGAAGCAGCAGACCACGAGGTGTGAAGGGACAGGCATTTGACAATCCGAGCGCAGGTTTTCGCCCTTGCTGCCCTTGTCACCGCGTTGATGTCCAGCGCCCCTTCCCGTGCGGACTCCCAGTTCCAGATCCCCTGGTCCAACCAGCAGCGCGCCATCGTTCTCGACGGCTATGAGCACAATTCATTCAATCTCCCGGAAATCGTCAAGGATCCGCGCATTGCCGCCTTCATTCACAAGGCATCCGATGGCATGCCTGCCGCCTATCATTGCGGACGCATTGCCGATGTGAAGGATCAGGAAATATGCCGCCGCATCTGGCGCAACTACGCGGTGTCGCGCGAGCTCTACCAGACACGGCGCGTTCTGGCCAAAGCGCTCGGCCTGAAATGGGGCTCCTACCACCTGGCCCGTCCCGGCAACCCGCTAGAACAGGCGAACCATTTCATCGATTATGCCGAGCCGACCAGTGACGAGTTGATGGCCATCGATATCGAGGACAATGACCCCGCCCGGTTCATGTCGCTGGCGGACGGCGAGATATTCGTCGCCCAGATCAAGCTGCGCACCGGCCGCTATCCCGTGCTCTACACCAATGGCACCACGGCCAAATATATTGCCGATCACCGGCTGGCACTGCCGATCCTGTCGCGCCTGCCGCTCTGGTATGCGCGGTATGAAACCGACATCGCCCCGCATTTCCCGAAAGGCAACTGGCAGGACTATGCGCTCTGGCAATTTGCCTCGCAGAACAATTGCAGCAAGACACGCTGTCCCTACCGGCCCAATGGCACGAACCGCGACATCGATGTGAACATCGCCGATATGACCGTTGCGGAACTGAAACGCGCATGGCCGTTCGACACCCTCGTACCGGCGGTGCTGCCCGACGACATGCCGAAACCCGGCGAGCGGCCTGCCTTACCCAGCGATATTCTGATGGCGTCGATGGAGCCGCCGCTTGTCGATTATAGCGGGTTGCGGCAGATACCGGACCTGCTCATCGCCGCTGCGAAAGGATTGGCTGCTACCGTGCAAGCCTCTATCGATGGCCCCGGCGACACACCGCAGGCGGTCGATACCATGGTGACGGCGTCTGTCATCCGTATTGCCAAATCACATCCAAGCGAAAAACTGACACTGGAAACGATCGGGACCAGCCTGCGAGAACCGATGACAACATCCGATGACCACCCGGACAGCCATCTGATCGCCGGCTTGGTCGGTTTCTGCTTTGATGAAACCAGCACGGGCATGAGCCATCTGCCGGCCTATGCCATGCAGCGCTGACCTTCAGAGAAAAGCAGGCACGCGAGCGCATGCGCCTGCTTCAAAGCTCATCCGCGTGTTTGCGCAATCTCAAGAAAAAACAACGTCATCCGGCGAGAGATCGGCAAGAGACACATGCTCGATCAGAATGCCGCTGGAATCGCCGTCAAAGCTGACATAGACGCCGTCAGCCGTGTCGTGCGACGCGGCGAGAAAACTGTCGAAATCGTGAATGCCGGTGCTGCCCGCGGTGAAATCGCGAAGATTGATCACATCGCCTTCCGCCACATTGAAATCCGCGATGTGGTCAACACCGCCAAGAGTTTTCGCATCGAATATGAATGTATCCGCGCCCGCGCCACCGAAGAGATGGTCCGTGCCGGTACCGCCATCCAGGAAATCGTTGCCCGAGCCGCCCTTGAGGATGTCGTCACCCGCACCGCCCAGCAGCGTGTCATTGCCGTCGCCGCCATTGAGCGTATCGTTGCCTGCACCGCCATCGAGGTAATCATTGCCGCGGCCGCCGAAAAGAACATCCTTACCGTCACCGCCCCAGATGCGGTCATCGCCATTGCCGCCGTCGATGTAATCGTTGCCGGCATCGCCATGGATCTCATCATTGCCGCCGCCGCCGAACAGCGTGTCGTTGCCATCGCCGCCAAATATGCGGTCATTGCCGTCGCCGCCTTCGACGCGGTCGTCACCTGCGCCGGCGTTGACATCGATATGGGAAAAATTCGTCGCAATGATCTTGTCGTTGCCAGCTCCTGTCGTCAGCTCAAGCCGCTCCAGGTCGATGAAATAGAGATGATTGGCCGGAACCGTCGCATCCCCGAAAAAGAGGTGGCCGCTGGAACCGTTGAACGTGACCGGTTCGGCAGAGTGGGAAAGATCGACCGCAAGGGTGTCGATACCCGCGCCGCCGCGCGCTGCGCCACCAACGCCGTTGAACACCAGCCGGTCGTCTCCATCACCGCCTTCAAGCTGGTCAAAACCGCTCGAACTGGTCAGAATGTCATTCCCGGCCCCGCCATAGAGAAAGTCATTGCCCGCGCCGCCGTCGAGAATATCATTGCCGCCAAGACCCCAGAGATTGTCGTTCTCGTCCGTTCCGTGCAGAACATCGCTTGTGCCACCACCCACTATTTTCGCCATCGAAATGATCTCCCAAAAAGCCTGTGATGGCGGAGTATATGTAAGGACATGTGACAAGCAAGTGTCGTTTTATGAAAACAAAAAACAATATGTATACTATTTTTACTTGTAAAATATTTCAAATTTATAAGTAAAATTTACAATGCCTTCAGGTCGACGCGCACGCATGAATTTTTCTCATCCGGACCTCCTGCCGCCTTCGCGGAAGATGTGTGCAAGGTCCGTTTTGCGCAACGGCCACATCCGGATTTTGACCAGAGGTGACCGGCATTTTCCCGGAGTTATCCACGCTAAAAACCGATATTAAGCATTTGTTCAGGTTAACAAGACATTCCGGAAATCGTGAGAATTGCAGCTGATCAAAGGATGCTACCTTTGCGCGATCAGCCCCAATCCACAGTTTCACAATGAGATAATGACCCCACGCAGCGCCCGCGCCCAAAACCGTATCCTGATCATCATGGCCTGTTTCATCGGGATTTTCTGCATTATCAGCGGGCGGCTGGTCTTTTACGGCATGAAGGACGATCCGGTGGATTTCAATGGACCGACGGGCTCCATTCTGGCCTCCCGTCCGGACATTCTCGACCGCAATGGTGCGGTGCTGGCAACCGATATCAACACCGTCTCGCTCTATGCCGAACCGCGCAAGATCATCGACCCGGATGAGGCGTTCGAGCTGCTTGCCACTGTCCTGCCCGATCTCAATTTCGAGCAGACCTACGCCCGCCTGAAGGGCAAGGCCGGCTTTGCCTGGCTCAAGCGCGGCCTGACACCGAAGCACAAGAGCCAGATCATGGCGCTGGGCATACCCGGGATCGGCTTTCGCACGGAGAAATCTCGCTTCTATCCCGGCGGCCCGACGGCGGCGCATATTCTCGGCCTGGTCAATGTCGACAATCAGGGCATTGCCGGCATGGAGAAATATATCGACTCGCAGGGTCTGTCGGACCTGCGCGATGTCGGCCTTGCCCATGCGCGCAAGCTCGCACCGGTCAAGCTTTCCATTGACCTCAGAGTCCAGCACGTGGTGCGCGACGTGCTGGTCAATGCGGTCGAACGCTACCGCGCCATTGCAGCGGGCGCCGTGGTGCTCGACGCCGATACCGGCGAAGTCCTGGCGATGGGTTCGGTGCCGGATTTTGATCCGAACAATCCGTTCAACGCGCTGGAGAAGGACCGGCTCAACCGCATGTCGGCCGGTGTCTACGAGATGGGCTCGACCATCAAGACCTTCACCACGGCCATGGCGCTCGATTCCGGCAAGGTGGATCTCAACAGCACCTTCGACGCCACCCGCCCAATCACCATCGGCCGCCAGACCATCCACGATTTCCACGGCAAACGCCGCGTGCTGACTTTGCCGGAAGTATTCCTGTTTTCCTCCAATATCGGTTCAGCCAAGGAAGCGGATGTGGTCGGTATCGAAGGGCATCGTGAATTCCTGGTCCGGCTCGGCCTGCTCGACCGGATGCAGACGGAATTGCCCGAGGTGGCGCGGCCGACAGAGCCGAAAGTATGGAAGAAGGTCCACTCGATCACGATTTCCTTCGGCCATGGCATGGCCACCACGCCGCTGCAGACCGCAGTCGGTGCCGCAGCCCTGCTCAACGGCGGCATGTTGATCGCGCCGACATTCCTGCCGCGCGGCATTGAAGAAGCGCGGACCATGGCCAAGCGGGTGGTCAGCAAGAAGACCAGCGATGATCTGCGCTATCTCTACCGGCTGAATGCCCAGAAGGGCACGGGCGGCTCCGCCAGCCGGACGCAGGTTCCCGGATATCGCGTGGGCGGCAAAACCGGAACCGCCGAAAAAGTCGTCAACGGACGCTATTCGAAGGACGTGCGCTTCAACACCTTCATCGCCGCCTACCCCATCGAGAACCCGCGCTATGTCGTGCTGACAATCATCGATGAACCCAAGCCCGTCGACGGGCAGGTCGCCGCCGGCGCCGGCCTCAACGCGGCACCGATGGCCGCGGAAATCATCCGGCGCTCGGCCAATATTCTCGGCGTGCTTCCGGTGTTCGAGACGGCAGAGGATTAGGCCGGGATGGCCTTGAACATGATCGTGGTGGCGTCGAGATGATCCTTGAACGGATCACGGCAGTAGTCCGGAATAATCCCGGCAATCTGATAACCCAGACCCAGGTAAAGCGGTTCCGCCTTGTCGCCGGTCCGCGTGTCCAAGGTGATCAACCCCCGTCCCAACCGGTGCGCCGCACTTTCCAGCTCGACCATCAACGCCTTGGCGATTCCCTGGCGGCGGAAATCCGGATGCACCATCACCTTGCGGATTTCGGCCCGGTGCGGCTGATTGGGCGGCGTATCGTAATCAAGCTGGCCGGTTCCCGCGATCCTTCCGTCTTTACGGACCACGAGCAACAATCGTTTGCCCTGCCGGACCGCAGGAAGCACGCTCATCATCCAGAACGCCTCCGCGTCCGCTTGCGAGAACGGCAAGACAAAGCCGATGCTGGCACCGCCATGCACACAGACATGCAGGAGCGCGCCGAGCGCCTGCGCATGGGCCTCGATGTCATCGGCATGAAAAACAGCACTATCGTTGGTCAATGGGGCCTCACAGCATGAAAAGCACATAGCGTGCACCGGAATGTTCGGATGTGGCGAAGGCGCTGGGCCCGAACAGCTGATAGCGCAGGCAGTCGCCGGGATTGAGAGCATGGGTCTGGCCATCGACGGTCACCTCAAGCTGGCCTTCGATCAGCAGCAAATGGTGTTCGAGACCCGGCCGTGGCGGGTTGTCATAGGAAATGCTGGCGCCCGGATCGAGTTCGCATTCCAGCATCTCTCCCGCCAGGGTCTGCGCCGGCGGCGATACGGAACGGCGCTTGAAGCCGACACTCGGATCAATCCACACGGCTTGCGCATCGCGGCGGATCAGCGGTGCGAACTCATCCTCGACCATATGCATCAACCGCGACATCGTGAGGGCATAGGTGGAGCACAGCTTGCCGAGCACCTGGGCGGTGGGGCTGACCTCGGCATTTTCGAGCCGGGACAGCGTCGCACGGCTCACCATGCTGCGGCGGGCAAGCTCATCCAGCGACCACTCGCGCTCCGCCCGCAATGCTTTGAGGCGCTTGGCGATGCGTTGATCCATAGCAGCGGTATCAATCGAGACATTTTCCATATATGAGAAATTATCTCTATATAGGAAATATGTCAACCGCGTCTCATGGAGGTATTCCGGATGTTGGCGCCGCTTGTGTCCCAATCGATGGGCGCTTAGCATCTCATCACATCCTATCAAACTGCGCCGGAGTTCCCCGCCATGCACATGCTTCATCACATTTCGCTCGGCGTTGCCGATATCGAGCGCGCGGCATCTTTTTACGACGCGGCGCTTGCCCCGCTTGGATATGTCAGGGTCTGGGAGGATTTGCGGCCGGGTGAAGCGGATCAGGCGGTCGGCTATGGCGCGCCGGGTGGCGGCGACAAGCTGGCGATCAAGCATCGCCCGGAGGGCCAACACGCGCCCGGGCCCGGCTTTCACCTTGCCTTTGCCGCACCGGATCGGCGAGCTGTCGACCGGTTTCATGCGGCGGCTCTCAGCCATGGCGGCAGCGACAACGGCAAACCCGGCTTGCGGCCTCATTACGGCGCGCATTATTACGCAGCCTTTGTCATCGATCCCGACGGACACCGCATCGAGGCCGTTTTCAATCAACCGGAATGATCGGAGAGACGGATGGGCGACATGACACCCCGGCCAAAACCGAATGCCGCTTCCGCCCGGACACTTTTTGTCTATAGTTCCAGTTCCATTCCCCTGGGACCCACGTCCGGAGCAGCACATGCCATCCACCGAACTTTTGATCGCTTTTTTCATCACCACGGCGATCTTTGCCTATATTCCCGGCCCCGCCATGCTGTACGCGGCGGCACAAACCATTGCGCGCGGCCGCTGGTCCGGGCTGATGGCGGCATTCGGCATTCATCTCGGCGGCTATGTGCATGTGTTTGCTGCGGCGGCCGGATTGTCGGTGCTGTTCCATGCCGTGCCGGTGCTTTATCTCGCGGTCAAATTCTGCGGCGCGGCCTATCTGGTCTGGCTTGGCATTTCGCTGTTTCGCGCCAAGGTCAATGGCGATGTCACCATGCCGGGCGTGGAGCAGAAATCCGCCCGCCGCGCCTTTCTTGAAAGCATCAGCGTCGAGGTTCTTAACCCGAAGACGGCGATTTTCTTCATGGCGTTCCTGCCGCAGTTCATCGACACCTCGGCGGCGTTTCCGGTCTGGCTGCAGTTCGTGCTGCTCGGAACCATGGTCAATCTGATGTTCTCTTCCGCCGATCTGGTCTGCGTGATCCTGGCGGGAGCCGTGGTCACGCGCCTGAAGCGCTCAAGCCATGCCCAGCGGCTGATGCAGCGTGCCGGCGGAACAATCCTGGTGGGGCTCGGCGTTCATCTCGCCCTGCAGAAGAGCTGATCTAGCCTCGTCCGTCCGGATAGACCGCCGGTCCCTTGATCTCGATCTTGTTGCCGAAGGGATCGCGGATGTAAAACGAGTGTCCCATACCGCGGGCGCCGCCATGCATCGCCTCCCGCTCGATCTCGACCCCATGGGCATCGAGATGGGCGCGCAGCGCTTCATGATCGAACGGCCCGGTTGCGATGCAGACATGATCGACGTTGCGCCCGCCCGTCACCGGCGGAACAGCACTGGCGGCGCCGGGGTGGGTCATGTCCCACAGGACGATCAGCGCCGACCCGCACCAGACCTGCTCCATCCCGAGCGCCGGATAGATATAGCCAGGCCGGCAGCCGAGAACCTCGTAGTAGAATTTCAGCGCGGACGGCATGTCATCGACGAGAAAGACCACATGATCGATGCCCACCAGAGAAAACGGAACACTCGTTGCCTGCATGGATGTCTCCTCGGGTTCTGATATCCTGGGTGTGAACCGTATCCCGTAAAGCAAAATCCGGAACGCCCCTGCCAAGGCGCTCCGGATCTGGGATACTCAAAGGGCCTGTTCAGCGGCCGTCGGGGGTTTTTGTACCGCCCCATTTGTCCTTCACGGCGTCAAAATGCTCTTCCGGCTTGTATTCGGCAACCTGCAGGCCAACCTGCTTTGCCGTCAGGCGGCCCATGGCGGAAAGAACCTGATAGCTGCTGACGACGCTGTCATGCTCCGCCTGCACCAGCGCGAGCTGGCCTGTGATGACATCGGCCTGAGCATTCAAGACGTCGAGGGTGGTGCGCTGCCCGACCTTGCGCTCTTCGATCACGCCATTGAGCGCAAGCTGGGCTGCGGCCACAACGCTCCTCTGCGCCACAATCGAGGCTCTCGCGGCATCCAGTTTTGACCAGGCGGCCGCAACGGCCTGACGGACGCTGTCTTTCGACACATCCACCTCGATGCGCCGCTGGCCGAGATTTTCCTTCGACTGGCGCACTGTTGCCGCTGTTCGACCGGCCCCATAGATCGGAATCGTCACGTTCAGTTTGGCCGATGCTGCGGAATTGTTGGGTGAGGTCGCCGATCCGCCCTGGAAAAAATCCGTCCGGCTGAGCGTTCCCGTGGCGCCGGCCTGCGGCAGCAGCACACCCTCGTTCACCTTGACCTGATACCCGGCAACATCGGTGTTGAGTTTCGCAGCCCCGATCAGCGGATGATTGGCATCGGCGATGGAATAGGCCTGATTGAGCGATTTCGGCAAGGATTTGGCGGTTGCCGCCGCAGTCAGAGACCCTGGAGTAGCCCCGACGGTCTGGATGTAGGTGGCTTCGGCAATCTTCACATTGGCACGGGCGGTATTGCGGTCGTTGACGGCTGTCGCCTGCGATGCTTCTGCCTGGGCGACGTCGGTGCGGGTGCCCTCGCCCACATCGAACCGTGCACGGTTGGAGCGCACCTGCTCGTTGAGGAATGCCAGGTTCTTTTCGCGCAGAGCAACAATCTGGCGGTTGAGGTAGACATCCATATAGGCCTGCACGGTCGTCGCCAGAATATTCTGCTCACTGCCGCGCAAGTTTTCGCGGGCCGCAAGCACACCGGTCTCTGCCGCCGCAACGTTGTTCCTGGTCTGGAAACCATCGAACAGCATCTGGTCAACCTCGACACCTTCGGTGGAGGAGCTTTTCGTTACTGCCCTTTGGCCATCAATTTTGCTGCGCTCTGTATTGACCGAGACCTGGCCGGTCACCCTCGGGCGGTAACCGGATTTGGCAATCGCCACGTTCTCGTCCGTTACCCGGACGCCCGCGCGGTTCGCATTCAGCGTCGAATTGTTCTGATAGGCCTTCGACATCGCGCCGAAAATCGTTTCGGCCATGGAAGGCGTTGCTGTCAGAACCGAAGTCATCAGCAGGATCGCAGTGAGGCTTCGCTTGGCTGTTATGGACACGGTGAATTTCTCCGACAGTTTGAACAGAGGACTCGGCTCAGCGAACCGTTCGTTCCGATTTGCATGAGACATTGCGCTACGAACCGCCGATGTCAATGTTGAAAACCGGATGAACGGCGTTTTTACTATACCTCACCCTTCTCGCGGGCGATAGCGCGCCAGCCGATATCACGCCGGTAAAAGCCTTCCGGCCAGTCGATCCGGGCAATCGCAGCATAGGCGGCGTCCTGCGCCTGCTGCACCGTTTTGCCGCTCGCTGTGACATTAAGCACACGCCCGCCATTGGCGACAAGCGCGCCGTCTTTCTCGGCGGTGCCCGCATGGAATATTCTTACCGTATCCGATTGCGCCGCATCGGCACCCCGGATCACGCTGCCCTTCTGCGGAGATGCTGGATAGCCCTTTGCGGCCATGACGACGGTCAGCGCCGGATCGTCGTTCCAGCGCACCGACATCTGGTCCAGCGCGCCATCGGCGGCTGCCTTCAACAGGAGAAGCACATCGTCCTTCAGCCGCAGCATCAGCACCTGTGTTTCCGGGTCACCGAAGCGGGTGTTGTATTCGATCAGCTTCGGGCCGTCCCCGGTGATCATCAGGCCGGCAAACAGCACGCCGCTGAACGGCGCACCAATTTCCGCCATGCCGCGCATAGTCGGCTCGATCAGCTCGCGCATGGTGCGGTCGATGATCGCCTGCGTCATCACAGGTGCGGGCGAATAGGCGCCCATGCCGCCGGTATTGGCACCGGTATCGCCGTCGCCGACACGCTTGTGATCCTGTGCCGTGCCGAAAGGAAGGGCTGTCTTGCCATCGCAGAGGCAGAAGAAGCTGGCTTCCTCGCCATCGAGATATTCTTCCACCACCACTTCGGCGCCGGCGCCACCGAAGGCACCGTCAAAGCAGGCATCCACCGCGTCGAGGGCTTCCTGCACGGTCATGGCCACCACGACGCCCTTGCCTGCCGCCAGACCATCCGCCTTGACCACGATGGGCGCACCCTGCTTTTCCACATAGGCCCGGGCGGCTGCAGCATCGCTGAAGCGGCCATAGGCACCGGTCGGGATGTTGAAGCGGGCGCAGAGATCCTTGGTGAAGCCCTTTGAGCCTTCAAGCTGCGCAGCCGCCTTGGACGGGCCGAATACGGAAATGCCTGCGGCGCGCAGATCGTCGGCGATACCGGCAACCAATGGTGCTTCCGGGCCGACAACCACGAAATCAACCGCTTTTTCCTTGCAGAATGCAACGATGGCGGCGTGATCGGCCGGATCGAGCGCCACGCATTCGGCCTCATGCGCAATGCCGGGATTGCCGGGAGCGCAGTAGAGCTTTGTCAGCACAGGAGACGCCGCGATCTTCCAGGCCAGAGCGTGTTCGCGGCCACCGGAACCAATAAGCAAGACGTTCATCGTTTTCTGCTCCGTGCATGAAGGGGTTGCTGTGTCGGTATGGCGTCGGGCGCGAAGGGTCAAGCGCGCAATCACAGATTTGCCCCGAATTCAGGCGTAATTTACTTGACTGGCGCAGCGCCCGCTGCAAGGTCACGCCATGACACCGGAAAAAGACATCATACAGTCAAGCCAAGGCCGGGGCCGCGTTTTCGACGCGCCGTCGGGACATTGGGTTTATCGTGCACTGCCAGCCTGGCTCTGGCCCTACGCGCAGCTGGCGCGCTGGGACCGCCCCATCGGCTGGTGGCTCCTGCTTTGGCCCTGCTGGTGGTCCGTCGCCCTGGCGGCAAGTGCCGGCGCCAAGGTCGGCGATTCCGTCTGGTCGATCATTCCTTCCCCGTGGCACCTCACCCTGTTCCTGATCGGTGCGGTCGCCATGCGCGGCGCGGGCTGCACCTATAATGATCTGGCCGACGAGGACATCGACAACCAGGTGGCGCGCACCCGTTCGCGTCCGCTGCCTTCGGGCCAGGTGACGCGCAAACAGGCCAAAATTTTTATAGTGCTGCAGGCGCTTGTGGGACTGCTGGTCGTCATCCAGTTCAACCTCTTCACCATTCTTCTCTCCATCGCCTCGCTGGTGATCGTTGCGATCTATCCGTTCATGAAGCGCATCACCAACTGGCCGCAGCTTGTGCTCGGGCTTGCCTTCTCCTGGGGTGCCCTTGTCGGCTGGTCCGCGCATTTCGGGGCACCAGCGACGCTGAAAGACTTTCTCCCGCCGCTGCTACTTTATGCCGGCTCGATCCTCTGGGTGATCGGCTATGACACGATCTACGCCCATCAGGACAAGGAAGACGATGCCCTCGTCGGCGTGGGTTCGACCGCGCGGCTGTTCGGCAGCCGCACCCGCGAAGCGCTGATGGTGCTCTATGGCGGCGCGTTGGCGCTGTTCCTCGGAGCCTTTGCCATGGCGGAAGTGCCCATGCCCGCCGTTGCCGGTCTTCTGGCGGCAGGAGCACATATGTACCGCCAGATCATGGTGCTCGACATCGACGATCCCGCACAATGCCTGCGCCTCTTCCACTCCAACAAGGTTGTCGGCTGGCTGATTTTTGCCGGACTGGTGCTCGGCGCGCTGTGGACGGTGGTCAAACCGTTCTTTTAGCTTGAACTGATCGCACTCAAGCCTTCAACCAAACGGTCAAGCTCAGCCTCGCTCGTGTAGAGCGCGGGCGAAACCCGCAGGCATTGGCCTTTGGCCACCCCGGTGCGCCGGACGGTCAGGACACGATGCTTGTCGCGCAGTGCCGTCATCAAGGCGTTGTTATCGTCCTTGCTGATCTTGCCCTTGATGCGGAACGACGTGATGCCGGCATGCATGGTATCATCGTCGGGCGTGAGGATTTCAACAGTTTCGATCGCCCGCGCCTGTTTCACCCAATAGTTGCGAAGATAGGTCAGGCGTGCCTGTTTGCGCTTCGAGCTGATCATCTCGTGCACATCGAGCGCGGCAGGCACGCTCAAGGTCGCGGCGAAGTTGGTCGTACCGGTATGAACACGCGAGCGGATATCGTCCTTCGGCCAGTCTTCATCGGCCAGATCGCGGTCGATATCGGCCAGCCTTTCCTTGCGAATGTACAGGAAGCCCATGCCAACCGGTGCGCCGATCCATTTATGCAGGTTGAAGCCGACGAAATCCGCGCCGAGATCAGTTACCTTGAAATCCATCTGCCCCCAGGAGTGGGCTGCATCAACCACCACATCCACGCCGCGGGCACGGGCCATGTCGGCAATCTCGCGAATGGGCATGACAAGCCCGGTGCGATGGGACAGATGGGTCAAAAGCAGCAGCTTTGCCTTGGGGGTCGCCTCCAGCACCGTGCGATAGGCATCCAGCACGGCTTCCCGCGTCGCCGGCTCCGGAATGGCGAAGGTCTTGACCTCGACGCCCCTGCGGCCCGCCAGCGCATTCATGGCATACTGCATGGAATCATAATCGAGATCGGAATAGATCACCGCATCGCCCGGCTGCAGCTTGTTGTAACCGGTGATCAGCTTTTGCAGGGCTTCGGTGGCGCCACGCGTCAGGGCGACCTCCTCCGGCGCTGCACCAACCGCCCCGGCAACCCGGTTGCGCACATCCTCGGCATCCTTGCCAAAGGCATTGCGGGCATAGACCGTATTCTGCCGGTTTACGCGCTGGGTGTTTTCCAGATAGGCCTGCAGCACAGGGCGGGCCATGATACCCCAATAGCCATTCTCAAGATTGGCGATCGAGCGCTCCACATCGTAGAGATCGCTCACGGCGGCCCAATAGGCACGGTCCGTGGCAATAGCCGTGTCATTGGCGGCAGGAAGCACCGCTGTTTCCATGGCTGATGCCTTGACGATTGTTGCGGCGAGCGCGGTTGCCGCGCTGCCCATCAGAAAATGACGACGTTCTATACCTGGCATCGGACCGATCCTTCACGCGCTGTGTTCCATCTGGTTCCTGATTAGGACTCCAATGTCACAGCTGCATGAAGGAATGGACGGTGAAGCCGATTGTTCAGCGGTTGCCGGAGGCGATGATTTCCTCACCGCCGACGACGAGACGCAGTCCGAGATCGCCCATCTTGCGGCGAGCCAGAAAACGCGGACGGCGGCGGCGCGGTTCGCGGCCCTGGCGGCGTTCCACGGGTTCGCCCACGGCAACCGGTCCGATGCTCTGCTCGAGATGGCGGGCTTCGCCGTCTTCCTCGACCAGCATCATCGGCAGCTTGAACAGATTGGACCAGGCCCGCCAGTCCGCCGCGATATCATTGAGATCATGGGCGACCAGCAGCGGCACCGAAAGATGCGGATCGCTGTGCATCAGTTCGAGCGTCACGGTGATGTCGCCAAGCTCGTCCTCGGCGGCACGGGCCGTCACGCCCTGAAAGGCGCAGACGGGCAGGGCCAGCGAGACCGGCAGGTTGCTGTTCGGCAGTACGCGCTTGACCACCGCGCCGCGCTCATGCAGCGAGAAGGTAATGTCGCCCCGGTCATCGCGCGTGGCGTAGGTGACGGTCTGTGGCAGGTGGAATGGGTCGAGCCGGAATTCCTGGCCTGCCCAAACCGGCTTTGCTCCGGCTTTTTTCATGTGACGCCTTCTGTCGATCCTGAGAGCCGGTTTTCCGGTCTTCTCTTTTGTATTTCCCTGTAGAAGCGGACCAATTTTTTCTGGTCTCGTATGGGGAAACAATAGGCGCCAATCCCCCCGCTTCCGCTTAACGAACGCGGTTAACCGTTTCTCATCGCGGGGAATGGTTATCGAAATTCGACCATCGGTAAGGTTTCAAAAAGAGAGATAAACAAAAGACTGACGGGGAAGCTCGACTTGCATCGAAACGCTTCCCCGCCATCGATAAAACCATGAATCAGCGCGCTCAGATCACCTTGCCGGGATTCATGATGCCGGCCGGATCGAAGGATGCCTTGATCCGGCGCATCAGATCGAGTGCCACCGGCGACTTGGTTTCCGACAATTCCTTGCGCTTCAATTGGCCGATGCCGTGCTCGGCGGAGATCGATCCCTTGTAGGCGCGGACGATCCCGTGCACGCGGGCATTCACCTCGCCCCAGCGCGCAAGGAACGCTTCCTTGTCGGCACCGATGGGCTGGGTGATGTTGTAATGCAGATTGCCGTCGCCCATATGACCAAAGGAAACGATGCGCGCACCGGGTATCATCGCGAGCACGGCGGCATCGGCTTCGGCAATGAATTCCGGGATGCGGGCCACGGGCACGGAAATGTCGTGTTTGATCGAGCCGCCCTCGGGCTTCTGCGCCATCGACATGGCTTCGCGCATATGCCAGAAGGATTTTTCCTGCGCGGTGCTGTCGGCGATCGTGGCATCTTCGACCAGTCCCGCCTCAAAAGCCTCCGTCAGAATGGCCTCAATGGTCTCGCGCGCATCTTCAGCCGAGCGCGACGAGGAAATATCGATCAGCACATACCAGTTGTGCACGCCCTGCAGCGGATCGCGCACACCTTCCGTATGCGCCACCGAAAACTCGACGCCGATACGCGGCATCAATTCGAAGCCGGTCAACGCCGCACCCGCATGGCTCTGCGCCAGCCCCAGAAGTTTCAAGGCGTCCTCGGGGCTGTTCAGCCCGGCATAGGCAACACCCTTGCCCTTGGGCAGCGGGAAGAGCTTCATGACAGCCGCAGTAATGACGCCAAGCGTGCCTTCCGCGCCGACAAACAGATCCTTCAGGTCGTAGCCGGTATTGTCCTTCTTGACGTAGCGCAGATCGTTGAGAATCTCGCCGGTCGGCAGTACCACCTCGACGCCAAGGCAGAGTTCGCGCGTGTTGCCGTAGGCCAGCACCGCCGTGCCACCCGCATTGGAGGAGAGATTGCCGCCGATCTGGCAGGAGCCTTCCGAGCCCAGCGAAAGCGGAAACAGGCGCCCGGCCTGTTCTGCCGCTTCCTGCAATTTCTGCAGGACGACACCGGCCTCGACGATAATGAGATTGCCGGCGGGCTCGACCGAGCGGATCTTGTTCAGGCGTGACAGTGACAGGATGACCTGCTGGCCTGTCCCATCGGGCATCTGGCCGCCGACAAGGCCGGTATTGCCACCCTGCGGCACGATGGCCGTACCGGTTTCAGTCGCCAGTTTGAGGATTGCCGAAACCTCGTCGACGGTGGACGGCCGCAAAACCAGCCCTGTCTTGCCGCCGAATTTTTCCCGCGGCTCGATCAGGTAGGGTTCGATGTCCTGCGCGTCATGCAAGGCGTTTTTCTCACCCACGATGGCAGTAAAACGGGCAACAAGGTCTGGCGTCAGGGTCATTTGATCTGTTCCAACTCTTCTATGGGAGGCACGCGCGGCGCGGCAGCGCGAACAAGGCGGTCATTGATGGCTTCGCCCAGTCCGGTGAAGGGGATCGGCTCGACAGCAATGACGGCACCGCCGAGACGGTCGAGACGCTTCATGTAATCGAAAAGATTGGTGGCGGCCTCACGCAGATTGCCCGTCTCGCTGAGGTTGAGACACGCGCTCGCCCTATCGGCATCCGCAGCGCGGTCCGGACCGAAGGCCAGCAATGCCTCGCCATCCCGCACCTCGTGCACATTGAGGCGGACACCGGCGGCAGGAGCGTAGTGCGAGGCCATCATGCCGGGCGCTTCAATGGCGGCACGCTGGTCCATGCGCTGCAATGACCGGCCGATCAAAACTTCGATCTCCTCGGCGGCAAGCCCGCCGGGCCGCAGCAACAGAACCGCGTCGCCATCCACCTTGACGATGGTCGACTCCAGCCCGACCTCGGACGGCCCCGCATCGAGGATCAGGGTGATTTTGCTGCCGAGATCGTCGGCCACAGCCTGTGCGCTGGTGCCGCTGATCCTGCCCGACGTGTTGGCACTGGGTGCAGCCAGGGGATGACCGAGCGCTGCGATGATCTTTCCGGCGATACCGCGCGGCATGCGCAATGCCACCGTATCGAGACCGGCGGCCACCAGGGGATGAATATGGGTGTCGGGCCGCAACGGCAGGACCAGTGTCAGGGGACCGGGCCAGAACGCATCCATCAGTTTGCGAGACAATGGATCGATCACCGCATAGCGTTCCGCCATGGCGATATCCGAGACATGGCAGATCAGCGGATTGAAATGCGGCCTGCCCTTCGCTTCGAAGATGCCGGCAACGGCATCGCCATTGGTGGCGTCAGCCGCCAGGCCATAGACTGTCTCGGTCGGAATGGCGACAAGCTGGCCTGCAGCCAGCGTCTGGGCCGCCTTCAGAATTGCCTGTTCATCTGGTGCTATTGTCTCGGCCAAGGGCGCTTCTCCGATCGTGCGCATTGCCTACACGATGGGCAGGGCTCGCCGCAAGCCTGCGCTGATGAACTCACCGTATGAGGTGATGCGTAAAATTGAATCCACCCGTGGTAAAAATTAGCAAGGTTTGGCTGATAGAGATGGGCGGTCAACGAGGATAGAGCCACATGTTCCGCCATCTGCTTGCCATCATAGCTGCTGCCCTGATTGCACCGGCCATTGCGCACGCCGGAGAATCCATCAAGCTCAAGGGCCCGTCGGCACGGCCAAACTCGGTCACCTTTGTCGGCTATGACAGTTTCGATGCCAATGGCAATCCGGTCTGCACGCCCTGCATCGAGCAGCGCGCGGCGGAAGCCGCCAAGCTTCAGGCCTATCTGGAACGCCGCGAACGCTCGCGCCAGTACATGGCCCGCCTTCAGGGCAACGGCCCCAAACCGGACTCCTTTATCGCCACCGCCAATGCAGCGACACTGCCGGCAGCACACGCAGCACCAGTCGCGCAAACCACGGCAACGCCGGCACCAGCGGCACCCGCCGCCGCCAGCGGATTGCTTGCAGTCGAAGCGACGCCGCTGCGCTCCAGCATGCAATAAGCCAGCGCAAGGCCAGCGGACAAGCGCGAGGTTTTCGCGCCTGCCCGTTGATTATCCAGCAATTTTCGAGAAATCAGCGACCGTGTTCGTGGCTGCGCGGATACGGGCAAGCAGCGCCAGGCGATTGGCTCGAACGGCCGGATTCTCGTCATTAACCAGCACATCTTCAAAAAATGAATCAACCGGTTCACGCAAAGCACTCAGTGCAATCATGGCGCCGGAAAAATCCTGCTTTTGAATGGCTTGCGCCGCGTCCTTCTCAGCCTGATTCACCGCGGCAAAGAGCGTCTTTTCCGCATCGAGTGCAAGCAACGCCGGGTCAACCGTATCGGCGACAACCGTACCCTTCTTCTCCTCTGCACTCAGAATATTGGCCGCGCGCTTGGTGCCGGCCAGAAGGTTCTTGCCCTCTTCCGAGTTGAGATAGACCACCAGCGCTTCAACGCGGCGAGCGATCAGCAGAAGATTATCGGCGCCGTCCGTCAGCACCGCATCGATCAGGTCATGCCGTGCGCCGAGTTCGCGCAGATGCACTTTCAGGCGATCATGGAAGAACGCCAGAAGGTCGAGCAGAACCGGCTGCGCATGCTCGGCCACCTCACCGCGCAAACGCTTTTCAAAACCGGAAATGGCATTGGTGACATCTTCCTCACCATCAACATCGCCGGAATTCTGGGCGGCCTGCTGCGCCTCGTAGCGCTCGATATGCTTTTCGACGGCGTCTTCGCGCAGTTGCGCAAAGGCGGCCTGGAACAGCGGAAGAAGCGCGATCTGCCAGTCGCTTGAAAGCAGCAGGCGGATGACGCCAAGCGCCGCACGGCGCAGGGCATAGGGGTCTTTCGAACCCGTCGGCTTTTCGTCGATGGCCCAGAAACCGACCAGTGTATCGAGCTTGTCGGCAAGCGCCACAGCCACGGAAACCGCATCGCTCGGCACAAAGTCGGATGGCCCTTGCGGCTTGTAATGTTCTTCAATCGCGGCTGCGACCGATGGATGTTCCTTCTGCAGCAGCGCATATTTGCGGCCCATGCCACCCTGCAGTTCCGGGAACTCGCCGACGATTTCCGTCGTAAGGTCGGCCTTGGCCAGTGCGGCCGCACGGGCGGCCAGTACCGGGTCGGCCCCGACCAGCGGCGCGATGTCGCGTGCCAACGCCTTGATCCGCGTGACGCGTTCGCCCTGGGTGCCGAGCTTGGCGTGGAAGGTTACATTCAGGGCATCGAGCCGCGCCATGCGCTGATCGAGCGGCTTCTTCAGATCGAGATCGAAGCGGATGGCGGCAGCCGCGAGCTTTTCCATATCGGGCAGATCGTGCTGATCGGTCGTCCAGAAGTAGAGCGCGTCGGAAAGACGGGCACGGACGACCTTGCCATTGCCGTAGGCGATCTCCTTGCCGCCATCGCTGGCAACGATGTTGGAAACCAGGATGAACTTGTTGGAGAGCTTGTCCGTCTCGCCGGCTTTGCGCGTGACAAAGCACTTCTGGTTCGTCTTGATGGTGAGACGAATGACCTCCGGCGGGATGGCGAGGAAATTGTCCTCGAATTCGCCCATCAGCACGACGGGCCATTCGACGAGACCCGACACCTCTTCCAGCAGGCCCTCATCCTCGACCAGTTCAAGGCCCGACGCAAAGGCGATATTCTGCGCATCCGCCAGAATGATCTCCTTGCGGCGATCAGCGTCGAGCACGACCTTGGCCTTTTCCAGCTTGGCGACATAATCGTCAAAGCGGCGAACGGTGATCGGCTGGCCATCGCTCAGGAACCGGTGCCCATAGGTGATATTGCCGGAACGCAGGCCACTCACCTCGAAATCGACGACAACCGGTTCTTCGGTCTCACCGCCGAACATGCAGACGATCGACTGGAGCGGACGCACCCAGCGCAGGCTGCCAGCCTTTGCCGAGGCTGCCCCCCAGCGCATGGATTTCGGCCATGGAAATTCGCGAATGATCTTTGGCAGGAGTTCCGCGATGATTTCTTCGGCGGGCCGGCCCGGCTTTGTCAGATGGGCGACGTAGAAATCACCCTTCTTCGGGTCGGTGTGCACGTGGGCCTGTGCAATATCCGTCAGGCCGGCGGAACGCAGAAAGCCTGCAATGGCTGCCTCCGGCGCGCTGACGCTCGGTCCCTTGCGATCCTCATGCACGTCTTTTGACCGTGCGGTCAGGCCGCGGATATCCAGCGTGAGACGGCGCGGCGTCCAGTAGTCACCAGCCGCTTCATAGGTGAGGCCAGCCTCGACCAGGCCATCGGTGACAAGCTTTTTCAGATCACCGGCCGCCTTGCGCTGCATGCGGGCGGGAATTTCTTCCGAGCGAAGTTCGAGCAAAAGATCGGGCATTATACGGACTCACTCTTGAAATTGACGCCGCCGGCTTCGGTCAAAAGGAACGCCTCGCCGCACTGCCGGGCGAGATTGCGGACCCGCAGGATATAGCTCTGCCGTTCCGTCACCGAGATCACACCGCGCGCATCGAGGAGGTTGAACGCATGGGAAGCCTTGATGCACTGGTCATAGGCCGGAAGGACCATGCGGTGCATCGGGCTGTTGTCACCGTCCTTGGGAGCGCCCGCGCGCAGAAGCGCCGCGCATTCGGCTTCCGCATCCTCGAAATGCCGCAACAGGACCGACGTGTTGGCATGTTCGAAATTGTGCCGCGAATATTCCTGCTCCGCCTGCAGGAACACATCGCCATAGGTGACCTTTTCATCGCCCTCGAGGCCATTGAAATTCAGGTCGTAGATGCTGTCGACGCCCTGGATATACATGGCGAGCCGCTCCAGACCATAGGTCAGCTCACCCGAAACAGGCGCGCATTCAATGCCGCAGACCTGCTGGAAATAGGTGAACTGCGACACTTCCATGCCGTCGCACCAGCATTCCCAGCCCAGACCCCAGGCGCCGAGCGTCGGGCTTTCCCAGTCATCCTCGACGAAACGCACATCATGCAGCAGCGGATCAAGGCCGATGGCCGCCAGCGAGCCGAGGTAAAGCTCCTGCAGGTTGGCAGGCGATGGCTTCATGATCACCTGATACTGGTAATAATGCTGCAAGCGGTTGGGGTTCTCGCCGTAACGGCCGTCCTTGGGGCGGCGCGATGGCTGGACATAGGCTGCCTTCCACGGCTTGGGACCGAGCGAACGCAATGTTGTCGCCGGGTGGAACGTACCCGCGCCAACTTCCATGTCATAGGGCTGCAGGATGACACATCCATGCTGGGCCCAGTAATTGTGAAGCGTCAGGATGAGACCCTGGAACGAACGGGTCGGGTGCATATGATCGGGCAATGGGACGGTCACCGGTCAGGCCTTTTTGACGAACGGAAATGGAGTGCCCGTCCTAAGGCGTGCCGTCTGGCCGGTCAAGAGAAAGGAAGCCATGACAATGGCTTTCGCAGGCACCCGCAGCGGAAATCATGGCAAGGGTACCGGGAACAGCACCCTTGTTTTCCACGATAATCAGCCCTTGTTGTCCGGAGCCGGGACAGGAGCCGGTTGCGGCGCTGGAGGTTCCGGCGCTTTCGGGGCACCGCCGCCATTCTTGGCAACGCCCGGCTCCTTTGCATCGGGAAGGCCGTTCTTCAGCTTTTCCTCGATCTTGACCAGATCTTCCGGCTCAGGCTTGGAATCGCGGGCGTGGGCCCATTGGAAAGTCGCTTCCAGCTTGCGCCCTGCACGCCAATAGGCATCGCCCAGATGATCATTGATGGTTGCATCTTCGGGACGCAGCTTCACCGCCTGCTCCAGCTGGATGACAGCATCGGCATAATTGCCCATCCGGTAATAGGCCCAGCCGAGCGAGTCGACGATATAACCATCCTGCGGACGGGAGGCGACAGCCTTCTTGATCAGGTCCAGCCCCTGCTCCAGCTTGATATTCATGTCGATCCAGGAATAGCCGAGGTAATTCTGCACCTGCGGCTGATCCGGATAGAGTTCAAGCGCCTTGGTGAAATTCGGCTCTGCCTTGTCCCACTGCTTCAGCCGCTCATAGGCAATGCCACGCTGGTAGAAAATCATCCAGTCATTGCGTTCGGGCTTTTCGATCGCCGCAACAGCCTTGTCGTAGGTTTCGGCGGCTTTGGCGTAGTTCTTGTCCTGCGCATAGATGCTGCCGATGGCAAGATAGGTGCGGATATCCTTCGGATCGGCCGCCAGAAGTCCGTTCAAATGCGTGATCGCCTCGTCGTGGCGCTTCAAGATGGCAAGATTGATGGCAATCTGCATTTCCGCATCGCGGTTGTAGGCGGAATCAGCTGGAATGCGCGTGAAGTATTCGACGGCCTTTTCCGGCTGCTCCAGCTTGGCACTGATGTCACCGATCTGGAAAAGGGTCGCATCGTGATCGGGGCGCAGCGGCAGCGACATCTGCAGATAGAGTTTGGAAAAAGCCTCCGCTCCACTGCGATTGATCGCGGTTGCCAAGGTATAGAGCACTTCCGCCGCGCCCTGCTGCGGGGTCTCCACGAGCGGCTTGACGGCCTTGCCCGACGAAAGCTGCTTGCCGAATTCGACCAGAACCATGCGGCCGGACAGCACTTCCGATGCGTCCTTGATCAGCGTTTCCGCGCCGGCTTTGTCACCGTTGCGCATTTTGAACGAGGCATAGGCCTCGATCAGCCGCTCATAGGTATCGGGCGCCGCAGCCAGGCTCGGGCGGTCCTCGAGAGCGCTCTGATAGAACGCTGCCGCCTTGTCTTTCTGTCCGGCCATGTCGGCGATGAGCGCCGAATTGTAGATCTTGAACAGGGCAAAGCCATCCGGACCCTTCAGCTTGCTGATCATGGCCAGCGCTTCATTGGGCTTGCCTGCCCCGGCCTTGGCCCAGGCCGAAATCAGACCGGTGATCATCCTGTCGAGATCCGACTGGAGCGACAGCATCATCAGGGTATCCACCTTCTGGTACTGCTTCTTGTTCAGGGCATCGATGCCGAGCGCCAGGCGCGAAAAACGTTCGATCTCCGGAACCGATTTCAGTTCCTGCGCAATCGGCAATGCTTCCTTGAACTGACCGTCGGTCAGGAGAACCAGCAGGAGGCTCTGGCGCAGTTCCTTGTTCTTCGGATCATAGGCAAGAGCCTGCCGGTAGAAGGAAATGGCGCTGTCGAAATCATTGCTGCGTTCAGCGGTGCGGGCAGAGAGGAAGGCGCCGGACAATGATCCCGCAGCAGTTACCAGATCTTTGCCGGTCGCGGCCGGTGCGGAAATGACACTGATGGTCAAGGCAGCGAGTGTTGCGCCCATCACGGAGCCAAGCAATTTACTGCGCTGCATATACAAAATCCCTCTTCATTGTCGTCATCATGAAATGATCGCCCGAATCCTCAGGAAAAGCATGGCCTTTTTACGGTCCACTCTCAAGTTTCATCGAAAGAATAAAGGCAATTGCCTGCCAGAGGCCATGGCAGGCGTTCGATCCACGACAGATCAGTTCACCCGGCTGATGCAAAAGTCGATGACTTCCAGAAGGGCATCCTTCTGCGGCGACTGATCGAGCGGGGCCAATGCATCGCGGGCAATGCCGCCAAAATGCCGGGCGCGCTGGATCGTATCGCTGAGGGCGCCGTAGCGTGTCATCAAGCCCTTGGCCTTTTCCAGCGCCTTGTCGTCGTTGACACCGTTCTCCAGCGCTTCCTTCCAGAACATGCGTTCTTCCGCCGTGCCGCGACGATAGGTCAGAACCACCGGAAGGGTAATCTTGCCTTCGCGGAAATCATCGCCGGTGTTCTTGCCGAGGTCCTTGGCATTGCCGCCGTAATCCAGCGCATCATCCACCAACTGGAATGCGAGGCCGAGATTGAGGCCATAGGAGCGCAGTGCCTGGCGATCCGTGCGCGAGGAGGATGCAATGATCGGCCCCACTTCCGCCGCTGCGGAAAACAGCGCGGCTGTCTTGGCCTTGATCACCGCCAGATACTCATCTTCGGTGGTCTCGAGATTTTTTGCCGCCGCAAGCTGCATGACCTCGCCTTCAGCAATGACCGAAGCCGAGGTTGCCAGCACATCGAGCGCTTCGAGCGAGCCGACATCCACCATCATCTTGAACGCCTGGCCGAGCAGGAAATCACCGACGAGAACGCTGGCCTGATTGCCCCAGATCATGCGCGCCGTGCTCTTGCCGCGGCGCAGGTCGCTCTCGTCAACCACGTCGTCGTGCAGCAGCGTTGCCGTGTGCATGAACTCGACGCTGGTGGCGAGCTTGACGTGGCCATCACCCTGGTAACCGAACATGCGGGCAGCCGCGAGCGTGATCATCGGGCGCAGACGTTTGCCGCCGGACGAGATCAAATGGTTCGCCACTTCGGGAATCATCTCGACGTCCGAACCTGCTTTCGACAGGATCAGTTCGTTGACACGGGCCATGTCGGCCTTGGTAAGATCAATCAGCGGCTGCACCGATCCCGTGCTGCTCTTCTTATCGTCCAGACTGACAACAACGCCCAAAACGAAACTCCTAAACTTCTCGCATAATGCGGCGACACCTTATTTTGACAGGCTATATCCCGCAAGCGGCGAATTGGCGCGCAAAAATGGCAGGGGTTACAAATTCGTGATAAAGCCCACACATATGCTACAGGACTTACGGCACTTCCGGGCCAGTCATATGGGTAATGGCAATGATCGAAATCATGCGTACGAACGATCCTGTTCTCATCTCCTTTGTCGAATCACTGCTCAAGGATGCCGGCATCCGGCACTTTATCGCCGATTCCAACATGAGCGTCCTTGAAGGTTCCGTCGGCATTCTCGCACGCCGGGTGCTGGTCGATGCCAACCGGGAGGACGAAGTCCGGCGGTTGCTCAAAGACGCCTGCCTTGAGCGCGAGCTGCGCGGCTGATCCATGCCATCGACCGATACGCCCCATACGCTGGATGCATTCCATCGCGGCCGGTTCCACCTGCTCCAGCCCGCGCTGAAGGGGCACCGGTCGGGGGTCGATGCCATGGTGCTTGCCAGCGCCGTACCCGATGATTTTTCCGGTCGTGTCGCCGACCTTGGCGCCGGTGCCGGGGCGGCAGGCCTTGCCGTGCTCGCGCGCTGCAGCAAGGCCAAGGCGGTCTTGATCGAACGGTCCGATTTCATGGCCGACTTTGCCCGCAGATCGCTCGCTCTGCCAGAAAATGCCGCCATCGCTGCCCGTACCGAACTTGTGCAGGCGGATGTCACCCTGACCGGCAAGGCACGGGTTGCGGCAGGGCTTGCCGACAATAGCTTTGACTTCGTGATCATGAACCCGCCCTTCAACCGGCCCACCGACCGCGCAACGCCCGATCCGGTGAAAGCGGAAGCCCATGTCATGACCGACGGCATGATGGAGCAATGGATCCGCACAGCCGCTGCCATCGTCAAACCCGGCGGCGCGCTGGCCATCATCGCCCGCCCGGCTTCGATAGCCGAACTGCTCGACGCCTTGCAGCGCCGCTTCGGGGGGGTGATTATCGTGCCGGTGCAGCCAAGACCGCAGGACGCGGCCATCCGTATCATCATCCGGGGAATTCGCGGCAGCCGTGCCGGCCTTACGCTTGCTCCTGCCCTGATCATGCATCATGAGACCGGCAACGGCTTTACCGAGCGCGCAACGGCGATAAACAATGGCCTGACGTCACTTTTGTAGCATTTTCCGCACGGTGCCATTGTGATTTGATGTGCACCGCTTACATGCGCATGACCTGAAAGCATCAAAGGAGAAAGCATTGGCCCGATTGATCCGAAAATTGCTGCCGCGCCGCTGGCGCCCCGATTTCGTGGAGATACCGGTGGTTCGCCTGCACGGCGCCATCATGTCTGGCGGTGGTCAATTCCGGCAAAATCTTTCCCTTGCGTCCGTCGCATCGGTTCTGGAAAAAGCCTTTGACGACAAGGATTCGCCTGCAGTGGCGATTTCGGTCAATTCGCCGGGCGGTTCTCCGGTACAGTCGCGGCTGATTTACCGGCGCATCCGTGACCTTGCAGCCGAAAAGAACAAGAAGGTCTATGTCTTCGTCGAGGACGTCGCGGCTTCCGGCGGCTATATGATCGCCGTTGCCGGTGACGAGATCATTGCCGATCCGTCATCGATCGTCGGCTCGATCGGCGTTGTCTCGGCAAGTTTCGGCTTTACGGAACTGATCAAGAAGATCGGCGTGGAACGGCGCGTCTATACGGCAGGAAAGAACAAGGCGACGCTCGACCCCTTCAAGCCGGAAAACAAGGCTGATATCGAACATCTGAAGGCGTTGCAGCTGGAAATCCATGACACCTTCATCGCCCTGGTCAAGGAACGGCGCGGCGACAAGCTGAGCGACAGCGCCGATCTCTTCACCGGCCAGTTCTGGACGGGAACACGCGGCGTTGAACTCGGTCTGGTCGACGGTCTTGGCGACATGCGCTCCTATCTCCAGTCGCAATATGGCCCCAAAACCAAGCTAAAACTGATCTCGCAGCCGCGCGGACTGTTCGGGCGCAGAATTCCATCCGCCAGCGTGCAGATCGAAGGGCTTGGCAGCGGTTTGGCCAATGGGCTGATGGACGCAGCCGAGGAACGGGCGCTCTGGTCGCGTTTCGGACTGTAAACCGGCGCAGGATTTTTTGGCAAGGCCGGAACTCCGTGCTATGAATACGGACAGGAATGATATCGGTAGTTGAGGGTTACAGACGATGCCACAATTGATCTTTTTTGCTCTTGTCGGCGCCGCCGCCTATTACGGCTATCGTTCGTTCAAGAAGGAAGCACAGCGCGTCTCGCAGCGCGTGCGCGAGGCCGAAAAAGAGGCACAGAATCGTGCGCAGGGAACACTGGTCCAGGATCCCGAAACCGGTGAATACCGCCTGCGCAAAGATTGAGCGTCCATGCTTGCCAGTCCTGACCATACAATCAGCCTGACCGCCCCGGCCAAGATCAATCTCGCGTTGCATGTGACCGGCAGACGTGACGACGGCTACCATCTGCTCGACAGTCTCGTCGTGTTTGCCCGTTTCGGCGACCGGTTGAGCGTGACGAAAGCGGCGGCGGATTCCTTCACCCTGTCCGGTCCCTACGGCATGGGGCTTCCCGCCGACGATACGAACCTGGTGCTGCGGGCACGAGACGCCCTGCGCCGGCGGTATGACAGGCAGGCAACGCCCGTCGCCATCCATCTGGAAAAACATCTCCCTGTCGCCTCCGGCATCGGCGGCGGCTCCAGCGATGCTGCTGCTGCCCTGCGCGCTCTGGCAGCCCTCTGGGCTATCGATGCCAGCCTGACGGACCTGGCCGCACTCGGCCTGCCGCTGGGTGCCGACGTGCCGATGTGCCTGCACGGCGAGGCGCTGATCGCACGCGGCATCGGCGAAGAGATCGAGCGCATCGCAGCCTTTCCGCGCCTGCCCATGGTCCTCGTCAACAATGGGGTGACGGTGTCGACACCGCAGGTCTTTTCCGCGCTGACCCGCCGCGACAATCCTCCCTTGCCCGCGCTGCCTCCCCTGACATGCCTTGCGGAAGTTTGCACCTATCTTCGGCAGACGGACAACCATCTTTTCGCAGCCACGCAAAAGCTTGCGCCCTCGATCAACGGCAGCATGCAGGCATTGCTGGACACCAATCCGCTGCTCGCGCGCATGTCCGGCTCGGGCGGCACCTGCTTTGCACTCTACAGCGATGACGCGGCGGCTGATGCAGCCGCAACGCGGTTGCGCCAAAGCCAACCCGCGTGGTTTGTCGTCGCCACCAGCAGCACTATGGAAGGGAACTGATCTTGGCCCGCATTGACGAGACACGCCCCTTTGTACCCGTCGGGATTGCCGTGCTGACTGTTTCCGATACGCGCACGCTCGATGACGACAAATCCGGCACGACGCTGGCCGACCGCATCACGGCAGCAGGACACCGCCTGGTGGACCGCGCCATCGTGACCGATGACCGCGAAGCGATACGCGACAAGGTGCTTGCCTGGTCGAACAGCCCCGATGTGGACGTGGTCATCACCACAGGCGGTACGGGCTTTACCGGCCGGGATGTGACCCCTGAAGCCCTGGAGCCGATCTTCGAAAAGCGCATGGACGGCTTTTCCGAGGTATTCCACCGCATTTCCTACGACAAGATCGGCACGTCGACCATTCAGTCCAGGGCAACCGGCGGCGTGGTCAATGCAACATTCGTTTTCGTGCTGCCGGGCTCACCCGGCGCCTGCAAGGATGCCTGGGATAATATTCTCCAGTTCCAGCTCGACTACCGCCACATGCCCTGCAATTTCGTCGAGATCATGCCTCGGCTGGACGAACATCTCAAACGGGGCTGACAGTTACTTCGCCGCGCCGGGAATAATCTCCGCCCGCAGACGCTTCATGGCGAGACCACGCGCCAGGTCCGCCGCACTCTTGCCCGGAGCCGACAAGGCCATCGCCTGACGCTTTGAAATCAGCAGCCCATTGGCCAGAGGATTTCCGGGCGCGAAAACCCGCGCGAAGAACGGCTTCCGATGCGCGTGGGAACGGGTGAAACAGGCTGGGCCCTGCATGCGTTCCACATGAAGGGAGACAGCCTCGATCCAGCCGTCGATCAACCGCGCACCGGGTTCGATGAACAAAATCCAGTCGCTGCGCGCGCGGCGCAGGCCGTCTATCAATGTCTGGTCCTGCAGGAAAATACACCCGGCCGCATCGGCCACGCGGTGGGTCTGGTCGGTCGAGCCGTGATCGATGACGATGACATCACTCAACACACCTTCGACAGCTCCGCCCACCAGTCCGCCGAGCGTTCTGGCCAAGGGTTCATCGGCATTGCGGGTTTCGATCAGGACGGAAATCATTCATTTCAGTTATAGTATTATTATTGAAATTTCCATCATCCTTTTTCAGCAGATTGTTCTTGCTTTGTTCTCATAATTTGCTAGGAATACATTCATGTTGCGACGGTATGAGCGACTCAGTCTCGCTCCGGTCTCAAGGAGAATGTCAATGAACATCATGGTACAGGCGGACAAGGCCGCTTTCGGGCAAGGCCGGGCCGAACATGCCAATGTGCTGGTCGACGAAGCCGGGTTGCGGATCGACCATGGACGCCGGCGTGGACGCGGCGCAGGCATGAACCCATCCGGGCGTTTCGAGCCGGAAACGCGCCATGTCTTTGACGATGGCTGGGAGACAATCGAGGACTTGCCCGCCTTCAAGACCGAGGTGCAGATCGAGAAGCCGCGCACGATCATTACACGCAATGACTCGCCGGATGTCGGATTCGACCGTTCCATCAATCCCTATCGCGGTTGCGAGCATGGCTGCATCTATTGCTTCGCCCGCCCCACCCACAGCTATATGGGCCTGTCAGCCGGTCTCGATTTTGAATCGAAGCTGTTTGCCAAGCCCGATGCTGCCAGGATGCTCGACCGCGAACTGTCCAAACCGGGTTATACCGCCAAGACCATCGCTATCGGCACCAATACGGATCCCTATCAGCCGATCGAGAAGAAATGGCGCATCATGCGCGAGATTCTGCAGGTGCTCGAAGAGCATCAGCACCCTGTCGGCATCGTCACCAAATCGGCGCTGATCATGCGTGATATCGATATTCTCGCCCGTATGGCCGAGAAGGGTCTTGCCAAGGTCTGCCTTTCCGTCACGACGCTGGACGGCAAGCTTGCCCGGACGATGGAACCGAGGGCCTCAACCCCGACGCGGCGGCTGCAAGCGCTGCGTGCACTCTCCGACGCGGGCATTCCGACGGGAACCCTGGTGGCCCCGATCATTCCGGGTCTGAATGATCACGAGATCGAGCGCGTGCTTGACAGCGTGTATGCCATGGGCGCGCGCGAAGCCGGCTACGTGCTCCTGCGCCTGCCACTCGAGGTCAGTCCCATCTTCAAGGAATGGCTGCTGCGCAACTACCCGGACCGGTATCGCCATGTTCTTTCCCTCGTGCGCTCCATGCGCGGCGGCAAGGATTACGATGCGGAATGGGGCAAGCGCATGCGCGGCGACGGTCCCTATGCCTGGCAGATCGGACGCCGGTTCGAAATCGCCGCCAAGCGCCTCGGCATCAATCTCGCCAAGCGCCGTCTGCGCACCGACCTGTTCGTACCAACCGCCGGCAGCGAACAGTTGTCGCTGTTTTAACCAATCAAACGGGTCTCCGACCTGTTTCTGAAAATCCGTCGGGCGCCCCCCATCCCGCTGACGGAAGTCCCGATGCCTACCCCATCCGCATCGGGGCCTTGCAGAGAATCAGAACGAATGCGAGTCTCGCCGCAACATGGCCCGATTGCGTTCTGATTCTCTGCTTCTTCCTCTCGATACCGGCAAACCCGATTTTGCGACGGAGCGCCGGCTCATGCGCGATGGCGTGCCTTTTGTCGTGGGGATCGACGAAGCCGGTCGCGGGCCACTGGCAGGCCCTGTTGTCGCCGCAGCGGTTATCCTTGATCCCGAGCGGATTCCCGATGGTCTTGACGATTCAAAACGCCTGACCGCCAGGAAGCGCGCGGAATTGTTCGATATCATTTTGCAGACAGCGCTGGCGTCGGGTATTGCCAGTGTCGCCGCGCCGGCAATCGATGCGACAGATATTCTGAAAGCCGCGCTGGAGGCCATGCGCCGCGCCACCTGCGGCCTTTCCATCCTGCCGGGCCACGCGCTCATCGACGGGCGGGATGTGCCGCGCGGCCTTCCCTGCCCCGGCACGGCGATGATCAAGGGCGACCAGCGTTCAGTCTCCATTGCCGCGGCCTCCATTCTCGCCAAGGTCAGCCGCGACCGGATGATGGCGCAGGCCGGCCGCCACTACCCGGCCTATGGACTTGAGACCCATGCGGGCTACGGAACAGCGTTTCATCGCAGCGCGATGCTAACCCACGGACCAGTGGTTGGCCTGCACCGCTTCAGTTTCGCACCGCTGAAGAACCGGGACGTTTAGGGCGGGGCCACGCACCCAAAAGAAAAAGCCGCCTTGCGGCGGCTTTCTCAAATTCCATTTGCCCTCAATCAGTTCAGGCGGGTCTTCACTTCGCTCAAGGAAGATTTGAACAGGTCGGCCGATGTCTTGGCGTCAACCTTGTCCTTGAGGATACGGCCAGCAGCGGCAACAGCGATATCGACTGCGGAAGCGCGAACGTCGTTGACGGCCTCGGTCTCGGCCTGGGCGATCTTCTGCTCGGCAAGCTTGTTGCGGCGCGCAACGTACTCTTCCGTCTTCTGCTTGGTTTCCTCAATGATCGCATGGGCTTCGCGCTGCGCTGCGGCAACGATCTCGCCAGCTTCCTTTTCGGCTTCCTTGCGCTTGCGCTGATACTCGGCCAGCAGCGACTGCGCTTCCTCGCGCAGGCGGCGGGCTTCTTCCAGCTCGTCGCGGATACGCTCAGCGCGGCCGTCAAGCGACTTGCCGACAACGCCCGGAACCTTGAGGTAAACCATCAGCGCCAGGAAGATAACCAGCGCAATCAGGGCCCAAAATGTTGCGTCCATCATGCTTCTCCTTAACCGCGCACGGCTTTGACCGCAGCGGAAACACTTGCCGTATCGACAGTTCCACCGATGATCTTCTTGACGATTTCCGCCGCCGTTTCCTCGGCGATGGCACCGACGCCAGCCATTGCCTTGTCCTTGATGGACGCAATGCTTGCCTCGGCTTCAGCCAGCTTCTTTTCCAGGGCAGCAGAGATTTCCGCTGTTTCAGCGTCTGCCTTGGCCTTGGATTCATCACGGGCGGTCTGAGCAATGCTGCCGGCCTTTTTCTTGGCTTCGGCAAGTTCCTGCTCATAGGCGGCGAGCGCCTCATCCGATTCCTGCTTCATGCGGGCAGCCTGATCGAGATCGGTTGCGATGCGATCGCGGCGGGTCTCGATGATGCCGCCGATACGTGGCAGAACCACACGCGACAGGAACAGGTAGAAAAATGCAAATGTCAGTGCCAGCCAGAGCAGCTGCGAAGCAAAATGGCTGGAGTCGAAAGGCGGGAAAACACCTTTATGCGCCACACCCGTTTCGGAGTGGGTCGCAGTGGCATGGGCATCAGACGCGCCACCCGTTGCAGCCGTGTCGGCATGCGCAGGTGTCTCGGTCTGAGCGGTTGTGGATGCGGCATGAGCCGAAGACACAAACATATGTTGTCCCCTTGGTTCGGGCATTTCCCGATCTGCTGACTTTAAATATTATACTGGCCGCGCAGAGCGCAGCCAGTATGAATTGCTTGCTGATTAAACAGCGAACAGAAGCAGAAGAGCGATGAGCAGCGAGAAGATGCCCAGAGCTTCAGTAACGGCGAAGCCGAATACCAGACGGCCGAACTGGCCATCAGCTGCGGATGGGTTGCGCAATGCACCGGAGAGGTAGCTGCCGAAAATGTTGCCAAGGCCGAGGGCCGTTCCGGCCATACCAAAGCAGGCGAGACCTGCACCGATGTACTTTGCTGCTACGGGATCCATGTTAAACTCCTTTGGATAGAATAGTTATTGATCGATTGCGTTTGGCGGAGCCCCGCCGGCGAAGTTCGTTCTCAGTGACCGCCAGGATGCACTGCGTCATTCAGGTACATGCATGTCAGCACGGTGAAGACGTAGGCCTGCAGGAAAGCCACCAGGAATTCGAGACCGGTCAAAGCGACCGTCATGGCGAGCGGCAGAATCGCGCCGCCAATACCGGCAGCTCCGAGCGCACTCAGCGACACCACGAAACCAGCAAACACTTTCAGCGTGATGTGGCCAGCAAGCATGTTGGCGAAAAGACGAACTGAAAGGCTGATCGGGCGGGAAAGGAAAGAAATGATTTCAATTGGCACCACGAGAAGCAGCAGCGGCGCCGGAACACCGGACGGCACAAAAACACCAAGGAATTTGAAGCCGTGCTTGGCGAAACCATAAACGAGGACCGTACCGATCACGAGGATCGCAAGCGCGAATGTCACGATGATCTGGCTGGTAATCGTATAGAAATAGGGGAACATGCCGAGCATATTCGCGACAAGCACGAACATGAAGAGCGAGAAGACAAACGGGAAGAATTTCATTCCCGAGGTTCCGGCCGAATCACGCAGCGTTGAAGCCACGAACTCATAGGCCATCTCGGAAACCGACTGCAAACGGGTCGGGATAAGGCCACGATTGGAAGAAGTCAGGTAGAGAAACGCCGAAGCAACCGCAACCGTCGCCACCATGAAGGCGGACGAATTGGTGAAGGACAGGTCAATTCCACCGACATCAATGGGAATCCATCGTGCAATCTGGAATTGATGGATCGGATCGTTGGCCACGCTAACCTCGTCTATATCGTTCCATGCCCGCAGGCTTATTCCGGTTTCTCGCGGTCATCACTCTTGTCGAGCTCAAATCCGCGGTTCTCCGCCACACGTCCCGCGGAGCGCAGGATGTTCAGCGTTCCGGCACAAAAACCCAGAAGGAGCAGAATGATCAGCCCCCAGGGTGAAGTGCCCAAAAATCGGTCAGCTAACCAGCCCAACCCCGCACCAACCAGAACGCCGGCGATAAATTCGCTCGACAGTTTCATGGCCTGCGCGACACCGGAGGCGGTCCCCGTCCCCTCGTCTTTCGAACCGGTCTTCCCGCCTACGCCCTTTGAAGCCAGTTTTGCTTCCAGATCGCGGCGGCGACTTTCCAGTTCATCCGAAGTCAGCGGCTTTCCGGCATCCGGCGTATTACCGACAGAACCTGACTGATCGGGCTTGTTTCCCGTGGCCAATGGCATGTCCTTTACACGCTGAATGCGAGGCTTCACCCCCGCTTCGAAGTCGCGCGCAACATATTGTTACGATCCGCGCTAGTCAAGGCGCAGAAGCAGGAGTCTCAAGGGTAATTTTCGCGGGAAATTTCAATACCTTAGGTAAATATGACTTTATGTCTCACCTCTGAGGGCAAAAATCACGCGCGAATCCTGTGGACGACACCCCCATTCGAGGGCGCTTGAGGGCTGGGGCAATGCAACTTTTCAATCGCCGATTCCGCCCCCGGCGCAACCCAGCGTTTCTTGCGGCAGAAAGCGAACCAAACAATAAATAACGCTCGTGACGTTTTGAGAGTGAAGCAGAAAGCACCGAGCCAACCGGTGTATCGGGACGATGGGCCTCCCGACCACAGCAATGGCCTTGCTCTCAAACTTGGAGGTGATCTGTGTGGAAACTGCCACTTAGCATCACCCTGATATTGAAAAGAACCCGGACCAGTTGGTCGCTGACAATCCGGGTTCAATTCACATAATCAGGAAGGAGGGGCGGGCGAAAGCCTGTCCCTCACTCCAAGAACAATATAGCAGTTTTCGCTCAGCTTCCAAGAGCCATCAAATCCAACCACCGCCATAGGTGCGGTAGAAAACGTGCTGGCCGATCTTGTCGACGCGTTTCATGGTGTGCGCCCAGTTGGGCCGGACATAGACGGCGTGATAGTGGGTGGCCGAGCCGACCTCCGGCAGGAAGATGCGCCCTGACGTAACAGCCATCGCGATTTCCTGCGCCATTTTCCAGTATTTCGGCTCCGTCACGACCAGCTTGCGTCCTTCACAGGCGAACGAGAACTGACAGCGGTTGATCCAGTCGTCGTTCTGGTAGACGACCCCGCAAATGGTCTTCGGATAGGCAGGGTTGCGGACGCGGTTGAGAATGACCTGCGCAACGGCGGCCTGTCCCTTCAGGCTTTCGCTTCTCGCCTCAAAGTAAATGCCCGTCGCCAGGCATTTCTGTTCTTCCTTGGTGAAAACGACCGGCGGCAGCGGCGATGCCAGCCAGGCATGATCGCCGGCTCCCAGCTGCGGGACAAATCGCCCGGGCTGTTTCGGCTCATTGAGAATGTTGTCGAAAGGCGAGGTTTTCGCGTAATCAGGCTCAGCCGGCGCATAACCCAATGCCAGGACATCCGGCGTGTTGTTGGTGATCAGGCTGGCCAGCATGGGCGAGACCTGCGGATCGGCCTTGGCTGGTGCGCGATTATGAAATGCCAGGGCGATCTGGATTTCCTTGCCGGCGATCTTCGGCTTGGCAAAAGCCATTTCGACTTCAACGCCATGGGTCGGGCGGATCAGCATGCTCGATCGCTGGAGGATGGAACCTGCACTGAACGCCTTGGGCGGCGCCTTCTTGCTGATGGTGACGATGCGGCCCTGCTTCTCGGCCCGGTTGATGCGATCTTCATCGGGTGTCGCGCCGGGTGATTTCCCGGTGCCGTTGACAACGATCGGGCCGATGCCCGGCACGTCGATGCCGCTGGCGGGAACACTCGATGTGATGGCCTTGTCATCGACAAGGGACATGTTGGCTTTCTGGATGGAGCCGGCGGGGGACTTTTCCAGATACGCCGTCCAGCGGCCCTTGCTGGATTCGGCACCCGACAGCATGCTGGCCATATCCTGATAGGCGACGATCGTGGGCGAGAACAGATAGATGGCCGTGCCGATAATCACCGGACCGATAAAATTCCTGTTTGTCCGATTCTTTCGCAGGGGCTTCAACGCCCTAGAAAACTCAGAGAAACGCACGCCGATACCCCACTCACAACCGAACAATACTGGTTGCAAAAATGAAGCATTAACCTTGATGGAGAGTTAACAGCCCTCGCAAAAGAGCGTAGCCGGTTGGTTTCACGGCCCCATGCAAATGCAAACCGCCCCCGTGCAAAAACACGAGGGCGGCAGGATTTGTAGTAGAGCGATGTCTTAGCGCTTCTTTTTTGCCCGTCCGGCAAACGGATTGTCCGACGTGCGCAGGACCAGCCGCAACGGAACACCCGGCATATCGAACGTCTCGCGCAGTCCGTTTGTCAGATAGCGTACATAGGAGGTCGGGAACGCTTCCGGCCGCGAGCAGGAGATGACAAAGCCCGGCGGGCGGGTTTTGACCTGCGTGATGTATTTGATTTTGAGGCGGCGGCCGGCGACGGCAGGCGGCGGGTGATGCGTTGTCACACCTTCCATCCAGCGGTTCAGGCGACCGGTGGAAATACGGCGGTTCCATACCTCGTCCGTGGTGGCAACGGCGGCCATCAGCTTGTCGATGCCCTGGTTGCGTTCACCCGAGATCGGGACGGCACGGATACCGCGAATCTGCGGCAGCAGCCGTTCGGTCTTTTCGCGCAGATCGGCCAGCACCATCTGGCGGTTTTCGACCAGATCCCATTTGTTGAAGGCGATGATCGGCGCGCGGCCCTCGCGGATGATCAGATCGGCGATCTGCAAATCCTGCTTTTCAAAGGGGATCGTCGCATCAAGCACGATAATGACGACCTCGGCAAACCGAATGGCCCGCAGTGCATCGCCCACGGACAATTTTTCGAGCTTACCCTGAACACGGGATTTGCGGCGCAGCCCTGCGGTGTCGAACAGCTTGATCTTGCGGCCGTTCCACTCCCAGTCGACAGAAATGGAATCGCGCGTGATCCCCGCTTCCGGTCCCGTCAGCAGCCGATCCTCACCGAGCATCGTGTTGACCAGCGTCGATTTACCGGCATTCGGGCGCCCGACGATGGCGATGCGGAGCGGCTTGCTGGAATCATAGGCCGGGATGTCTTCGGCATCCGGATCGTCGATGTCGTCGCCGATCAGATCGTCCTTCGGCCCGGCAACGGCGGGAATGGTGACGGCGACCGCGTCGCTCTCGGGATCTTTCGTCTCGTACTCATCCGGGAAAACGCGCTCTTCTCCCAGTATTTCGACGATCGCGTCGCGCAGATCAGGAAAGCCCTGCCCGTGCTCGGCCGAAATAGGGCAAGGTTCGCCGAGTCCCAGCTGATAGGAATCGTACATGCCGGATTCGGCACCGCGCGCCTCGGCCTTGTTGGCAACCAGAATAACCGGCTTGCCGGAACGGCGGACGAGGTCGGCGAAGGTTACGTCGGTGGGCGTGATACCGGCCTTGGCATCGACAAGGAACAGGATGAGATCAGCCTCCCCGATGGCCAGTTCCGTCTGGGCACGCATGCGGCCTTCCAGCGAATCGCTGGGGACCTCCTCGAGACCTGCGGTATCGATGACATCGAACTTCAGATCGTAGAGTTTGGCGGCATGGACACGGCGGTCGCGCGTAACGCCCGGCAGATCATCCACCAAAGCGATCTTGCGGCCGACAAGCCGGTTGAAGAGGGTGGACTTACCGACATTCGGACGGCCGATAATGGCGAGGGTGAAACTCAAAGACTCAAATTCCTGTGTTAACCGGCAGCAGCAGCGGGTGCTGCGCCAGTGCTGCGAAGCATGTCGAGCATCGTGTCGGCAAACTGGCGGATATTGGCGGGAGCGGCCTGATCATCGGAAATCTGCTTGAACAGCTTTTCCGCATCACCGCCGCGACCAGCTTTCCATGCGGCAAGGCCAAGGGCCTCACGCGCGGAATGGCGCATCGGATTGCCGTCGGACGAAAGAGATTCGACGCGTTTGGCAACATCGTCGTAGGAGCCCGTGTCGAGAAGCAGCAGGGCAGCGCGCAGTTTTGCCAGATCCCGGAGGGATTGGGGAACAGAGGCATCCGCCGCAACTTCGTCAAACGCAGCCACTGCGGCCGCCGGGTCACCCTTTTGCGCTTGCACGCCGGCAGCGCGCATGCGTGCCAGCACGGGATAAGCGCCGTAACCGGTCTTTTCCAGTTCACCCAGCGTCTTCAACGCTTCATCATTCTTGCCGTCCCGGACAAGATTGAGCGCAGCCAGAAACTGGTCGCCGGACTTCGACGCCTGCTTTTCGGTCCAGTATTCATAGAAGGCGAAAACACCCGTGCCGACGACAAGGGCCACGGCAGCGCCAATCAGCAGGCCGCCAAAGCGCTTCCAAAACGCCCGCATCTTGTCGGAGCGGAGTTCCTCATTTACCTCACGGAAAAAGCCGTCGTCAGTCATAGTGCCTCATTGATGCCCTTGGGGCCTGCGATGAAATGAATTGCAGATGCGCGAAGCAGCCCTCGCCACTCCGCGCACACAGTTAGAGCGCTTTTAGTCGGAAAATCCTCGGGATGTAAGGGCCAAGTGAAAAATAGCCCTGAGCCGACGGTTTAAACTGGTGATACCCCAATCAGCCAGGCATGCAGTTTCCAGACAAACAGGGCATAGAGCACCACACCAGCAACAATGGCCATGATATCGTTGGAAACCGGTCCGGGCACAATCACCGTGCGCATCAGGCCCGCCCGCTCCTGCCGCTTGATGGAAATGCGGTCGACCACGGCCCAGGCCAGAAATGACAGAAACAGGACGAGCGAGGCCAGATCGCCATTGGCCATGAGATGCGCCAGCGCCCAGATTTTGACGGCAATCAGCGTGGGATGCTTGAGAATGGGCTTCAGCTTTCCCGGCTTGAAATTCGAAATCATCAGCGAGATGAACGAAAACAGCATCAGAAGCAGAGTGATGTGCTTCAGCCAGACCGGCGGCTCATAAATGAACAGCGAATAAGGCCGCGCCAGCACATATCCCCAGATGATAAGTATCAAACCCAGGAAGGAAATGACGGAGTAAAAACCCTTCCACTTGTTCTCGCCCCATGCGGCGATCTTGTCGAGACGCCATTGCGGCGCAACGATGCGAACCGAGTGAATTCCCAAAAAGACAACAATACCCAGAATCAGCACCAGCATGATCTGTTCCCCCGTTTGCCGGGAGAGTACAGCGGCTTCAGAACAGTTCCAAGACAGGTGCTTGCGGTGGATCGACGCGTCCGATCATCGCCACAATTCCCCTGTAGCGAGAATCGCTCCTCCCATTGATAGCGTCGTATCAGCATTATGCGTTTGATTTCTTGTGCCCTTGCCGCGTCCCTTGCCCTCACGGCATGCATGCCCGCTTTTGCCAGCGAAGGCACGCAACTGCGCGGTTCCCTTGGCAGCAAGCCGCAATATGTGCTGATCTCCTTCGACAATTCCGGCAGCAATGCCCTGTGGGAGCGCAGCCGGGCGCTTGCCGAGCGCTCCAATGCCAAATTCACCTACTTTCTCTCCTGTGTCTTTCTGATCGACCGCGCTGACCGCAAATCCTACCAGGCCCCCGGCGAATCCAATGGCCGCTCCAATATCGGTTATGCCGCATCGAAGGATGACATTGCCAAACGGCTGGACAATATCTGGCGGGCGCGCAATGAGGGCAATGAGATTGCCAGCCACGCCTGCGGCCACTTTGATGGACGCACCTGGTCGAAGGCGGACTGGATCAGGGAATTCACCGCCTACAAGCAGGTGCTGCGCACGGCCTGGGCAAAATATGGCAGCGATCCCGAGCCGGAGGGTTGGAAAACCTTTGTCGACACGGAAGTGCGCGGCTTCCGGGCTCCATATCTCTCCGCCAGCCCTGCCCTGCTGTCGGCATTGAAAGACATGGGGTACGCCTTTGACGCCAGCAGCGTTTCCAAGGGTCCGGCTCTGCCGATCCATGCGGGCGGGCTATATCAGTTTGCGCTGCCCACCATCAGCGAAGGCCCGGAACACCGCCCGGTGGTGGCGATGGACTACAACATGTTCGTGCGCCACTCCGGCGGCTTCGAGCGGGCGGATCACCTCAACGAATTTGAAAACCGCGCCTATGACGCGTTCAAGGGTGCCTTTGACCGCCAGTATAGGGGTGAGCGCATTCCCTTCCAGATCGGCATCCATTTTACGCTGATGAACGGCGACGCCTATTGGCGGGCGCTGGAACGCTTCACATCCGACGTCTGCACGCAGCCTGACGTGCGTTGCACGACCTATAGCGATTATCTCAAACAGACCGGCGCCGAAGCGCCGTCCGCCGTCGCTCCGGCGATCAACCGGAGGAAGGTAACGGACAGCGGCATCTGACCGCCGCCCGTCACTGCATTCTTAGCGTTCAGTCCCTGTTTCCAGATAAAGCTGATCGATGGATGGCAGAGGCTCGCCCTCCAATGTAGCCTCGAAGGCTTTCAAGCGCTTCTGGATCGAAAGCAGTTCGATGACTGTCGTCCACGAATTGACCAGAAATTGGAAAGAGTTCGTCACATTCGAGAAGGCTGACAAGATCTGCTGGAAGATACCCAGGGTAATCGTGCCGGCTGCCAATGTCGGAACAAGCAGGAAAAGGCCAAAGACGTTGTCGGCCTGCAGATAGACGTAGCGGAAGACGTTGAAGTAGACGTAGTGGAAATACAAGCGGAAGTAATTCTTCCGGACGTTTGCAAAGAGCTCCTTTACGGCAAGCGGCTGGGCACGATCTCCATGATCTTCACCATAAACAAGTTCCTTTCGGTAGGCCGCTTCAACTCTCTGATTGCGAAACTGCAAACCCGGAAGCTTTACACCGACCATTGCGAGCAAGCCGGTTCCGAAGATTGCCCAAGCAATGGCCGCGAAAACCAGCGGATGCGGTATGACACCGACAACTGGCAAGGCGACGATATGGCTGGAGAGCTGTGCGAGCAAGGGCAGGAACGCTATCAGTGTCATGGCCGACTGTATGAAGGTGATACCCAGACCTTCAACAATCGATGCAAAACGCATCGTGTCTTCCTGAACGCGCTGTGCGGCACCCTCAATATGCCGAAGCCTTTCCCAATGTTCCATATAGTAGCTGTTCATGGCCGTTCGCCATCTGAAGACGTAGTGGCTTGTAAAGAAAAGCGTTGCGACCGCTACCGCAATTGCCACGCAGGCGATCACTGCGAATGTGATAACACCGGCATAAAGATCGGGGGCGGCAACAACATTTTTACCGCCCATTGCCTTTTGAACCATGTCGAAGAACGAGCCGCGCCAGTTGTTCAAGACAACATCGACCTGGACGGAAAAATAGGACGAAAACAGGATAAGAGCAGACCCCAGAATTGACCAATTCTGCCACGGGTGAGGCGAATACCACGCCCAGAACGCATAAAAAATACCAATGAATACAGCAAAATAAACATAGACCCAAAGATAGGGCTTCGTGAAAAAGACCGTGATGCCAACGATGGGAGGTACCGCCGGGTCAGCGGGAGCCAATCCCACGTAGGAACCAAATTGTTGACCTCCGGCATACCAGAGCAGAACTGCGGCCAAGGCCCACAGAAGCGCCGAGATGAAAAACAACTTCGGCTTGGGAAAAAATGAGACAAACACGGCAGATGGACCCTCGCATAAACACACAAATCAGGGTTGATTTGAAGTGAGCCTACCACCACGAATAGGGCAAAGGTCGTACAGCAGCAATTAAATTGCTGTAATATTCACCGTCTGGAAAGAAACGCAAAGGCCGCCCCGACGAACAGGCTGGCGGCGGCAGCAAGGGTCGCGATGGTGAAATTGCCGGTGATATTGGCGAGATAACCGCCGACGAGCGGCCCGATGATCTGGCCGATGCCGAAGGCCGCCGTCATGACGGCCATGACCCGGCGCGGCGACTGCGGCAGAATGGCCCGCCCCGCCTGAAAGCCGGCGGCGGTGATCACGATGAAGGTCAACCCCAGGAGCACGCCTCCGAGAAGTGGCCCCACGGGAGGCGGCAGGACCACACTGGCGGCCACGCCCACGGCCTGCACCAGCATGCCGAGCGCCACGACGGCAAACGGGCCGACCTGGCGCAGCAGCGGCCCCCACAACCAGACGGACAGGGCCGCGCTCACACCGGTGACAAACCAGACCAGCGCTTCCATGGACGCGCCGCCATGGCTGGTGCGCACGATGGCAATGATGAATGTGGCGGTGATGATGTAGCCGAAGCCGAAAATGCCATAGGCAATGTTGATCTTGAGGAAGGCAGGCGTCCAGCGCACCGGCGGTTCCTTGATGTGGGTTCCGGCACGAACCGGCCCTTCGCGCAGCAGCCACAGCACGGCAAACAGCCCGAGGATGGAGAGGATAGCCGCACCGACCCAATCCTGACGCCAGCCGTAGCCGCTTGCGGCGCTTGCCGCCACCAGCACGGAGGAGAGTGCAATGCCGGCACCGACGCCGCCGAAATGCAGTGCCTGCAAACCCGGCCGGTTGGCCGCAGCGAGATGACTGAAGACGATGGTTGCAGCAAGCACCAGCATGAACGCGCTGGCCATGCCGGCCAGGAACCGCAGGATCGAGAAGACGATGATGCCGTTGCTGAGGCTCATGGCGAGACACAGTGCCGCACTGGCGGCAAGGGAGGCCAGAACCACGGCGCGCTCTATGCCTGACGCCCAGCCGTAACCCGCAATGATCGCACCGAGGAGATAGCCGACATAATTGGCTGAAGCGATGATTCCGGCATCACCCGGCGACAGGCCGAGATCGGTCATCATGGCCGGCAGGATCGGCGTGAAAATGAAACGGCCGATACCCATTGCGACGGCCATCGTGACAAATCCGCCAAGGGCGTAACGAACGGGAGAAGAGGCTGGTGGGGTCATGCCGCGGACATTATCGCTGCGATGCAGCATGACAAGACAATAAAATTGATCGACCGATGACGATCGGTGATCGTTCGGGTCACCCACCACCTGTGCGCCGGACGGGGATCAGATGGCGACAGGTGTGGTGACGCCCCTGCGGGTGATCCTGTAGACCGCCGCAGGCGGCAGGTTGCGGAATGCCCGGCCAATGCAGACGGCCTCCAGCTGCAATTGATCCAGCACCGGTTTTGGCACCGGGCAGCGGAAGCCGTAGGTGAACTGGTAATAGGCGCCTTCCGGCCGCAGATTGCTGAATGCGCCGCCGAGAATTGCCGCCACCTTTTCCTGCGTCATGCTGAGAAGCGGCAGGCCGCTGACAACGGCACCGGCGGGCTGAATGTCGAAGAACTCGTGCAGGTCGAGCTGGGCCGCGTCCATCTGCAGGATGCGCATGCCGGGAAAGCGCGCCTGCAAAAGCCGCGCAAATTCGGCACCGTATTCAATCAGGGTGAGGTCCTTGGGGCGAACACCACGGGCAAGCAGCGCATCGGTGAACACGCCGGTACCCGGTCCCAATTCAAGCACGGGACCCGAGGCCGGGGTGATTTCGCTGGTGATCAATCTTGCAAGGGCCGCTCCCGAAGGGGCAATCGCACTGACGCGAAACGGATCGGTCAGCAGTGCCCGCACGAAAGTCCAAACACTTCCCGTCGTCATAAAAATCAAGCTCCAACGTTCTTAAGGCAGCACCTGTATGGCGCGCCAATATTGAGGGAAGATTGCGTGCACCTTCTGCGGCAACGATACCCACAGCAAAATGGCTTAAACAGGACTGAATTATTGACTGAATGTTACGATATTATAGATGCGGCGGCAAACTTCATGGTGAAACAGGCGCCGCCGCCAGATGCCTCTGTTACCACAACCTGCCCCCGATGCAATTGCACGATTTCCTGGACGAGGTTGAGGCCCAGACCGACGCCGCGATCCCGGGCGTGCAGGCGCCGGAAAGGCTCGAAGATGGCGCTGCGCTGATCGGGCGGCACGCCCGCCCCCTCGTCTTCCACCACGACGGCCGCATCCGGCTTCACCCGGATGGTGATGGTGCCCTTGCGTCCGCCGTGCTGGATGGCATTTTGCACAAGGTTGATCATGGCCCGTTCCAGCGCCGCCTGATCGCCCCGCACGGCAACACGCGCGATTTCGGGTTCGAACGACATGGCATAACCCGCCGCGATGGCAAGCGGCGCGAGATCGGCCGCCACCCGCCGTCCGACGGCGACAAGATCAACGGCGGCAAATTGCATTCCGTTCTGGCTCAGGCGTTGCAGATCCAGCAATTGTTCGGCGAGAATGGCAAGACGGGCGACATCCTCCAGCAGACGCCCGTTGGCCGGGCTGGCCGGGAGCGATTCCAGGCGGGTCTGCAGGATGGCGATCGGTGTGCGCAATTCATGGGCTGCATCCAGCAGAAACCGTTTGTGCCGTTCATAACCGTCGTCGAGACGGCCGAGCGCGCTGTTGACAGCCGTCACCAGCGGCGTGACCTCCTGCGGCACATCATCCAGCGGTAAGCGCGTTCCCCGCTCGTCAATATTGATCTTTTCAGCCTGGTTCGCCACATGCCCCAGGCCCCTATGGGCCCTGCGCACGACAAATGGCGTTACCACGAGCGTCGCCAGCGCCATCACAAGGATGAGCGGGACGATGATGGTTGCGAGAACCGTACCGAGCGCCGAGAGATAGAAGCCGAAGGGGACTACACTTCCGGGTCCGGCAAGAATCTGGACCACGCCGGCGGTGGTCGTCACGCGTTTGAACCGGGCGTTGGAACGGGGCGGATCACCGAGATTCCAGCCAAATCGCGCCTGTCCCACGGCGCTCAAGGCATCGCCGATGCGCGCATATTCCGGCGGGACCTCGCCCTCCGACAAGATCTGTCCCTGCATGTCGCGCGCCACAAACCAAAAACTCGGGCTTGTCGCCCGCTCGCGCGCCAGTGCGGGTGTTTCGCGCAGGACGAGAGCGCCATTGGCACTGCGCCCGATGGAATCGCGCACGGCGTTGATCGTCGTATCTTCAGGATCGATCGACCCGAGAAATCCGGTGTACCAGAGCGCACAGAGCACCAGCACCACGAACAGCGTCAGCATGACCGCCTGCAGAACGACAAGGCGGCTGACGAGCCGCCATTTCAATGAATGCGGCCTTGCCTGCGCCATCAGGAGAGGCGCTTCAACAGGTAGCCGACGCCGCGAATGGCGTGAATTTCAACGCCGGCGCCGGATTCCGTCAGCTTGCGGCGCAGCCGGGAAACATGGGTGTCGAGGGCGTTCGACTGGATTTCATCGTCAATGCCGTAGACTGCTTCTTCCAGCGACGAACGCAGCACCGTGCGCCCCATGCGCCGCAGCAGCGTTTCCAACACCAGAAGTTCGCGGCGCGGCAGGTCGAACCGGTTGGCGCCGATGCTGGCTTCGCGGTTGATCAGGTCAAAGGACAGGTTGCCGACATTCAGGGGTTCCGAGGGCATGTTGAGGGGCCTGCGCAGCACTGCGCGCAGCCGCGCCAGCAGTTCTTCCACGGCAAAGGGCTTGGCAAGATAATCGTCCGCCCCCTTGTCGAGACCGGTGACACGGTCCGCCAATTCACCGCGCGCCGTCAGCACGATGACCGGAACGCCCTCGCCTTTTTCCCGCAGACGCGGCACGATGGTCAGACCATCGCCGTCCGGCAACTGCCGGTCCAGCAGAATGGCAGCATAGGCGTTAAGCGACACGGCCTCCTCGGCGTGGGCGAGCGAGCCCACGTGATCAACGACCATGTCGTAATTCTTGAGCGCCTCCCCAAGGGCAGCGGCCATTTCAGGCTCGTCTTCCACCAGCAAAATACGCACCATTCAGGACCAGTCATGCACAGGGTTAAAACATGGCGACACAAGGAATTTGGACACCGGCCGTTGCTTTGGCAAAATAGTACCGTTCGGGCCGCCATGGCGAGGCCCGTTCCCATTTCATACGCCGCAATCGCTGTGCCCTGCCCGCACTCTTCATTCGCCGCAACACAATTAGGCCACTCACATTGCACCAAGGTTGCGCCCTGCAACATCCGGGCAACTGCGCGCCGGGCAGGCTTTTCCCGCCTCAGAGCGCCTCGCTTTGATCCGCCAGCTGGCGAACAATATCCGTCGGCACGACTTGCGCGAGCCTGGCCTGCGCTTCCCGCCACACGGGTATTGCCGCTTCGAGACGGCGCGCGCCTGTTTCCGTCAGCCACACCGCGCGGCGACGCAGGTCGGTTTCCACTAGGGTGATTTCGATCAGCTGTTCGCGCTCAAGCGTGCGCAAGTTGCGCGACAGGGTGGATTGCTCCAGGCCGCTGCGCTGAGCCAGCGCACCCAGCGTATCATCGGTCAGGGCAGCAATCTGCGCCATCAGGCCAAGCTGCGCCGCGCTAAGGCCAAGATCCGCCAATTCGCGATCCAGAAAAGCCGTGATGCGGCGCGCCGCCAGCCGGCTGTTCCAGCCCGCGCAATTCTCAACCAGCGCGCGGGCGTCGGTTCGCAAGGTTCTTTTCGGTTGTTTTGCCAAGGTCATAGATATATGCATATACATAATATGTATCTACATGGAAACCGGTTTTTGCGTGCCCCCCGAACCGGATAGTGCAGTTTGACGCGGAGTATCGAGACCATGCGCGCCTTGCAACGAACGATCCTTGACACCATCGGCAACACATCGCTACTGGCCCTGCGGACCATCCGTCCCGCCAACGGCGCCTGCATCCTCGTGAAGCTTGAAAGCGAAAACCCCACCGGCAGCATGAAGGACCGTATGGCGCTTGCCATGATCGAGGCGGCGGAGGCGGATGGGCGGCTAGCCGCCAGCGGATCCGTGGTGGAATATACCGGCGGCAGCACCGGCGTTTCCCTGTCGCTCGTCTGCGCTGTCAAAGGCTATCCCCTGCACATCGTCACCTCGGACGCCTTTGCCCGGGAAAAACTTGACCACATGGCAATTCTCGGCGCCACACTGCACATCGTGCCAAGCGACAGCGGACGCATGACCGAGAAACTGACGCGCGACATGATCGAGGCGGCGCGTATCATCGCGCAGCAAACCCCCGGCAGTTTCTGGACCGACCAGATGAACAACCGGGATCAGCTGGCGGCCTATCACGCCATGGCTGCCGAACTCTGGGACCAGACAAACCGACGCATCGACAGCTTTGTGCAGAGTGTCGGCACGGCGGCTTCCCTCCGGGGAACCGGCGAGGCCTTGCGCCGGTACAATGACCAGATCCGCATCGTTGCGGTGGAGCCGGCGGAATCGCCGGTCCTGTCCGGCGGCAAGACCGGCGCGCACAGAATTGACGGGATTGGCGCGGGCTATGTCGTACCGCTCTGGCAGGACGACATCGCCGATGGGATCGAACAGGTGTCGACGGAGGAAGCCAGCGCCATGGCCAAGCGGCTGGCCCGCGAAGAAGGACTGTTTGCCGGAACCTCCACCGGAGCCAATGTGGTTGCGGCGCTGCGGCTGGCCGATACGCTTGCCCCAGGTGCAACCATCGTCACCGTCATGTGTGATACGGGCATGAAATATCTGAGCAGGAAATAGGAATGCGGAGCGCAACGGAGCGCGTCAATGCAGCGTCCAGCGCTGCAGTATCTCGTATTCGGAGAGCCCCCGCTTGCTGTGGATCAAGACAAAATCCCTGACGACAAAGCGGATCGGCTCGATCGGCTGTTCGCTGATCGTTCGGGAATTGTAGAGAAGCGTCAAATGCGGGGTGAATGCGCCGCGATTTCCCGGCAGCCCGTTGCGCGTGAGGCACGCGCCGAGAATGGTGTGGAGCCGGGTCAACCCCTCGCCCTCGCCGATCAGCACCAGCGGCTTGCGATCCGGTTTTCCGCCTTCAAAACTCCGCGCCGAATGGAGCGTTACTTCAAATGGCGGCATCGATACGGCAGCTCCAGCCCGCTTGGCCGCGAAAAGGATAGGGCTGGGCAGACGCGGGTAATCCCCCAGATGGTACAGCGAAATATGAAAACGGCAAAGCCCGATCAGGCTCTTTCGCGTCAAACGATGATCTTTGATCAAGCCGGTCCTGCAGGCATCGACAATCTCCTGCACATCGGCATTGAGCATGATACCGAAGAAAAGCCGCTCCTGCAAAGCAGGCCGTTTCGGCCGGTTTTGCCAGTTATCGCCCAGATTCAATTCGCCCTGCATGGCCGGCCTCCCGAAATGCAACCGCATTTCCGATCGGACACATTAGAACAAAAAGAGAACAATCCGCAAGTATTTTTGCGAATGCTCGTCTGGTCACCCGTTCCTGGCAACCATGGCAATGATGGTTTCGAAGAGTTCGCGCTCCGCCTGCGCAGCGGTGATGTCGCCCGTTGCGGCGGCATAGGACAGCACTTCGGCGGCACCGAGCATCGCCCACAAGCCCGCCGAAGCAATGGTCCCCGCTCCGGCAAACGGTGCGAGCATCACCCGGCACTTCTCAATGAAGACGCCGTTATATTCGCGCTTGATCTTCTCCAGTTCGGGAGATCCGGCAAGGGCTGCGATCACACCGGGAATTTCGCGCCCCTGCACAAGCACGCAGTCCACATAGGACGAGGCGATGAGCGCAGCCCGGTCCGCCAGCAACGGTTTGCTCGCGGCGAGCGCCGCGTCCATCAGCATTGTCTGGCGGGCATCGAAATCCCGGTAAAGCGCTGCCAGCAAACCGGCGCGCGTGCCGAAATGATCGTAGACCACCGGCTTCGTCACCTCAGCCTTTTCGGCAAGCCAGCCGAGCGTCAAGGCCTCTGTCCCCTCCTCCCGGACAATCCGCCAGGCGACGTCCAGGAGCTGGCGGAAGCGGTCCTCCCGCGTCAGCCGCCGGCGCGGACGGACAGCCGCCGTTTCATTCTTCGTTCGCATGCTTGACATCACTATATACCAAAAGTAACTTGCAGGTCATAACCTACTAAAAGTATATAATATCAACCCGCCATCTGCAATCCGTTGACAGGAGTTTTGTCATGCACGCCCTCATCGTTGTCGCACATCCCGAACCCGCATCCCTCACCCACGGCATTGCCGCACAGATCGCAGAGGGGTTGTCCCTGTCAGCTCCCGGCAACACCCACGAAATCGCCGACATCGCGGCCGAAGGGTTCGATCCGCGCTTCTCCGCTGCTGATCTCGCCGTTCACCGCACCCGGGCGGCACCACCCGCTGATGTTGCCGCCGAACAGGCGCGGATCGACCGTGCCGATGCTGTGGTGCTGGTCTTTCCCGTTTACTGGTGGTCGATGCCGGGACTGCTCAAGGGATGGATCGACCGCGTCTTTTCCAATGGCTGGGCTTTCGACTTCAGCCTGGACGGCGGCCTGGAAAAGAAGCTCCGCCACCTCAAGGTGCATCTCATCGGCGTCGGAGGCGCCGATGCGCGAACCTATACCCGGCGCGGTTACTTCGACGCCATGAAGACGCAGATCGATCACGGCATCTTCGATTATTGCGGTGCCGGTGTCGTCACGTCGGAGCTGCTGCTCGATTCGGAAACGCAGGATGCGGCCATACACCTCGACAGGGCGCGAACCATTGGCAGCAGGCTGTTTGAAGCATCGCCGCAATGCGGGATGCAGGCAGCCTGAGGGCGCCGTTCACCCCATCAGCCGGGGCAAAGCGGCGGCGAGTGCATCCACGGCCAGGCGGACCCGCAGCGGCAAATGCGGCACCGGCAGCCACAACGCATAGGCGTCGTAGAGAAAATCCGGCTGATCCGGCAGCAATTGCACAAGTGTTCCCGCGGCAATCCGGTCGCGGATGAGCCAGGACGGCAGCCAGGCCAGCCCCATGCCAGCCATGGCAGCGTCGGCTATGGCGTCGAGGTCATCCAGCCGCACGCGATTGACCGGCATCGCCTCTGCCGGCGGCTGGTCGCCGCGCGGGAACAGCCATGGGCGGATGCGGCCCGACCGGCGATACATGATGGCCTGGTGCCCGGCAAGGTCGTCAACCACCCGTGGTTCGCCATGCTTCGCGATATAGGCGGGCGCGGCGCAGACAACCATATGCTGGCGGGCGATCCGCCGCGCAATCACGCCGCCCCTGTCGTCGGGAGTGCCGGTCCGGATGGCAAGGTCATATTCGTCCTCGGCGAGATCGACGAAGCGGTCGCTCAGCGACAGGTCAAGTTCCAGCATGGGATATTGCCGGGCGAGCCCGAGCAATACCGGGGTGACGCAGTGCCGGCCGAAATGCGCGGGCATCGTCACGCGCAGGCGGCCGCGCGGTTCGGACAGCTGATCATCCGCGAGCGCATCCGCGGCCTCCGCTTCGGCCAGTATCACCCGGCACCGTTCATAATAGGCACGCCCGAAATCGGTCAGGTTCTGGCGGCGTGTCGTGCGGTTGATCAGGCGTACGCCCAGCCGCTCTTCCAGAAACCGGACATGTTTGCCGACCATCGGGCCGGACAGGCCAAGCGCGTCCGCAGCCGCGGCAAAGGAGCCGAGATCAACGGCCCTGACAAACACGGCCATGCTGGCGAGGCGATCCATATTCGAAACTCCTGGTTTCTACAGAACTTCATTATGCGCCATTTATCCGCATTTCTCCTGCTGGCATAGCCTATTCAGTTCAAATGGTTTGGAGTTATGACTATGGCACGTGTTGTTCGTTTCCATGAATTCGGCGGTCCCGAGGTATTGCGCATCGAGAACGTCGAGATTCCCCAGCCCGGCCCGGGCGAGGTTCAAATCCGCGTCAAGGCCCTGGGGCTGAACCGCGCCGAAGCGCTTCTGCGTACCGGCACCTACATCGAGACACCGGTTTTGCCGTCCGGCCTTGGCCTTGAAGCAGCGGGCATCGTCGAATCGGTTGGCGAAGGCGTCGAGAACTTTGCGCCGGGTGATAGGGTCAGCGTCATACCGCCCAAATCGATGGTGCGCTGGCCCGCCTATGGCGAGCTGGTGACCTTCCCCGCCGGATCGGTTGTCAAACACCCGCAATGGCTCAGCTGGGAAAAGGCGGCGGCGCTGTGGATGCCTTACCTGACCGCTTACGGCGCGCTGATCGACATCGCCAAGCTGCACCGGGGAGATTTCGTCGTCATCACCGCGGCCTCAAGCAGCGTGGGACTTGCGGCGATCCAGATTGCCAACAGGGTTGGCGCGACGGCCATTGCCGTGACGCGCACCTCCGGCAAGAAACAGGAGCTGCTGGCTTTCGGCGCCGCCCATGTCATTGCCGCCGCCGAGGAAGACCTGGAGACGCGGCTAAAGGACATCACCGGGCCCGACGATGTGCGCGTGGTGCTCGACCCCATCGGCGGTCCGATATTCGGCCCGCTGACCGCCGCCATGGCACCGGGCGGCATCCTCGTGGAATATGGCGGCTTGAGCCCGGAACCGACACCCTTTCCGCTGTTTACCGTCCTGAGCAAGTCCCTGACACTGCGCGGCTATCTCGTGCACGAGATCATCGGTGACCCAGCACGGCTGGAAGCGGCCAAGGCTTTCATCCTGGATGGGCTGGCATCCGGTGCCCTGCAGCCGGTCATCGCCAGAACCTTCCCGTTCGACCAGATCGTCGATGCGCATCGCTTTCTGGAATCGAACGAGCAGTTCGGCAAGATCGTCGTGACGGTTTGAGCGAACAGGGCTGCTCCCTCATGTTTCGAAATAGCGCAGCCGGTCGAGATCGGACATCAGCCCAGGCTGGTTCGGCTGCCAGTTCAACAGTTCGCGGGTGCGCGTGCTCACGGCATGCGCATTCATACCGGCAAAGGTGGCGAACCAGCCGAAATGTTCGGCCGCCGCCTCGGGGGGCTTGGCCACCACAGGCACGTTCAGCCGGCGGCCGATCAGCGTGGCGATGTCCTTGAACAGCACGCCTTCCTCGGCAACCGCGTGATAACGGTCGCCGCCGGTCCCCCGTTCAAGGGCAAGCCTGTAGACGGAAGCCGCATCCAGCCGGTGCACCGCGGGCCAGCGGTTGAGCCCTTCGCCGACATAGGCTGACACGCCCTTTTCGCGCGCGAGGTTGATGAGGTGCGGTACGAAGCCATGGTCGCCGTCACCATGAACGGACGCAGGAAGACGGACCACTGACGCGCGCACGCCATCGTCTGCCAGCGCCGCAGCGGTTGCTTCCGAAACGCGGGGCACAGCCGCGGAAGCCGGGTCGGGCAGGTCTTCTTCCGTCGCCGGGCGATCCCGTCCCAAATGCGCCATTCCCGTGGTGACAAGCAAGGGGCGATCCGAGCCTTTGAGGACAGCGCCAAGCGTCTCGATGGCGCGGCGGTCCATCTCGCAGTTCTGCGCGAATTTCGAGAAATCATGATTGAACGCCGTATGGATCACTCCATCTGCGGCGGCGGCGCCATCGCGCAGGCTTGGCAGATCGTCGAGATCGCCGCGATGCGCCTGCGCGCCGAGGGCGGCAAGCGATTTGGCCGCCGCGTCCGTGCGGACAAGGCCAAGCACCTGATGGCCCGCCTTGACGAGTTCCTCCACGACGGCAGAGCCGACAAAGCCTGTGGCACCGGTAACGAAGACACGCATTCCACTTCTCCATTTTAAAATGAATTGACCGCAATCACGGCCGTTGTGGAGAAGATAGGCGGTTGGAGAAATACGATCTATGCTGTAAAGTCTGCATTATCTTCGCAATCGTCCGGAATGACCATGGACCCGCTCTCAGACGTCCTGTCCCTGCTTAAACCGCATAATTATATGTCCGCCGGCTTCGATGCCGGGGGCGAATGGTCGATCCAGTTTCCGGAAAGCCGGGACAGCATCAAATGCGGCGCCGTGGTTTCCGGTCAATGCTGGCTGTCCGTGGAGGGCGTTGCCGATGCCGTGCACCTCGGCACGGGCGACTGCTTCCTGTTGCCGTACGGCCGGCCGTTTCGCTTGGCCAGCGATCTGACGTTGTCGTCAGTCGAGGCTGTCACGGTTTTTTCCGCTGCGCGCAATGGCGGCATCGCCGTGCATAAAGGCGGCGGCGATTGCTTTGTTGTCAGCAGCCGTTTTGCCCTGACCGGCAACCATGCCAACGTGCTGTTGGGAATGCTGCCGCCGATCGTGCACATCCGCAAAGACGCGGATCAGTCCGTGCTGCGCTGGCCCGTGGAACTGATGATGCGGGAGTTGCGCGAGCGGCAGCCCGGCGGCTTTCTCCTGGTGCAGCACCTCGCCCATATGATGCTGATCGAGGCGCTGCGATTGCATCTGGCCGGAGGATTGCAAGGCGGCGTCGGCTGGCTGTTTGCTCTGGCGGACAGGCAGATGGGCGCTGCAATCAACGCCATGCATGAGAATCCGGCGCGCCACTGGACGTTGCAGACACTGGCGGAACGGGCCGGCATGTCGCGCTCAACCTTTGCACTCAAATTCAAGCAGACCGTCGGAAAGTCCCCCATGGAATATCTGACGCGCTGGCGGATGCTGGTGGCGGGAGACAGGCTGGAGAATTCAAGCGATCCCGTGTCCGCCATTGCCCTGTCGCTCGGTTACGACTCGGAAAGCGCCTTCAGCACGGCCTTCAAGCGGGTCATGGGCTGTTCGCCGCGCCAATACGGCCATAGCGGGAGGACCGCCTTGTCATCGGAGAGCCCCCTCGCATCGCCCCTCGTGCGGCGTGCCCTTTCAGAATCTCCAGCTTAGATCACCGCGCACCCCATGCGCCTGCACCGCCGACGACATCTGGCCGGTATAGGAAACACCCAGCGTGACAGTCTTCGTCACCGCGTAATCCAATCCGGCTTCAGCAATGAGAGCATCCCGCGCAATCGGCGAACCTTCGACTGGGAACGGCGACCCTCCGGCCAAGGCGAATGTTGTATCCGGAGCAACGTCGCCAAAGGCATGCTGCCACCCGAGCATTCCCCTTGCCGCCAGCTTGGCCGTGTCACCGACGGGAATATCCGTCCGGGCGCGTAGGCCCAGCGTTGCATAGACGTTGTCATCAACGTCGCCGTGGGATTTGAGCCCTGCAGTCCCGCTTTCCCCGATGCCATCGGTATGAAGGTTTGCATAGGCGAGACCTGCGAATGGCTCCAATGCCACACGATTGTAATCGAAGGCATAGCCTGCCTCGCCGAAAACCTGCACCGTTCTCGCGGCGTAATCGGCAGCGGATGCACCAAATGCCGTGGAACGGCTTGTTTCCACCGTGTGCCACGTGTGGGCAGCGCCAAAACGCAAGGCCAACGCATCCATCTGCGTACTGGCATAGGCAGCGATCGTATAGCTGTCGACGGACGCCGAGGACGCGCGTGCCGGAGCGTCAAGCGAACTGCTGCCATATCCTCCGGCAAAGCCTGCACGCCATGACTGCCCGAATTCGCCGTCAGCCCCCATATAGAATCCACCCGAGGAGCGCTCGAGCTTCGCAGCATTCGCATTGCCCGACAGGTGTCCCCATGAACCGTAGGCCTGTCCCCAGACCGCCGAGGAGGCATCGGGTGCGGCGGGAATTTGACCACCCGGACCGTAGGCCAGAAGAGGCATCGACGAAAACGGAGCAGCCCCCGATGCCGCGCGCAGACGCGCGGAGATGACATCCCGGGCAAACCGGCTTTCGTCGAGCAGTGCCGATTTGACGCTCGAATGGATTTCACCGGAGAGCGAGTCGAATATTGTCCGCGCATCGTGGGCATTCGACCCGATAATCAGGTCGTAGATGGATGCGGCGGGATTGCCTGTCCCGGCAGTGCCGGACAGCACCAGCCCGCCGAGACTTTCCACACCGGCACCCACCGATCTCTGGTTCTTTGTCGTGCCAATATCGGCAAAAGCCGTCTTGTTCCGCAAAACGTTCAGGTAGACATTGGTGGCATCGTAGCCGAGTGTCAGGTCGAGGAAGGCGTAGTCAGCCTGCACACGGCTAAACGTTCCGGTGAGCCCGCCCGAAGCAAGGATCGTGTATCGGGCATCACCGCGAAACGTGCCCGGATTGAGGAAAGCATCAACTGTGCCACCGTCAAGCTGCGCCGTGCCCGTCACGTCGACACGGCTGGTACCCTCGGCTGCGCCGATCTTGACCCGCATGCTGGCATCGGCGGATTGGTGATAGTTGCCATCAATTGTCAGCGTTCCGCCGGCGCCGCCCCAGCCGCCATAGACGATGCCCTGATTGTCGACATTCCCGTAAATGATGCCGTCTCCGGAAAGGGCTCCGCCACGGCCTACCAGCGTATCGGATGCGATACTGCCTGCCAGCGCCAGAGTACCGCCATCAATCCGGGTTTTTCCGGCATAGGTGCTGTCGCCAAACATCAACAGCGTTCCATCGCCTGATTTGACCAAGCCTCCTGCGCCGGTAATGTCGTTGAACCATCGGCTCTGACCACCGTCAAATTTGACGTTGAAATCGCCCCAATCAAATTTCCCCGGCCCGAGCACGGCACGACCGGCATCGAGAAGTCCGTATCCGTAGGCATCATCGACGCCGGGAGCGCCAATGTCGAAGGCGGTTCCAAGCAGGACCTGCCTGACCTGATCCATCGTCATGTAGGGGAACATCTGTTTGACCAGGGCTGCGGCACCGGCAACGTGCGGCGCCGCAAAGGAGGTTCCGTTGATCTCCTGATACCCGCCTCGTCCGTCCACGGTAATGACGGAATAAGCGGGCGCAGTCAGACACCAGTTTTTGGCAACGCCGCACTGATTGCCATATTCATAATCATAACCGGTCACCGCCAGCCAACCCCGTTCCAGCTCCGGAATGAGATAGGGCAACCCAGCGTTAATGGAGGACTGGCTGCGACTGTCGTTGCCGGTTCCCCAGATAAGCAAGGTGTCGTTGGCCACGGCGTGCCTGTACGCGGCGATTTCGGCTTTGTACGCCGATGAGATGACATCCGGCGGATAATCAGTGATCGCCACTTCTGAGCCGTAGCTGTTGTTGATGATATGGACGTTACGGGAAACCAAAGCATAAATTCCAGCAACGGCGGCATCTGCCTTGACCATATCGTCACCGGCATCGACATTGACGGCAACAATGGTGGCCCCCGGGGCAACACCATGCATTCCCTTGCCATCCCTGTTTGCGGCAATCACACCTGCGACAGCAGAACCGTGCGTGACCGCGTTAGAGTCGATATACCAGGGCTTGTCGGGCTGGACGGTGATACCCTCATCATAGCGTCCGGCAAATTCGGGGTGATCCCTGGCCAAGCCTGAATCGATAACGCCAACCTTGACGCCGCTGCCGTCCACGCCCATGGCATAAGCATAATTCGCGTAGATATAATCGAGCCAAAACTGAGCCTTGTACTCCGGTGTCCGCCACGTCTCTGGATCGGTGGGGTCGCCTGCCGTTTGCGCGAACGCTGTCCCGCAAAAGCATACGCTTAAAAGCAACACGGCGACGTGCTGCCGGCACTTGCTGGCAAGTTTCATGGTCGTTTCCCCCAACCCCACCGTGCCCCCCCTGGGAACGACAGCACAACTTCTAATTGTTGGAGGGATATAGTCCAACGATTCAATCAGCCATACGGCATTTGCCGTATTTCGTGCCATACGGAGGACGACGAAGCTTCCCGCGCTTTCTGCTGCAGACTGTTAACCCTGTCGTTCTGTTCCGGCGCCCGTGCTGTCGAAGTACGACGAGTGCCGTATGTTCCCTGCGCATTTCCGGGCGTAATTGTCCCTCCGCATGATGTCGTCGCTTGGTTCGATCCATGTCGCAATCGCCCAAAGTCGCTCCGGATAATGAGAGCGGTCCCATCTGCTGGAGGAATAATGATGTTGCCGCTCGAACAACTGATGCCGTTTGTCCTGGCAACATTGCTCTTTGCCTGCATGCCGGGGCCAGCGATTCTCTACATGACCGCCCAGACGCTGACCCATGGAACCAGTGCCGGGCTGAAGGCTGCCTGCGGTATTCACCTCGGCTGTTACGTGCACATTGCCGCGACGGCGCTGGGCTTGGCAGCACTCCTTCACAGCGCACCACTGCTTTACACGGTGATCAAGTTAGCTGGCGCCGCCTATCTCGTCTGGCTGGGCATCACCATGTTCATGGGCGGAAAGGGCGGGCACAAAGACACCGTTTCCGCGGGTCCCGGTGTTTTTCGCGACAGTGTCGTCGTTGAGGTCCTCAACCCGAAGACGGCATTATTCTTCCTGACATTTCTGCCGCAGTTTATCGACGCCAATCTGAGTGCTCCGGTCTGGCTGCAGTTTCTGCTGCTTGGCATGATCGTCAATCTCGCCTTTTCAGCGGCGGACGTTGCGGCTGTCGGCATTGCCTCGGTCACGCTTGGCCGTATGACGAAGGCCGGATCAGGATGGATTGTTCCAAAGGTCTGCGGATCCATTCTGATTGGTCTGGGCGTCACATTGGCAACCAAGAACATCTGACGGGACACGATCTTGCCGGCGTTCAGCCGGCGGACAGTCCAAGACGGATGGCATAGGCCGTCAGTTCGGCTCCACTGTGCAGATTGAGTTTACGCATGAGGTTTTCGCGATGTTTGCGTGCCGTGAGCGGACTGATCCCCAGACGCTCGGCAATATCACGTGTGGAGATGCCGTGAGGAATAAGGGTCAGGATTTGCTGCTCGCGCCGCGTCAGTTCGACGGGAGACGCAATAGCAGGTTTGGGCTCATGGAAGCCGTCTTGCTTGCCGTGCTGGTCGACGGCAAAGCGCACTTCTTCGGCAACATAGGGTTCGCCGCACCGCATGGCCTCGATGGCGGCCAGAAATTCTGTCGCGTCGCCGCTTTTCGTCAAATAGCCGTTCGCGCCGGCATCAAAGGCGGCGCGAACAGAACGCGGTTCCAGATTTGCCGTCACAATCAAAATCTTCAGCTCGGGCCAGGCCGCACGCACGTTCCTGATGAACTGGAATCCGTTCACGCCCGGCATGCCAAGGTCAAGAATGAGAAGATCGGCGGCCGTTTCCCGGAGCAGGCGGTCGACCGTGTCGCCATCCGCCGCTTCGCCGGCAACCGTCACGCCGTCGATGGTCGAAAGCAGGAGCTTGAGCCCTTCACGCACAAGAGCATGATCGTCAGCAAGGATGACCCGCGAAAACTCGAGCATAAGGCGTACCTTCTTGTTAAAAAACCAACGGCGTGCATCATGCTCGCATTCCCGAGCCAGAGTTAAAACAGCAATGAGAATTGATCAACATTTACAGCCTCATCTTATCGATCTTTTATACCGACAATCTTACGCAGTATTATTTGCCAACTTCATTATTCCTCTTCCGGTTTTGTATGTTCTCCGGAATTTTGTACAAAGCGAGCTTCTTTTGTCGTGGGTGGGGGCGATCTACTGTCTGACAATCGCCCGTGTCCTGACATCAAGACGCTATTTCGGGCGCCCCAAATCCGAGGCGGAACAATCCGGCACGGTTTTATCGTCCTGGGCCTGGCGTTTCACGATCCTGTCGTGGGCATCGAGCGCATTGTGGGGTTTGCTTGGCTGGTTCGGTTTTTTATCGGCGGAGCCGCAAATGCAGGCTTTCACCACCATCGTACTCACCGGCCTGGTATGCGGCGCCATTCCATCACTGTCCGCATTTCCACCGGCCTATGCGGGTTCGCTGATTGCCATGCTGTTGCCTATGGCAATCCGCGCGCTGACGGCGGAAGCAGCAATCAATGACGTTTATCTGGTGTTTGTTGTTTGCCTTGCCGGTGTCAATCTTTACTACAGCCGCGTGTCGTACAAATCGATGGTCGAGACCGTTCTGCTGCGTTTCGAGAACGTGACACTCATTACCCAATTGAAGGAAGAGCGGGACAAGGCCCGGGCAGCCGATCGCGCCAAGTCGCGTTTTCTGGCGGCGGCAAGCCATGACCTGCGCCAGCCCCTGCACGCGCTCAGCCTTTTCAATTCGACGCTGGCCACGCTGGGCGAACGGGGCGACGTCCGCGGTGCAGACGCACGCACGCTGGCGAAGCGGGTAAAATCGATCACGGGAAACCTCAGCGGCTTGCTGAATGCATTGCTCGACATGTCGCGCCTGGACGCCGGCATCGTCACAAGCGCAAAAGAACCCGTTTCACTGTCGCGCTTGTTCGATGATCTGCATGACGAATTCAGCGGAACCGCGCGGGAGCGCAACCTCGAATGGCGTCTGGTTGATCGCGATCTCTGGGTCTACACCGACCCGATGATGCTGCGGCGTATCCTGGCAAACCTTCTCACCAACGCATTCAACTACACCGACCACGGGAAAATTCTCCTGGGTTGCCGCAAGCGCGGTTCAAATGTCGAGATACAGGTGCTCGATACCGGTATCGGCATTCCTCCCGACCAGCAGGAAACGGTGTTCGACGAATTCCACCAGTTGAACAATCCGGCGCGGGATCGCGACAAGGGGCTGGGCCTTGGTCTGGCAATCGTCCGCCGCACGGCGCAATTGCTCGGTCATCCCTTGAGGCTCGTGTCGCGGGAGGGCCGCGGTTCGATGTTCTCGATCCTTGTTCCGCTGACGTTGCGCCCGCCGGCGTCTCTCCCCGCGCGGCAGGCTGCACTTTCCGGCTCTCTCTGCATCATGGTGGTCGACGATGAACCGGATGTTCTCGACGCCATCACTCAACTGCTGACGGTCCTGGGGCATAGGGTTTACGCGGACAAGTCTGCGGCGGCTGTGATACGGCTCCACGCTTCGGCACCGGAACGGACGCCGGTGGATTTGATCATCGCCGATTACAGACTGGCGGCCGGAACAACCGGATTGGAGGCAATTGCCGACCTGTTCAACCATCTGACCTATACGGTTCCGGCGTTCCTGCTGACAGGCGATACATCCCCGTCCGTCTTGAAACAGATTGCCGAAAGCGGCCTGCAAATGCTCAACAAACCCGTTGATGGCGACGCTCTTCAGGCCGCTATCGACAAAGCCGTGCGCCGGAACATGCCGCAGAGCCTTTCCTGATCAGTTATGATGGTATGATGCGGACCTTGTACGTGCCTACTTTGGGCGAGGAACCGGTAATCTGCAGCTCATTGTTTTCAAACTGGAAATGCGAGGAGGTGACCCGGAACTCCGTATGGACAAAGACGGGATTGAGCTCGCCCTTCTCGGCAAACCGCACGGACGAAACATCGTCGTCGCGAAAGCTGAGATATACCCGCGTGTGCTCATGTGCCAGCCGCGCGCTTTGAAAGATGACATCGGCGTCGAAACGGCACCGCTCACCCCGATCCCGGTTGATACCAAAATGCTCGATGAAATTGCCCATAGCCTCAAAATTCCTGGCTATGTTTGCACTGTCCTGTTCGGAGTCGTTCATGATTGCCCTTTCGTCTGGCGCCGAACGATTAAATCACGGCTTCGTCGCGCTCCCGCCAAAGGGACACGATGGCCGTCAATTTTTCTCACTCCCACTCGATCGTGCCTGGCGGCTTCGACGTGACGTCATAGACGACGCGGTTGATGCCCTTGACTTCGTTGATGATCCGCGTGGCCGCCTGGCCAAGGAAGCTCATGTCGTAGTGGTAGAAGTCGGCTGTCATGCCGTCGACGGAAGTGACGGCACGCAGGGCGCAGACGAATTCGTAGGTCCGGCCATCGCCCATGACACCGACGGTCTGTACCGGCAGAAGCACGGCGAAGGCCTGCCAGATCACATCGTAAAGGCCCGCCTTGCGGATTTCGTCGAGATAGACCGCATCGGCCTCACGCAAAATCTCCAGCTTCTCGCGGGTGATGCCACCGGGGCAGCGGATGGCAAGGCCGGGGCCGGGGAACGGATGGCGGCCGATGAAGGAATCGGGCAGTCCGAGTTCCTTGCCCAGCACGCGTACTTCATCCTTGAACAGCTCACGCAGCGGTTCGACAAGTTGCATGTTCATGCGCTCGGGCAGACCGCCGACATTGTGGTGCGACTTGATCGTCACCGAAGGGCCGCCCGTGAAGGAGACGCTTTCGATCACGTCGGGATAGAGCGTTCCCTGTGCGAGGAAATCCGCGCCGCCAAGTTTCTTGGCTTCTTCCTCGAACACTTCGATGAACAGGCGGCCAATGGTCTTGCGCTTCTTCTCCGGATCGGATTCGCCTTCCAACGCGTCGATGAAACGATCCTGCGCGTTCACGAGGATGAGTGGCAGGTTGTAATGTTCGCGGAACATGGCAACCACATCGGCTGCCTCGTTCTTGCGCATCAGACCGTGGTCGACAAGAATGCAGGTGAGCTGCTCGCCAACCGCTTCATGGATGAGCAAGGCGGCAACGGAGGAATCAACGCCGCCCGAGAGGGCGCAAATCACCTTCTTGTCGCCAACCTGCTTGCGGATCGCAGCGACGGCCTGTTCGCGATAGGCGGACATGGTCCAGTCGCCCTTGATGCCGGCAATGCGATGCACGAAATTCTGCAGGAGCTTGGCGCCGTCGGGCGTGTGCACGACTTCCGGATGGAACTGTACGGCATAGAATTTCTTGGCTTCGTTGGCGATGGCAGCGAACGGCGCACCGGTCGATGTGCCGACAACCTTGAAACCATCGGGAATGGAAACGACGCGGTCGCCATGGCTCATCCAGACCTGATGGCGTGTCCCCTTGGCCCAGATGCCGTCAAACAGGGCGCATTCTTCCTGAATGTCGAGGAAAGCGCGGCCGAATTCGCGGTGATGGCCGCTTTCGACCTTGCCGCCAAGCTGCGCACACATGGTCTGCTCGCCATAGCAGATGCCGAGAACCGGGATGCCCGATTCAAACACAGCCTGCGGCGCACGCGGGCTGCCGATATCCACGGTGGAATGCGGACTGCCGGACAGAATGACCGCCTTCGGCTTGATGCGGCGGAATGCTTCGTCAGCGGATTGGAAAGGAACGATCTCGGAATAGGCGCCAGCTTCGCGCACACGGCGTGCAATCAGCTGCGTTACCTGGCTGCCGAAATCGACGATGAGGACTGTATCGGGATGAGTGGGTGTGTTCATGGCGGGCCTTTAAAGCAATTGCCGAGTCGATGCAATGGGTCACTCCACCACACACGGATGCCAATTGCATTTGTTCACAATTTGAGAGGAATCATCTTTGTGTTGTGGTGTTTGTTCGCATTCGAACCTCTAGCGCAACGATCGCTCCAACGTCATGACAACCCATTTGTTGAGACTCACCCCGGCGCGGCGCGCGGCGCTGGAAATGGCCTTGTGCAGGACCGGTTCCGCACGCACGACAAACTGACCGGAAAATGGCTTCTCCGGCTCCTCGCCGCGCTCGGCGCAAAAGGCCAGATAGTCCTCGATGGAGCCGGCAAGCGCTTGCTTCAGCTCTGCCGCAGATGTTCCCTGAAAGGTAAGGACGTCGCGAAGATTGATAACCTCGCCGTGGAAAAGAGAAGCATCTTCATCGTATTCGATAACCGCTTCATAGCCCTTGTAATGCATCGTACTCATGGTCTTATCTCCGCTTCCAGCAGAAAGCGCCTCACTGATTTCACCGCGCCCTTATCCGTTTCCTTTTGCGGATGCGGTCGATGAAACACCGCGCGGATGCCATTCAGGGCGATACGAACCCGTGAGCCCTGCCCTTCCGTAATCTCGCCTCCACAAGCGAGGATGAGCGCCTCAATATCCCGCCAAGCAATACCTGCACGGACGGGTTCGGCAAAAATGGCGGCAAGCGTCGCCCGATGCTTCCGGCTGAGATCCATATAATGATATCACTTTTCAGTATCAATAAAATAGTCGATAAGAAAGTCAAAAAATTATAGCGTGATCGCCCCGGTCTCCAGCGCGTGGCCCATGGCCTCCACGGCCAGCGCCAGTTTTTCGTCGATTACATGCAGATATTCGGTCCAGTCACCGACATGGCGCAGGTCCGCAGCGCCATCGGAAATGCCGCGCAACCCGATCAACGGCAGGCCAAAACGCTGGCAGGCGCGCAATATGGCAAAAGTTTCCATCTCCACCATATCCGCATCGATCCGGTCATAGGCGCTGCCCGAGACGATGTTCGCGCCGGTTGAAAGCGATGCTTCCTTCACGCCCGGGATGCGCAGCGGCAAAGGCACGGTGACCGGCAGATCGAGAAACGGCGTTGCCCCCTTGGTGAAGCCAAGCGGCGAAGCGTCCATGTCGCGATAGGAGACGCTTGTCGCCTGATAGACTTCGGTCTGCTCCAGCGTCCGCGACCCGGCTGATCCCAGCGATACAACAAGGTCCGGTACGATTCCATCCCGTTCCAGCGCCGCCAGATTGGCCGCCAGGCTGACCGCCGCCTCCACCGGCCCCACACCGGTCATCAGCGGCCGGAACAGCCGCTGCAGATGCGCCCCATACTCCGCATCGACCGCCATGACGAACAGGACCTGTTTGCCGCCAATAGCGGCCAGTTGATAGGGCAAACTCATGTCAGGACACCGGATTGAGCAGATACAGCGATGCGTTGAGCAGTGTGGCAAACGCCACCCAGACGAGATAGGGGACGAACATGACAGCCGACGGTCTATCGGGCTCCCATGTCACCCGGATGAAGGCGATGATCGAGACCAGCAAAAGCGCGATGACCAGCAAGGCAAATCCCATTTGCTGGAAGCCGAAAAAGGTCGGAGACCACAGGAAATTCAGGATGAGCTGCGCCCACCAGAATTGCTGGGCGGAGGTCATATCGAGATCCCACACCCGCCACCCGGCAACTGCGATCAGGACATACAGGATCGTCCACACCGGCGCAAAAATCCAGTTCGGCGGGTTGAATGAAGGCTTGACCAGCCCGGCATACCATTCGCCCGGCAGCGTGATATAGCCGATGGCAAGCCCGCCACCGACAGTCAACACGAGAAACAAGAGAAACCCTACGGACCGGGACATGGTAGAACCTTTCCTGCGGACAATGTCGCGGATGGTTGTACCGTTATTTCTCGCGTCTGAGAACAGAAATGAAGAAGCCGTCCGTCGACGTCGACAATGGCGACAAGATCGTATTGCCATCCTTGAACAATGGCGCGAGACCGTCGCTCGCCGAGACCGCCTCCTGCCAGAGCGGGCGGGTATCGACCGGGGTATAATCAGGGTTTGCCCCCAGGAACGCAGCGACCTGTTGGCCGTTTTCCGGCGCAAACAGCGAGCAGGTGATGTAGACCAGCCGCCCGCCCGGTTTCACATAGGCCTTGGCCGCGTCAAGCACCTCGCGCTGTTCCACCTCGCGCCGTTCCAGCTGCTGCTCGCTGAGGCGCCACTTCGCGTCCGGCCTGCGCCGCCAGGTGCCGGAACCGGTGCAGGGCGCATCGACCAGAACGAGATCCATCTGGCCTTCAAGCGGGATCAGTTCACTGGAATTGGCGTGGGCCTGCGCATTGCGCACCCCTGCCCGTTTGAGCCGGTCAAAAATGGGGGCAAGCCGGGCACGTTCCGCGTCATAGGCGTGAATTTGCCCCTTGTTGCCCATCTGGGCCGCCAGCGCCAGCGTCTTGCCGCCGGCTCCAGCGCAGTAGTCGAGCACCTGTTCGCCAGGCCTCGCACCGCTGAGTTTGGCGGCAATCTGCGACCCGAGATCCTGCACCTCGAAAAGGCCGCGCTGGAAGGCTGGTTCCGCCTGCACGTTGGGATGACGGCCCATGGCGCGCAGCGGCGGCACCCGCACGGCGGTTTCCAGCAGCGGCGCGGCGCTGGCTCCGGCGCGAACCAGTTCCTTCAGCACCTTTTCGCGATCGGCCTTCAGCGTGTTGACGCGCAGATCGACCGGCGGGCGGTCGCTGAGGGCAGCGGCTTCACCCACCCAGGCATCGCCGAAAATCGCCTGGAAATGCGGCACACACCATTCTGGCGTGTCGGCGCGCACATGATCGGGCGCAGCTGCGAGGTCACGCTCCAGCCAGATGGCCATGCGGTCGGCTTCGAGCGGCGCGGGCGCAAACTTATCACCATCCAGCGCGGCATTAATTTCATCGATAACCAGTTCGGCATCGGACAAGAGCACGCCAAAGGCAATATGACGGGCCGCATTGCTGTCCATGCGCCAGCCGAGCGACAATTTCCGCCGCAAGGCATCATAAACGATATTGCCGATGACCGCGCGGTCACCCGCACCGGCAAAGCGGTGCGACAGTCCCCAATCCTTGAGCGCATCGGAAGCCGGGCGTTTGCGGGTCTCAATATCGTCCAGTACTTCGATTGCCGCCTGCAGGCGTCCGCCAAGTCGCATGGGAATTCCTTCTTGTTGTCTACCGGCCTCGCATACATGGCAAAGCCAATAAAAGAAAGCCGGAGCATCACGCTCCGGCTTTCACATTGAACAACAAAGTTGTTGCAGGCAGCGATTACTCGGCCGCGGCGTGCTTTTCTTCGTTGGAAATCGCGTTGGCTTCATAGCCATGCGCTTCCTTGAGGGCAGCCCGCACGCCGGCTTCATACGCGGGATGAACACGTTTGAAGTGCGCAAGCTGGCGCTCGATGATGGCGCCGGGAACACCGCCCATTGCCGCAGCAATGTTGGAGAACAGGCGCGCGCGCTGACCGGCGTCGAACAGGTTGAACAGTGCCGTCACCTGACCGTAGTCATCGTTGCCGATGCGGTGGTTGTAGCGATCGGCATTGCCGGAAAGGGCCAGCGGCGGCTCTTTTGCCGACGGCTGCTCGACAGCACCCGAGAAGCTGTTGGGCTCGTAATAGGCATCGACATTGCCGGTCTTCTGGCCAAAGAAGTTCATCTGGCCATCCTTGTGGTAGTGATGGACCGGGCACTTCGGCTGGTTGACGGGCAGCGCTTCGTAGTGCGTGCCAAGGCGGTAGCGATGCGCATCCGCATAGGAGAACACACGTGCCTGCAGCATCTTGTCCGGCGAATGACCGATGCCGGGAACGACATTCGACGGCGAGAAGGCAGCCTGCTCGATCTCGGCGAAATAATTGTCGGCATTGCGGTTGAGTTCCATGACGCCGATTTCGATCGGCGGGAATTCAGCATGCGGCCAGACCTTGGTCAGATCGAACGGATTGTAGGAAGTCTTTTCCGCATCGCTTTCGCTCATGATCTGGACCTGAACGGTCCATTTCGGGAATTCGCCGCGTTCAATGCCGCCAAACAGCTCTTCCTGGTAGGTTTCGCGCGACTTGCCGATCAGGGTTTCAGCTTCCGCATTGGTGTAATGCTTGTGGCCCTGTTGGGTCTTGAAGTGGAATTTTACCCAGAAACGCTCGCCATTGTCATTCCAGAATGAATAGGTGTGCGAGCCGTAACCGTTCATGTACATCGGCGCGACCGGCAAGCCGCGATCCGACATCAGGATGGTGACCTGGTGCAAGCTTTCCGGCGACAGCGACCAGAAATCCCACATAGCGGTGGCCGAACGCATGTTGGTGCGTGGATGGCGCTTCTGCGTGTGAATGAAATCAGGGAACTTCAGCGGATCGCGCACGAAGAACACCGGCGTATTGTTGCCGACCAGATCCCAGTTGCCTTCGCTCGTGTAGAATTTGAGGGCGAAACCGCGCACGTCGCGCTCGGCATCGGCGGCGCCAAGTTCACCGGCAACCGTGGAAAAACGCAGCAGCAGCGGCGTTTCGGTGCCTGGCTGCAAAGCCTTGGCCTTGGTGTAGCGGGAGATATCGCCGGTGATCTTCAGCGTGCCGAATGCGCCCCAGCCCTTGGCGTGAACAACACGTTCCGGGATACGTTCACGGTTCTGGTGGGCAAGCTTTTCGAGCAGCTGATAGTCGTCCAGGAGAACAGGACCGCGTTCGCCCGCGGTCCTCGAATTCTGATTGTCTGATACCGGTGCACCGGCAGTTGTTGTCAACGTCGGACGGTCAGCCATTGGCTTCTCCTTGAATTTCGTTTTTGACACTATTTTCAGAATCGCACGGCGCGCGGGCTCTCTGCGATCTCAGGGGTGACCATAGAACTATTCCAATCATAGTTTCCAATTGAATTTAGAATTATTATTGATAGGATTTGGTTATCATGTTTTCCGTCCGACAGATGCGCTATTTCGATATCCTCGCCACCACTTTGCATTTCCGCAAGGCGGCAGAACTCGCGCGCATTTCGCAGCCGGCGCTTTCGGCGCAGATCGCGGAGATGGAGCAGCGGCTGGGAACACCCCTGTTTGAGCGGACGCGCCGCACGGTGGTTCTGACCGATATGGGCAAGCGGCTTTTGCCGCGGGTTCGCGGCATCCTGAACGGCATCCGATCGCTGGAAGAACTGGCATCGCAGCGGCGCGGCATTCTGCAGGGCCGCCTGCGGCTGGGGATCATCCCGACTATAGCGCCCTATCTCCTGCCCATTCTCATTCCGGAACTGCGCGAAGCCTATCCGGAGCTGACCATCGAGTTGCGCGAGGCGGTGACGTCAAAGCTGGTGGAGGATCTGCGGCTCGGCGATCTCGACGCGCTGATCGCCGCCTTGCCGATTGACAGCGATGGCATTGTCGCCAAACCGCTGTTCCGCGACCGGTTTCTGATTGCCACGTCGAGCAATGATACCGACATCCTCACCTCGCCGATGACCCAGGAGAGCGTGGCGCTGGAACGGCTGCTGTTGCTCGAGGAAGGCCACTGCCTGCGCGATCAGGCCCTGGCGGTGTGCACCAGCGTCAAGCAGCGGCAGCTGGTCAATTATGGCGCCACCAGCATGACTACCCTGCTGCAGATGGTCAGCCATGGCATGGGCCTGACGCTGATCCCGGAAATTGCCGTGCGCACGGAAGCCAGCCGAAACAATGTGCGCATCCTTGCCTTTGCCGATCCCGAACCCTCGCGGGAGATCGGCCTGATCTGGCGCCGGCAAAGCGAAAGGCGCGACGATTTCGATGCCCTTGCCGCTACGATTGTCGAGTGCGGCAGGCGATTGCTGATCTCAGCCGACGAGCTGGACGATCTGGCGGCTTAGTTCCTGACCGTTCCCCGCAATCCCTTCACCGCTTCTAAGCCGTTGCGGGTATCGCCAGATGCAGCGCGAGAATCACCCAGAGAATACCGTTCAAGAGATAGCCGATGGTGAAGATCGGCTGGCGCAGCCTCAAACGGTTCGACGTCACATGCACGACGGTGTGGGCGACGCGTGCAGCCACAAACAGCCAGGCAACAATGACGGCAAGAAACGATGAGCCATTGACCACATAAAGCGAAATGCAGACGGCGTAGAACAGGACGGGCAGCTCATAAAGATTGATCAGGTTGCGGATCGCCGTGACGCTGACCTCCGGCTCCTTCAGCGGCAGCTTGAAATCGCGGGGCGACGCCTGGCCGCTCTTGACCGCCTCCATCCGGCGAAGGAATACCAGGCCGTAGACGATATAGATCAACGCGGTCAGTGCGATCATCGGCCAGAAAATTGCGGTCTGCGACATGGGGTCCTCCAATGTTAGCGCATCTTACGTCTACGTTCATTTTTTCCGCAAGCTGTTAATTCAACCCGGGAATTCCGGACAAGCCAGCCGCGAGATGATCGACAAACGCCTTTACCTTGCGCGGCAGAAACTTTGCCGAGGCATAGACCACGTGCATATCCATAGGGGCGTAGCGGTAAGCGGGCAGCACGCGAACCAGCGTGCCGTCGTCGAGAAACGGCTGGACCAGCGGCACCTGCGCCCCGCCAATGCCCACACCCGCACACAAAGCCTGATTGAGCACAAAGGCGTTGTTGGCGAGAAAGCCCGATTTGACCGGCACGACAATCGGCCCCTCCGGGCCGATCAGCGGCACCGCCTCGCCCTGCGGCGACCAGATGAACCTGACATGCCGATGCTCTGACAGTTCCTCCGGCAGCTGGGGGCTGCCATGGCGCGCGAGATAATCCGGCGAAGCCACGAGAATGCGCTCGAACGTCGCCAGTTTCCGTGCCACCAGCCCCGAGGAGGCCAGCGCGCCGAAACGGATGGCAACGTCCACACCCTCGGCCACCAGATCGGCAAAGCGGTCATCGAGAATGAATTCGACAGTCAAATCCGGGTGCTGGCGCTGAAAATCGATCAGCACCGGCGTCAGGTGCATTTGGCCGAACCCGACAGGCGCATGCACGCGAAGGTTGCCTTGAACCGAAGCGGCAAGGCCAGCCACCGCCTCTTCCGCCTCGTCGACGCTCTGCAGGATATGCCGCGCCCGCTGATAATAGGCCTCGCCGCTGTCGGTCAGGGCCAGCTGACGTGTCGAGCGATGCAGAAGCCGCATGTTCAGATGACGCTCCAGCGCCGCCATCTGCTGGCTGACGGCCGGTTGCGTGAGCCCCAGTTCCCGCGCCGCCGCCGACAGCGAGCCAAGCTCCGCCACGCGTACGAACGTCTTCATTGCCGCAAAGCGATCCACGCATCACCTAAAATATTTTCTTATGAATGATATCACCATTGATAGACTACGCAAACCTATGCAAATGGATGATGCTGACGGCACCAACACATATGGAGCTGTTGAAATGACGCAGGACATGAAAAAGGCCGTGATTGTGGGTGCCAATGGCATCATCGGCGGCAACCTCATTGCATATCTCAAGGAATTGGGTGACTGGGAGATCGTCGGCCTGTCCCGGCGCGGCGGGATTGCGGATGGCAGGCTCAGCCACATCGCCGTCGATCTGCTCGATGCGGCGGATGCCAAGGCAAAGCTCGCGCACCTCACCGATGTCACCCACATCTTTTATGCGGCCTATCAGGACCGTCCGACCTGGGCCGAGCTGGTGCCGCCGAACCTTGCCATGCTGATCAACGTGGTCAATGCCATCGAACCCATCGCACCCGGCCTCCGGCACATCAGCCTCATGCAGGGATACAAGGTCTATGGTGCGCATCTCGGCCCGTTCAAGACACCGGCGCGCGAGAGCGATGCGAATCATATGCCGCCGGAATTCAACATCGATCAGCAGGATTTTCTCGAAGCCGCACAAAAGGGAAAACGCTGGACATGGTCCGCGCTGCGCCCGTCCGTCGTTATCGGATACGCGCTGGGCAACCCGATGAACCTTGCCTCGGTAATCGCCGTCTATGCCTCGATGTCCAAGGAACTTGGCATTCCCCTGCGCTTTCCCGGAAAGCCCGGAGCCTATGACAGCCTGCTTGAAATGACCGATGCCGGTCTGCTGGCGCGGGCGACGGTGTTCATCGCCACCAATCCGGCTAGCGGTAATCAGGCCTACAACATCAACAATGGCGATCTCTTCCGCTGGAGCGAGATGTGGCCGAAAATTGCCAGGTTTTTCGATCTGGAGGTTGCCCCGCCCCTGCCCATGTCCCTGAACGTGGTGATGGCCGACAAGGAACCGCTCTGGGATATGATGGTCCGCAAGCATGGTCTTGCCGACATCCCGTACAAGGATGTTTCCTCATGGGGTTTCGGCGATGCGGTGTTCGGCTGGAATTACGATTTCTTCGCCGACGGCAGCAAGTTGCGGCGCGCCGGCTTCCACGACCATATCGATACGGAAGAAATGTTCCTGAACGTCTTCCGGGATCTGCGGGCGCGGAAGGTTATTCCGTGAACTGCCCCCCTTGAGGGAGGTCAAGTCGCGAAAGGTTCACCCTTGCGGCGCGGACTATCGTAGTTCAGGAAAAACTCATCGAGCTGCGGCGGGGACACTTTTGTTCCCGCCAGCATCGCATGTGCCTGCCCGCGATGATGAATCTGGTGCACGAACAGATGGGACAGAACAAGCCGGATCGGCTCCTGTGAAACCTGCCCGTCATGCCATTCGATCATAACGATCCGGTCAAGATCCGGCGCACTCAGACTGTCGCAAAAGGCGATCAGATCGGCGTCGAACGCCTCCTGCGCTGCTCTGAGATCAGCCAGTTTTGGAAAGGGAATATCCCCGACAAGGCTGATGTTCTTGCGGCCGACGCCGGCCATGTCAGCCAGATAGATGTGATCGACAATGAGATTGTGATTCAACGTCATCTGCAGCGACGGGAAGAAACTGATCCGCTCCTGCGCAAATTCGGCATCCGTCAGCCCGGCACAGGCGCCGAGCAGCCGATGGTTCGACCAGGCGCTGTTGCGCGCCATGGCCGAAAAATGGTCGCGGAGGGTGTTGTCAGACATGGCCTCCGCGCCCCGATCAGTTGCCGCCGGGATAGTTCGGGCTTTCGCGCGTGATCGTCACGTCGTGGGTGTGACTTTCCCGCAGGCCCGCATTGGTGATGCGGACAAAGGTCGCCTTGTCGCGGAACTCTTCCAGGTTCTTGGCACCGACATAGCCCATCGATGCACGAAGACCGCCGGCAAGCTGGTGCAGTACGCCCGACACCGGCCCCTTGTAGGCCACCTGGCCTTCAATGCCTTCCGGCACAAGCTTGAGCTCGTCGCGGACTTCCGCCTGGAAGTAGCGATCAGCCGAACCGCGGGCCATGGCGCCGACCGAGCCCATGCCGCGATAGGCCTTGAAGGAACGGCCCTGGTAGAGATAGACCTCGCCGGGGCTTTCCTCGGTTCCGGCAAGGGCGGAACCTGCCATGGCGGCAGCGGCACCGGCCGCAAGCGCCTTGGCGAAATCGCCGGAATATTTGATGCCGCCATCGGCGATGACCGGAACACCGGCCTTGTGCGCGGCTTCCACGGCCGACATGATTGCTGAAAGCTGCGGCACACCGACACCGGCAACGATACGCGTGGTGCAGATGGAGCCCGGTCCGATACCGACCTTGACCGCATCGGCACCCGCATCGATCAGCGCCTGCGTGCCCGCAGCCGTTGCAACGTTACCAGCAATGATGCGCACGGCGTTCGACATCTTCTTGGCGCGGGTGACCGCATCCAGGACACGCTGCGAATGGCCGTGAGCGGTATCGATGACGAGCACGTCAACACCGGCGGCAATGAGCCGTTCGGCGCGCTCGAAACCGTCTTCGCCGACGCTGGATGCAGCGGCAACCCGCAGGCGTCCCTGTGCGTCCTTGGCCGCATTCGGGTTCAGCTGCGACTTTTCCATATCCTTGACGGTGATCAGACCGACACAGTGACCCTTGCTGTCCACCACCAGCAGCTTCTCGATGCGGTGCTGGTGCAGAAGGCGCTTAGCTTCCTCGTGCTGGACATTGTTTTCACGCACGGTGATGAGGTTTTCACGCGTCATCAGCTCGTAAATCTTCTGATTGGGATCGGACGCGAAGCGCACGTCGCGGTTGGTCAGAATGCCAACGAGACGGCCCGGCTTGCGGCTGCCCTCGCCGGCGTTCTCGACCACCGGAATGCCGGAAATGCCATGGGCGCGCATCAATGCCTGCGCATCGGCAAGCGTTGCGTCCGGGCCGATGGTGACCGGGTTGACGACCATGCCGGATTCGAACTTCTTGACCTGCCGGACCTCTTCGGCCTGCAGTTCCGGTGTGAGATTGCGATGGATGACGCCCATGCCACCAGCCTGAGCCATGGCAATGGCAAGGCGCGACTCGGTAACGGTGTCCATGGCAGCGGAGAGCAGCGGCAGGTTCAGTTCGATATCGGGAGCAATGCGGGTGCGAATGTCAGTCTGGCCGGGCATGACTTCGGAATGACCCGGCTGAAGCAGGACATCGTCAAATGTCAGTGCCAGCGCGCCCGTCGCGGATTCAACAATTTTTGCCATAACCAATTCCTTAAAATGCGACAAGCGCACCACGATGGCGGTGCGCCGAGTCAGTAATGTTCCGGTGAATTGGCACGGGCTGGTAACATGGATATGTCGGTTTGGAAAGGTGGAAACGTATTTATTCCCCAATCAGCAATACATGATCCCCCTCTAGGGGTGGATGGAAACCGGCCTTACTGCGCATAATATTGAAGTTCCTTGATGCGCGCCCGCACGGCGTCCACATTCAGCGCCTCGATATCCATGCTGGCAATGGAACCCCGGTCGGCGCGCCATGGGCCGTTATCGGCCTTGATCTGGGCCTCGCGCCACGCCACCCATTTGCGCTGCGCGTCGCGGATCTGCTTGGCTGATTCCGGATCGACCGATGCCAGCACCTTCTTGTAGACAGCATTCAGTTGCTTGTCATAGGCAAGGAACGCCTTGTGCGAGCAGTCGACCATTCCAGCGGTCGTCTGTCCTGCCGGGCTGTTGAGACATTCCGTTGCCGCCTTGTCGATCGGATCGACCTTTTCCTCGGATGAAGCGGCGACCGCCGACGACACCGCCCCGAGCGACAGCGAGACACAAAGCATGGCAAAGAATCGTTTCATGACGTCCTCCTTGGTGGCAAAATGCCCTGTGCATCTTGGCAGCAAAAGGGTGAATTGTTGAGACTGGCCCATCGCTTTCCCCCATGTTAGGACCATACGACCCCTTGGACGGTTGAACGCAGGAGATGTGGTGCGCCCGATTTACCGAAAAGTTTCCTTCCTGCGCCGGTCGCGTGCCATGTGGGGCAACACCCGGGTCTGGCGACCGCGCCTGGTGTTCTGGGCGGGAGCGATTGCCATTGGTGTGATCAGTGTCCTCTTCGCCAAGCTGGCGGATCTTGCCCAGGAAACGTTTCATGGCGTGATCGGAACCAGCGGCTGGACGACATTCCTGCCCTTGATCATCACGCCGCTCGGCTTCATCTTCTGCGCCTATATGGCCTACAGTTTCTTCCCCAATGCCCAGGGCAGCGGCATTCCGCAGGCCATCGCGGCCCGCCATCTCAACGATCACGAGGATCGCGTCAGGCTGCTTTCCCTGCGCATGGTTTTCGGCAAAATCCTTTTGACCGTTGTCGGCCTGTTTTCCGGTGCCTCCATCGGCCGCGAAGGCCCAACGGTCCAGGTCGGCGCGTCGCTGATGCTGCAGGTGGCGCGCTGGGGCGGCATGGCGCAGGCGCGCGGGCTCATCCTTGCAGGCTCCGCCGCCGGTATTGCCGCGGCGTTCAATACGCCGCTCGCCGGCATCGTCTTTGCCATCGAGGAAATGGGCCGCTCCTATGAGGCACGCACCAACGGCCTTGTTCTGACCGCCGTCATCCTCTCCGGCCTCGCGGCCATCGGACTTGTCGGCAACTACACCTATTTCGGTGCATCCGTTGCCGTTGCAACCAGCTTTTCCGATTGGCTTCTGGTGATCATGTGCGGTGTTGGCGGCGGTGCGTTCGGTGCCTTTTTCAGTGCCGGTGCCGTCAAGGCATTGCGCAGGATCAAGCGCTGGACGACACCCGATCCGTTTCGCCGTACCCTGCTGCTCGCCGCTGTGTGCGGTTTCGCCGTGGCGCTGATCGGGGTTGCTTCAGGCGGTACAACCTTCGGCACGGGCTACGAACAGGCGCGCAGTGCCGTGGAAGGCCATGCCCTGCCGTGGTATTTCTTTCTGGAGAAACTGCTCGCCAGTTTCCTTTCCATGGTTTCCGGCATTCCCGGCGGCATTTTTGCGCCCTCGCTGTCCATCGGCGCGAGCTTCGGCAGTACAATCGGTCTGCTCACCGGCAGCAATATCGGCCTCGCCGCCGTGCTCGGCATGGCCGGCTATTTCGCCGGGGTGGTGCAGGCACCGATGACGGCTTTTGTCATCATTCTGGAAATGACCGGCAGCCATGACAGCGTCATTGCCCTGATGTGCACGTCCATGCTCGGTTACGGCACGGCACGCATCATCTCGCACGAACCGCTCTACCACGCATTGTCACGGGTGTTCATTGCGGATGCGATCCGGCGCAAGCGCGCCGAAGCCGCATCGGCAACGCCCGCACAGGGTCAGACGTCGAACTGATAGGTCACCGGTACGAAACGGTAGCCGCTTCCCTGCCGGTCGAGATAACCAGCCGACGGGAACGGCATGTGATAACCGATGAACGGCACGCGGTCGGTGGCGATCATGTCGAGCACCCGTTTGCGCGTCTCGATGCCCTTGGCCCGGTCCGTATCGAAAGCCACCTCCCATTCCGGATGCTGCAGGGCTGCGACGTAGTGATTGGCGGTATCGGCGGTCAGCACCAGACGCTTGCCCGCGGATTCCACGTGGAAAATCATGTGGCCGGGCGTATGGCCGTAAGCCGCTTCGCTGGTAATCCCTGACACAACCGCATCACCCGCCTTGATGAAGGTGGTCTTTTCCGCCAGCGGTTTCACCTTGGCCGCAACACCCTTGGCACCCGCTTCCGCCGGCGTGCCCGCCCGGGCCGGATCGGTCCAGAAATCATATTCGATCTGCCCCGCGATATAGCGCGCATTGGCAAAGGCAGGCTTCTCGCCGTTCATCAGGCCGCCGATGTGGTCACCATGCATATGGGTGATGACGACGACGCTCACCTGATCGGGCGTGTAACCCGCCGCTTTCATATTGGCTTCCAGCTGGCCGAAACCGTTGTCGCGTCCTGCAGCGCCAAAACCCGTGTCGAACAGGATCAGTTCAGCACCGGTATTGATCAACACCGGGGCAAAACCATTGACGAACTTCGTTTCGGGCAGAAAGTTGGCGCGCATCAGTTCTGCCACCTTCTCCTGCGACTGATCGGCACCGAAGGTGGGAAACGGGCCGTCGGAGAGGCGCAGACCATCGAGAAGCGTGGTGACCTCAAATTCACCCAGCTTGAAGCGCTTGAAGCCCGGCGACTTCACCGGCGAAAGCGGAACCGCTGCGGCGGCAGCATCCGGCATGACCTGCGATATGGCGAGCCCACCGGCTATGGCGCTTGACGCAAGAAACAGGTCGCGGCGGGAAATCTCGTATGACGTCATGAATTCATCTCCTTCTGGCAGTCTTGGGGTCTGCGGTTGAGATCGTGCACAGGCAACGTCATGGCTGCCGGGCCGTTCCCTTTTGCATAGCGGAAAATCGTATTGTGCTGGATCACATCTGATTGATCGGTGCTTGAGCACCCGCCACACTGGTGCTATCGCAGCGCCAGCAAGGGTTGCTTTTCATTGTGAGTCCCGCGACGGACCCCGATTGCTGACGAAGCTCTTTATTGAGAACTGGAATTCATTGTGAATCGCATTGTTCCGCTCGTGCTCGCTGTCGCCCTGTTCATGGAACAGATGGACTCGACCGTCATATCGACATCCCTGCCCGCGATTGCCGCCGACATCGGTACGAGCCCCATCGCGCTGAAACTCGCGCTGACCGCCTATCTCGTCTCGCTCGCCGTGTTCATCCCGGTCAGCGGCTGGATGGCCGACCGGTTCGGCGCAAAAAATGTGTTCCGCGCGGCCATCGTCGTGTTCGTGCTTGGGTCGATCGCCTGCGCAGCCTCCAACTCGCTGCTGGCCTTCGTGGTCTCCCGCTTCGTGCAGGGTGTCGGCGGTGCCATGATGACGCCGGTTGGACGGCTGGTGCTGGTGCGCTCGACGCCGCGCAGCGAGCTTGTCGGCGCCATGGCCTGGTTGACCGTGCCCGCATTGGTCGGGCCGCTGGTCGGGCCGCCCATCGGCGGGTTTCTCACCACCTATTTCACCTGGCACTGGATTTTCCTGATCAACGTGCCGATCGGCCTGCTTGGCATCTGGTTCGCAACACGTTACCTGCCGGATGTGGAAACGCTGATCCAGCGCAAGCTCGATGTGCCCGGCTTCTTCCTCAGCGGTATTGCCGCATCCGGCGTGGTGTTCGGACTTTCCGTGGTCAGCCTGCCGGCGCTCCCCGCATGGGTCGGGTTCTCGACGCTCGGCGTCGGCATCGTTTCGACGGTGCTCTACCTCATCCATGCCAAGCGCACGCCGGAACCGCTGCTAGCGCTCGACCTGTTCAAGAACCAGGTGTTCCGTGCCTCGATTTTTGGCGGCAGTCTTTTCCGCATCGGCGTCGGTGCGACACCGTTCCTGCTGCCGCTGATGTTCCAGATCGGCTTCGGCATGACACCGTTCCAGTCCGGCCTCATGACCTTCATATCGGCTGCCGGTGCCATCGGCATGAAATTCGTGACCAAATGGTTCTTCCGCAAGACGGGCTTCCGCAATGCGCTGATGTATGGATCGCTGATTGCCGCAAGCTTCATTGCCATGAATGGTTTCTTCACGCCGGCAACACCGACTGCGCTCATTCTTGGCCTGCTTCTGGTCAGCGGCTTCTTCCGTTCACTGTTCTTTACCGGGGCCAATGCACTTGCCTATGCGGAAGTGCCGAATGAACAGACCAGCCTTGCAACACCGATCGCATCGGTCGCCCAGCAGATATCCATTGCCCTGGGCGTTGCGGTTGCCGGCGGCATTCTGGAAGTGTCCACCAATCTGCATGGCGGGCCGCTGCAGCTCTCGGATTTCCACACGGCATTCTTCCTGGTGGCCGCCATATCCTCGCTGGCGTTCTTCTCGTTCATGCCGATGAAGCCGGATGCGGGCGCCGAAGTATCCGGGCATTACCCGGATGCGAAGCCAGCGCCTGCCGAATAGACCGTCGTTTAAGACCGGCCCTTGAAATCACGGGCGAGCAGGTAAAGCTCCACCGACTCGGCGCGCGAGGCCGGCGGCTTGACGTGATGCACGGATTTGAAGTGCTGCTTGAGCAGGGTCAGCACTTCGTTTTCCGTGCCGCCCTGGAAGGTCTTGGTCAGGAAGTGACCACCCGGCCGCAGCACGGAAACCGCAAAGTCCGCCGCCACTTCGCACAGATGCGTCGTGCGGATATGGTCGGTGCGGCGGTGCCCCGTGGTGGGAGCGGCCATATCCGACAACACGATATCCGGCTGGCCGCCCAGCGCTTCGATCAGTTTGTCCGGCGCGGCATCGTCGAGGAAATCCATCTCGAGCAGCGTTACGCCCGGCAAGGGATCGATGTGCAGATAATCGATGCCGACAACCGTCGGCGCGTCCTCTGGAGAGCCGACAATCCCCGCAGCAATCTGGCTCCAGCCACCGGGGGCGGCGCCCAGATCGATGATGCGCTGACCCTTTTTCAAGATCTTGTAGCGGTCATCGATCTCGATCAGCTTGTAAGCGGCGCGCGACCGATAGCCGTCGGCCTTTGACCGCTGCACATAGGGATCGTTGATATGACGTTCCAGCCAGCGGCGCGACGATTCCTTGATCGTGCCCGCCTTCTTCTTGATCTTGGTATGCAGGCCGCGCGTACCCGTACCGCCGCGCCCGCCTGTTGTTGTCTTAGCCATTGGGAATGTACGCCCCTCTTTTACGCGACATTGGCGCGAAACCACCGATTGCGCCACGCGCCATCGCGCGACATGAGTTCAGTCAAAATACCTTCGCGCAGGCCGCGATCAGCCACACGCAGCTTCTGGCTGGGCCAGACATTGCGGATTGCATCCAGAATGGCGCAACCGGCAAGAACAAGATCCGCCCGGTCGGCACCGATGCAGGGATTGGCAACCCGTTCGTCAAAACTCCACGACAGGAGCCTGCTCGTCATCTCGGTCACGTCGTCGTTCTGCATCCAGATACCATCGATGCGGCGCCGGTCATAGCGGTCGAGACCAAGATGAATGCCGGCAAGCGTCGTCACCGTGCCTGATGTGCCGAGCAGGTGAAAATTCTGGCTGTTGACGAGATCGCCGAGCTTGTGCCGCTCGGAGAAATCATTGAGGAGTTCCGCCACATGATTGACCATGACGGCGAAATTGTCGGTCGTCACATCGCGGCCGCCAAAACGCTCCGCCAGCGTGACGACGCCAACAGGCAGCGATGTCCAGGCAATGATATGCTCGGCCAGACGCGGCGAACGGCGCTCCGACAGGTCGATCAGGGCAATCTCGGAGGAACCGCCGCCAATATCGAACAGCACAACCGCATCGGTTTCGCGCTCGACCAGCGTGCCGCAGCCGGAAACAGCAAGGCGGGCCTCGGTCTGGCGGTTGATGATCTCCAGATCAAGGCCGGTCTCGTGTTTGACCTGATGCAGGAATTCCGCACCGTTTTCCGCCTGGCGGCAGGCCTCGGTGGCGATGAGGCGGGCGCGCCGCACATCGTGGTTTTCCAGCTTGTCGCGGCAAATCTTCAGCGCCTCGATGGCTCGGCTCATGGCATTCGGGCTCAGGCGCCCGGTTGCACCGAGCCCCTCGCCCAGACGGACAATGCGCGAAAACGCATCGATGACACGGAACTGGCCCGGCCGCGTCGGCGTTGCCACCAGCAGGCGGCAGTTGTTCGTGCCCAGATCCAGCGCTGCATAGAGCGGAGCACCGGCATATCTGGGTTCGCGCCGCGGGTTGTCAGGTTCGGATGGCTTGGCCGGACTGTTCTGTTCCACAGTCGCCGCGACAACGGTTTCCTGCTGTTTTGCGCCGGAACGCCCCCGGCGCCTGTGGCGGTTGGGGCGGCGCTTTTTGCCGGTTTTGACCGGCGCTGCGGCATCGGCTTCTCCCGCCGGATGCGCAGGTGCGGCGGAGGCAACAGGGTTTTGCGCCGAAACAGCGCCATGTTTCGACTTGCCGCGCCGACGGCGGCGTGCCCGTTTCTTGGGGTTTTTCTCGAAGCGTCCTTCCTGGGAATCGGACCGGCTCTCCTGCGGTTGACGCGCAGAATCCCCTTGTGGTCCGGGTCCGTTCTTGGCGGGACCTGGGATGCCATTCGACACCGTATGACCGCCAGACGCCCCTTCATTCGACGCTTTGCGGGCGCCCGATTCGGGGTCTTTCAAAATCTCATCCTTCGGGCGCCGCGCGAACCTCTGGAGGACGCAGGCAAGGCGCTTGTTCATTAACGTTGAAGCCAATGTAACATCATTTGCCGAATATAAAAGTGCCTGAGGCAAATTAGGCGGCCAGGACAGCATGTTGAGAGGTGGAACCGGGCATTTCCATGCACCCGATATCGGCGGCAATGAGCCCCAGCCCGATGCGGGCCTGCAGGCCGCCTTGCGGCCGCATAATTCTGCAAGGGCCTGCCCCGTGGGGCAGGCCCTTCGCTTGTCGTCAGCCGAACTTCACCAGATTAAGGACGGCAAGCGGGCCGCCGGGGAACCCCGCCATCTTCTCGCCTGTCGCCAGGCTGCCCAGATCGAGCGGGAAAAAGCCAAGCTTTTCAAACAGAGCGCCGACCTTCGCCTTGGCCTCCGCATCGTCGCCGGAATAGAACAGCACGCGCTGGCCGCCTTCGGCCTTGGGGTCGCCCGCAAGCAAGGCTGCGGGCAGATGGTTGAGCGCCTTCACCAGTTTTGCGCCCGGCACGAGATCGCCGACGACCTCACTCGGCAGGCGCCCCTTGAGATCAACGGGCTTGAAGGACGGGGCTTCGATGGCATTGTTGGCGTTGATGACGATGCGGCCGTTCCAGGCGGGCAGACCGGCCAAAGCCTGCGGCAGTTTCGACCAGTTGACGGCAATCACGACAATATCCGCGCTTGCCGCCTGCTCCACGGTGCCGGCCTTGATGGACGGCCCGAGTTCACCAACCAGTTCCTTCAACGAGTCCGGTCCGCGGCTGTTGGAAATGGTTGCTTCGATGCCGGCCCGGGCCAATACCCGCGCAAAAGCCGTGCCGATCAGCCCGGCTCCGATAATACCAATGCTCATGATCTTGTTCCTTTTTGCGAATGCATGAAATTGCATGACCTGAGAATGGGCCATCCATTCATTGACGAAAAGCAGGTAATGGCTTTAAATATTTTCAATCATCAGTTGAAGGTATGGATATGGAGACCCTGGCAAATCTGGAGTCGTTCGTGCGCAGCGCCGAAACCGGAGGTTTCTCGGCAGCGGCGCGGCGCCTGTCACTGACGCCTGCGGCGGTCAGCCGGAACGTGGCCATGCTTGAACGCAATCTTGGCGTGCGGCTGTTTCATCGCAGCACGCGAAATCTGGCCCTGACGGAGGAAGGCGAGCGCTTCCTGCAGGCGGTTCGCACAAATCTCGAGGATCTGCAGGCGGCGATTGCCAATGTTGCGGCGCATCGCGACGAACCCGCCGGTGTGCTCAAGGTCAGCATGAGCCCGACGCTCGGCATCGGGTTTGTCATGCCGCTGCTTCCAGCCTTTCTCGAGCGCTTTCCGTTGATCCGGCCGGAATGGCATTTCGAGAACCGGCAGGTCGACCTGATCGCGGAAGGTTTCGATGCGGCCATCGGCGGCGGCTTCGAACTTCTGCCCGGTGTCGTGTCCCGATCGCTTGCAACCCTTCATCTCATCGCTGTGGCGTCCCCGGCCTACATGCGGGGCCGCGCATTTCCAGCGGATCCGGCCGGGCTGGCGACGATGGACGGGATTGTGCTGCGCCAGCAGCGCACCGGGCGCATTCCGGTGCGCATGATGCGCAACAGCGCTGGCATGGAAATGCCGGCACATATCCGGGACAGGATTGTGGTCAACGACCCCGCGGCCATGCGTCAGGGGGCTCTGCTCGGCCTGGGCGTGACCATCCTCTCAGCTCCCGTTGCCCTGCCGCACCTGGAAAATGGCGAGCTCGTGCGCCTCTTGCCGGACTGGTATGCCGACGCCGGGGCCGTATCGATCTATTATGCCAGCCGCAGGCTGCTGCCCGCAAAAACGCGGGTATTCGTTGATTTTATCGCCGAGGCGTTCCGGCAAGGAAAGCTGACGAAAAGCTTTGCGGGCGTTCTGGGATAGAAAGAACTCTCTTGAGAACGGCGCCACCGGCGAGCGGCGCCGCGCCCTGCTTCAGATCAGATCAACCGGTTGCATTCAACCATGTGCTTTTGACGCCGTATTTTACCGTCGCTGTCTGCAATGTCGCGCCGCGTCTTGCTCTTGACCGACGGGATCGGCTTGGCTGGTTTGACACTGGCAACCGGTGCTTGGGTGACCGGCATCCTCATGCCTTTCAGAAAGCTCAACACTCGTAATAACATCATGATTTTTCCTCCAACGGAAATGCCATAGGGCCGCTGTGGACCGATGATCCAGCGGTTGGATGTGCAGCATTTTGGCAAGTGGACGCACCCTATCACCGTTCCGCCACCAGAGATACAGGGCCGCAAATAAACCGCAAATCATGACGATTGTTTTGCTATCGCCTTTTGGATATCCTCGTTTCAGATTTGGCTCTTCGCAGCGTCAGAGGTTCTCGACCCGCCAATCTCGTTCCAAAATGACGACGGTTTTTTGAACGTTGCATGACGACTGATCTCCGGCACCCGCCGGGATGAGAACACAGCAGGCCAGCTTCCGCTGCTTGCCACTTCCAAAGGAGGATTGGCATGTTCACGCGCACAACACATTCCATCGTCCACTTCGACGCACCATTCGTGTTGAAGGGTGTGGACAAGCCATTGCCCGCCGGTGATTACGACGTGGATCAGGATGAAGAACTCATTGACGGGTTGTCCCGCCCCGCGCATCGCCGCGTGGCCACCTACATCCATGTTCCGGCCCGGTCGTCGAAGCTTGGCACCCGGCAGGTTTTCCCGATCGACCATTTCGATCTGGAAGCTGCGCTTCTCGAGGATCAGTCCCGGCCCGGCTAATCACTTCCCGCCCCGATCCCTACCCGAAACCTGAAGGAGAACCACCATGGCTAAAGGTCAACAACGCAGCAACCGCGAAGTACGCAAACCAAAGAAGGACAAGGTCGAGGTAAAGACCGCTGTTCCGTTTGCAAGTTCGATCGGCAAACAGACGGAAGTCGCCAGCAAGGGCAAGCCCAAAAGCTAAGGGCATGCCCGGCACGCCAGCACCCGATTGTTCAGGTGCGGCGCCATCCCGATGATGGCGCCGCACCACACATGGATACCCCTGTCCCTGCGGTCGCTCCCCCTTCTTCCAGCAATGCAACCCGAAACACGCGTCAAGAGTAAAATTAGAACAAAACAGGAACAAATTTCTTTTCACGTGGACCGGATTGTGCCATTCTGGATTGCGAAGGAGAATCCAATGAATGCGATATTGAAACAGCCGGACGACGAAATTGACGAGGCATTGGCTTATCATCAGGGTGATGTCCGGGCGACAATAGCGGCACTTCTGGCCGAGCGTGAGTTCCTGTTGCGGGAGATTGAATATGCCTCCCTGGCCATGTCCTATGGCTTTGCGCGGGGCTGGACGCCGGGACAGAATCGGAATGCACGATAGACTTGTGAACCGCCGCGTGCGATGATTGTGGCTCAAAAATGCGAGACACGATGAAACACAGTCCAAAACAATTGCCTGAAGTTGGTGTCCGCCCGAAGCGGGTTCTCAGTCCTTCGGAACAGAAAAGCCTGGCCACAACCGCAGCTGCATCCGCCATTATCAATGACGAGACCGCAAAGTGGGAAAGCAAGACCGCGCGCCTGAAGGCATTGCGTCTGGCCAAGGAAGCGGAAGAAGAAGCTGAGAACGCCTTGAAGCCAGCCAAGAAGCCGGCAAGGGCCAAGGCGAAGGTGACGCTCGCCACCAAGGGCAAATAGCGCCCCATACTTATCATGCCCGACTTTGACGAGGCCTTGCGGCCGCGTGCGAACCCGTTTATCCGCATCGGGAAATGCTTGCGCTTTATTAAATGATCGCTGGTATTGGCGAAATATTGTTCAATAAAAACATCAGAATCATTAGTCGAATTCCGCTAAGTTTTTATAATTAAATTATTTTTTCTGGCGCAGCATTGACGGAATGTCTCACAGTCACTATGTATGACCCATCGGTATTTGGTAGTTTGTTATTAGTTTTATTGCGCCAAAGCGCTCTCAACGATCCTTCTTCAAAAATCGAGCTAAAACTATCGTGCAGTCGCATGGTAGGTGACCAAAACATATTCCTTGAAAGGGTTCATTATGAGCACTGGAACAGTAAAGTGGTTTAATTCCACAAAAGGATTCGGCTTCATTCAGCCAGACGATGGTTCGGCAGACGTGTTCGTTCACATCTCCGCAGTTGAGCGCGCTGGTATGCGCAGCCTCAATGATGGTCAGAAGATCAGCTTCGAGCTGGTTCGTGACAACAAGTCCGGCAAGATGACTGCTGACCAGCTTCAGGCTGGCTAAAAATAATTCCTCTTCGCGTCTTTGACCACGGATGTACTGGCACTGACAGCAGAGATGAATTTGAGAAGGTCGGGTTTACCCGGCCTTTTATTTTGCCTTGAATTCAGGCGCGCACTCCAAAAAACCAAGACATTTCAGCGCATTCCCCAAGAAAACTCTGGAAAGAATTTCCGCGGCATCCCAGAGTGCGAGTCACTCTTGCGCCGGCATCGGAAATGGCTGGCATATCTCGCGTTGTTTGAAGGAGCGTTCCGCTTATGAAAGTTCTCGTCCTTGGAAGTGGCGTCGTCGGCGTCACGTCAGCCTGGTATCTCGCCCAGGCGGGCCACGAGGTGGTGGTGGTCGACCGGCAGCCCGGTCCGGCTCTGGAGACGAGTTTTGCCAATGCCGGTGAAATCTCGCCCGGCTATTCCTCGCCATGGGCGGGTCCCGGCGTTCCCCTCAAAGCCATCAAATGGATGCTAATGCATTTCGGTCCGCTCGTCGTGCGGCCGAAATTCGACCCCTATATGGCGCTGTGGCTGGTGCGGATGCTGCGCAACTGCACGTCGGCGCGCTACGCCCGCAACAAGATCCGCATGGTCCCCATCGCTGAGTACAGCCGCGACTCGCTGCGTGATTTGCGTTCGGAAACCGGAATTGCCTATGACGAGCGCAGCCAGGGCACCCTGCAGCTCTTCCGCAAGCAGAGCCAGTATGACGGCACGGGCGGCGATATCGAGGTGCTCAAGCAGTTCGGCGTGCCCTATGAACTCCTTGATCCCGCAGGCTGCATCGCCGCCGAGCCGGCCCTTGCCAATGTGCGGGAGAAATTCGTCGGCGGTCTGCGTCTTCCCGGCGACGAAACCGGCGATTGCAAGATCTTCACGGAGAAGCTGGCGGCCCTTGCAGCCGAGAAGGGTGTGACCTTCCGCTACAACACCACTGTTACCTCGATCAACACCAGCGGCAATCGCATTGCCAGCGTGTCGACGGAGACGGAAGAACTGACGGCGGATGCCTATGTGGTTGCGTTCGGCAGTTACTCACCATTTCTGCTGCGCCGCATCGGCGTACCGGTGCCGGTCTACCCCATCAAGGGCTATTCCATCACCGTCCCCATCGCCGATGCCAGTTGCGCGCCGGAATCCACCGTGATGGACGAAACCTACAAGGTGGCAATCACCCGGCTCGGCGACCGCATCCGCGTCGGCGGCACCGCGGAAATCTCCGGTTACGACCTGACCTTGCGCGATGCGCGCAAAGCCACATTGCAGCATTCGGTCGGCGATCTCTTCCCCGGCGGCGGCGATCTGTCGAAGGCAACCTTCTGGACCGGCCTGCGCCCGATGACTCCGGACGGCCCGCCCATTATCGGTGGCGGCACCAGATACCAGAACCTCTACCTCAACACCGGCCACGGCACCCTTGGCTGGACCATGTCGTGCGGTTCCGGCCGGGTACTGGCTGACATTGTTTCCGGCAAAACGCCGGATGTCGACGCATCGGAACTCGGCATCGGCCGCTACGCCTGAGCTTTGTGAAGCAGGTGCCTTCCGCCCCGTGCGTGCTGCCCGCGGGCGGAGGGCAACCAATCCACGACACCATCCATGCGCCAGCTAAGCCATTTAAAACATTACAAATTGTTTAGGTTGACGTTCAGTTTTGGTTCATCTCGCCCCTCGTAAAACAGCATGGTGTTTGATCATGAACCCTGCAATGAACGAGGAACCAACATGAAAAAGATCGCCCTGGCAGCCCTTGCCATTTCCCTGATTGCAACACCTGCAGCCTTTGCGCAGCAGCAGCAAGGCTATGGCCATCAGCAGCAGGACCGGATGGTCAAGAAGCGGGTCGTCAACGAACGCACCGTCGTGAAGAAGACGCGCTGGGTGCGCGGCCACAAGCTGCCCAGCAACTACCGCCGCAACGTGGTGCGCGACTATCATCGCTATCACCTGAAGACACCGCCGCGCGGTTATCATTGGGTGCGCGTCAACAATGACTACGTCATGGTCAGCATTGCATCCGGCATCATCGCATCGATGATCCAGGGCCGGTAACGATCCCGGTCAAACCAGAGCGGCGCTTCGGCGCCGCTTTTTTTGTTTCTAGTCGACAAAGATCCGGACACTGGCGGCACGGCCGGCAGAATCGATGACCGTCAAGGTCGAATAACCCGCTCCATCGGGCACCCACTGATTGTCACGACGGCGCGACATATCGGGCAAAGGCTTGCCATTGGCCAGCCAACGAAACGGCGCCCGCCCCCCCTGCAGTTTCAGCGCGAGGGGTGACAGGGCGCCGCCGGTCTTCGCGCCGAGCTCGATCCGCGCGCCTTCCGGCGGATAGACGATCTGCGGTGCTGGTTCGCGCGTCGTTGCGGAGAGCAGACCGTTCGATGTCCGGGTGAAGCGGCGCTGGCTGATCGGCAGTTGTGCCTGCGCGATGCGCACCGCACCGCCTGGCGCGCGCGGCAGCGGCGTGACCGGCACGCCGGATTTGACAAACCCCTCGAACAGGATCGGCGCCGCCGTGCCGAAACCGGTGATACCCGGCACAGCGCCATTATCCGGACGGCCGACCCAGACGCCAAGCACGTAATTGCCATCGAAACCGACCGACCACGCATCGCGGTAGCCGTAGCTCGTGCCCGTCTTGTAGGCGATGCCGCGTTGCGCCGCGCCCAGCGGCGGCATGACACCCGACAGGATATCGGCAACATGCCATGCGGCCACCGGCTCCAGCAACGGTTCGGCTTCGATGGGCTGCGGTTTGCCCTGAATGCCATCCCCCAGCAGCACCGGCCTGCCGCGATTGGCCAGCGCAGCGTAGAGCTGCACCAGATCTTTCAGTGTAATACCGACACCGCCGAGACCGATCGCCAGACCCGGCGCTTCATTGGCGGGAAGCACGGGTCTCACCTCCGCCCGGCGGAAGCGGACCAGCAGCCGCGTCGGGCCCACCGCGTCAAGCAGGCGGACGGCAGGCACATTCAGCGACAATTGCAGCGCCTGCCTGATGCTGACATCGCCCTGATAGCTCATGTCGAAATTGCGCGGCCGGTAACCGAAGAAGTCCGCTGGACGGTCCTCGATGATCGTCTCCTGCGAAACGAGCCCGTCCTCGAAGGCCAGGCCGTAGATAAAGGGTTTCAGCGTTGATCCGGGCGAACGCATCACCCGCGTCATATCAATCCAGCCGGAGCGGCTGGCATCGAAATAATCGGCAGAGCCCACTTCGCCGACGATTTCACCGGTGCGGGCATCGGCCATCACCATAGCGATCGATACTTTGGGGCCAAGCTTGGCCGCCGCAGTCTTGGCAACGGCTTCAAGGCCCTGCTGAATCGGGCGGCGCAGCGTGGTCTGGTGCCGGTTGACCTGCGGCTCCCGGCGCAAGGCGGCTTCCGCCAGATGCGCGGCGTAGGCTGGAAGCTGCAGGCGGCGGGCAGGAATGGGTACCAGCCCGGCACGTTCGGCCTCACCCTCACCCACCACTTTGGCAACGGCCATGCGGTCCAGAACCCGCTCGCGCGCTGTCTCGGCAGCCGCGAGATTGCGGTCGGGACGGCGCTTTTCCGGCAATTGCGGCAACGCCACAAGCAAGGCGGATTCGGATACGGTCAGGCGGCGCGGCTCCTTGCCGAAATAGGCGAGGCTGGCGGCACGGATACCTTCGAGATTGCCGCCATAGGGTGCGTGCGTGAGATAGAGATCGAGAATCTGCGCCTTGGTCAGACGCCGTTCGATCTGCAGCGCCCGCACCAGCTGGGCAAATTTCGCGCTGAGCGAGCGCCCTTCCCGCGGTTCGATCAGTCGCGCCAATTGCATGGACAGGGTCGAACCGCCGGAAACGATGCGGCCGTTGCGGACCAGTTGCAGTGCGGCGCGAGCCACGGCCCGCGGGTCGACACCGCGATGCTGCCAGAAGCGCTGATCCTCGTAGGCGACAAGCATGCGAATGAACTGCGGATCGACATCGGCGGCCGTCGTCCGCAGGCGCCAGCGCCCCTCCGACGTGGCGAAGGCACGCAGCAACTGGCCATTGGCATCGACCACTTCCGGCGAGACTTCCACCGCCTTTTCCAGCGGCGGCGGAAACTTTTTGTCGGCAAGATCAAGGCCGAAGGCCAGCGCCGTCGCCACCACCAGATTGGCGGAGATGCCGATACAGAATGTGCGCCACGTGATCATCGGATCAACCGGTCTTGAACCTAGGTTTGTTTACTGTGCCGCCACAACCTCCATCCGGCCCGTGGCCGTGCGTGCGGAGAATTGCGGACGATACATGTCCTCAACGCTGGCTGCCGGATGATCGTAGGTGCCCGGCGTCACAGCCCGGACCACATAGGCCAGGGTGATTTCCCTGTTGTCGCCGGTATTGCGATCAAAGGCGGCAACAAAGCGGTCGCTGCGGAATTCCGTATGGGCGGCTTCCACTTCGCCGATCCAGTCGAAATTCGACAGTTGCGCACTGTTGACGAGGCCGGGATTGTCGATCTCGAAACCGGCGGGCAGAAGATCGGTGATCAGCACCCGCGACGGCCAGTTGTTGTTCTCGGTGACCTTGAGGACAACGACATAGCGCTCGTTCTGCTTGGCTTCGCTGACATTGGCTTCCGATCCGTCGAGCGTGTAGTAGGTCCGCTGGATGTTGAAGCCATCGCCGCCAGCGGGCAAAGGCTGGGCCGGCGCGGCAACGGTTGTCACGACAGCCGAAACGGCCTCGGTCGATCCGTTGGTGATGCTGACCGGCTGGGCGATCAGCTCGTCGCCGGTCATCCGCGCGGCATAGCCGCCCGTGTGCGCCACGCCATTGATGGCAAGCTTCAGATCGTTGTCACCGCCCTGGATGGCGCGGGCAGCCAGCAGCATCCAGGTCTGTTCCTGCGTGCTGGTATAGATCTTGCGCTCCCATTCCTTGGCAACGATCTGCGACAGCTGCGGAATGATGGCCGGCACGGGACGGCTTTCCGCTGCGAGCGCCAGAACCGCCGCATCGTCGCGCAGGGACGAGCCATAATCCGAGCGCACAAGGCTGACATTGGTGGCCTTGGTCGACATCTGCAGCGAATTAGTAAAGATGCTCTGCGACCGCTGCGCATCCCCGTAAAGCGCCAGGGCCGCCGCCAGATGGGCGCGCGACAATGGCGTCGGGAATTCCGACAGTTTCGTATCGGCGTAGTAACGCAGATCGCTGACGGCAGCCTTGCGGTTGCGGGCGAGAACATAGAGCGCATAGGCGATCTGATTGCCCTGATCCTTGACATTCACGTCATAGCTCAGCGAATTCTGCAGGTTTTCCAACGCCTGGACGAGCGCCTTTTCCGGCACGTCGTATTTCTGCTCGCGTGCGCGGGTCAGGAAGTCCGTGACATAGGCATCAAGCCAGAGATCACCCGAACCCGGACCCCACAGGCCGAAACTGCCGGAAGAGGACTGATAGGACAGGACACGGAAGATTGCCTCCTGCACGCGCTTCTGCACATCGCCATCGTCGGCAAGGCCCGATTGCTTGGCCAACTCGCTGAGATATAGCAGCGGCATGGCGCGGCTTGTCGTCTGCTCCGCACAACCATAGGGATAACGGTCGAGCGTCATGAGCAAGGCCGGTATATCGAAGGCCGATGACCGCGACACGTTGAGGCTGACCGATGCGCCCTGCAGCAGGCTGCTCGCCAGCAATTCGCGATCGATCTTCAGCGTGCTGTTCGGTGCGATCTTGATGGGATTGCGCACTGTGATCGGCAGCGACGCCGGGCGGACCGGAATGTTCAGCGATTGCTCCAGCGAAATACCCGCCGCGTTTGACAATTTGACTGAGACAACGCCGTCACCCGTCTGCTGGCCCTTGAGCGGCAGTGTCAGATTGAACTTTCCGCCCGCCGTCAGCTTGACGGTCTGTGCGGCTGCCTGCTGCTCGACGCCGACGGCCTGATTGCTCGTCACCTGCAACTGGTAGTCGCCTGCCGGGGCATCCGTATTGGCGATATCAAGCCGCAGCGCCGTCTTGTCTCCGGGCGCCAGGAATTTCGGCAGGCTTGCCGTTACCACGACGGGATCGCGAATGATGACATCCTTGCTGGCATGGCCGACACCGGCCTTGGACCAGGCAACCGCCATGACCCGCGCCGTCCCGTTGAACTGCGGGATGTCGAAGCTCACATTGGCCTTGCCCCCCGCGTCAAGCTTGACCGGACCGGAGAAGAAGGCAACGAGCTTTTCCGTGGGCGGACTGCCCTGCAATGGCATCTGTGCGCCATCGCCGCCGGTGCGCAGACGGCCGGCAGCACCCTGCGAGCCATCGATCAGACGGCCATAGAGATCACGGATTTCCAGACCCAGCTGCCGCTGGCCAAAATACCAGCCGTCGGGATTGGGCGCCTCGTAACGCGTGAGATTGAGGATACCGACATCGACGGCGGCAACCGTGACATAGGCCGTATCGCCAACGCCTGCGCCGGTCACCTGAACCGGAATGTTCAGCGGCTGGCGCGGCAATGTTTTCTCGGGCGTATCCAGCTTCACCGCGAGATTGCGGTCCCCCGGATTGACCCCCAACCACTTCACGCCAATGGCGCGCATCGGCATGTGACTGTCCCGGTCATTGCCGGGACGGTAGAGCGTTGCGGTGACATAGGCACCGGCGCCCCAGTCCGCGGTGACCGGAATTTCCACCTCGCCGCCTTCAGCGGGAATGCTCTGACGCTTCGTCGCTACCAGGCTCTCGGCACCGACCGTCACCAGAAGCTCGCCGGCAAAACGCGGCGATACTTTTAGCTTTGCCGTATCGCCCGGCGCATAGTTCTGCTTGTCAAGGGCGATCTCCAACCCGTCAGGGGTTTCGGTCGAGGTGGCGGCAACGTAATAGCCGGCGTCGAATTCCACGCTGGACGTCGGGCCCTCCACCTCTGCCGTTTCAACCTCCAGGCGGAAGCGGCCCCAGGTCACGGGAACGGAAATCTCCGCACCATCGGCGGTTGCATCGACCGTGCCATTGGCAACCAGCTTGGTTGAAATGATGGGCTCATATTTCCACGAACTGCCATCCCGGTACCACTGGTAATTGCGCTCGACGGCAACAAGTTTCCAGCTCAAGCCGCTCATGGCCTGTTTCTGGCCGTTGTTGTCAACGCCGATCACATGGAATTTGCCGATGGCATTTTCGGCCAGATCGCCGTCGAATTCGGGCTTGATGCCAATCTTCGCGCCCTGTGATTTCACCGGCAACGTCAAATTGCGTTCAATGGCCCGGCCGCCCGCCTCCTGCATGCGCACGACGATATTGGCGTTGAGCAATTGGGTTGTTGACGGGACTTCGTTCAGCGTCACATCGAAGGTTGTCTTGCCGTTCTCATCGAGCGCCTGCAAATCCTCAAGCGGAATGCGCGTGTCCTGGTTGCCCTGTTCGTCGGCCAGACCAAAGCGATAGCCTTTGAAATTGGCATCCTCGTGCGTCGGTTTGAGGCTGACCTCGCCCTCCAGCGTGAGACCTGCCGCCGGCGCACCATAGAGGAAGCGGCCATCGACACTGACCGGCGTGGGCGTGCCCACGGTGATGGCCTTTGCCTCGCTCGTCAGGTCGAACTCGACCCGGTCGGGAACAAAATCTTCGACCATGAAGGACTTTTCAGCGATGGGCGAACCCTTCGGGTCGGTATAGATCTGCATGTTCCAGGTGCCGCGCATGGCATTCGCCTGCAAGGCCAGATCGAGCGTATGGCCGCCAAGGGCTGCGCCATCACTGACCATGCGGCGGTCTTCGACCCCATCCGGGCGGCGGAATACAAAGGTCAGCGGCAGATTCTCGATCGCCTTGGCACCGATATCGCGGGCAAGGGCCGATGCATGCACGGTTTCACCGGCACGGTAGATGCCGCGCTCCGTCCAGGCGAGCACATCGATTGCGCCGGGAGCCGTGCGGCCGGTCACACCCCGGTCGGACAGGTCAAAACCGGCCCGCGTCATATCAAGAAAGACATAGTCCGCGTCGCCGTTCTTGGCGGTGATGACAGCCGGTGTCATGGCGGCAGTGCCGCGCAGCAATCCGGCGGTAAATGTCGCACGCCCGTCCGTATCAGTGATCGCGGTGCCGAGAATTTCATTGTTCTTGGCCAGGAGCTGCAGTTCCACGCCGATCAATGGCTGGGCGGTTGCGAGCGACCGGGCAAAAACGTTGAGCCCATCGGTACCGGTATAGGTGGAGAGCCCGATATCGGAAACGACGAACCACTGGGTCGCCTGCGAATCCCATTCATTGCTGTGGGCATCGGTGGAAACGGCGGTCAGCACATAGACGCCCGGCTTGCGTTTCGGCAAAGCCTCGTCAACCGGGAAACTGGTGACGACATCCTTGTTGAGGTCGGACTGGATATCGATCGCCCCCTGCCAGACCAGTTCGCCGGACTCATCCTGCAGTTTCTGGGCGTTGTAGCTATCAATCTGGGTGAGGAACTGCGAGCTGGTGAGCAGCGAGGCGATGCCGCGGTCGCCAATGCGGTACAGCTTCAGGTTGGCGCTAGTGGTATTGACCGAGACAATCGGGATGCCACGGCGCGCGGTGCTGGGCAGCACGAAACTGTCGCCGGTAAAGCGCACGACGGCCGAGCGGTCCTTGACGTAGATATCAAGATCAACCTGACCTTCCAGCGCTTCGCCGACCGAGGACGGCAGGCCGGCACGTAGCGCCAGCTTGTAGCGCTGGCCGTGGGTCAGGCCTTCCACGCAAATCTCACTACCTTTGGCTTCGACCGCCTTGGGGGCGACGCCGTCCAGCGTCACGAACGGCGCATAGTCCGTACCCATTTTGACCAAAGGCTCGGAGAACTGCACGCAGGCGCGCGGCGCGGCGCTATCCGCGTCGATGGTGTGATTGACGATACGGAATCCCTGGCGGGCCTTCAGATCGAGATAGGCGGCATTGACGGTCTTCGCATCGACAAGCGCAAGGCTCGCCTTGTAGGCGTTGAGCGCGGCGCGATAGTTCTGGGCATTCTGCAAGGCGGTTGCCAGCACCGCGAGGGCATCGGCCCGGCTCTGGGTCGTGCGCGTCAGGAGATAGCCATTATAGGCGGCCAGCGCCGCCTGGCCGGCAACATAAGTGTTCTTGTCGGCGCGGTTGGCCGCGCGGGCGGTCTCCACCCACAGATCCGCATCCTCCGGCGAAACCGCCAGCGCTCCCTTGAAGGCATTCAGCGCATTTTCGATATTGCCGGCGGCAAGCTGTGCGCGGGCCGTTTCCTTCAGGCTGGCGGCGCCCTGCCCCTTCTGCTCGTCCGTCAGGGCAAGACGTGCCTTGACCTGGCGCGCATCCTGCACAAGCTGGTCGGACAGGAATGCCAGTCTTGGCGGGGCGCCGATATCCGGCTCGCTCGTCGTTTCAACCACCTTGCCGGCGATGGCGCCGGGAAAACTGTGCAGTTCATTGAAGTCGGACTTCATGAAGCACCATTTCACCTTGGGATTGTAGGTGAAGGCCTTGCAGCTCGTCTCGGCCAGACAGACCGCCTCGCACTGGTCGAGGGTCACGTCCTGTTCGGTGCGCAGATCAAAACCGAAATAGTCCCCATCCTTGGTCGTGACAATGTCGCGATTCGTTTCGGCGGCACCGGCAGGTGCCCCTGAAACCAAAGCTGAGAGAAGAAAAACCGAAAAGCCGATAACCGCGCGCATAGACATGAAGTCCTCCCAACGCAACCCGTATGGTGGTGAGCCGCACTGTTCAAACTTCAGTATAACTTGTCAACAGATCATGCGGTGGGCGCGCGGTTGTCTTCGGCGATTTCCGAACGGATCCACGCCTGGAAATGCTGCATTTGCTGGGTCGGCTTGCGGTTTTTCGGCGAAACCAGCCAATAGGCGATATTGGAGGGCACGCGCAGCGGAAAGGGTGCGACCAGCCGGCCGTCTGCCAGCGCGTCTTCGACGAAGAGCTCCCAGGCCAGCATGATGCCTTGCCCGCTGATCGTTGCTTCGACCGCCAGCCATGGATCGGAGAATGTCGGGCCATCAAAGGCGAGCGGGCCATCGAGCCCGGCAGCGGCCTGCCATTCGTCCCAGCTGAACATGGGGTTTTCGTAACAGATGATCGGTTGGCGGAAAATATCCGCCGGTCCGGTCAGGCGTTCGGCAAAGCCGCGCGTGCAGACCGGGAACATCCTTTGCGGCAGCAGGCATTCCGGCGTGCCATCTCGCCACTCGCCGCTGCCAAGACGGATCGCGAGATCGATGTCGGAACTCTTCAGGTCGAGCACCCCAGGCGAAGGATCGATGCGGATCTTCATCTCGGGATGCGCCGCCCGCAGCCGTCCCAGTCGCGGCACCAGCCATTTTGACGCGAAGGTCGGAGCGACGGAGAGAAGCAGGGTCTGCTCGACATCGTCCGCCAGCGCCACGGCGCGCGACAGGTGCTGAAAGCCCTCTTCGAGCCGTGCGATGAAGGCCTTGCCGAAGAAGGTCGGGACCAGTCCCGCCCGGGTCCTGTCGAACACCGCATGGCCGATCTGTGCTTCCGTGCGGATCAATTGCTGGCTGACCGCACTGACCGAAACACCAAGCTCGGCGGCGGCTTTCGGCAATGACCCCAGCCGCCCGATTGCCTCGACAGCGCGCAATCCGTTGATGTGAACTCTATTCAAATTCTTCATCATGCAAATTCTTCATCCAGTTTTTCTACATCAGGATATCGCCATTCTTGATTGCTGACCGCAGAGAACGGGATCAAAATAGCACATTCCTCGATTCATGGGAGCTGTGTGATGAAGATTTTCTGGCTAATAAAATGGTTTGCAGAGACTCTCGTTCCGCCCAGCGAGGACAGCAGTCCCGTCGATCACGATGCGCTGGATCACTGGCGCCGTGATCCGCTCTCTCATCCGGCGCTGCAAGCCATGGGCCTCGATGAACTGGCCGACCTGCCCTTCGATCGATGCGGCCTGCGCAGTTGCTGAACGGGAATCAAAAAACAGGCCCCGCGAACGGAGCCTGCCTTGACCTATCTGAACGCTGTTATCGGAACAGAACGACCGCCTGCTGCACGGTCACCCAGACACCCCAGAGAATGGGAATACCCACCGCGGCCCAGGCGAGCGCCGCCTTCGCATCGAGCCCGCCATGGCCGATGCCGAACGAGCCGGTGGCGCCGGCATCCGCCGTCTTGGTCTTGGCCTGCAGGGCAGCAACCTCGGCGTCGGACATGAACCATTTCGATGCAAGCGGGCGGATAAAAAAGTTGGCGATAAAGCCCAGCGCCAGCATACCCGCGAGAATATACATGGTGCGGTCATAGACCTGATCGCGCGGCACGCCCGCATTGATCTGGAACTCACGGATGTAATTGACCACGACAGGCCCGACGATGCCCGCCGTTGCCCAGGCCGTCAGCAGCCGGCCATGGATGGCGCCGACGAACTGCGTCCCGAAAATATCGGCGAGATAGGCCGGGACCGTGGCAAAGCCGCCGCCATACATGGACAGGATCACGCAGAAAATCGCGACGAACAGCGCCTGGCTGCCCATATGGGCGGCGGTCGGCGCCAGCGCATAGAGCACGATGCCAAGCGCAAAGAAGGTGAAATAGGTGGCCTTGCGGCCGATCCGGTCGGAGAGAGAGGCCCAGAAGAACCGCCCACCGATGTTGAACAGGGAAATCAGGCCGGCAAAGCCTGCGGCAATCGAAGCGATGGCGGTTTTCTGGCCCGCATCCAGCTGGGTGAAGCTGACGTCGGGCAGGCCGATGAGCTTGCCCGCAAAGATTTCCTGCAGCATGGGCGAAGCCATGCCGATGACGCCGATACCGGCGGACACGTTGAGGCAGAGCACGGCCCAGATCAGCCAGAACTGTTTTGTCTTGTGGGCATCGCGCAGATGCACGTGCCGCGTGGTGATCATCGCCTTGGCATCCGTCGGCGGTGTCCAGCCTTCCGGACGCCAGCCGGCCGGCGGAATGCGGTAACCGAAGGCGCCGCACATCATGAACACGAAATAGCCGGCGGCCATGACCAGAAAGGTCTGCCAGACGCCGACAGTATCCGGTGCCTTGAAATGATTCATCAGAAGGTTGGCCAGTGGCGCCCCAATCATGGCACCGCCACCAAAGCCCATGATGGCCATGCCGGTCGCCATGCCGCGCCGGTCGGGAAACCATTTGATCAGCGTGGACACCGGAGAGATGTAACCGAGCCCGAGGCCGATACCGCCGATGACGCCGGCACCGACCCACATCAGCCAGAGCTGGTGCGTGATGACGCCAATGGCCGCCAGCACCATGCCCCCGCACCAGCACACGGCCGAGACCACGCCAGCCTTGCGTGGCCCGACGCGTTCAAGCCAGCCGCCCCAGATGGCGGCCGAACAGCCAAGAAGCACGAAAAACAGCGTGTAGATCCAGCCGAGATCGCTGACGCGCCAATCGCAGCTCGTGGTGAAAAGCGCTGTCAGAAGGTTGAGATCCGCACAGGCGACCGATTGCTCGACACCGATGGCGCGCGACAGCGGCAGCCAGAACACGCTGAACCCGTAGGCCATGCCGATACAAAGGTGAATGGCAAGCGCTGCGGGCGGCACCAGCCAGCGGTTGAAACCCGCTTTGGCAACGATGCGTTCCCGGTCGAGAATACCCGGGTTTTCATAAATCCGCGGCTCTGCCCTGTCGGTTGCTGACATGTGAATTCCTCCTCCAAGCCCTTATGGCGGTGATTCATGTTTTAGTATTTCAGTTTATCGGCCGGTTCCGGTTCGGCCTGATCGTCTTCTTGTTCGGGTGTTCTCCGGCCTTCTGGTCATCAAGAGGCAACGCAGGTCGGGCGGCCCAAAATGCCGCCCTTGCAACGTTCAAGCCGAGGCGAGAGCCGGCTTGCGGATATGGGACGCTGCCTCGACCACAAGCGGGTCAAGGCCATTGTCATCCTTTTCCAGGATGGCAAAGAGCTGGGTACGCATGCGCGGCTCCCAGAAATTGTTGATGTGGCCGGCCACACCCTCTACCGCCTCATCCTTGGGCTGGGTGTGAAAGAAGGTGGCGATCTGGTTGGCCATATAGACCAGCTTGTCGGCGGTTGACTGCCGATGATTCTCATTATCCATATTGCACCAATCGAACAGTTGGACTTTGCACAAGGGTGGGCGAGGCCTGATCCAGATTGGATTTTCCGGACGCAGCGGTGTCATCGGTTGCACTCGCCACTGCATTTACAGCGATCGGAATACGTTCGGCACGCGTGAAGACATCGAATTCGTCGCCGCGTACCAGCGCAACAAGCGTCATGCCCGCCGCCTGTGCGGTGCGCACAGCCAAGGCCGTCGGCGCGGATACGGCAATCAGGACGGAAGCGCCGATGATCGCCGCCTTCTGCACCATTTCGATGGAGACGCGGCTGGTGATCACGACGGCGCCCGATGCACCGTCGATGCCGGTTCGGCACAGGGCACCGGCAAGCTTGTCGAGGGCGTTGTGGCGGCCGACATCCTCGCGCGCGGCCACGATACCCTGGCCGGGAACATAAAATCCGGCCGCATGCACCGCACCGGTTTCATTGTGCAGCGGCTGCAGCGGCGACAGCAGCCGCACCGCCTGCGCCAGATCGCCCGGCGTCAGTTGCAGGCGCGTTGCATCGACTGAGGCCACCGGCTTCAACGCCTGTTCGATGGACTCGATACCGCACAGCCCGCAGCCAACGGGTCCCGCCATGCGGCGGCGGCGGTCGGTGAGTTCCTGTCCGGGCGCATCGGCGAGGCGCAGCTGGATATCGATGCCCTCGCCATGATCTTCAATGGCGATTTCGCTGATTTCGTCGAGCCGGGCAATAATGCCCTCCGACAGGCTGAAGCCGACGGCGAAATCCTCCATGTCGGCCGGGCTTGCCATCATCACCGCATGGGTGGTGCCGTTGTAGCTGAATGCGACGGGCGTTTCCTCGGGCACCATGCGGCTGCCGGTCGCGTAGACATCGCCCTCGCCCTTGCGGCGGCGGGTGATGCGCGGGACCTGCAACCGTGTGGGGCGCCCGGCCATATCTATTCCGCCGCGTCGAGTGTCTGGGCGATGCGCCGGCTCTGGCGGGCCTGTTCGTCATATTTGACCTGCCAGTCACTCGGCCCGTTGGAAGCCCCCACCTGAACCGCCGTCACCTTGTATTCCGGGCAATTGGTTGCCCAGTCGGTGAAATCCGTGGTGATGACATTGGCCTGCGTCGTCGGGTGGTGGAAGGTCGTATAGACCACACCCGGCGAAACCCGGTCGGTAATCAGCGCACGCAGCGTGGTCTCACCGGAGCGGCTTGATATCTTCACCCAGTCGCCATCGCGGATACCGCGCTGTTCGGCGTCGTGCGAATGAATCTCCAGCCGGTCCTCCTCGTGCCAGACCACGTTGTCCGTGCGGCGGGTCTGCGCACCGACATTATACTGGGACAGAATACGTCCGGTGGTGAGGAGAAGCGGGAAGCGCGGCCCGGTCTTTTCGTCGGTTGCCACGTACTCCGTGCGGACGAACTTGCCCTTGCCGCGGGCAAAACTCTCGATGTGCATGATCGGTGTGCCCAGCGGCGCCTTTTCATTGCACGGCCACTGAACGGAGCCCTCCTTTTCCAGGAGGTCATAGGACACGCCGGCAAAGCTGGGCGTCGTCAGGGCAACTTCATCCATGATCTGCGACGGGTGCGTATAATTCCAGTTGAGGCCCATGGTCTGCGCCAGTTTCTGGGTAACTTCCCAGTCGGCAAAACCGTTCTTCGGGCTCATGACCTTGCGCACGCGGTTGATGCGGCGCTCGGCATTGGTGAAGGTGCCGTCCTTTTCGAGGAAAGTCGAGCCCGGCAGGAACACATGGGCGTAGTTGGCGGTCTCGTTGAGAAAGAGATCATGGACCACGACGCATTCCATGGCGGCAAGACCGGCGGCCACATGCTTTGTATCGGGGTCGGACTGGAGAATGTCCTCACCCTGGATGTAGATGCCCTTGAACGTGCCATCGACGGCTGCATCCAGCATGTTGGGGATACGCAGGCCCGGCTCGTCCTGCAATTTGACGCCCCACAGCTTGTCGAAAATATCGCGGGTGGCTTCACCGGAGACATGGCGGTAGCCGGGAAGCTCGTGCGGGAACGAACCCATGTCGCAGGAACCCTGCACATTGTTCTGGCCGCGCAGCGGGTTCACGCCAACGCCCTTGCGGCCGATATTGCCAGTGGCCATGGCCAGGTTGGCTATGGCCATGACCGTTGTCGATCCCTGGCTGTGCTCGGTCACGCCGAGGCCATAATAGATGGCGCCATTGCCGCCGGTCGCGAACAGCCGGGCGGCTTCACGCAGCGTCTGCGGCGGCACACCGGTCAGTTGTTCGATCGCTTCGGGGCTGTGTTCTGGTGCGGATACAAAGGCAGCCCAATCCTGGAACTCATCCCAGTCGCAGCGCTCGCGGATGAATTTTTCGTCGAACAGGCCTTCCGTGACAATAACGTGGGACAGCGAGGTGACCACGGCCACATTGGTGCCGGGGCGCAGCGGCAGGTGGTACGACGCCGCCACATGGGGCGAGCGCACGAGGTCGATGCGGCGCGGGTCGATGACGATGAGCTTGGCGCCCTTGCGCAGGCGCTTCTTCAGGCGCGAGGCAAAGACCGGATGACCATCGGTCGGATTGGCACCGATGACGATAACCACATCCGTGTGTTCGACGCTGTCGAAATCCTGCGTGCCGGCGGATGTGCCGAATGTCTTGTTCAGGCCGTAACCGGTCGGCGAATGGCAGACGCGGGCGCAGGTATCGACATTGTTGTTGCCGAAACCGGCACGAACCAGCTTCTGCACGAGGTAGGTTTCCTCGTTGGTGCAACGCGACGAGGTGATGCCGCCGACGGAGTTGCGGCCATACTGGTACTGGATGCGGCGGAATTCATTGGCAACGTACTTGAAGGCTTCATCCCAGGAGACTTCGCGCCACGGATCGGAAATCTTCTCGCGGATCATCGGGTTGAGGATGCGATCCTTGTGGGTCGAGTAGCCATAGGCAAACCGGCCCTTGACGCAGGAATGGCCGCGATTGGCCTTGCCATCCTTGTAGGGAACCATGCGCACCAGTTCCTCGCCGCGCATTTCTGCCTTGAACGAACAACCGACGCCGCAATAGGCGCAGGTGGTTACCTTGGAATGTTCCGGCTGGCCGATCTGGATAACCGACTTTTCCGTCAGTGTTGCGGTCGGGCAAGCCTGCACGCAGGCACCGCAGGAAACGCACTCGCTGTCGATGAAATGTTCGTGCATGCCGGGCGAAACGCGGCTGGAAAAACCCCGCCCTTCGATGGTCAGCGCAAACGTGCCCTGCACTTCCTCGCAGGCCCGCACGCAGCGCGAGCAGACAATGCATTTCGACGGGTCGTAGGTGAAGTAGGGATTGGATTCGTCCTTGGGCAGCCAGCGATCATTGGCGACATTGTCCGCCTTGGCAAAGACGTGGTTGTCGCCGTGATAGCCATAACGTACATCGCGCAAGCCGACCGCACCGGCCATGTCCTGCAGTTCGCAATCGCCATTGGCGGCGCAGGTCAGGCAGTCCAGCGGATGATCGGAAATATAAAGTTCCATCACACCCTTGCGGATGTCCTTCAGGCGCTGGGTCTGGGTGTGAACGACAAGACCTTCCATCGCCGGGGTTGTGCAGGAGGCAGGCGTGCCGTTGCGCCCCTCGATCTCGATCAGGCAAAGACGGCAGGAACCGAAGGCATCGACCATGTCGGTCGCGCAGAGTTTCGGGACCTTGATGCCCGCTTCCATCGAGGCGCGCATGATCGAGGTGCCCTCGGGTACCGTGATCTCGTTGCCGTCGATGGTCAGGGTGATCATCTTTTCAGATTTGGAGGCTGGCGTGCCGAAATCGATTTCGTGGATCAGGGACATTTTGGGCTCCTATTCCGCCGCTTGCGCGACGGGCGCAGGACGAAAATCTTCAGGAAAATGCGTCAGCGCGCTCATCACCGGATAGGGCGTGAAACCGCCCAGCGCGCAGAGCGAACCAAACTTCATCGTGTTGCAGAGGTCGGTGAGAACCGCGATCTGCTTTTCCGGCTCGATATTGGCAGCGATGCGATCGACGACCTCGACACCGCGGGTCGAGCCGATACGGCAGGGCGTGCACTTGCCGCAGGACTCGACAGCGCAGAATTCCATGGCGAAACGGGCCTGTTTCAGCATGTCGACGCTGTCATCGAAGACAACGAGTCCGGCATGGCCAATGAGCCCGTCCCTGGCGGCGAAAGCCTCGTAGTCGAAGGGCGTGTCGAAGAGTTCACGCGGGAAATAGGCGCCGAGCGGACCGCCGATCTGCACCGCCTTGACCGGACGGCCTGTTGCAGTACCGCCGCCGATATCATCGACGATTTCGCCGAGTGTCAGGCCGAAGGCGGTTTCGAAAAGCCCGCCATACCGAACGTTACCGGCGATCTGCAGCGGAATGGTGCCGCGCGAGCGCCCCATGCCGAAATCCTTGTAGAATGCCGCGCCCTTGTCGAGAATGACCGGCACGGAGGCAAGCGATATCACGTTGTTGATGACCGTCGGCTTGCCAAAAAGCCCCTTGTGCGCAGGCAGAGGCGGCTTGGCGCGCACGATGCCGCGGCGGCCCTCGAGGCTTTCCAGCAGCGCCGTTTCCTCGCCGCAGACATAGGCACCGGCGCCAACACGCACTTCGATGTCGAAAGCATGGGCAGACCCCAGCACCGAAGCGCCGAGCACGCCGGCCTTGCGGGCGACATCAAGCGCCTCGTTCATCACGGCAATCGCATGCGGATATTCGGAGCGGGTATAGATGTAACCCTTGGTGGCACCGACGGCGATACCGGCAATGGTCATGCCTTCGATCAGAACGAAGGGATCGCCTTCCATGATCATGCGATCGGCAAAGGTGCCGCTGTCGCCCTCATCGGCATTGCACACGATGTATTTGCGATCGCCCGCCGCATCGAGGACGGTCTTCCACTTGATGCCGGTGGGGAAACCGGCACCGCCGCGCCCGCGCAGACCGGATTCCGTCACCTGGGTGACGATTTCAAGCGGCGAAAGGGCAAGGGCTTTCTCCAGTCCCTTCAAGCCGTCATGGGCGCGGTAATCATCGAGCGAGACAGGATCGGTTATGCCGCAACGGGCAAAGGTCAGGCGGGTCTGTTTTGCCAGGAACGGCAAGTGCTCGGTCAGGCCAAGCCAGAGCGGATGGGTGCGGCCTTCGGCCATGCCCGTATCGAGAAGCGAAGCCAGGTCGGAAGGTTTGACCGGGCCGTAAGCCACGCGGCCCGACGGTGTTTCCACCTCGACCATCGGTTCGAGCCAATACAGGCCGCGCGACCCGTTGCGAACGATGCGCGCATCGAGATTGCGGGCAACAATCTCATCCTGCAGTGTCCGGGCAACCTTTTCGGCGCCGAGGGCAAGCGCGCCGGAATCGCGCGGGACAAAGAATGTGACCGTCATAGCCGCACTCCCGTCGCTATTTCTTCGAGTTTTTCGTCATCCAGGCGGCCAATGACCTCGCCGTCCAGCATCGCGGCGGGCGCACAGGCGCAAAGGCCAAGGCAATAGACCGGTTCGAGCGTCACCGCACCGTCGGAGGTTGTTCCATGCCAGTCGATGCCGAGCAGTTCGCGGGCTTTTCGGGCCATGGCATCGCCGCCCATCGACTGGCAGGCCTCAGCACGGCACAGTTTCAGCACATGCCGGCCCGCCGGATGATCGCGGTAATCATGATAGAATGTGACAACACCATGCACCTCGGCGCGCGATATGTTCAGCGCCTGGGCAATCAGCGGCAAAGTCTCCTGCGGCACATAGCCGAACTCGCCCTGCAACTCGTGCAGAATCGGAAGGAGCGGACCTTCTTGGCCCTTCAACTGATTGATAATGTCTATCGCTCTCCCAGCGATATCGGTACTTGCGGTCTGCATTTCGTGCAGCGCCCTCCCTAAATGCTCCTCGTAGCCTAGAACAGATCAAAAACGACGCAACTAATCAATATACCAGTCCCGTTGGTCGATAGAAGATTTCTATCAAACCATATTGAGTTCGATGGCAAGCGCCCGGGCCTCATGCAGCAGGGCGGACACCAGCGGTGTATGCGGTTCGCGGTCCGCCGCCACCAGCCCGACAAGATGGCGTGCATCGGGCTCGACAATGGGAATAGCGCGGATCGGTTCGGAAAAACCCAGTGTTTCCGCAAGGTTGAGCGGCATGATGCTCGCCCACTTGCCGGTCCGTATGTGCGAGAACAGCACAATCATCGAATTGGATTCCAGCGTGGGGTGCACGTCCACCCCCGCTTCGTGCAGGTGTTTGTTGATGATCCGGCGGTTCTGCATGTCCTGGGTGAGCAGGCAGAGCGGCAACTGACCAACCTCCGCCCAGGTCACAAATTCGCGATCCGAATAGGTACTGCCTGTCGAGGTGATCAACTGGTAGCGTTCCGAATAGAGCGGAACCGAAGTCACCCGCCCGAGCGGCTCATTGTCGAGATAGCTGATTCCCGCATCGATCTCGAAATTGCTGAGTAGCGTCAGGACTTCCAGCGAGGTGCGCGAGGTCACCGAAAAGGTCACATCGGGGTGTTTTTCGCGAAATGGCGTCGTCAGGCGCGAAACCATGGCAAGCGCCGTGGGGATTGCCGCTATCTTCACATGCCCGGACAGACCATAGCGTGCAGCGCGGATTTCCTCGCGCATCGTCCGCGTATCGCCGACAATGCGCCGCGCCCATTCGAGTACGCGTTGGCCCTCCGGCGTCAATCCCTTGTAGCGTGAGCCGCGCTGAACGAGGACGACACCCAACGTATCTTCAAGCTGGCGGATCGCGGCCGACAGGGTTGGCTGCGTGACGCCGCATTCCTCCGCCGCGCGGCCAAAATGCTGGTTGCGCGCCAGAGCGATAAAAAATTCCAGCTTGTCGATCATCGAAATCCGTCCTCCGACAAGACTCTATCGATGATTACCCGCCGACAGCAAGAGCCATGGTCCATTCAGACCGTCAGGAACTTGCGCACCTCCGGCCTGTCGAGGCTTGCCGCATCGCCAGAATGGACGATCTCACCGCGATCCATGATGTAGACATGGTCTGCCAGCTCGCGGCAGAAATCGAGATATTGTTCGACGAGAAGGATGGCGAGACCGGTCTGATCGCGCAGAAACCGGATGGCGCGGCCGATATCCTTGATGATCGACGGCTGGATGCCTTCGGTCGGCTCATCCAGAACAAGCAGCCGCGGGCGCGTGACCAGCGCACGGCCGATGGCGAGCTGCTGCTGCTGGCCGCCAGACAGGTCGCCGCCGCGCCGGCCCAGCATGGTCTTGAGCACGGGGAACAGCTCGAAGACCTCCGGCGGCACATTGCGGTTGCCGCGTCTGGCGGCGGCAAAGCCCGTCGCCAGATTTTCACGCACGGTGAGCAGCGGAAAGATCTCGCGCCCCTGCGGCACGAAAGCAATGCCGGCCCGCGCCCGGTCGTAGGGCGGCTTCCTGCCGAGCGGTGCACCATCGAAGCTGATCGACCCCGACGATAGCGGGTGCTGACCGACAATTGCCCGGAGCATGCTTGTCTTGCCAACACCATTGCGGCCAAGGACGCAGGTGATGGATTGCGGCTTCACCTCAAGCGATATGCCGCGCAACGCTTGCGCTGCGCCATAGTGAAGGGAAGCATTTTCAACCGTAAGCATTAGAAAATTCCTTCCCATTGACGTGCCACACACCACCTCATCGCCCGAGATAGACCTCGATGACACGCGGATCATTGCTGACGTGATCGAGCGAGCCCTCGGCCAGCACCGAGCCCTCGTGCAGGCAGGTGACCTTCACGCCGAGCTCGCGCACGAAATGCATGTCATGCTCCACCACGATCACCGAGCGGGTGCGGGCGATGTCGCGCAGGAGTTTCGCCGTCTCTGCGGTTTCCGCGTCGGTCATCCCGGCGACCGGCTCATCCACCAGCAGCAATTTCGGGTCCTGCGCGAGCAGCATCCCGATCTCCAGCCATTGCTTCTGGCCGTGCGAAAGACTGGCCGCCAGCCAGTGGCGCTTTTCAAACAGCCGGATCGTGTAGAGGATTTCGTGGATACGGTCGGCTTCATCCCTGCTCTGGCGATGAAACAGCGCTGACAGGGCCGAGCGCGGCCCGGACAGGGCCAGCACCAGATTGTCCTCAACCGTGTGGCTTTCGAAGACCGTCGGCTTCTGGAACTTACGGCCGATGCCGAGCATGGCAATGTCGGCTTCGTCATAGCCAGTCAGGTCGACCGTGCCGTTGAAATAGACATCGCCGCTATCCGGCTTGGTCTTGCCGGTGATGATATCCATCATGGTGGTTTTCCCCGCGCCATTCGGACCGATGATGGCCCGCATCTCTCCCGACTGAAGCACGAGCGAAAGGTTGTTGATGGCACGGAATCCATCAAAGGAAACCGAAACGCCGTCGAGATAAAGCAATGTGTCCTTGGCCTTCATGGGAGCTACTCCGCAGCCTGGGGTTCAAGTGCCGGGGCGAGCTTGCCGCTCTGTTTCACCACCGGCCGCAACACCTCCTCGTTTTTGCGTGCCGTATGGCTGGCTCTGCGGGCTTGCCACGAGCCATAGAGACCGAGAATGCCCTTGGGCAGGAACAGCGTGACGAGGATGAACAGCGCACCGAGGGCAAACAGCCAAATCTCCGGAAATGCCGCGGTAAAGTAGGTCTTGCCGAAATTGACGAGGATCGCGCCAATGATCGGACCGATGATCGTGCCGCGCCCGCCGACCGCCACCCAGATGACCGCTTCGATGGAATTGGCGGGTTCGAACTCGGACGGGTTGATAATGCCCACCTGCGGCACATAGAGCGCACCGGCAATGCCGGCCATCATGGCAGAGACCGTCCAGACGAACAGCTTGTACCGGTCAACGCGATAGCCGAGGAAGCGCATGCGGCTTTCCGCGTCGCGCACACCGACCAGCACTTTGCCGAGCTTCGAGCGAATAATGAAACTGGACACAAGAACGGCCAGCGCCAGAAACAGGGCGGTTGCTGCGAACAGCGCTGAACGGGTCGTTCCCGCCTGCACATTGAAGCCGAGAATATCCTTGAAATCCGTGAGGCCATTATTGCCGCCAAAGCCCATGTCGTTGCGGAAAAAGGCGAGCAGCAGCGCATAGGTCAGGGCCTGGGTGATGATGGAGAGGTAGACACCCGTCACACGCGAGCGGAAGGCCAGCCAGCCGAAGCCGAAGGCCAGCAGCCCCGGCACCAGCACGACCATCAGGGCCGCGAACCAGAAATTGTCGAAACCGTACCAGAACCACGGCAGTTCCTTCCAGTTGAGGAACACCATGAAATCCGGCAGGACCGGATCGGCATAGACACCGCGCGGGCCGATCTGGCGCATCAGATACATGCCCATGGCATAGCCGCCGAGGGCAAAGAAGGCGCCGTGGCCAAGCGAAAGAATGCCGCAGAAACCCCAGACCAGATCAAGTGCCACGGCGAGCAGCGCATAGGTCAGGTATTTGCCGAGCAGCGAAACCAGATAGGTCGGGATATGCAGGGGCGAGGTGTCCGGCACCAGCAGATTGAGGACGGGCACGAGACAGGCAACCGCCACCAGAATGATGATCGCAATCAGGCTGCGCCGGTCGCCATGTCTGAAAAACCATTGGGTGATCATGCCTCGATGGCCCTTCCCTTGAGTGCGAAGAGACCGCGCGGACGCTTCTGAATGAACAGGATAATGAGGACCAGCACGAGAATCTTGCCAAGGACGGCCCCGGCAAAGGGCTCGAGAAACTTGTTGGCAATGCCGAGCGACATGGCGCCGACCAGCGTTCCCCAGAGATTGCCGACACCACCGAAGACCACGACCATGAAACTGTCGATGATATAGCCTTGACCCAGATTGGGACTGACATTGTCGATCTGGCTGAGCGCAACACCGGCAATGCCGGCAATGCCGGAACCAAGACCGAAGGTGAGCGCGTCGACCCATGGCGTGCGGATGCCCATGGAGGATGCCATGCGCCGGTTCTGCGTGACCGCCCGCATGCGCAGGCCGAGCATGGTTTTCTTCAGCACCAGCTGCAGCACGGCAAAGACCGACAGGGCGAACACGATGATCCAGAGGCGCGACCATGTCAGCGTCAGCATGCCGACATCAAAGGAGCCCGACATCCATGACGGGCTGCTGACCTGAACATTCGAGGCACCGAACCACGACCGCGTCGCCTGCTGCAGCACCAGCGATATGCCCCAGGTGGCGAGCAGGGTCTCCAGCGGCCTGCCATAGAGAAAGCGGATGATCCCGCGCTCAATGACGACACCGATGGCGCCGGAGACGAGAAAGGCTGCAGGCAAGGCAAACAGAAGCGAATATTCGAACAGCCCCGGCATGGATGTGCGGATGATCTGCTGCACCACGAAGGTTGTGTAGGCGCCGATCATCACCATTTCGCCATGGGCCATGTTGATGACACCCATGACACCGAACGTGATCGCAAGGCCGATGGCTGCGAGCAGCAGAACCGAACCAAGCGAGAGGCCGTAGATGATATTCTGGATACCGTTCCAGATTTCGAGTTCTGCGTTGATGCTGGATATGGCGGCACTGGCGGCTTCACCGACCGGTCCCGGAACACCGGCCAGCGGCGTCAACAAACCGAGCGCCTCGCGCCCGTTCCCGGATTTGATGGCGGCGATGGCGACGATCTTCACATCGTCTGCCGCGCTGGAATTGAGAACAGCAGCAGCCTTGGCGCGCTGCATCAGCACCTTGATCCCCGCATCCTTCTCCGCGGACAGCGCCTGGTCCAGCAGCGGAATGGATTCAGGATCGCGATTCTTCAGGATTGCTTCGGCAGCGGACCGGCGCTCCGCCGCGTCGGTGCTCATCAGTGTCAGGCCGCCGATGGCAGCGGCGATATCGCGGCGCAGCCGGTTGTTGACCTTGATCTTCTCAGCCGTATTGCGCGGAACGGGCGGCAGTTTTGCACCGCTCAGCGGATCGGTTGCGGCATAATCCGCGCCGTCGCGCGTACCGATAAACACCGCTTTGTCAGCCTTCGAAACATAGAGATCGCCGGCACTCAATGCGTTGAGAATGGCAGCGGCGCGCGGCGTACCGCTTTTGGCAAGTTCTGAAACGGCCTTGCTCGTCTCGTCGAAATTATCACCGGCCAGCGCCCGCACCAGCGATTTGAGTTCGGCGGCGTCCATGGCTTGCGCACCGGCGGCCGCAGGAAACAGGCAAAGCCCGAGTATCGCGATGATGGACAGGAAGCGGCTCAATGACATTCAACAATCCCACATTTAAAATTCCTGGGAGGGACTCCATCCCCGCCATGAGACGGGGATGGAGTTGGCTTCGGCGTTGTCGCCCCCGACCCGAAGCCGGAGCCTGATTTTAGCGCTTAGTTGGTCTTGGTCGCACCGCCGCACTTGCCGGTGACAACGTTGAAATTACCGCACGACATGGGCTTGCGCCAATCGGAGATCAGGTCCTTCGAGCCTGGCAGATAGTCGGACCATTCATCGCCGACGACGAGGCCCGGCGTCCTGTAGACGATGTCGAACTGGCCATCGGCCTGCACTTCGCCGATGAGGACAGGCTTGGTGATGTGATGGTTCGGCATCATCGCCGCGTAACCACCCGACAGATTCGGGACGGAAACGCCGACGATCGAGTCGATGACCGCATCCGACTTCGTGGTGCCGGCGGCTTCGACGGCCTTCACCCACATGTTGAAACCGATGAACGTTGCTTCCATCGGATCGTTGGTCACGCGCTTGTCGTTCTTGATATAGGCATGCCATTTCTTGATGAAGTCGGCATTGGCGTCGGAATCGACGGATTCGAAGTAGTTCCAGGCGGCGAGATGGCCGACCAGCGGCTTGGTGTCGAGACCGGCGAGCTCTTCCTCGCCCACCGAGAAGGCGACAACGGGAATGTCTTCGGCCTTGATGCCCTGGTTGGCGAGTTCCTTGTAGAACGGCACATTGGCATCGCCATTGATGGTGGAAACAACGGCGGTCTTCTTGCCGGCGGAGCCGAACTTCTTGATGTCGGACACGATCGTCTGCCAGTCGGAATGACCGAACGGCGTGTAGTTGATCATGATGTCCTCATCCTTCACGCCCTTGGCGTTGAGGTAGGCCTTCAGGATCTTGTTGGTGGTCTGCGGATAGACATAGTCGGTACCCGCGAGAACCCAGCGCTCCACACCTTCCTGTTTGGCGAGATAATCCACGGCGGGAATAGCCTGCTGGTTCGGCGCAGCACCCGTGTAGAAAACGTTGCGCGAGCTTTCCTCGCCTTCATACTGAACCGGGTAGAACAGCAGCGAATTCAGTTCTTCGAATACCGGAAGCACGGATTTGCGCGAGGACGATGTCCAGCAGCCGAAAACCGCCGCAACCTTGTCCTGTTCGATCAACTGACGGGCCTTTTCTGCAAACAACGGCCAATCCGATGCCGGATCGACAACGACGGCTTCAAGCTTCTTGCCGAGAACCCCGCCCTTCTTGTTCTGCTCGTCGATGAGGAAGAGCATCGTATCCTTGAGCGTGGTTTCGGAAATCGCCATCGTACCGGACAACGAATGCAGAATACCGACCTTGATTGTGTCCTCGGCTGCCTTTGCCGGTGCAAGGGTCAGTGTCGCTCCCACGGCGGCGGCCGCCAAGGTTCCAATAAATCTGGCTGTTAGACTGAACATTCAGGTAAACCCCTCTTTATGGTTGTTTGTACCGAGGGAATACTATGCAACGACCGTGCCAACTGCGGATTGCAGCGTCATGCTCGTGTGAAATCTTTGGATTAGCCCGAGATTACAACGGTCAAGCGCCACAGGCCTTGAATATTATGAAGACCGCAGCGGCGGAAACAACGGTGCGGCCAGCACCGTTTCGGCAATCAAATGCCTATATTATTATCAATTAGTCGTATATGCCTATTTATGGAGCAATGTTCGCAATTTGCGGCTCCGATCAATCGGCTTTGATGTGGCATTGGTCGGCGTTTGATGTATGGTGCTGCCACCAATCACATTCTCAAGGAAAGAAAATGGATATCCGTCAGATTGACGAAGGCTTTGCCGTGACCGGGCAGATTTCACCCGACGATGTACGCGATATTGCTGCGGCAGGTTACCAGACCCTGATCTGCAACCGCCCCGATGGTGAATCGCCGGATCAGCCGGAATTCGCCGAAATTGCCAAGGTCGCCGAAAAGGCAGGCATCCCGATCTACTACGTCCCCGTGGTTTCAGGCCAATTGACCCAGGACGATGTGGATGCAATGGCCGCCGCACTCGAAGAAGCGGAAGGCCCGGTGCTGGCCTATTGCCGCTCCGGCGCCCGTTCGACCAATATTTACGGCATCGTTCAGCAGCAAAAAGGCTGACCATGCAAGGACGGCTGCGGACCCAGCAGCCGTCTTACCGTTGACCTCCCCAAGCCTATAGACAACAGAGCTGACCTTCCCATGAGCCGTATTGCCGATCTGAACAGTGACGATTTCGCCGCCCTGCGCCAAAAGACTTTGAAAGAATACGAGGCCTTCCGTGCCCGTGGACTGAAAATCGACATGACCCGCGGCAAACCGAGCCCCGAGCAATTGGCGCTCGCCAACGGCATGCTGACCCTGCCCGGCAACGGCGATCACTTCAGCGAAGCCGGTGAAGATGCCCGCAATTACGGCAATCTGCAGGGACTGGCGGAAGTGCGCACGCTGTTCGCGCCGACGCTCGGCACGTCGCCGGATCGGATCGTTGTCGGTGACAATTCCAGTCTGGCACTCATGCACGACTGCCTGCTCTGGGCCTGGGTCAAGGGCGTTCCCGGCGGCACCGAACCCTGGCAGAAGACGGAAGCCCCGGCTTTCATCTGCCCGGTGCCCGGCTATGACCGGCATTTCTCCATTTTGGAGGAATACGGCATCCGCATGCTGCCCGTACCGCTCAAGGGCGATGGGCCTGACATGGACATGGTCGAGAAACTCGCTGCCGATCCGAGCGTCAAGGGCATGTGGTGCGTGCCGAAATACTCGAACCCGTCGGGCGAGACCTATTCCGACGCGGTGATCGAACGCCTTGCCGCGATGAAAACCGGTGCTCCGGATTTCCGCCTGTTCTGGGACAATGCCTATGCGGTGCATCATCTCACGGAAACCGAGCATCAGATCCCGGATATTCTCGATCTGTGCGAAAAGGCCGGACATCCCGACCGGGCCTTTGTCTTCGCCTCGACGTCCAAGGTAACGCTGGCAGGTGCCGGCCTTGCCTTCTTCGCCTCGTCTCCGGCCAATGTGCGCTGGTACCTTGCCAGCGCCAGCAAGCGGACAATCGGACCGGACAAGCTGAACCAGCTGCGGCATGTGCGGTTCCTCAAGAATGAGGACGGCATACGCAAGCATATGGCGGCGCATCGCGCCCTGATCGCGCCGAAATTCGACATGGTCAGCAATGCATTGGAAAAGCGCCTCGCCGGCACGGGTGTCGCCGAATGGTCGAAACCGCAGGGCGGCTATTTCATCTGCGTCGATGCGATGGAAGGCACGGCCAAGCATGTGGTCGAACTGGCCAAGCAGGCAGGCGTGACCTTGACGCCGGCAGGATCGACCTCACCGCACGGCAAGGACCCGCACGACCGCACATTGCGGCTGGCGCCGACATTCCCTTCCCTGCAGGAAGTGGAACTAGCCTCGCAGGGTATCGCGCTGTGCATTCTGCTGGCGGCACTGGAAAAGCTGCATTCGGCCCGGAATGGCTGATGTCTAAAGCGGGATGACCAGGCCGTCGCGGCCGATGGTCAAACGGCCATCCCACTTGCCATCCAGAGCTTTTACCCAGTCGGCTTCGCCGAATTGCGGATCGTCGGCCGGAATGAGGTGATGCAGCACAAGATGCTTCACCTCAGCGGCCACTGCGATCCGCGCGGCATCTTCAACCAGCGTATGGCTGGCAAGAAGATGTTCTTTGAGGCGTGCGCCGTTGCCCGTCCGCGTGACGAGACGGTCCACCCCTTCCGGCAGCATCGCTTCATGCACGAGAAGATCGCTCTCCCGGGCAAAACCGGCCAGCGGCGGAAAATAGGCGGTATCCGCCGAAAAGACGATGGATTTGCCTGCCGCTTCGATCTTTAGCGCAAAACAATCGACAACCGGCGGGTGATCCACACGCAAAGCGGTGATCGTCAGGCTGGCGTCCTGACAGACCAAACCATCGGCGTAGACCTGCAGATCGACAAGATCGCGCAGATCGGGCCGCCCCTCGTCCTCAATGCGCAGATCGATATCGTAGCGCATGGATTGCAGGAAGCCTGACCAGTAGTCTTCAATTCCGGCCGGGCCGTAGACCGTGACTTTGTGCGCCAGCCCCGACGTCCACGCCGTATGCATGAGCGGGCCGAGTTCGAGCACATGGTCGGAATGCAGATGCGTGATCAGGATCATATCCAGATCCTTGAGTGACAGATCCGCATTGACCAAGGCCCGGGTCACACCAAGACCACAGTCGATGATGATCCGCCGTCCTGATATCTCCAGCAATGACGACGTCGGCGACGGGCCGCCCGGACGGATTGCCGGGCCACCCTTGGTTCCAAGCAGAACGAGCTTGTCAGCCATTCCTAGAAGAATGCCTGAATGCCGGTCTGAGCGCGCCCGAGAATGAGCGCGTGCACATCGTGCGTGCCCTCATAGGTGTTGACCGTTTCAAGGTTCTGCGCATGGCGCATCACATGATAGCCGATCTGGATGCCGTTGCCGCCATGCATGTCACGGGCAACGCGGGCAATATCCAGCGCCTTGCCGCAATTGTTGCGCTTGACCAGACTGATCATCTCCGGCGCCATCCGGTCTTCATCCATCAGGCGCCCGACCCGCAGGCTCGCCTGCAGGCCCAGCGCGATCTCCGTCTGCATGTCAGCAAATTTCTTCTGGAACAGCTGGGTAGCCGCCAGCGGCTTGCCGAACTGCTTGCGGTCGAGGCCATATTGCACGGTGCGCTGCCAGCAATCTTCCGCGGCCCCCATCACGCCCCAGGAAATGCCGTAACGGGCACGGTTCAAGCAACCGAACGGCCCCTTGAGGCCTGAAACATTGGGGAGAAGGTGTTCTTCGCCGACGACAACGCCGTCCATGACGACTTCGCCAGTGATCGACGCGCGCAATGACAATTTGCCGCCGATCTTCGGAGCGGAAAGCCCCTTCATGCCCTTCTCGAGCACGAAGCCGCGAATCTGGCCGTGATGCGCATCGGACTTGGCCCAGATCACGAAGACATCCGCGATGGGTGAATTGGAAATCCACATTTTCGAGCCGGAAATCCGGTACCCGTCGGCAACCTTTTCGGCGCGTGTCTTCATACCGGCGGGATCGGAACCGGCATCCGGCTCCGTCAGGCCAAAGCAGCCGATCCACTCGCCCGAAGCCAGCTTCGGCAGATATTTCTTGCGCTGTTCTTCCGAGCCATAGGCATAGATGGGATACATGACCAGCGAGGACTGCACGCTCATCATCGAGCGATAGCCGCTGTCGACACGCTCGACTTCACGTGCCACCAGACCATAGGCGACATAGGACGCACCGGCGGTGCCATACTCTTCCGGCAGGGTGACGCCCAGAAGCCCGGCCTCGCCCATCATGCGGAAAAGTGCCGGATCGGTCTTTTCTTCGAGATAGGCTTCTTCGATACGCGGTGCCAGCTCTCCCTGCGCGAAGGCGCGCGCACTGTCCCGGATCATCCGCTCGTCTTCGGTCAACTGATCTTCCAGCAGAAACGGATCCGTCCAGACAAAGGAAGCTTTGGAATGCGCCATGTAATTTCCTCCATAATGCTTTTCCCAGACCTAGCACCAAAATCGCGTCGATGGCCAGATAGTTTTGGCTTAAAATATATTCCGGTGCGCTTTGGCAGCGAACAATTTCCGTCGCCGGACGAATCCCCTATATGTATGGTATGGTCATCAAACAGCTTACCGAAACCATCATCAACCAGATCGCTGCGGGTGAAGTGATCGAACGCCCCGCAAGCGTGGTGAAGGAGCTTGTCGAAAACGCCATCGATGCCGGGGCAACCCGCATCGAAGTGGTGACGGCGGGGGGTGGCAAGAACCTCATCCGCATCACCGACAATGGTTCAGGCATCCCTTCGGATGAACTGACGCTGGCCGTTTCGCGCCATTGCACATCGAAGCTGACGGACGATGTGCATGACATCCGGGCGCTGGGTTTTCGCGGCGAAGCCCTGCCCTCCATCGGCTCGGTGTCGCGGCTGTCGCTCAAGTCGCGTACGGCACAGGCCGATTCCGGTTTCGAGATCAGCGTGCATGGCGGCCATATGGACGGACCGCGCCCGGCGGCGATGAACAACGGCACGATTGCCGAGGTGCGCGACCTGTTCTTTGCCACACCCGCACGCCTGAAATTCATGAAGACCGACCGGGCCGAAGCCTCGGCTATCAGCGATATCGTCAAGCGCGTTGCCATTGCCTTCCCGCATATCCGCTTTTCCCTGGCGGGCAGCGACCGCACGCCGCTCGAGCTTGCGGCGACGGGCATTGGCTCCGCTGGCATGCTGGAACGGATTTCGCAGGTTCTCGGCAGGGAATTCCCGGAGAACGCGCTTGCCATCGATGCGGAGCGCGACGGGGTGCGCCTGACCGGGTTTGCCGGGATACCGGCCTTCAACCGCGGCAACAGCCTGCACCAGTTTGCCTATGTCAACGGGCGGCCGGTGCGCGACAAGCAGATATGGGGTGCCATCCGCGGCGCCTATGCGGATGTGATCTCGCGCGATCGGCACCCGGTCGTGGTGCTGTTCCTCAACCTCGATCCGGCGCTGGTCGACGTCAATGTGCATCCGGCCAAGGCCGATGTGCGCTTCCGCGATCCAGGCCTGGTGCGCGGGCTGATCGTCGGTGCGATCCGCCAGGCGCTCGGCCAGTCTGGCATTCGCGCCGCCACCAGCGGGGCGGAAGCCATGCTGCAGTCCTTCCGGCTCGGCGGAGCGGAGCCTTTGCGCCCGGCTCAGCCGGCACAGCACCGGCAGGGTTCGCCATCGGTCAACCAGAACTATACAACCCAGCAGTCAGCCTTTCGTCCCGTCACGCCGGACCCGGCGCCGTCCTATGCAAGCAATGGTTTCTCGGAACCGATACGCAGCTTCCTGGCTGAAGCGGATGTGCTGGCCACCGATACACGGGCCAGCACTGCAGAGGTGCCGCAAGCCCTGCTGGCCGCGCCGCTCGGCGCTGCCCGCGCGCAGATACATGCGAACTACATCGTCTCCCAGACGGAAGACAGTCTCATCATTGTCGACCAGCATGCAGCACATGAGCGGCTTGTCTACGAGGCATTGAAAACGGCACTGCATTCCAGACCCCTGCCCGCGCAGATGCTGCTCATTCCCGAGATCGTCGATCTGCCGGAAGAGGACGTGGAACGGCTGGTGGCCCATGCGGAAACCCTGTTGCGCTTCGGTCTGGGTGTGGAGGCCTTCGGTCCCGGTGCGGTTGCCGTGCGGGAAACCCCGTCCATGCTGGGCGAGATCGACGTGCAGCAGCTCATCCGCGACCTTGCAGACGAGATTGCCGAACACGATACATCCGACGGTTTGAAGGCCATTCTCGATCATGTTGCCGCCACGATGGCCTGCCATGGCTCCGTGCGTTCCGGCCGGCGGCTGAAGCCGGACGAGATGAACGCACTGTTGCGCCAGATGGAAGACACGCCCGGCTCAGGCACGTGCAATCACGGCCGGCCCACCTACATCGAACTGAAGCTCGCGGATATCGAGCGGCTGTTCGGCAGGCGCTGACGTCTTGACCCGCGGGGCATCTGCCGCCTAAATGAGCTGACGAAAAGAATTGGAAACCACCGGACAATGAACAGGTTTGAAGGCCCCGGCTCGCGCGAAGCCAAGATACGCTACCTCGACGGCGACTTTCAGGTCCTGTCGCCGGGCTCCTACGTGCTCTGCGCCGTGACGTCGGAAAAGATCGCGCTGGATGAACTGCGGTACTGGAGCGTTGCCCGCCAGGAAGCCTATGCGGATGCAACGATTTCGCTTGAGCGCGAGCTTGAAATGAACCCGTCGCTGCGCCAGCGCAGCAAGGGCTGACCGGTGATCAATCGCCGGTCCACGCTTTTGGCCCTGGCCGCGACCGCGCTTCTGGCCGGCGGCTGCACCACGATGGGCGCCAAACGCGAACCGGCCTATAGCGGACCGACCAAGACGATCAAGGGCTATCTGCGCGGCTCGCCGCTGGCACGGCTTTCACCAAGCTCCGTCGTTTACATCACCGCCTATGATGCGACCAACGGCAACTCGAAACCCATGCCGGTGATCGGCGAGACAAGCTTCACGCTGGGCCGCAGCGGCTATTTCCCCATTGCCTACGAGATTGAAATACCGGCGGCGAAATCGGCGCCAAAGGTAGCCCTGTCCGTGCAGATCGGCACGCCAGGGCGAATTCTCTTTTCCAATGACCGGCAATACAGCCAGACGACCGGCCGCTCCATGGATATATCCATGGGTGAAACGCCGCCACGCATACGCAACTTCCGCCGCGGATTATAGGCGCCGGATCGTCCGCAGGCGCGCCCTTTCCCGGGTTTCACTGATGACGCGCGATAGGGTTCGCGGGTGTGCAAAGACCAGCTCCACATCCAGAACCTGCGTTCTCGCGGCGAATGCCCTGGCGATTTCGCTGCCATCGAGCAGACGAACATGATCCTTCGCCGTGGTGATCAGGGTCAAACCGTCCGCATCGGCGCTTTTGAGGAGATCGGCGATTTCCTCATCCGTATAGGGATGGTGATCCGGAAAGGGGCGTGCCTCTGTGATCGTTCCACCGGCTTCTTCCAGCGTGCGAAAGAATTTCGCGGGATCGCCAATGCCGGCAAAGGCGAGCAGCGGCTTGCCCGCAACCGCAAGTGCCGCCTGGGGCCGGAGCATGGCTTCATACACCGGCTTGGCAGCACGTGCGGCGTTCCTCACAAGATGGTCCGCACCATTGGCCGCACCGATCTTGAGCAGGGCATCGGTGCGCACCAGCTGATCCGTCAGCGGCGCGCGCAGCGGGCCGCCGGGAATGACATGGCCATTGCCGATACCCCGCCCCGCATCGACGACCATGAGCGCATAGTCGAAATGCAGGCGGGCACTCTGGAACCCGTCATCCATGATGATGAAATCGCATCCCGCGGCCTGCAGTGCAGTGGCCCCGGCAAAGCGGTCGGCGCATACGACCACCGGCGCATGCCGTGCGAGCAGCATGGGCTCATCGCCGACATGCCGGGCGCTGTCGTGATCGGGATCGACCCGGTGCAGTCCCGAGAAGGCGCCGCCATAACCGCGCGAGACAATGCCGGGTTTGAGACCAGCGGCAACAGCGGCCTGAGCAAAGGCAATGGACGTCGGGGTCTTGCCCGCGCCGCCGACGGTGAAATTACCGATGCACAGAACGGGAATGGGAACGGCAGGCGGTTTGGCGCGGCGGATGCGCCGTCCGGCAACCATACCGTAAATCTTTGATAGAGGGCTGAGGGCCCGCGCGCGCCAATCCGGCTTTTCCCACCAGAAAGGAGGCGCTTCGCTGGTCATTTCCAGCCACCTTCACGCGCGCTCAACCGCGCCTTCAGCACCAGGGGCTGGATGAAGGGCTCGAGCGCGGTCATGGTCAGATCAAGCGAACCGCGCATGTCCTCAACCGTCTTCGTTCCCGCATCAATCATCACCTGGCGTTCAGCGGGATTGTTGAAGAGGTAGTTGACGGCCCCAGCCAGCATGTCCTTGTCGCGAATGAGCTTGGCCGCCCCGTTTTTGATCAGGCGCTGGTAGGAATCGCGGAAATTCTGCACATTGCGGCCCGAAAGGATTGCCGTCTTCAACATGGCAGGCTCCAGCGGATTCTGGCCGCCCTGAGCCATGAGCGACCGCCCGACAAAGGCGATTTCCGTCAGCCGCAGATACAGGCCCATCTCGCCGATCGTATCGCCGAGATAGATGTCGGTATTCGGCGCGATGACATCGCCGCGGCTGCGCAATGCCACCTTCATGCCGAGCTTTTCGATTTCTTCGGCAATTGCCGGAGCGCGGTCGGGGTGACGCGGCACGATGATCGTCAGGAGGTCGCGATGCCTGACCTTCAGCATGTGATGAACCTGCGCGACGACATCCTCCTCACCCTGATGGGTGGAAATCGCTGCCCAGGTCTTGCGCTTGCCGATCTGCTGCTGCAGAGCCTCGAGTTCCGACTCCACGACCGGCGGGATTGCGGTGTCGACTTTGAGATTGCCCGATACCGTGACCGGACGGGCCCCGAGCGCGCGGAACCGTTCGCCGTCAATGTCGGACTGGGCCACCACATGGGCGAGATTTTCAAACAGTGCTTCGGCGATGGACGGGCGTTTCTGCCAGGCAGCAAAGGATTTGTCAGACAGGCGGCCATTGACCAGAACCTGCGGCACCCGCCGCAGCCCCAGTTCAAGAATGGTCATCGGCCAGATCTCGGATTCGCAGATCACGGCGAGATCGGGCTGCCAGTGGCTGAGGAACCGGTCAACCGCCGGCTTCAGGTCGAGCGGCACATATTGATGGATGACCCGGTCACCCAGACGTTCCTGCACCATCTTGGCGGAGGTCACGGTCCCGGTGGTGAGAACGACGCTGATTCCCATGTCGACGATGGTTTCGACCAACGGCGTGACGGCAGAGGTTTCACCGACGCTCGCCGCATGGACCCACACCAGCGGTCCCGCCGGCCGTGCAACGCTGGCCACGCCATAACGCTCACCCTGACGTCCGCGTTCTTCCTTGCCCTTGCTGGCGCGGAAGGCGACATAGGCGCCAACAGCCGGAAAGACCATGGCACCCACCCAGCGATAGGTGCTCAGGACAATGCGCGCCCACCGTTCGCTCATGCCCGGCCATCCACAAGCGCCTGCACCCGTACCGTATTGGCGTTCAGGCTGGCGGTCAATTCGACACGCTTGGCTTCAAGCATTGCATCATCGGCATCCTCGGGGACAAAGATAGGGTCGCCGACAATCAACCCTGACCTGCCGAATGGCAAGGGAATGGTTGTCTTATCCCAGCTCTTCTCGAGAATTTTCCTGCGCGACGTCATATAGCAGATGGGAATGATCGGGCGGCCCGACAGTTTGGCAAGGAGAATGACCCCATGACCGGAATCGCGGGGTGTTCCATGGGGAATATCAGCAATCATCGCCGCCGTCTTACCGTCCTTCAATGCCTTTTTCAGGGCGAGCAATGCCCTTACCCCACCCTTTTCGATGCTTTTCGTCGGCTCCCGCCCGCCGGAACCGCGGATGATCTCGACACCGAACCGTTCGGCTACCCGCGCGTTGAGTTCCGCATCCTTGCTCTTGGAGAACATGGCGGCGAAGCGCACGCCGCGCGGCATCAGAAAGGGCGCCATCAGATGCTGGCCATGCCAGGCCACGGCAATGAACGGCTCGCCGCCCCGCTTCATGTCCTCCAGATCGGACGAGCCGGGCAGACGCGGGTTGGTGGCATTCACCAGCCGGAAGAACTGGGTAATCAGCCAGACCACGAGGAAACGGACGAAACGCGACTTCGCCAGCGGGCCCCGGATGGAACGCCAAAACCGTTTCAGCACCCCGTTCTTCTTGCGGGGCGCCTTGGCGGTTGCTGTGCTGTTATCAATCATGCCGTTGTCAATGCGTGACCGGAGAACCGGTCAGCTTGCCTTGCCCGTGTCGGGATCGAGCAATTTGTGCATGTGCACGATGAAATAGCGCATATGTGCGTTATCGACGGTCTGCTGGGCCTTGGACTTCCAGGCGCGCTGTGCCGTTTCGAAATTCGGGTAGATGCCGACGATATCCAGCTTTTCCAGATCGCGGAATTCAACACCGCCGAGCTTCTTCAGCTCGCCGCCAAAAACCAGGTGAAGCAACTGCTTCGGTTCTGCTGTATTTTCGCTCATGGTCGCCCATCCGTTCAGTGATCAATCGTTGAATTTTCAGTCTGTTTAACCGAAGGCGGTTTCGGCGACAACGTCCAACATGTTGTCCATCAATAAACCGCTGGCCGCGACAAGCGCGCCATGGCGATAATCGCCCGTCTCATTGTTGCGCAAGCCATAGGTCAGCGGCTTGCCGGTTGCCGTCAGGACGTGACCGCCCGCCTCCGCAAGAATGAGATCGGCCGCCGCCAGATCCCAGTCATGGGAATTCGGCCGGACGAAGGTCCCGGCAATGTCACCCCGGGCAACCATGGCAATGCGATAGGCCAGCGAGGCGATGTAGGGCGCGGCAATCATGGATTGCTGGAAATGGTCCGGCAGCTTCTTCAGGAATGGCCCGGGCCCCGCGACCTTGAACGGAACGCCGCTGGTGCTGACATGAATGGCTGTGCCGTTCTGTTCAGCCCCCTGCCCTGGAAGCGCTGTGATCGTCTCGCCGCGTGCCGGACATTCGAGCACACCGGCCACCGGCCGGCCATCCTCGATAACCGCCACGCTGACGCACCAGACATCCGACCCTTCGATGAAAGCGCGCGTACCGTCGATGGGATCGACGACGAAAAAGCGCCGGCGCGCTGTCGCCGCGCGGTCATCGAGGGTTTCCTCGGAAATCCAGCCATAATCGGGCCGGGCCGTCAGAAGCATGTCCTTGAGATACTTGTCCGCCGCAAGATCTGCCTCGCTCACCGGCGAATTGCCGGTCTTCATCCAGACCTGCGGGTCCTGGCGGAAATAGGACAGGGCGATACGCCCGGCGCCTTCCGCCGCTTCCCGGATCAGGGCTAAATCATCGCGATTTTTTTCATTTGCCGGCAAGAGTCATGCCTTCGATCAGGAGTGTCGGACTGGCGACGCCAAAGTTACGGTCAATATCGTTCGCCGCGACCATGTTCAGGAACATATCCTTCAGGTTGGAGGCAAGCGTGACTTCACTGACGGGATAGGCCAGTTCGCCATTTTCAATCCAGTAACCGGACGCGCCACGGCTGTACTGCCCGGTAATCATATCGACGCCTTGACCAAAAAGCTCCGTGACATAGAAGCCATTGCCGACAGCGCGGATCAGGGCCTCCGGCGTTTCATCCCCAGGTTCAATGGCAAAATTGGTGGACGACGGAACAACGGTCGACCCCGACCGCACACCGCGGCCATTGGTGCTCAGCCCCAATTCCGCAGCCGTTGATGTGGACAGGAACCAGTGCTTCAAAACACCGTTCTCGACCATGGTCAGTGCTTCGCCTTCAATTCCTTCGCCGTCGAAGGGCCGCGAGGACGAGCCGCGGATGCGCAGCGGATCATCGGTGACATTGATGCTGTCCGCGAGAATCTTCTGGCCCATGCGATCTTTCAGAAAACTGGTCTTGCGCGCAACGGATGCGCCATTGATGGCGCTGGAAAGATGGGACGCGATGCCGCGTGCCACGCGCGGGTCGTAAACCACATTGACCACGCCGGTCTTGGCCTGCCGGGCGCCAAGGCGTTTGACGGCGCGCGCCGCGGCAGAACGGCCGATGGCTGCGGGGTCATCGAGCGCATCGAAATGCTGGCGCGAGGAAAAATCATAGTCGCGTTCCATCCCGGTACCCGTGCCGGCGATGGCGCTGACCGAACGGGAAAAGCGCGACCCCATGTAATGGCCGACGAACCCGCCCGATGTCACCAGAACCATGCCGCCGAGCCCGGCGGAAGCCGACGCACCGCCGGAATTGGTAACGCCGTCAACTTCAAGGGCAGCAGCCTCCGCGGCCAATGCGTCCTCGGTCAGCCGCGCTGCCGCAACGACCGTCGGATCATAAAGATCGAGGTCGCGGATATCGCGCACCAGATTGGCTGGATCAGCCAGGCCTTCAAACGCATCGTCCGGCGAAACCCTGGCCATGGCGACGGCGCGCTCGGCCAGAATTTTCGGGTCGGAACCGGCGGTTGCCGATATGCTTGCCACTTTCCTGCCAACAAAGACGCGCAGGGAGAAATCGTCACTTTCCGACGATTCGGTCGCCTCGACCTTGCCAAGCCTGACGCTGACCCCCGTGGACCGCGAACGCACGACAACCGCATCGGCGGCGTCGGCTCCGGCCCGGCGGGCGGCTTCGACAAGCGCAGCAGCATTGTCAACGAATTCGCGGGAATTGGCCGGCTCGATCATATTCATCCCTAGAGTTGATTGCATGATAGGATGCAAGGACATATCTGACCAATGATCAGACAATGCACTGCCTCCTATATGGTGCAAATTGGGGTCTATCAAGGCAAACACTGGTAACATTCGCAACAGACTGGGTCAGGCTCATGCTTTCACAAAGCGGCAATCTCTACTTTCAGGCTCTGGCTCTGTTGGCTGGGGCGATCATTGCCGCCCCGTTGTTCAAACGGCTCGGGCTTGGGACGGTGCTGGGTTATCTCGCGGCGGGCCTGCTGATCGGGCCGCTGGCGAATCTCATCACCGATGGCGAACAGGTCCTGCATTTTTCCGAACTGGGCGTGGTTTTCCTGCTGTTCGTGATCGGCCTGGAGTTGAAACCCACGCGCCTGTGGAACATGAGGCATGCGATTTTCGGCCTCGGCGCGGCGCAGGTCATTGTTTCCGGTGCGGCATTGACCGGGCTCATCCTCGCCTTCCATCTCGTCAACTGGCAGGCGGCTCTGGTCATCGGCTTCGGCCTTGCCCTGTCGTCCACGGCGTTCGCCATGCAGATCCTGGAAGAGCGCGGCGAGACCAATATGCCGCACGGGCAGACATCCTTCGCCATCCTATTGTTCCAGGATCTGGCGATCGTTCCCTTGCTGGCCATGATTCCCGTGCTTGCACCCGGTTCCGCCCAGCATCAGGCGGATCCGCTTGGTAAATTCCTCATCGCCATCGTCTGCATCGGCGCCATCGTTGCGGTGGGCCGCTATCTCCTCAATCCGCTGTTCCGGTTCATCGCCAATACCGGCGCACGGGAAGTGATGATTGCCGCCGCCCTGTTCGTCGTGCTCGGCGCCGCGCTGCTGATGCAGTTTGCCGGGCTGTCCATGGCCATGGGCGCGTTCATCGCCGGCGTCCTTCTGGCCGAATCGTCCTACCGGCACGAGCTGGAGGCGGACATCGAACCGTTCCGCGGCATTTTCCTCGGCCTGTTCTTCATGGCCGTCGGGCTGTCGATTGACCTCAAGGTCATCCTTGCCGACTGGGAAGCGATTCTTCTTGCGGTGCCCGTGTTCATGGCGGTGAAGGCGCTTGTCGTCTACATCCTCGCGCGGCTGTTCCGATGCAATCACAATGATGCGACCCGCATCGCGTTCTTCCTGCCGCAGGGCGGTGAGTTCGGCTTCGTCCTGTTCACCACGGCGGCGGCGGCCGGATTGCTCAGCACCTCGACGGCATCGGAGATGATCGCGGTGGTCACGCTGTCAATGGCCGTGATGCCGCTGTCGGTCGCCCTTGGCAACCGCTTCCTTGCCGACGCCCATGCGGAAGAACAGATCGACGAGGATTTCGACGGTGCTGCCGGTGCCGACGTACTGATGATCGGCTTTTCCCGCTACGGGCAGATCGCGGCGCAGATCCTTTTGGCGGGCGGCACCAGCGTCACGCTGATCGATGCCTCGGCCGACCGCATCCGCGCCGCCTCGAAATTCGGCTTCCGCATCTATTTCGGCGATGGCACGCGCAAGGAAGTGCTGGAGGCAGCCGGTATCCGCCAGGCGAAAATCGTTGCCATCTGCACACACAAGAAGGAGACCACCGACCGGATCGTCGAGCTCATCCAGTCGGAATATCCCGATATCAAGCTGTTCGTGCGGTCCTATGACCGGGGCCACACGCTGAAACTGCGCGCCCGCGGCGTGCAGTACGAATTGCGCGAGACCTTTGAATCAGGCTTGCTGTTCGGCCGCCGCACACTTGAAGAGCTCGGAACCAGCGAAGATGTGGCCTACGAGATCATGGAGGACATCCGCCGCCGTGACGAGGATCGGCTGCACATCCAGGCCGCCGAAGGCTTGATGGCGGGCAATGACCTGCTGCTGACACGCCCGGTCACCCCGGAACCGCTGATCAAGCCAACGCGGGAATCCAAGCGTATCGATACGGAAGAGATGCTTCCCGATCCCGAGCCGGCGGAGTGAGGTCGGTAAGACTACGGATTCTGATGAAACCGTGATCCTGATAAAAGGTGACGAACGTACACTCAGTCAGGCTCATTTATCATGGTGACATTCGCTCTTGCAGCCGCCGACAAACCAAAACCCGCCCTATATCGCGGGTTTCGGACAGGAAAGCTCAACCGTCTCGCCATGGCACTCCTGTGGTATGGCATGGCGGCGTTCGGAATAGGTTTCTGGTGGGCCGTCTATCTCGAGGTCCTGTCGTTCTTGTGAATGGACACGGCCAACGGAACAGGCCACCTCTTGATTATAGGCCGCTATTCCTGTTCGGCATGTTCCGTATAGGCAATGGCGGCATCAACAGCGCGCTTCAATTCATCTTTGATACCGATCGACTCGTTCAGCACCTGTTCGACCCGCAGAAAATCCAGCACGCCAAACCGGGCAACGCTGGGCCGCAGGAAAATTGCCGGCGGATCGGTCCGCAACCGCGTGGCGATGATCGACTGCATCATCAGCTGGCTTGCGCCGAACATTGCGTCAATCGACGACGGAAACTTGCGGCCGTCGCCTTCCGGGCCGCCGACCACATCGATACCGATGACGAACTGAGCCTTGTCCTTGAGATGATCGAAGGGCACCGGATTGTAGATCCCGCCGTCGATCAGCACACGGTCGTCGCGGCGCACCGGACGGAACAGCGCCGGGATGGCCGCGGAAGCGGCTATGGCGTTGAAGAGATCACCCTGATGGATGGGAATTTCCCGTTGACCGTAAAAATCCGTTGCGGTGACGCTGAGCGGAATGGGCAGTTCCTCGAACGTATCGGGTATCTGTTCCGGCAGAAAGGTCTTGAGCAGCTTTTCGATGTTGAACTGGCTGAAGCGGATGCCGCCGCCGAACATTTCGCCAAAGGTCGCCGGGCGCAGGCGCCAGAGCCGCGCCGCGATTTCGGCGCGCCGGGACAATGTTGCCACCGCATAGTCGCGTATGTCCCGGCCGGACATGCCCGCTGCCATGCCCGCGCCCATGATGGCGCCGATGGAAGAACCGGAAATGGCGACCGGCCTGATGCCGAGTTCGTCCAGCGCCTCGATGACATTGATATGCGCCAGTCCCCTCGCCCCGCCGCCACCAAAAGCAACCGCAAAGCTTGGCGAACAGCTGACGACGCTGGTTCCCGCAGAACCGGAAACACTTTCGAGATCGCGTGCGCTCATGACATATCCCCGGCTGATCAGGATTGGGGCGGCCCGATGATCAGAATGGCCGGATCGGTTTCAAGCAGTTTGCGCGCCGCTGCCTTCACCTGATCCAATGTCACAGCATTGATCAGATCCGCGCGCTTGTCGATATAGTCGCGGCCCAGATGCTCATCCTGCAGGCCGATCAGCGTGCTGGCGACGGCCGATGACGAATCCAGATTGTTGATGGCATAGGAGCCGACGAGATATTTCTTGGCCTCGACCAATTCCTGCTCGGTCGGACCGTCCTTGGCCATGCGGGCAACCTCATCCTTGAGGATCTGCAGGGTTTCCCCGGACCTGTCGGAGCGGGTTGCCGTGGATATGGTCAGGGCTGCCATGTGATCCCTGCTGATGAGGGCGGAACCGGCGGAATAGGCAAGGCCGCGCTTCTCGCGCACTTCGCTGTAAATTCTCGAGGAGAAGGTACCGCCGCCCAGAATGTGATTCATGATGTAGGCCGGGAAGAAATCCGCATCCTGACGCCGCACGCCCGGATAGACCATGGAAATGGATGTCTGCGGCAGGGGATAATCGACGCGGGTTGTCTTGCCCAAGGCCAGCTTGGCATCGCCAATCGGATCAAGCTGGGCTTTGTCCGGCAGATCGCCAAACACCTTGTCGAGCAGCGGTCCCAGCTGTTCCGGACTGATTGCACCGACAACGCCGACAATGAGATGGTCACGGGCAAAGACCCGCTTGTGATAGGCGGCGAGATCATCGCGGGTGATCGATGCCAGGCTGGCTTCGGTGCCCTGCGACTGGCGGCCATAGGGATGATCGCCATACAGCGCTTCGGCGAACTTGCGGCCGGCGATGGTATTCGGATCGCGCTCGGCGGCCTTGATGTTGGCAACCACCTGCTGGCGGATGCGGTCGATCGGCGCCTGATCGAAGCGTGGCTCATTGACGGCAAGCGCCAAGAGATCGACCGCTTCATCGCGCTTGTCGGCAAGCATGCGCATGGCGCCGGAAATACGGTCATCCTCGGCATTGAAAGCCATTTCAGCGCCGACATCGTCGAGCTTTTCCTGAAATGCATCGGAATCGAGATCGCCGGCGCCCTCGTCGAAAAGCCCGGTCATCAGATTGGCGAGGCCTTCCTTGCCCTTGGGGTTCTGCGCCGAACCGCCCTCGAAGGAAAACCGCAGGGCAATCAGCGGAACGAAGTCATCCTGCACCAGCCAGGCACGAATCCCCTTGGGAGAAACGACTTCCTTGATTTCCACCGCATAGACCGGTGCCACGGCGAGGATGACCAGCAGCAAGGCGGCGGCCATCCGGTTGAAAGCGGGTGTCAACAGGCGGATCATTGGATGACTCCCTCGGTCTGTGGTTGCATCGGCGCGGTCTCACCCGTCGACGGTATATTCTCGTCAGGCTTGCCGTTCTCCGGCATCAGGTAACTGGTCACCGAGCGCGAATCGACGAGATAGCGCTTGGCCACGTCCTGAATATCCTGAACCTTCACCGCCTGGATGCGATCCGGCCACTCCTGAATGTCCTTGATCGTCTGACCGGTCGACAGCGTCGAGCCATAGATGCGGGCCATGCCCGCCTGGCTGTCGCGGGCAAAGATAACGCTCTTCAGAAAGCGGTTGCGGGCTTTCTCCAGTTCATCTGATGTAATGCCGTCCTTGATGATGCGGGCAATCTGCGCATCCACGCCGGCTTCCACCTGCTGCAGGGAGGCTGAACCGCGCGGTGCACCATAGACGGCAAATGTGCCGTCATCGAGCGCGCCGCCCTGGTAATAGACGCCGGCGCTGGCGGCCAATCCATCCTGCACGACCAGCGCCTGATAGACGCGACTGCGCGTGGACCCGCCGAGGATTTCGCTCAGAAGATCAAGCGCCTCGGCTTCACCGGGCTTGGCATTGTTATAGGATGGCACCAGCCATATTTTCTGGAAGCTTGGCTGCGATACGCGCGGGTCGGCAAGGGATACGGTGCGCTTGGTGTTCTGTTCCGGTTCCTGCGGCCGCATGCGTTTGCCGGGTTCCGAACGGCGCGGCACCTTGCCATAGGTCTTTTCCGCCAGCGCCTTGACCGCCGCTGCATCGACATCGCCCGAGACAACCAGCGTCGCATTGTTTGGCGTGTAGAATTTTTCGTAGAAGGCGAGCGCATCCTTGAGGTTGAGCTGCTGCATCTCGTGCAACCAGCCGATAACCGGGAAGCGGTAGGGGTGGTTCTGATAGAGCGTCGCGTTGACCTCTTCCGACAACAGGGCAGCGGGATTGGTATCGGTGCGCGACCGGCGCTCTTCGAGCACCACGTCGCGCTCGGTCTTCACCACATCCTCGTTCAGGATGAGGTTTTCCATGCGGTCCGCCTCATAGGTCATGACCATTTCAAGCGCCTGCGGCGACACTTGCTGGAAGAAGGCGGTGTAATCATAGGAGGTGAACGCATTCTCACGCCCGCCGATTTCAGCCACCTTGCGGGAGAATTCACCGGCCGGATAGGTCTTGGTGGCCTTGAACATCAGATGTTCGAAGAAATGCGCAATGCCCGACTTGCCCGGATCTTCGTCGGCCGATCCGACATGATACCAGAGCATATGGGTGACGACCGGCGCGCGATGGTCGGGTATCACTACCACTTCGAGACCATTGTCCAAACGGAAGGACGAGACACCGGCACTATCGGCCTTTTGGACCTCCGCGGTGAGCTGCGCCATCGTCTGGGCGTGTGCGGGAAGAATGAAACCGGCGGTCGATACTGTTCCGGCCAAAACCAATGCCGCAATGGTACGGCTCACTATTTGCGACATCAATCTTCCTTCGCAATTCTGTTCAAAGCCGGAAGTTTTCCGGTCCGGTCGTTTGCTTAGCCGCTCAACGTGACAAATCGTATGATTGTTCCGCCGTAGTGGCGTTCTTCGGCCACCGAGAATCGCGAATCCAGGTTGATCACGGCTTCGGCCTCTTCTTCAAGCACGAGAAGTGTGTCGGGATTGAGCCAGCCGCCTTCAAGAGCGGATTTGAAGGCGAGTTCGCCCAGGCCCTTGCCATAGGGCGGGTCGGCAAAAACGAGATCGAACGGCTCGATCGTGCCGGCATCGCCGAGTTTGGCGGCATCGCGGCGGAAAATCTTGGTGTTGCCCAGCAAACCGAAGGCTTCGACATTGGTGCGGATCAGGCCGCGCCCTTCCGTCGACTCCTCAATGAAGACGCCATAGCGCGCGCCCCGCGATATGGCTTCAAGCCCCAGGGCGCCTGTTCCGGCGAAAAGATCCAGCACGCGGGTCGCTTCAAACTTTTCGGGATAATTGTGCACCAGAATGTTGAACAGGCTTTCCCGCGTCCGATCCGTCGTCGGCCGGATGGCATTGGTATTCGGCGTCGCCAATGCCCGCCCGCGAAATTTGCCGCCGACAATCCGCATCAAGTCCACGCCTATGGCTTGGGCTTGCGTGGCGGACGGCCTGCGCCGCCGCCGGAACCGCCGCGCGGACCTTTGGGAGCACCCGACGGCGCACCACGCGGTGCCGCGCCTTTCGGTCCGCCATAGGGCCGGTCACCGGAGCGGCCATCCTGCCGGGTTGGGCGACCGCTGGTGCCATATGGACGTTCGGCGCGATTGGGGCGCTCGGACTGGAAAGACGGTTTGCCGCCGGCGGCTTCCCGCTCCTTCAGTTCGGCGCGTTCGCGCTTGCCCACCCGTGGCGGGCGCGGTGGACGCGGGCCATCGCGAGAACCTTCCGGCCGATCCGATCCGAAGGAACGCTTCGGACGCTCGGCCCGCTCGTCATCGCCGCGGGGCGGACGCGGGGAATAGCTGCGCGGCTTGTCGCCGCCCGCATAGGCACCGGCAGGACGTTCACGCTGCGGCCGGTCACCCGCAGGACGCGCGGAACCTTCCTCGAAACGGCGCGGCCGTTCCGTGCGCGGTGCATCGGAATGGCGGCGCTCGCCACGCGGTTCGCCGGTCTTTGCCTTGGGTTTGCCAACCGGGCGTGCACCCGGCGCCATCCAGACATTGGCCGAACGGGCACGTGGAGGCGCGGCCTCTTCAGCCTTTGCGCCGCGCGCACCCTTGGGGCCAGCGGCATCGCGCGGCTTGCGGTCGTCCGCACGCGGTGCACGGGCCGGACGTTCATCGCGGCCGCCGCGTGCATCGCGCGAGGCTCCTGGCCGTTCGCTGCGATCGGTCGTCAGGCGCGACAGGCCTTCTTCGCGCCTTTCGTCCTTGGACTTGCGCGGGCCACGGCTTTTCGCCACCGGTGCACTCGATATCCATTCGGAGGAACGGCGTGCCGGACGATCGGCAGCCGGCTGCTGTACCGCTTCGCCCTTCACCGCATCGTTGGAAAAGACATTGATGATCGGCGCCTCGAAATCGGCACCGGATTCTTCGATCAGGCGCTCACCAAGCTGGTCACGCAGGGTGCGGCCGTTCATCTCCCGCACCGAACCCTCGGGCAGATCACCAAGCTGGAACGGGCCATAGGAAATGCGGATCAGGCGATTGACGGACAGGCCAAGCGCACCGAGCACATTCTTGACTTCGCGGTTCTTGCCCTCGCGCAAGCCCATCATGATCCACACGTTCGAACCCTGCTCGCGTTCAAGGGTGGCTTCGATCGCGCCATAGAACACGCCTTCGACGGCAATGCCGTCTTTCAGCGTATCGAGCTTTTCCTGGGTCACGCTGCCATGGGCACGCACGCGGTAGCGGCGCAGCCAGCCGGTGGACGGCAATTCAAGCGCACGCGACAGGCCGCCATCATTGGTCAGCAGCAGAAGACCTTCGGTATTGATATCCAGGCGTCCGACGGAAAGGACACGCGGCATATCCTTCGGCAGGGATTCGAAAACCGTCTGGCGTCCTTCCGGATCGCGGTTGGTTGTCACCAGACCGGCCGGCTTGTGGTAAAGCCACAGGCGCGTGCGTTCTTTCTGCGGCAACGGCTTGCCGTCGACTTCGATGCGGTCTTCGCGCTTGACATTGATCGCGGGGCTGGCGAGCACCTTGCCATTGACCGAGATACGGCCTGCAGCAATCATTGTCTCGGCTTCGCGGCGCGAGGCTATCCCTGCGCGGGCAAGGCGCTTGGCAATGCGCTCGCTGTCGTCGACCGGCGCTTCCTCATGCGATGATCTGCGCGGACCGCGCGTCGCGGGATCCCGCGCTCCGTCATCGAACTTGCGCGGAGCCGGACGGCCACCGCGGCCGCCATCGGCGCCCTTCTTGTCGAAGCTGCGCTTTTCAAAGGGACGTTTACCGCCCTTTCCGTCATCATTTGAACTGGTCATGGAATGTTTGCCTTTCAGCGGGGCTAACTACCAGCTATGACGGCAGCTTGCGAGTAAATTCTGGACCATGAGTGCAGCGTGAACCAAAAAACTGATCCTATGGGACCCATGGACCTTGCCCTGGCCGAGGCGAAGGCAGCGGCAAAACGCGGCGAAGTGCCCGTCGGTGCCGTTCTGGTGAAGGACGGCGTGGTTCTGGCCCAGGCCGGAAACCGCACCCGGGAACGCAACGATCCCACCGCCCATGCGGAGATTCTGGTCATCCGGCAGGGCTGCGAAGCGCTGAACGATGAGCGTCTGACGGGTTGCGATCTCTATGTCACGCTCGAGCCGTGCACGATGTGCGCTGCCGCCATTTCCTTCGCCCGTATCCGGCGATTGTACTACGGAGCGCAGGACATCAAAGGCGGCGGAGTGGAAAACGGTGCGCGATTTTTTGCCCAGCCCACCTGCCATCACGCGCCGGAGGTCTATTCCGGCTTCCGCGAGCAGGAAGCTGAAACCATCCTCAAGGAATTCTTCCGCGCAAAAAGGCTCTAATTGTCGGCGCGTATCCGGGTGGTAAAGTCTTCCGCCTTGTCGGCATCCATGGCGCGCTGGTTGATCGAAGCCGCCTCGATCTCCGCTTCAAGCGGCTTGTTCCGGTCAATGGCGCCGAGATCATAGAGATAACCGGGCAGGTAACCGGAGAGGATGACGCGGTAGTCCAGCGGCACACCGGGGGTGATTGCCCGGATCATGTCAAAGATCACCGTTGTGCAATTGGCCGTCACCGTATTGTAGAATTGCGCCTGCTTGGACAACCGGTTGCCGGTATCGAGGTAGGAGAGAAACAGCGCCTGCCGCATTTCCGGCGTCAGGTTGACCCGATACCGATACACATCCTCCTTGCGGATATTGCTGCGCAGCCGGATGATGTCACGCTCGTCGGCGGCGATCATCGCCAGCTCGAACTGTTTGAAAAAGCCGCCGATTTCCGAGAACTGCTCGTGCCGCTTCTTGCGGATCTCGGCCGAGAAAACCACCTGATCACCATTGTTGAAACCGAAACTCACCAGCGTATGCGCAATGGCCGGGCTCGACCAGTACGACAGAAACACATCAACCGAAGCCAGATTTTCCAGATCATAGGACCGGACTTCCCAGCGCGGCGTGTAGTCCGTCTGGCTGCGCCATTCGAAATTGCGGACATTGGCCAGCGTCACATGATTGCCGACCAGTGTTCCCGTGACGGTCTGCGCCACATCATCCGCCCAGATGCGATTGAGCGACGGGGTTATGGTGCTCCACCAGAACAGGAGGGCTGCCATGACCGGAATGAGCACAATCAGGGCGCGCCGCACCCGCCCCGTTACCTCGAGCCAAAGAACCACAAGCCCGATCAGGACCCAGACAATCACACCGCCCGTCACACCGGGCAGGTCGAGAGGAAGTTGATACCAGAGCGCAAATCCGCCCCAGAAAAAACCGAAGGCTGTCAGGAGAATGAGAATAATCAATCCGGGAAGACGCAAAAGACGCAAGATCGGTGGCCCTCAACTGACAAGCTGTGACGCAATAGTCCCGGTACATCAAGGCAAAGGCAAGACGCTTTCTGACGTCCCAAAAAGAAAGGCTCCCTGAAGGAGCCTTTCACGTGTCATGCAGCGGTTCAAATTCCGGTGGCATCAATTCCAGGGAATGAGGTTCTTGAAGCTGAAGCCCTTGTCCTTGCGGGCAGCGGCCTTGCGGTCGCGTTCCTTCTTGGCTTCGTCTTCGCCAAGCTCATCGGCAGCGGCCGTCGGTGCCGGGGCGCGATAGGCCAGCGGCGGCTCGCTCAGATAACGCCGCGTGGTCGCCGAACCGGCGGTCGAAGCAAGGCGGCGAGCGCGGAATTCCGCAGACTGCTTGCTTGCCGTGCTCACGCCAGAGGGCGGCGGGTTTCTGTCGTTGTAGACGCCGTGCTCGCCATTATCGACAGCCCTTGTTGCGGGCGGCGTGTCATTTTCGATTTGCGGCACATAGTTGGGATTGTTCTGATTGGCCGTAGCGTCATCACGCAAACGCTTGCGCCGCTGTTCCGGTGATTCCGGCCACTTCGCAGCGTTCGCGGCGACGGCATTTTCCTGTGGCGCCGGCAATTGGCCTGGCTTGCCAGCGACAGGGCGAACGAGATCCGGGCGCGGATTATAGGTTATCGGGTCTTTTTTCTTGGGACTGAACGAAGCGATATTGGAAACGTCGTCCAGCAACTGGCTGCCAGATGTCTTGTTGGTGCCATAGGTTGGTGACGACATGCACCCGGCCAGCGTCAAGGACGCCAGCATTGCACCAAGAACCGTAATACGTCCGTTCAAATCCATACTCGCCACTTTCGCCTCAAGCTCATATTGCCGACTCCGCCGAGTCAATATGCTTGATCAATGCCCTGCCTGTTAAATCAGGCAACTCAATGGCAAGCCTTTTACATGAGGCCTGTCCCAATAAGCAAGCCGAAGCAACCTATTGTTAAGCAAAATGCGGATCATCCAGAGAATGATCCGCATTTATACACTTAAATGGCGAGTTTGCCGAGTTTTGCCAGTTCATGCAGTGCCGCCGCATCGCGGGCCGACACATCCGGATAGGCCGGATCAGATCCGACATCATGGGTATAACGCCATGAACGGGCACATTTTGTACCCGATGCGCGCTCCGGAACGACCGCCACGCCCTTCACGTCCTCGGCAATGAAGGCCCCGGCCGGAGCTGCTTCGTTCCTGATCGTGATGGCGCTGGTGATGCAGATTTCAGCCATATCGAGATCAGAAACGGCAGCGAACAATTCCGGATCGGTGACAAAGACCACCGGCGCAGCCTCAAGCGACGAACCGATGCGCTTGTCCGCCCGCTCCAGCTCCAGCGCGCCTGTGACGGCCCGCCGGACATCGCGCACCTTGCGCCACTTCTCGGCGAGAGCTTCGTTCTTCCATTCGGACGGCGTCGCGCGGAACTGCTCGAGATGAACCGAGACGGCGGCGGGATACTGGTCGAGCCAGGCTTCCTCCGTGGTGAACGGCAGCATGGGCGCAAGCCAGGTTACCAGACGGTCGAACAGGTGACGTACAACCTGCAGGGACGCACGGCGCTTGATGCTGGACGGCGCATCGCAATACAGCGCATCCTTGCGGATATCGAAGTAGAACGCCGACAATTCGACGTTCATGAAATCGATGAGGGAACGCGTGATGCGCTTGAATTCGAAGGCATCATAGCTCGAGCGGACCACCTCATCGAGCTCGGCGAGACGGTGCAGCATCAGCTTTTCAAGTTCCGGCATATCAGCATAGGCGATTTCATCCCCGGCATCGTGGGCCAGGGTGCCAAGCATCCAACGGATGGTGTTGCGCAGCTTGCGATAGGAATCGATGTTCGTCTGGATGATGTTCTTGCCCAGACGCTGGTCTTCCCAATAATCCGTGGTCATGACCCACAGGCGCAGGATATCGGCGCCGGAATCCTTGATCACATCCTGCGGCGTGACCGTATTGCCGAGCGACTTCGACATTTTGCGCCCCTCCTCATCCATGGTGAAACCATGGGTGACGAGGGTGTTGTAGGGCGCACGTCCACGGGTACCGCAGCTTTCCAGCAGCGACGAGTGGAACCAGCCGCGATGCTGGTCGGAGCCTTCCAGATAGACATCGGCAGGCCATTTCAGGTCAGGACGATCTTCCAGCGTGAAGACATGGGTCGAGCCGGAGTCAAACCAGACATCGAGAATGTCGCGCACCTGCACCCACGGCTCGTTTGCCTTTTCGCCAAGAAAACGCTCGCGCGCGCCTTCGGCAAACCAGGCATCGGCGCCTTCCTGCTCGAATGCTTCGAGAATGCGGGCATTGACCGCATCGTCCTTGAGCACGTTGCCATTCTCATCGGCAAACACGCAGATCGGCACACCCCAGGCGCGCTGACGCGACAGGACCCAGTCGGGACGGTCTTCGATCATGGCACGCAGCCGGTTCTGGCCGCCGGCGGGTACGAAACGGGTCTCGTCGATCGCCGCCAGGGCGCGCGAACGCAATGTGGTCAGATCGCCCAGATCCTTGTCCATATAGACAAACCATTGCGGCGTGTTGCGGAAGATCACCGGCTTCTTCGAACGCCATGAATGCGGATACGAGTGCTTCAGCCGGCCGCGGGCAAACAGCGCACTGCGCGCGATAAGCTCCTCGATGACGGCCTTGTTGGCATCGCCCTTCTTGCCGTTGTCGTCGATGACGCGCGCGGCGCCGCCGTCGCGGTCCGGCCCAAAACCCGGAGCGTCCTTGGTATAGAAACCGGCATCATCAACGGTGAACGGGATAGCCGGAGAAATACCCTTCGCCTCGAGTTCACGCGCAGCAGCAGTCCAGGCGTCAAAGTCCTCGCGGCCGTGGCTTGGAGCAGTGTGCACGAAACCGGTACCGGCATCGTCGGTGACGTGATCACCGGCAACCAGCGGAACCACAAATTCATAACCGCCGCCCAGCCCCTTGAAAGGATGCGCCAGGGTCATGGCGGCAAACTCGTCGGCCGAAACGGTCTTGATCCGCTTGAAGGTCAGCTTGGCCTTGGCCGCGGATTCCTCCGCAAGCGCATCGGCGAAGATCAGCCTTTCGCCCGGTCGGGGTCCAAAATCATTTTCTGCGGTTTCGACCTCGTAAAGCCCATAGGCAATACGCGGGGAATAGCTGACCGCACGGTTTCCCGGGATGGTCCATGGTGTCGTGGTCCAGATCACCACATGCGCCGCGCCAAGATCGCCCGCGCCATCTGCGACCGGGAATTTCACCCAGATGGTGTCGCTTTCATAGTCCTGATACTCGACCTCGGCTTCCGCCAGCGCCGTGCGCTCGACCACCGACCACATCACCGGCTTCGAACCGCGATAGAGCTGGCCCGACATGGCGAATTTCAGCAATTCCCCGGCGATGCGGCTTTCCGCATGGAAAGCCATCGTCGTGTAGGGATTGTCGAAATCGCCCTCGATGCCGAGGCGCTTGAATTCGGCGGACTGGATCTTGATCCAATTGGCGGCGAACTCACGGCACTCCTTGCGGAATTCGTTGATCGGCACGTCGTCCTTGTCCTTGCCCTTGGCGCGGTACTGTTCCTCGATCTTCCATTCGATCGGCAGGCCGTGGCAATCCCAGCCGGGAACATAATTGGAATCGAAACCGCGCATCTGGAACGAGCGGGTGATGACGTCCTTAAGGATCTTGTTCAGCGCATGGCCGATATGGATATTGCCATTGGCATAGGGAGGACCGTCATGCAGCACGTAGAGCGGGCGCCCCTTCCCGTCTTCGCGCAATTTCCTGTAGAGATTCATCTCACCCCAGCGCTTGACGAATTCCGGCTCCTTGGCGGGCAGGCCGGCGCGCATCGGAAAATCGGTCTGCGGCAGATAAAGTGTTTTCGAATAGTCGAGTGGGTTGGCGGTGTCGGTCATTTTTCCAGCTTGTGAACAGGCCCGCGCGTGATCGCAGCAGGCAAAGATGTGACGAAAATCAAAAAAGAGCGCGATGGCGCATCCGGAAAACCCGGACCTTCCGCACCCGCAAGCCTAGGCTTCAGGCAAACCGGAAGGCCGGGCCAGTAATTCGTGGTGTCTGAAGCGGTATGGACTGTGCAAGGGTCCAGGAAACAGTTTTCATGAGCGCGCTTTTAGCAATCACTGCTTCCAGAATAAAGGGGCTGACGCAATAAACTTCGCGTCAGCCCGATATATCGATCAAAGCGCGAAGTCGAAACGGTAGGTTGCCTGCAGGCCGAAGGTCGCCTGATTGGCCGACCCGCGCTCCTTGACGATGCTGGAATCGGCCGCCGGTCCCATCAGGCGGCTATACTCCGCATAGGCACTGGTTTCGATCTTGTCCGTCGCCTTCCAGGTGATCTGACCGCCGAGACCAAGCGATTTCAGACCGCCGCCATCGGGACGGTAGGTCGACAGGCCGGATGCAGCCGCTTCCGTCGGGTTCACCCCGTAATACTGCTTGAAGTAATCCCGCGACGCTACGGTGGCGCGCGGCCCGGCCGAAACGCGCACAGTCGGCGTCAGGTCCTTGAAGGCATCGACGGCAAAGTCGGCAACGACGCCGTCATGCGAACCGATACCGCGACGCACCTCGACACGGCCGCGAATATTGTCCGTCGGATAGAATTCGGCGAAGCCGCCCACTTCGACACCCCAATCGACATCATGCACGCCCTTGAGATTCGCGTCGCCGCTGTCGCGGCCGGTGATCAGCTTGCCGGTGATACCGGTGCGGAACACGCCTGTATCGATCAAGCCGATCGACGCATTGTCATTGAGGGAGCTGAAACGGGCGGCGGCTCCGGCACGGCCCAGCGAGATAACCGGCGCGGCCCGCAGAAGATAGTCTTTGGCGCCTTCATAGCGCGGGGCGATGAAGCCTTTGGCACCGAGAGTCAGGTACCAGTCACCCGACCACCAATGCTGGCGAGGCGCAGCCGCCGTCTGGTTCTGCTGGCCTTCGTAATAATAATCATCGGCAGAGCCCGGGACGGCACCGGCAAGTATAAGGGCGCCCGAAAGAGCGGCGACGAGACGAACATGCATGAAATCACTCCAAAATTTCGCCTGGGAGGGCGGCAGATTTGAGAATGACGCTAGCGAAGGATAGATAAAATTGGATTTATTCTTATGGTAAACAATTTACCGTTTCATCGAAAATTAATCGTGTCGTCCAGAGCGGATAACGGTTTCACCCCCTGCAACAGAGCACGCGCTTCTTCCTCGTCGCGCCTGATCTGCTGCATCATCGGCTCAAGCCCGTCGAACTTTTCCTCGCCGCGCAAATAGCCGAAGAACGAAACCGCACAGATTTCGTCGTAGAGATTGCCGGTGAAATCGAAGACATAGGTTTCGAGCAGCGGCGCGCCATCGGTATCCACGGTCGGCCTGCGGCCAAAGCTGGCCACACCGTCGTGGAGCGTGCCGTCCGCACGGCGAAAACGCACGGCATAAATGCCTTCCTGCAGATGCGTCTCGGGTGGCAGCACCATATTGGCCGTGGGAAAGCCGATCGTGCGGCCAAGCTGCTTGCCATGCACCACTTCCGCGCGAATCCGGTGGCGGTACCCCAGGAGGCCCGACGCTTCGACAATGTCGCCCGCACCCAGAAGTTCGCGGATGCGGCTGGATGAAATGGCCTGCCCGCCCTCGTCGCGGAACGCATCGACGAGCGTGACCTGAAAGCCGCGCTTTTCCCCGGCATCCATGAGAAAGGCCGGACCGCCCTGGCGTCCCTTGCCGAAGTGGAAGTCAAACCCCGCCACGATGCGGCTCGCTCCAAGACCGGCAACGAGAATCTCGTCCACGAACACATCGGCCGTAAGCTGTGAGAAGTCCCGGGTGAAATGGCATTCCACCACCGCATCGAAACCGAGCGCTTCCAGGATGGAGGCTTTTTCCGCTGCGGGCGTCAGCCGGTCGACCGGCTGATCCGGCATGAAGACGCTGCGCGGATGCGGCTCGAAGGTGAGAACCAGCGAAGGCTTTCCGGCGGTGTGGGCGGCATCAAGCGCCCGCCCCAGAACAGCCTGATGGCCGCGATGCACACCGTCAAAATTACCGATCGCCACCACGGCGCCCTTCAGATGCTGCGGCAGATGCGAAGGGTCGGTCAGGCGTAGAATCGGCATGGTGCGTGTACCTCAGGCGAGAGCCGGCATGGTGGCAACTGGATTGCTGCCATGCTTCTTGAGAAAGCCGAGCAGCTTTTCCAGATCAAATATGCCGCCTCTCACATAATCGCCGGCGTGAATGCCGCCGGATATATAGAGCACATCGATTCCGAAGAGATCGGCGCCCTTCACATCCGTCAGCATGCCGTCACCAATGGCGAGCACGCGCGCAAGGTCGACAGGCCCGCCGCGCACGGCCTCCGCCGCGGCAATGGCCGCTTCGTAAATGGGGCGATGCGGCTTTCCGGCAATGAGCGTGCGCCCGCCCAACTGGCCATAATCGCGCGCGAGGGCACCTGCACACCAGATCAGCCGGTCGCCGCGCTCGACGACGATGTCGGGATTGGCGCAGATGAACGGCAGGTTGCGCGAGCGAAAGCGCGTGAGCATGTCGGCATAGTCGTCCGGACCTTCGGCATCATCATCGAAAAAGCCGGTGCAGACCACGACATCCGCTTCACGCTCTTCGGTGAGCTCGACATCAAGCCCTTCATACAAGGTTTCATCGCGTTCCGGCCCCAGATGAAACACGCGGCGCGGCGCGTTGCGGATCAGGTCGCGCGTGACATCGCCCGATGTGACGATGCGGTCATAGGCGGCGTCGGGTACACCGAGCATCTTGATCTGCTGGGCCACACCGGCAAATGGCCGCGGCGCATTGGTGATCAGGATCACCGTCTGCCCGGCTTCCCGCGCCTGCTGCAACGCATTGGATGCGGCCGCGAAGGAATCAATACCATTGTGCAGAACACCCCAGACATCACACAGGAGAACATCATAACGGTCTCTGAGCGCATCGAGACGCTGCAAATGTACCATGTCGGTCATGCCGATCCTTTCAGATTGCCGGAGCGAATAAGATGGCATCGCTTAGCCGATAGCGGCAATCGTGTCACCTGTGATTGTCGCTTCTGGCTCTTCAGCTCATCTGGAATGTGGCAGAACAATCGTGCGTGGTTCGACAAGCTCACCATGAGGGAGGTGGTTTGATTGCAGCCCACAAACTTCCCTCATGGTGAGCTTGTCGAACCACGCACCCCTGGTAATCACGCTGCAGCCTTGACGTAGCCGCGGCTGGCCAGCCGGTCACCGCATTCACCGAGCACATCGACCAGCGTCTTGAGGCGCCACCCCTCCTCCGTCAGGCTGTATTCGACACGCACCGGAACCTGCGGAATGATCGTGCGGGTCACGTAGCCGGCCTCTTCGAGTGCGCGCAGGTCAAGGGTGAGCATGCGCTGCGAAATTTTCGGCATGTCACGGCGCAGTTCGCTGAAACGCTTCGTTCCCTCCAGCAGATAGTAGATGAGCAGGATGCGCCAGCGCCCGCCCAGCACCAGCATGGCATTTTCGACGGGGCATTTGGAAACCAGATCTTTCATGACGACCATTCCATCTGATTGTTGGTATAAAATTTGTACCAACATGACATTTTTGTGCCTTCTTTACAATAGTGACCGATATCGCCATCTTCATTTTCACCGCGGTATGACATTCAAAAAATGAGGAAATGAAAATGGAACCCGTATTGTTTTATGGCGTGCCGCATGGCTGCTCGTTCGGTTCAATCGTCGCGCTGGAATGGCTCGGCCAACCCTATCGCCTTGCCCGCGTCGACATGCTGGCCAAGTCGAAGAGCGCTATCTACGGCCGTGTCAACAGCATGCACCAGACACCGACGCTGCTTCTGGAAAACGGCAGCAGCCTGCGCGAAAGCTTTGCCATTCTCCACAACATCGCCGCACGCGATCTCGGGAAGCAACTGGGGTTTGCTCAGGGCACCGAGGCGCATGACAGGCTTAACCAGATGCTGGCCTATCTGCACACTAGCTTTCACTCGGCCTTTTCGTCGGCCTGGACCGCCTACAAGCTGAAAGAGGGCGATCCGGCGATCAAAATACTGCGCGACCTGGCGCGGGAGAAAGCCGCCTCCGGCTACGCCTATCTGCAATCCCATCTGCAGGGGCGGGATTGGCTTGTCGGCGCCAACAGGACGATTGCCGACGCCTACATGATCGGCATCGCCCGCTGGGGCGAGGATCTCGGTCTCTTCGACCTCAAAACGGAGTATCCCGACCTTCATGCCTATCTGCAGAAGCTGGAAGCCGACAAGGCCGTGATTTTTGCCCACGCCATCGAGGACGAAACCCCGGCTGTCACCAGCGGCCAGTTTCTCGGCCACATCACATTGGATGAGGCTGGAACGCGGCTGGCCGCCTGATCGCACCGATGGCGATCCGCCGGGAGGCCTTCCGGCGGATCGAACAAACCACCGTTCGGACTCGCTGCAATTGACATACAATATATGAACATGTATTTATATGTCGTATGTCATCAACGGGACGAGCCGGAACAATGTCGCAGTCGCACGCAGGGCACGACCATGGCCCCAAAATAACCAATGACAATCAGCGCAAGGTGCTGATCGCCTTCGTCATCACGTTCTCCTACATGATCATCGAGGTGATCGGCGGCGTCATGTCCGGTTCGCTGGCGCTGATTGCCGATGCGGGACACATGCTGACCGATGCCGGTGCGCTTGCCCTGTCCTATGCCGCGTTCCGCTTTGGCCAGCGCGCGGCGGATCAAAGCCGCACCTATGGCTATCTGCGCTTCGAGGTTATTGCCGGCCTCATCAATGCCATCGCGCTCTTTGCCATTGTCGTCTGGATCGCCATCGAAGCGATCAACCGCTTCCGCTCACCCGGTGAAATTCTGGCGGGGCCCATGTTCCTCGTGGCCGTCGTCGGGCTGCTCATCAACATACTGGTGTTCTGGATCCTGACCCGTGGCGACAAGGAACATGTGAACATCAAGGGCGCCGTCCTGCACGTCATGGGCGACCTTCTCGGCTCAGTCGGCGCCATCAGCGCAGCCATCGTCATCTATTTTACCGGCTGGACGCCCATCGATCCGATTCTCTCCATCCTGGTTTCCGTGCTGATCCTGCGCAGCGCCTGGGCCCTGCTGCGCAACGCGCTGCACATCCTGTTGGAAGGTGCGCCTGAAAATGCCAAACCGGAGGAAATCCAGACCTATCTCATGGGAGCAGTTGCAGGGCTTGCTGCCGTCAGGCACGTGCATGTCTGGCTGATCACGTCAGGCAAGGCGCTTGCCACGCTGCATGTCCAGCCAAAGGACGGAACCGACCCGCGCCATCTTGTGAAGACCGTCGAGACGGAGCTCGCCAAACGCTTCGACATCCAGCATGCCACCATCGCCATCGATTGGCCGGATATGCCGCATGACGAAGGCGAAATCGGGCTACAGCCCGCCTCCGCCTCGGGAGATCACGAGACGGACGGCAATCACGCCGGCCATGATCACAGCCACGCGGGACACAAGCATTGACGGCCATGACGATGCCAACGGAATCCGATACCGCAAGCCTGGCTGAAACCTTCAAACTCCTCGGCGATCCGACCCGCCTGCGCATTCTGTTCTATTGCCTCGATGCGCCGCGATCCGTCGGCGATATCGCGGAAAGCCTGCACCTGTCGCAATCGCTGGTCAGCCATCACTTGCGTCTGTTGCGCAGCGCCCGCCTGGTGCGCGGCGACCGGCGTGCCCGGCAAATCTTCTATGCGCTTTCCGACCAACACGTCAGCGGCATGCTGATGGATATGGCCCACCACGTGCGCGAGGACGGCTGAAGGCTCCTGACATAAACCGTCAAGGTTGTCATATTCACTGCAAAGATTTTGCAATAACCTTGTGGCATTGATCCACCACAAGCCTGTTTTCGCCCCATGCAATTCATCACACTGCTCCGCCGGCGCTCCATCGGTTTGCTCTGGTCTGGCCTTGCCTTGTCGGCCATCGGCGACCAGCTCTATACGGTCGCGCTGAGCTGGATTGCCGTTGATATATTCGGCCCGGCCGCCGGTTACATCGCTGCGGTCAAATCGGCGATCATCCTTGCCGTCCTGTTCCTGGGTGGCGCCATGTCGGATCGCTGGGACCGCCGCCGCACGATGATCGGCGCCGACCTTTGCCGCTGCGCCGTGCTGGTGCTCGTGGTTCTCTTCTGGATGATCGAAGGACAACCGGACGCCTGGGTGCTTGCCTTGGCCGTCGCGGTTCTTGCCACCGGGGAAGCCCTGTTCCTGCCGGCGCTGCAGACCATTCTGCCGCAGCTGATCGCCAATGAGCCGAGCCTGCTGGCCGGCACCAATGCGTTGCTCGATGCGACGAACAGGCTGGCGCGATTGCTTGGCCCCGGACTGATTGCATTGGCTGGCGCGATCATAGCCCCCATTCATTTCTTCACCGCCAATGCCCTGAGCTTCCTGCTTTCAGCGGCAGCGATCATGGCATTGCCTTTGTCTTCGACACCGGTCGCGCCGCCCGTGAGCCAGCAGAAAAAACACCCGCTCGCCAGCCTGTCCTACGGCTATCGCGCCATGCACAGGCAACCGCTGCTCGGCTTCCTGCTCGACAGCAATGCCTTCATTGGCGGCGCATGGTATGTGGCCTTCTTCCTCGCCGTTCCCCTGATCATTTCCAGCCAGTTCGATGCGTCGCTGACAACTGGTTTCGGGCTCTACGGTCTGGTGATCGCGGCATTCGGAGTGAGCAATCTCATCGCCAATCTCGTTGTCGGCAATCGTCCCATGCCGGAACATCCGGCGCGGATGATCTATCTCGGCGTATGTACAACCGGCACAGGCATCCTGCTGATGGCTTTGGCCGCCGCCGCACCGATACCTGTGCACTGGCGTCTCGTCGGCTTTGTCATTGCTTCGGGAGTGTCGGGTTTCGGTGGCCCCTTCAAGGACGTCGCCTTTGCAACCCTGCGCCAGACCCTGCTGCCGTCAGCCGATATCGCACCGGCCACACGCATCTATATCGTGACCTCCCATGTCGGCATGCTCGTCGGCATGCTGGTTGCCCCGATGATGAGCAGCCGCGTCAGCCCCGTCGATCTCCTCCTCATCTGCGGCGGCACCTATCTTGCGGTGACCATCATCGGCTGGCTGCGGTTTGCGCGATAACGCGATAGCGGGCAGAGCATGGACGCCCTGCCCGCTGCAGTTGTTTAAAAGCCGGTCAGGACAATCTTGCCGCGGGCACGGCCGCTTTCAATAAGCGCATGGGCTTTCTTCAGATTGGCGGCTGAAATCGTGCCGAGATCGTCGGCAAGGGTGGTGCGCAGCGTGCCGGCATCCACGAGTTCCGCCACCCGGTTGAGCAGCTTGTGCTGCTCCTCGATATCGACAGTGTCATAACGCGAGCGGGTGAACATCACCTCCCAGTGGATGGAAACACTTTTCCATTTGAACGGCATGATATCGTAGCTTTTCGGATCATCGATCAGGCCGAACCGGCCCTGCGGTGCAATCAGTGCCGCAATCTCCGTGCGATGCGTATCGGAGTTTGTCGTCGCAAAGACAAAGGCGGGGGTGCCCAGACCGAGCGCTTCCACCTGCGCGGCGAGCGGCTTTGAATGATCGATGACATGGTGTGCGCCCAGCTCCTCCACCCATTGGCGGGTTTCCGGGCGCGAGGCCGTGGCGATCACCGTCAGGTTGGTCAGTTTGCGCGCAAGCTGCACGGCAATCGAACCGACCCCACCGGCACCGCCGATAATCAGAATGGCGTTGGCTGCGCCAACCACCGGTATGTCGATGTGGAGCCGGTGAAACAGCATTTCCCATGCGGTGATCGACGTCAGCGGCAGGGCGGCGGCGGCGCTGAAATCGAGGGACTTCGGCTTCGTGCCAACGATGCGCTCATCCACAAGATGATATTCGGCATTGGTTCCAGGGCGATCCACCGCTCCCGCATAGAACACCTCGTCGCCAACCTTGAAGTGCCGGACATCCGGCCCCACCGCAGTAACGATACCGGCCGCATCCCAGCCGAGAACTCTTGGCTGGCCCGCTTCCGGCTTTGCACCGGCGCGGATTTTCGTATCGACGGGATTGACCGATATGGCTTTCACTTCGACCAAAAGGTCGCGCCCCTGCGCTTCGGGCTTGGGCAGATTGATATCGACGAGTGAGGTTTCCGCAGTGATCGGCTGCGGTTCATAATAGACGATGGCGCGCATAAGCATTCTCCAGATAAGTTGACGCTGTTCAAATGCGCGCTATGTTCGAACAGTGCAAGAATGCACATAAATTGCATATAGTGTCATAAAGGATACCGTGATGCCGCGCATCCGCCATACGAATTTTGATTGTGCACCGGGTTGTCCGGTGGAAGGAACGCTCAATCTCATCGGCGGCAAATGGAAGGGCATGATCCTTTTTCACCTGATGTCCGGTACGCTGCGCTTCAACGAAATCCGCCGTCACCTGAACAGCGTTACCCAGCGCATGCTGACCAACCAGTTGCGCGAGCTGGAGGCCGACGGCTTCATCACACGCAAGGTCTATGCACAGGTACCACCCAAGGTGGAATACTCCCTGACGGAGCACGGCCGCAGTCTGGAGCCGATCATATCGGCCCTCAAGGTCTGGGGAGATACCCATCTGCGCTCCGAAGCGGCAAAGGCTGCAACGGTGCGGTCGCAGGCCGCATAAACGCAGACGCGTCATCATTGGTTCACAATTGCATGGGATGATTTTGCATGACTGAAGACGCGCCAGCGTGCATTGCTTTTCAGTCTTTCGCCGAAATTCGGCAAACCTCTCCCTTGACTCTTCCATGGCTGCCCACTATTTCCGAGCCCAGTTAGCACTCGTCACTTGTGAGTGCTAATAACGCGGACGATCACTCGTTCGCTTCACCGTTTTGACACCAACATCAAGGGTTCTAACCATGGCCAAGACCAAGTTCCGCCCGCTTCACGATCGCGTCGTCGTACGCCGTATCGAATCCGAAGCAAAGACTGCAGGCGGCATCATCATTCCGGATACTGCCAAGGAAAAGCCACAGGAAGGCGAAATCGTCTCCGTCGGTACCGGCGCTCGTGACGAAGCCGGCAAGCTCATCCCGCTCGATGTCAAGGCAGGCGATCATGTCCTGTTCGGCAAGTGGTCGGGCACGGAAGTCAAGATCGGCGGCGAAGATCTGCTGATCATGAAAGAATCCGACATTCTGGGCATCCTCGGCTAATCAGCCGGTTTTCCCTTTAATCAACGAATTTGGATCAAACCGGGTTCAATCCCAGGAGAGATAAAATGGCTGCCAAAGAAGTAAAATTCGGCCGCGACGCGCGTGAGCGCATGCTGCGCGGTGTCAATATCCTTGCGGACGCTGTCAAGGTAACGCTCGGCCCGAAAGGCCGCAACGTCGTTATCGACAAGTCCTTCGGCGCTCCGCGCATCACCAAGGACGGCGTAACCGTTGCCAAGGAAATCGAACTTGAAGACAAGTTCGAAAACATGGGCGCACAGATGGTCCGTGAAGTCGCTTCGAAGACGAACGACATTGCCGGTGACGGCACCACGACTGCGACTGTTCTGGCCCAGGCAATCGTTCAGGAAGGCGGCAAGGCTGTTGCTGCCGGCATGAACCCGATGGACCTGAAGCGCGGCATCGATCTTGCTGTTGCAGAAGTCGTCAAGCAGCTCGGCAAGAGCGCCAAGAAGATCAAGACTTCGGAAGAAGTCGCGCAGGTTGGCACGATCTCTGCCAATGGCGAGACTGAAATCGGTGAAATGATTGCCAAGGCAATGCAGAAGGTCGGCAACGAGGGTGTTATCACCGTCGAAGAAGCCAAGACCGCTGACACCGAACTCGAAGTCGTTGAAGGCATGCAGTTCGACCGCGGCTACCTCAGCCCATACTTCGTCACCAACCCTGAAAAGATGGTTGCTGACCTCGAAGACGCCTACATCCTTCTGCACGAAAAGAAGCTCTCGAACCTCCAGGCTCTCCTGCCGGTTCTCGAAGCTGTCGTCCAGACTTCCAAGCCGCTCGTCATCATCTCCGAAGACGTCGAAGGCGAAGCTCTTGCAACGCTCGTCGTCAACAAGCTGCGCGGCGGCCTGAAGATTGCTGCCGTCAAGGCTCCTGGCTTCGGCGATCGCCGCAAGGCCATGCTGGAAGACATCGCGATCCTCACCGGTGGTCAGGTTATTTCCGAAGATCTCGGCATCAAGCTCGAAAGCGTTACGCTCGACATGCTCGGCCGCGCCAAGAAGGTGTCGATCACCAAGGAAAACACCACGATCGTTGACGGTCATGGCAAGAAGGGCGAAATCAACGCCCGCGTCGGCCAGATCAAGCAGCAGATCGACGAAACCACTTCGGACTACGACCGTGAGAAGCTGCAGGAACGTCTTGCCAAGCTCGCTGGCGGTGTTGCCGTTATCCGCGTTGGCGGTGCAACGGAAGTTGAAGTGAAGGAAAAGAAGGACCGCGTCGACGACGCTCTCAACGCAACACGTGCTGCTGTTGAAGAAGGCATCGTTCCTGGCGGTGGCGTTGCCCTGCTCCGCGCTTCGGCAAACCTGACACTCAAGGGTGCAAACTCCGATCAGGACGCTGGCATCAACATCGTTCGTCGTGCGCTGCAGGCTCCGGCTCGCCAGATCGCAACGAACGCAGGTGACGAAGCTTCCATCGTTGTCGGCAAGATCCTTGAGAGCAAGAAGGAAACCTACGGCTACAATGCGGCCAATGGTGAATATGGCGATCTGATCGTCATGGGCATCGTCGACCCGGTCAAGGTTGTTCGTACGGCTCTGCAGGATGCAGCATCGGTTGCCGGTCTTCTTGTTACGACAGAAGCCATGATCGCCGAAGCTCCGAAGAAGGACAATGGCGGCGCTCCCCAGATGCCAGGCGGCGGAATGGGCGGCATGGGCGGTATGGACTTCTAATCAGTCCACGCCAATCGCATACGGAAAAGGCGGGCCTTGGCCCGCCTTTTTTGTTGTCTGTGTTTTAAGCAGGGTTCTATCGAAGAGGATTATCGCTCGGATACAGCCTGTTAAGCCGATAGGAGCTTTACCGACACACCACTTGCTCCAACGAGAGTGGCAGCAGTTTTATCGAAAGTGACGAATACTTCACCGCCCAATCGCTGCCCTTCGAAGGCGATCACGCCATCGGCAAAGTCGCCACCCGCGTCGAGCACCGCAAGGCCGGCCTCGACGGCAGCTTTGGTGAAGGCCACATTTTCACTTTCGGTCAATGCACGCACGGCTCGCGCAATATCGCTTCGATCAAACTTATAGCCTCTGGCGAGCACCCAGCAGAATTCACACAGGGATGTCGTGCTGACGGCCACCAATTCAACGTCTCTGAGGAGGTTGGCGGCGGTGACGGACTGGACCGGATCGTCTTGGACAACGGCCCTGAGGAGAACGTTGGTATCAAGCGTGGCCTTCATTTTTTGAGACCAGTCCATCCGTCAGCAATGATCTCATTAATCTCTTCGACGCTGAGCGGTTTTTGATCCGGGCGGCTTAGAAGTCCGATAAAATTCTCGATGGAACCAGACCGCTTGGCGGCATGAACCTCAACTTTTCCATTGGGCAGAAGCTCCGCCACGATTTTATCGCCGGGCTGCACACCCAGATGCTGAAGGACATCTTTTCGAAGAGTAACCTGGCCCTTTGCCGTCACTGTCAGTACGCTCATCACATCGCCACCTGTTTAACCCGCAACAAAGTAAGGCATTTTTACCTTACTTTCAAGGATGATGGTGAACGCGTTACTCCGCCGCTTCCGCGAATGAGGCGGCGATGTCAGCCACGCCGGTGGCGTTGTCGAACCGTGCCCGCGCATTGGCGATACGTTGCTCGTTTTGAATGGCAAAATCTGCCAGCCCGCGCACCGGCACCAGCAGCTCGCGGCCAAGATCGGTCAGCTCGTAATCCACACGCGGCGGAATGGTCGGATAGACGGTCCGGGTGACGAAGCCGTCACGCTCAAGCCCGCGCAACGTGCTGGTCAGCATCTTCTGCGAAATCCCGTTGATGGTTCGCTTCAACTCGTTAAAGCGCATTGAACCATTACCCAGATAGTTGATAACCAGCACGGTCCATTTGTCACCGACACGGGCCAGAATGTGATTCACCGCCGTACAGGCAGAGGTTACTTGGAAGTGCTTCGGTTTCAAAAAAGTGCCTCCTTGCGGGTATTTTCAACAGTCACTTATATAGCGCCAGTAACCAATAGTTACCACAGCAAAAAACCTGAGGAATTCTGAATATGACGAAACTGAAGATCGGCATCATCGTTGGCAGCACGCGCATTGGCCGCTTTGCCGAGTTCCCGGCGAAATGGATCGCCGACGTTGCGGGCAAACGCGACGATGTCGAGGTCGAAATCCTTGATCTCATCGACTATCCGATGGCGTTTTTCGGTGAAGAGCGCGCAACCACGGAACAGAGCGAGACGGCGGAACGCTGGAAGAAGAAGCTGCGTGAATTCGATGCCTATGTCATTACGGTCGCCGAATACAACCACGCACCAACGGGCGTGCTGAAGAACGCGATCGATCTTGGCGACTTCATCCACAAGCCGGTCGGTTTCGTCGGTTATGGCGGTGTCGGCGGCGCACGGGCCATCGAGCACCTGCGCGGGATTTTCGTCGAGATGAGTGCAGCCTCGGTCAAGACAGGTATCCACATCTCGTTCCCGGAATATCTGAGCGTGGTCAAGGGCGAAAAGACGCTTGGCGATTATGCCCATCTGAATGAGGCAGCCACCAACCAGCTCGATCAGCTCGTCTGGTGGGGCAAGGCCTTGAAGGCAGCGCGCTCCGCATAAATTCCAAAGGGCGGCCGTTTCGACGGCCGCCCTTTTTGCTTGTTCAGCCATCACGAATAGGGAGACCCGCCATGACCAAGAAACTGACCCTGATCAGCCATCTCCTTTGCCCCTACGTGCAGCGCGCAGCGATTGCACTGGCGGAAAAAGGCGTGCCCTTCGAGAAGATTTACATTGATCTCAATGCCAAGCCGGACTGGTTCCTCAAGATATCGCCGCTGGGCAAGGTCCCGCTGCTGAAGGTGGAACAGGACGATGGCTCCGAGGCTGTCCTGTTCGAAAGCTCGGTCATTGCCGAATATATCGAAGAGACCGAGGGTGAACCGCGCCTGCACCCGGACAATGCCCTCGAGCGTGCCCGCCATCGTGGCTGGATGGAATTCGGCTCGACCATCCTTTCGGATATCTGGTCACTTGAAACCACAGGCGATGCCACGCTGTTCAACGACAAGCTTGCGACACTGAAAGCCAAGTTTGCCCGCCTCGAAGAGGTTCTCGGCGACGGGCCGTTCTTTGCCGGCAAGACATTCAGCCTTGTCGATGCGGTGTTCGCACCCGTTTTCCGCTATTTCGACACCTTCGACACACTCACGGAACATGGCGTGTTTGCCGCTTACCCGAAGGTCCGGGCGTGGCGCCAGGCCCTGTCGGAGCGTCCGAGCGTCAAGGCGGCGGTCACGCCGGAATATCCGCAGCTGTTGCGCCAGTTCATGGAGCGCTACGACGCGCACATGCTGAAACTTGCCGCCTGAACGGTCCGCCTATTTGTCGGACCAGACCGCGAGTTCATAGCCATCCGGGTCGGCGAAGTGAAAGCGCCGCCCGCCCGGGAAATCAAAAACAGGCTTGACGATTTTCCCACCGGCGCTTTCGACACGTTTCTGGGCATCGGCAAGGTCATCGGCGAACAGAATGACCAGCGGGCCGCCGGTTCGCACGTCACCGCCGGCAGCAAAGCCGCCCGTGAGATTGCCATCGGAAAATTCGCAATACTCCGGACCGTAATCCTTGAATGTCCAGCCGAACGCCTCGCCATAGAATGCGCGCATGCGGCCGATATCGCTGACGTTGAATTCGATATAGTCGATCCGTTTGTCCCTGCCCGATTGAGCCATCATCCGTCCTTCATATCTGCTGCGTTTCCAAAACGGCTTTCAATGCCGTCAAATCTCTCAAAACCCATGCGGCGTCTTCCGCAAACTTCCCCTCGCTCATGTCAGGCATGCGGAACAGCGTGAAACTGACCTCGCAGCCATCATTGTTCGGGATCACGCGCAACGGCACATAGACCTCCTCGCCGGTCTCCGTCATAACCCAATGATCCAGAACCCCATAAGCATTCAACGGGGCGAAGCGGATGCGCAGTTTCCCGACCGGCCCGTCCGCAAGCCACTCATCCCCGAGCTTTTGCAAACCGGATGCCAGCCCGGATGCCCATTTCGGCACATTCTCCGGATTGGACGCGAAGTCGTAGACCGCATGCCAATCCCGTTCGATGGAAACCTGTAGAGTTCGCGAGTCACGCGTCACCACGGCCTGTCCTCCCCATTTGCATGTTACCTATCGCTTATCGCCCCGGCCTGTCTTGAACAAAACGGCCAATCAGGCCGCCATCTGCTGCAAGACATCGCCGGGCGATATGCCCGCCAGCGCTTTTACCTCCCGGCTCAAATGCGCCTGATCGGCATAATCCGCCTCAAATGCCAGCATGCCAAGGCGGCTTTCCGGCGTACACTGTGCCAACCGGAGGAAATGCTGGAAGCGCAGGATGCGTTCGAGCATCTTTGGACCATAGCCGAAATGTGTCCGGCAGTGCCGCCGCAACGTGCGTTCGCTCATATCGAGAAGCCTTGCGAGCCGGGATACGTGCGACCCTTCGCCCACCCGGCCGAGTGCCGAAAAGGTATGGGACATGACCTCATCGGGCCGATCCATCGAACCCGCCATTGCGGCAATAGCCGATTCCAGCCGTTGCATTGCCTCTGTCTCCGATTGCGCCGGGCTCAGTGTGTCCACAAGCGCTTCGGCTTTTGCACCCCACAATTCGCCGAGATCAACACGCAATCCCACGAGTTCGGACATGGGTAGGCCGAGCCATTTTGCGGCCGCGCCGGGCGCGAAACGCATGCCGACAACGCTCGTTATGCCGGGATCAACCACATGGGGTGCGATATCGGGACCAGCGACACTCAAACGGCCTTGCGACCACAGAATATCGACGCAACCATCGGGGACAACGGTCACCGGCTTTCCCCAGGCATGCGGGCTTACATGGCTCCAGACACAGAGAAAATGCGGCCTCAGCGCCGCCTGGGGCACCGACTCACGATACTGTCCCGAGCAATTGGCAAGAACAGGCGTCTCCTGGGGTGAATTCATGGGTAACCTTGCCGAAATTTTCGTTTGCGCAGAACGCCGTATAATCGATTTTATCCCATTGCCGAACGATTTCCAGAACAACATTCTCCTGGCAAACCTTGCCTCGCGCGGAGGTTAGCAGTAGTTCTTCCGGCAACTTCCAACAGGATAGAAAGCACGATGAGCAATACCCGCACCGAAACAGATACGTTTGGTCCCATCGAAGTCGCCGCGGACAAATACTGGGGCGCGCAAACCGAGCGCTCGCTGCATAATTTCAAGATCGGCGGCGAAAGAATGCCGATCCCGCTCGTCCGCGCCCTTGGCATCGTCAAGCGTGCTGCCGCAGAGACCAACATGGTGCTCGGCAAGCTCGACGACGTGACCGGCCGCGCCATCACCGTTGCGGCGGAAGAAGTCATCGAAGGCAAGCTGGACGATCATTTTCCGCTCGTCGTCTGGCAGACCGGTTCCGGCACCCAGTCGAACATGAACGCCAATGAAGTCATCTCCAACCGCGCCATCGAGATGCTCGGCGGGGAAAAGGGCTCGAAGAAGCCGGTTCATCCGAACGATCACGTCAACATGAGCCAGTCGTCGAACGATACGTTCCCGACCGCCATCCATATCGCCACTGCCGTCGAGGCGACCAAGCGGCTCTATCCTGCCCTTGACCATCTGACCGCCGCCCTGGCGAAGAAGGAAAAGGCCTTTGCCGACATCATCAAGATCGGCCGCACGCATACGCAGGATGCGACACCAGTCACGCTCGGCCAGGAATTCTCCGGCTATCGCGCCGCTTTGGAATATGCCCGCAAGCGCATCGAACAGAGCCTTGCCGATGTGTTCCTGCTGGCGCAGGGCGGCACCGCCGTCGGCACCGGCCTGAATGCCCCTGTTGGTTTCGATACCGGCTTTGCCGAAGCGGTGTCGGATATCACCGGTCTCAGCTTCAGGACTGCACCGAACAAGTTCGAAGCGCTTGCCAGCCACGGCGCGCTCGCCAACTTCCACGGCAGCCTGAACGCGCTTGCCACCGATCTCTTCAAGATCGCCAACGACATCCGCTTTTTGGGTTCAGGGCCCCGCTCCGGCCTCGGTGAACTGAAGCTGCCGGAAAACGAACCGGGCTCGTCGATCATGCCGGGCAAGGTCAACCCGACGCAGGCGGAAGCGCTGACGATGGTCGCGGCACAGGTATTCGGCAACCAGACGACAGTCACGGTTGCAGCCAGCCAGGGCCATTTCGAGCTCAACGTGTTCAAGCCGGTCATTGCGCTCAACGTCCTGCAGTCGATCCGCCTGCTTGCCGATTCGATGGTGTCCTTCGCCGACAATTGCGTCGAGGGCATCGAAGCGGACGAAGTGCGCATCAAGGACCTGCTCGAGCGTTCCCTGATGCTGGTCACGGCGCTTGCGCCCGCCATCGGCTACGACAATGCAGCCAAAATCGCCAAGACCGCCCACAAGAATGGCACGACCTTGCGCGAGGAAGCACTGGCCAGCGGCCACGTTTCGGCCGAGGATTACGACCGTCTCGTTCGTCCAGAACGCATGATCGCACCGGAATCAGAAGAGAAAATCATTTCATTGTGAACAATGCGTCGAGAAAATAGTGGCTTTGTTTGACAATCGAATTTAGGTATTCGGTTGTCACGACAAACTCTGGAGAACGATCCCATGTCAGACAACGCACTTGCCAACTCAACAACGTCCAGCAATGCCATCGTCACGCTGATCAGCCGCATTCTGCTGACTCTTTTGTTCATCCCGGCGGGATATGGCAAGCTGACCAACCTGGCCGGTACGGCTGAATATTTTGCAGCCAAGAGCCTGCCGCTGCCAACGGTAACAGCCGCTATCGTCGGTCTCGTCGAACTCGTGGGCGGCCTTGCCGTTCTCTTCGGCTTCCAGACGCGCTATGCAGCCATTCTTCTCGGCCTCTTTACGCTCGGCGCCGCCTATGTCGGTCACTGGGCACCGTTCGAAAGCATCCAGTTCTTCAAGAACCTTGCAATCGCCGGCGGCTTCTTCGTTCTGGCCCAGCATGGTGCAGGCACGCTTTCGGTCGATGCCAAGCTTCGCTGAAATCGATCCATGTTGCATGAAAAAGGCCGCTTAACGCGGCCTTTTTATTGTCCCGGTTTCCCGTCAGTTTGACGCTTTCGCCTCGCTGACCAGAACAGGTTTGTCCCGGTAGTCCTGCGGGAAGAGTTTGCTGAGGCCCTCGATCTTCGGCAGATCATAATAGGCGATATAGGGCTGCGAAGGATGCAGCGTCGCGTAATCCTGATGATAGCCCTCCGCGGGATAGAACTTGTCCAGCGCGGAAATCTTGGTGACGATCGGTCCCGAATAGGCCTTTGCCTTGTCCAATTGGGCGATATAGGCGCTGGCAATCTTCGCCTGATCCTCATTTGTGGTGAAAATCGCCGAGCGATACTGCGTTCCCGAATCCGGGCCCTGCCGGTTCAACTCTGTCGGATTGTGCACCACGGAGAAATAGACCTGCAGGATCTTGCCGAGGCTGACCACCTTGGGATCGAACGTCACCTCGACGGATTCCGCATGGCCGGTGTTGCCGGAACTGACGATCTCGTAGCTCGCGGTTTCCTTTTTGCCGCCGGAATAGCCGGACACGGCATTGGTTACACCCTTCAGGTGCTGGTAGACACCCTGCACGCCCCAGAAGCAGCCGCCGGCGAGAACGATCGTTTCCGTCTTTGCGGTTGCCGTCTGGTCCATGGCGGGTGGCGGAACCATGGTGATGCTTTCGGCAAAGGCAGTGACCGGCGTGAAGATGAGGCAGGAAGCGAGCAGAATTTGACGCAATTTCATATCGATAATCCTTTCCCGGATATCAGGCGGCGGCTGGTTTGAAGGTAAGGGCGACGCCGTTCATGCAATAGCGCAGACCTGTCGGCTGCGGCCCGTCGTCAAAGACATGGCCCAGATGGCCGCCGCAGCGGTGGCAGTTGACGGCGGTGCGTGTCATGCCGAAGGAACTGTCCGACACTTCCGTGACAGCACCCTTGATCGGCGCCCAGAAACTCGGCCAGCCGGTGCCGCTGTCAAATTTGGTGTCGGAATCGAAGAGAGCCAGATCACACCCGGCGCAGGCAAATGTCCCCTTGCGCTTTTCATGGTTGAGCGGGCTGGTGAACGGGCGCTCCGTGCCTTCCTTGCGCAGCACGTCATATTGGTCTGAGGTGAGCAGCTTCTTCCATTCGGCATCCGTATGCTCGACTTCAAAAGTACCGGCTGCATAGGCTTTGGGCTGGGGGGAAAAGCGCGCGGCAATCAGCGCTCCAAGCCCCAGAACAGCTCCGCCAAAAAGCGATCGGCGTGTCATCATGACAAAGTCTCCCTGAACAGGATGACCGAAACATATCAGTCATCTCGTTGGGAAATACGTATGAGCGGCCGTAAAAGTTACAAAGCCACGTGATATCACGGATAGTTGATGCTTAGCCGCGCGCTATCGCCGCCTGTATGCGTTGCGCCAGAGCCGCAACCGCCGTCGGATCGGCACTGCGGCGCGAGGAAACGAGGCACGCCTCGGATTTGAGGATGATGCCGTCTTCCAGAACCTTCAGGTGATTGGCCTGCAGGGTCGAACCCGTCGAGGTGATATCGACGATGATATCCGCAGAACCGGATGCCGGAGCGCCCTCGGTGGCGCCAAGGCTTTCAACGATGCGGTAGACCTGGATACCGTGCATCTGCGAGAAAAACTGCTGGGTCAGGCGCCAGTATTTGGTGGCGATCCGCAAACGCCGGCCGTGACGCTGGCGGTACTCGGCAGCCACATCGTCAAGGTCAGCCATCGTCGACACGTCGTACCAGACCTCGGGCACGGCCACGACCACATCCGCATGGCCGAAGCCAAGCCGCGCTTCGATCTGCACGCGCTCGTCGGCTGCCGACAGGCTCTCGCGGATGAGGTCCTCGCCGGTTACCCCGAGATCAACGCTGCCATAGCCAAGCTCGCGGGCGATTTCCGAGGCCGACAGAAACAGGATGTCGATCCTGCTGTCACCCTCGACCTGCGCGCGATAGTTGCGCTGATCCTTGGGCAGGATGACTTTCAGCCCGGCTTTTTCAAGGACCTCAAGGGCCTGTTCCTTGAGGCGGCCCTTGGAGGGAAGCGCAAGGGTAATGGTCATCGCGCATCTCCGGCAATTTTCTCCAGCCTGTCCAGCCAGATCGAAAAACCGACGCCGGGAATGGAATCGACGGCGCCAAGCATGGTCAAAAGCCGGTCATAACGCCCGCCGCCGACAATGGCGCCAAGATCAGGACTGGCGAGCGCGCGAGTCTCGTAGACAAGCCCGGTGTAGTAATCGAGCGGACGGCCAAAGGCTGCGTCATAAACGATATTTTCCTGCTCGATCCCCGCTTCGCGCACGGCGACAACCCGGGCCTCGAACTGATCGAGCGCCGGTCCGAGATCGAACTCATTGGCGCGCGAGAAAGTGCGCAGGTGAGACGAAGCAGCCTGCAGCGGCACCCGGATGGCGAGAAATGTTTCGAGCGCAGCAAAGGCCTGTGCCGGCAGCTTGACCGAAGCCAGATTGGCTTTTTCGATCAGGCGGCGCGCAATTTCCTGCGGACTGCGCCCTGCACCCGGCGAAATACCCGCCACCTGCATGTCCTGTTCCAGCGCGGCGGCAAGTCCGGTCTCGTCACCGTCCGCTACCAGCGCAGTGAGACGGCCGGGCAGAGAACCGTTCTTCTGGCTGGACGAGAGATCGGCGAGCAGGCTTTTCAGTTGCCCCGGATTGCCAAAGGCGCGCGCCAGCTTTTTCTGCCAGCCGCGTGGCAGGCCCAGTGCCGCGAGAACCGCTTCGAAAATCGCCTGATCGCCGAGCAGCGTTTCAAGTTCGGCTTTCGGCGCGACAAGCCGGATGGAGGCAATGGCATCGGCCAGCGAACGGGCATCCGCACGGGCGCGGTTGGCATCGCCCAGATCCTCGATCCCGGCCTGAAAGAACTCGTTGCCGCCCTCGCGCCGCTGGCGGAACACTTCCCCCAGATAGGCATAACGCTTGGGCGTCGCGGCATTGAGCTCAATATGGTTGCGGCAGACCGGAATGGTGAATTCCGGGCGCAGGCACAGGCTCTGGCCGTTCTCGTTCTCGGTGAGGAAAATCCGGCGGCGCAAATCTTCGCCCGCCATATCCAGAAACTGGTCAGCTGGTTGAATGACCGGAATATCCACAAGCTCCGCATCCCGCGCAGAAATCAGCGTGGCAAGGTCAGGGGCAAAGACAGGAGCGCGGGAACCGGTCATAGCAGATCAGCCAGCCTTCAGGGCGTTGGCGCGATCCTCAGCCTGGGCTTCGAGAATCTTGCGCACTTCCGCGACGAGATCGCTTTCCCTGGCGGTGATCTGCGCCTGACGGCCTTCACGCCACACGGTATTGTCCTCGATCTCGGCCGAAAGACGCGCACCTTCGATCAGGTCCTTGATCTGCACTTCGCCATTGTCGCGTTCCTGCGAACCCTGAATGATCACACAGGGTGCACCGCGCCGATCGGCATACTTCATCTGCGGCTTCATGCCGGAACCGCCGAGATACATTTCAGCACGAATGCCCGCCTGCCGCAGGTCCGAAACCATCTTCTGGTAGCGGCCGAGGCTTGCCGTATCGCGGTCCATGACCAGCACGACCACCGGCCCGACATTATCCGACGTGTCGAGCTTGCCAAGGTTCTTCAGCGCCGTCATCAGACGCGATACACCGATGGAAAAGCCCGTTGCCGGCGTGGGCTCGCCGCGGAAGCGCGACACCAGACCGTCATAACGGCCGCCGCCGCCAACGGAGCCGAAAACGACCTTTTCGCCCTTCTCGTTGGTGACATCAAAGGTTAGTTCGGCTTCAAAGACCGGGCCGGTGTAATATTCAAGGCCGCGCACCACGGACGGATCGATGCGGATGCGCGCGCCATAACCGGCAGCCGAGGACAGAGCCTCGATGGTGGCCAGTTCGGCAACGCCTTCGACACCCTTGTCGTTTCCGGCGACAACGGCTTCCAGATTGGCAATGGTCTCACTGCCATTGGCTCCACCGGCTGAGGTAAATGCCAGCACCTTGGCGATCGCCGCCTCGTCGAGGCCCGCGCCCTTGGTGAAGTCGCCGCTTTCGTCGAGACGGCCTTTACCGAGCAAGAGACGCACGCCATCGACGCCGAACTTGTCGAGCTTGTCGATAGCACGCAGCACGACCAGACGCTGGCTCATCTTGTCGTCGCCGCCCAGCCCGATGGACTCCAGCACGCCGTCCAGAACCTTGCGGTTGTTGACGCGGATGACGTAATCGCCGCGCTTGATGCCGACAGCTTCCATCACGTCGGCCATCATCATGCACATTTCCGCATCCGCCGAGACGGAGGGCGCGCCGACCGTATCGGCATCGAACTGCATGAACTGGCGGAAACGGCCGGGACCCGGCTTCTCGTTGCGGAACACCCAGCCTGCACGATAGCTGCGGTAGGGCTTTGGCAGGCTCTCGAAATTCTCGGCCACAAAGCGCGCCAAAGGCGCCGTCAGATCGTAGCGCAGCGACAGCCACTGTTCGTCATCGTCCTGGAAGGAAAACACGCCCTCGTTGGGCCGATCCTGGTCGGGCAGGAACTTGCCGAGCGCATCGGTATATTCGACGAGCGGTGTTTCCACAGGCTCGAAACCATAGAGGTCGTAGACCTTGCGGATGTCGGCCATCATCGCGTCGGCAGCACGCAGATCATCGGGAACCCGATCCACAAAACCGCGCGGCAGCCGCGCCTTCAACCTGTCTGCCTTCGTTGTCATGATTTTGATCCGATGCCTTGAAGTATCAACTTTGAATTGGAGTTTGCTCTAACCGATCAGGGCATGGAGGGCAAGGAATTACCGGCTCGCAATTGCCGCAGCAAAGCAAGCCCGCATGCCGTTTTCAGTTTACTACAGGTGGATCAGACAGGACGCTTGAAATTGGCGCGGATTTTTTCGATCTCCGCCCGGCACTTGCAGCCTTCGACATGGTCGTTCACCAGCCCCATGGCCTGCATATGCGCATACATGGTGGTGGGGCCGACAAAGCTGAAGCCGCGTTTCTTCAAATCCTTGGAGAGGCGCACCGACGCCGGTGTCGTCGGATTGGCCATCAGCGTGCCATAGTCGACAAGTCTGGGTCGCTCCTCAACAGGCGGTTCAAAGCTCCAGAAATAGGCGGCAAGCGAACCTTTCTCCTCAAGGAGTTCAAGGACACGCCGGGCATTGTTGATGGTCGAGGTGATCTTGCCGCGATGGCGGATGATCCCGGCATTGGCCAGCAGCCGCTCGATATCCTTCTCGCCATAGCGGGCGATGCGCTCGAAATCGAAACCGTCGAACGCCTCGCGGAAGTTTTCGCGCTTGCGCAGGATGGTCAGCCATGACAGGCCGGATTGAAAGCCTTCCAGGCATATCTTTTCAAACAGGCGGCGGTCGTCCGTGACAGGACGTCCCCACTCGTGATCGTGGTAGTGGATATATTCCGGCAGCGCTCCGGGCCAGGAACATCTGGTTTGCCCATCCTCACCCGTCATCAAACCCGTCTTTACCGGCGCTTCTTCCGTCATCTGCCCGTCCTTCCGGAACATGTTCATCTGGCATTAACCAGTGACCGAAACCATCCGGTAACCACAACAAATAGTTTCCGGAAAGAATCGCTTTTTATTGATCCTCGTTCACTTTTTTCTACCGCCACGCGCGCAAACTCAATCCGAAACCTGACAAATCCTGTCAGGAGCGTTGATTGCCAAGAGAATTGCCCGATGAAGACCGCATTGCTGCTTGTCACCTCCTGCCTGACCGCCTTTACAGTCCACGCCCATGCCAGCGAGCGCTACGCGACCCGGCCGCCGGTGGTGATGAGCCCCGATCTGTCCGCTCCGTGGGTCATGCAACTGCGGGAACGCCCCGTTGGCACCTCGGCCAATATGCGCGACCGCGTTGTCCTCAGCGACCCGCCGGCTCGCGGCACAAGCCTGCATCGCCGCGAGGCACGCCGTCCCGCCCGGACCGAAGAGGCGGCCAACCCCGCCGTGCGCGAAGTGTCATTCCGCCGCCCGGCAGAATCCGGCGCGGATGCGCAGCCCAAAAAGCGCGCCATGGACCCGAAATTCCTGCCGCAGACCGTTGCCTATAGTGGCCCGCAGGCACCCGGCACCATCGTCATCGATACGTCCCAGCGGTTCCTCTTTCTCGTCGAAGCCGATGGCCAGGCCCGCCGCTATGGCGTTGGCGTCGGCAAGGAAGGCTTTGGCTGGAACGGCACCAACAACATCACCCGCAAGGCGGAATGGCCGGACTGGCGCCCGCCCGCATCAATGATCGAGCGCGAGAGAGAAAAGGGCAAGATTCTCCCGGTTCACATGGAAGGCGGCCCGGCCAACCCGCTCGGCGCCCGCGCGCTTTATCTTGGCAATACATTGTATCGCATTCACGGCACCAACGCGCCCTGGACGATCGGCCACGCCGTCTCCAGCGGATGTATCCGCATGCGCAATGAGGATGTCACGGATCTCTACGAACGCGTCAAAGTCGGCACAAAAGTCGTTGTGATGTGAGAGTTAGTGGGGACGGCACCGGGGGCGGTGCCGAAACTGGGCGGTGGTTCCAATGGAGCCACCGCCTTTCTTTTGCCTACTCGGCAGCGCGCATGACAGGCGCAGGCACGCCTTCGGGCCGCGGGCCGCCGTAAACCCAGTCCAGCAATTCGACCGTATGGACGATGGGCAGTTTCGCAGCGCTGGCAATCTGGGTGATGCAGCCGATATTGCCTGTCGCAATGACACTGGCCCCGGTCGCCTCGATGTTTTTCACCTTGCGCTCGCGCAGCGTGCGGGCAATCTCCGCCTGCATGATGTTGTAGGTCCCGGCGGACCCGCAGCAAAGATGCCCCTCGGCTGGCTCGCGGACCGTGAAACCGGCCGCCGTCAGCAAATCCTTCGGCTGCCGTGTCAGCTTCTGGCCATGCTGCATGGAACAGGCGGAGTGATAGGCGACGACGAGATCCGCCGGTTGCGACGGTGCGGGCAGATCGAGGGTCGTCAGATATTCGGTGATATCCCTGGCAAGCCCCGAGATGACAGCCGCCTTGTCACGGTAGTCCGGATCGAGCCGCAGCATATGGCCGTAATCCTTGATCGTCGTGCCGCAGCCCGAAGCCGTGACGATGATGGCGTCGAGCCCACCACCGTTCAACTCACGCGTCCAGACATCGACATTGCGGCGGGCATCATCCAGCGCAGCCTCGTCGCGGCCCATATGATGGACGAGCGAGCCGCAGCAGCCCTCGCCTTTCGGCACGACGACTTCAACGCCGAGGCGGGTCAAAAGACGGATCGTCGCCTCGTTGATGCCGGGCTTCAGCACCGGCTGGGCGCAGCCTGTCAGAATGGCGACACGGCCCCGCTTTTCCCGCGCCGGCTTGTGCAGGCCCGGTTCGGCAAAGCGTGACTTTGCCGGAACGGATTTCGGCGCGAGTTCAAGCATGGCTGCAACCGGTTTCAGTGCCGGGACGGACCGGAACAGCGGCGCTAAGGGACGGCCGAATTTTGCCGCCGTCAATGACAGGCGGAAGCGCTGGGGATGCGGCAGAACAAAAGCCAGCAGCGCCCGGATGAAACGGTTCATCACGGGGCGTTTATAGGTTTTTTCGATGTGGGCACGGGCATGATCGACCAGATGCATGTAGTTCACGCCCGACGGGCAGGTTGTCATGCAGGCAAGGCAGGACAGGCAGCGGTCGACATGCTTGACGATCTGCTCATCGGCAGGTCGGCCATTTTCCAGCATGTCCTTGATGAGATAGATGCGGCCGCGCGGGCTGTCGAGTTCATTGCCCAGCGTGACATAGGTCGGGCATGTGGCGGTGCAGAACCCGCAATGAACGCATTTGCGCAGGATCTTTTCGGATTCGGCAACACCGGGGTCAAGCAACTGCTGCGGGGTGAAGTTGGTCTGCATGCTACACTCCTGCAACCATGCGGCCGGGATTGAGGATACCGTCCGGGTCAAACTGCTGTTTCAGCCGCTTCGACAGGGCCGCCAGAGCTGCGGGCTGCGGTTCGAAGACGGGGGTGGCCGCGCGGACCGCGTCGGGCGCGCGCACCAGCGTGGCATGGCCGCCGCCATATTTGCGGATGAGCGCCCGGACTGCCTCCGCTTCGGGCTCTCCGTCGAGCCGCATCCAGATGAGTCCGCCCTGCCAGTCATAATAGGCGTCGGCCGCAGCGCCCATGCGCATGGATGCTACCAGCTTGTGGGCCTCCATCGGTGCCATGGACACGCGCCAGACCGGCCGCTCGGTTCCATCGGCGAACGGAATGACATCGCGCACTTCCTGCCAGAGCTTGCGTGATATCTCCCCGGAAATTTCCTCGATGGCACCGGCGGACGACAGCAGGCCCCGCAGCATCGCCACACGGTCGGCAACGGAGGGGGCAAAGCCCTCCAGCCGGAGCAGCGTCGAAGACTCGCCTTTCAGAACGCCGTCGATAATCCGTCCGCAAATGTTCACCGGCAAATGCGCGGCAGACGCCACCTCGCCGCTCGACCCCATGGCGATGGCCATGGCCCGTGCGGCCTCGTCATCCATCAGGCCGCGAACGACCAGTGTCGTCTCCGTCTCCGGCGCAGGCAAAACCTTGAAGGTGATTTCCGTTGCAATGCCAAGGGTGCCCCAGGAATTGGCCATGCCCTTGGACAGATCATAGCCGGTCACGTTCTTGACCACCCGGCCGCCTGATTTGAACAGTTCGCCGCGCCCCGAGACGACGCGCACGCCCAGCACGTGATCGCGGGCGGATCCCGCTTTCAACCGGCGCGGACCGCACAGATTGGTGGCAAGGACGCCGCCAAGACTGCCCTGCCCCGCCGCCTGTCCCAGCAAGGGTCCGTAATCCATGGGCTCGAACTGAAAGGCCTGGCCCTTGGAGGCAAGCAGGGCTTCCAGCTCGGCGATGGGTGTTCCCGCCCTGGCGCTCAATACCAGTTCATCCGGTTCATAGAGCGTCACGCCGGAATGGTTCGACAGGGCAATCGTGTGCTCGGTCTGCAGCGGACGGCCAAGCCCGCGCTTCGACCCATGGCCGCAGACTTCCACCGGCGCGCCCTCGGACAATGCCCATTGCACCGCCTCGACAATTTCGGTCTCGGTTGAAGGGGTCAATATGGTCATGTCAGCGCGCCATGGTCTCAAACGTGTATATCTTCAACAGCATCGATCAGAATCTCGGAATATCGGGAAAGGGCACCTGGCCGCGATGCACATGCATCCGCCCCAATTCGGCACAGCGATGCAACTGCGGAAAAACCTTTCCAGGGTTGAGCAGGTGCTTGTCGTCGAAGGCGCATTTCACGCGGATCTGCTGGTTGAGATCGATCTCGTTGAACATTTCCGGCATCAGCTCACGTTTCTCGACACCCACGCCATGTTCACCGGTGAGAACGCCGCCCACCTTGACGCACAGCCGCAGGATATCGGCGCCAAAATCTTCGGCCTTGCGCAGTTCATCGGGAATATTGGCATCGTAAAGAATGAGCGGATGCAGATTGCCGTCTCCCGCGTGAAAGACATTGGCGACGCGCAGCCCGTATTTTTCCGAAAGCGCGCGCATGCCCGCCAGAACCTGCGGCAGTTCCTTGCGCGGGATCGTGCCGTCCATGCAGAGGTAATCCGGTGAAATGCGCCCGACGGCCGGAAACGCCGCCTTGCGGCCTGCCCAGAACGCCATCCTCTCCTCTTCACTCTGCGATATGATGCAGGAGGAAGCGCCGTTCGTGCGGGCGATTTGCTCGACCATGTCGATCAGGTGGTTGACCTCCACCGCCGGCCCGTCGAGTTCGATGATCAGCAGAGCTTCCACATCAAGCGGGTAGCCCGCATGGACGAAATCCTCGGCGGCGTGGATCGCCGGACGATCCATCATTTCCATGCCCCCCGGAATGATGCCCGCAGCGATGATATCGGCAACGCATTGCCCGGCGGTTTCGCTTGAGGGGAAACCGACCATCAAGGCCCGCGCCGTTGCGGGCTTTTGCAGGATGCGGACGGTGACTTCCGTCACCACGCCGAGCAGCCCTTCCGAGCCGGTCATCAGGCCGAGCAGGTCATAGCCTTCCGAATCGAGATGCTTGCCGCCAAGCCGCACGACCTCGCCGCTAATCAGAACCATCTCCAGCCCGAGGACATTGTTGGCCGTGAGCCCGTATTTCAGGCAATGCACGCCACCGGAATTTTCCGCGACATTGCCGCCGATCGAACAGGCGATCTGCGATGAGGGGTCCGGCGCGTAATAGAAACCTTCGTGCTCCACCGCCTTGGTGATGCCGAGATTGGTCACGCCCGGCTGCACGACAGCGACACGGTTCGGATAATCGATTTCAAGGATGCGGTTGAAACGCGACATGACCAGCAGCACCGCGTCTTCGAGCGGCAGGGCGCCGCCGGACAGCGATGTTCCCGACCCGCGCGGCACGACCTTCACAGTGTTGTCGTGGCAATATTTCAGGATTTGCGAAACCTGCCGCACGGTCTGCGGCAGCACGACGACGAGCGGAAGCTGGCGATAGGCGGTCAGTGCATCGGATTCGAACGCCCGCATTTCGTTGGTAACGTCGACAACGCCTTCACCCGGAACGATGGCCTGCAAGGCAGCAACGATCTCCTTGCGGCGCGACATGGTCGCCGCATCGGCCTTCGGCATCACCAATCCGGACATGAAACCTCCTCCCAGCAAACTCCTTCAACTGGTAAATTATGTTTACCAGTGTCCATTCGAGTTTGTAAACAGTCTAAACTGTTGAACGGAGGTGGCACACAGCCAAAGTGACGCGTCTCACAGCAGACTTTCAAAGCCCGCAACGAGCGCGACAAGCCCGAATTCAAAACCTTCATCCGGCGAGACATTGTCGAGCTTCCCGAAGGCTTGACCGAGCAGCGGAAACTGCGCGCCTATTTCCGATGCCAGATCGGCCCCTGTCCCCTGGTCCAGCCGTCCGTTTGCTGCCATGGCGGCCTGCTGTTCGAGCACCGAACCGACGACATAATGCCCGGCCGCCTGCAGGATGTACCCGGCCGCCACAATATCAAATCCCGCGGCAACCATGAAACCGAGCTGCGCTTCCGCAGCGGGATAGAACGCCGGACTGGGACGCGACCCGGCATGGACCCTGGCCCCGTCGCGGTAGGCGAGCAGGGCACGCCGGAAGCTGCGCGCATTCTCGATCAGGAAATGCCGCCAGTCTTCATCCGGCAGCGGCAGGGAGCGGCTGTGGTTTTCCATCAGGATGGTCTCGGCCAGCGCATCGAGCAAAGCAGCCTTGTCCTTGAAATGCCAGTACAATGCCGGCTGCTGGACACCCAGAGCCGCCGCAATGCGTCTTGTGGTCAGGCCATCGACCCCGGTTTCGCCGAGCAGATCCAGAGCGGCTCGTATGACCGCCTCGCGCTGCAATTTGATATCACTTCGTTTTGCCATGCTTGACAATTTATCACCGATAAGTGATATGCGTCCAGTTACTTATCAAAGATAAATAAGAGTTATCCATGACTTTCGACAAATCCCTGATCGTGATTCTGACGACCGTTACCCTTGATGCTGTCGGCGTGGGCATGATCATGCCGGTCCTGCCGGAATTGCTGACGGGGCTGACGCATGCGGACAACGTTGCCGCGCATTACGGCGTTCTCCTTGCTCTGTATGCGCTGATGCAGTTTCTGTGCGCGCCGCTTCTGGGGGCGCTGAGCGACCGTTTCGGCCGGCGGCCGGTGATCCTTGTCTCCCTGGCCGGGGCGACGCTGGATTATCTGGTCATGGCGTCGGCCATGGTGCTGCCGCTGCTCTATATCGGCCGTGTCATTTCGGGTGTCACCGGCGCAACCATGTCCGTCGCAAGCGCTGCCGTCGCGGATATCACCCCGGAAGACGGCCGCGCACAGCGCTTCGGCATGATCGGCGCCTGCTTCGGCCTCGGTTTCATCGCCGGTCCCCTGCTCGGCGGCATTGCTGGAGGATTCGGCATCCACTACCCGTTTCTGCTGGCGATGGCGCTCAACGGCGTCAACTTCCTGCTCGCACTCTTCTTCCTGCCTGAAACCGGCAAAGGTGTGAAAACGCCACTTGCGATCCAAAACTTCAATCCGCTCGGCGGTTTCCGCTGGGCGACCGGCATCAAAAGCCTGACGCCGCTCATTGTCGTGTTCACCCTGATGCAGCTCGTCGGTCAGGTCCCCGCAGCGCTGTGGATCATCTACACGCAGGACCGGTTCGCCTGGAGCGTTTCGACTGTCGGTCTCTCACTTGCCGCATTCGGCCTGTGCCACGCGCTCGTCCAGGGGCTGCTTACCGGTCCCATCACTGAAAAGCTCGGCGAAAGGCGCACGCTGATCCTCGGAATGGGCATGGATGGCATCGGCTATGTGCTGATGGCCTTTGCGAGCGGGAGCTGGATGGTCCTGCCGATCCTTGTCTTCCTGTCCATGGGCGGCATTGCCAGCCCCGCGCTCCAGTCGATCATCACGCGGCAGGTGGATGAAACCAGGCTCGGCGAAGTTCAGGGCATCCTTGCCAGCGCAACAAGCCTGACCGGCATCATCGGGCCGGTGGCGTTTTCCGCCATCTACGCCGCCACACGGACCGACTGGAGCGGCCTTGTCTGGATTTCCGGTGCGATGCTGTACATTCCCTGCGTTCCGCTGCTGCGCGCCATCGCCTATCGCCGGGCGACAGGCCCTTCAGGGGCTTGACCTTGTGCTGATCCCGCGGAAAGAGTGCGCCGATGGATCATCTGAATGACATGGAAATTTTTGCGCGCGTGGTTTCATCCGGCAGCATGTCGGCGGCAGGACGGGAGCTCGGCGTATCGCCCGCCGTCATTTCCAAGCGGCTGCGGCGGCTTGAGGAGCGACTGGGCACGCGCCTTCTGCAGCGCACCACCCGGCAGATTGCCCTGACGGAAACCGGGCAAGGCTATTACGAGCGGGTCCTGGCGATCCTGTCGGGCGTCGAGGAAGCGGAAGCTTTCGTATCGCGCCGTTCCGAACAGGCGCATGGCCTGCTGAAAGTCTCGGCGCCGACCACCTTCGGGCGCATGCATATTGCGCCGCATCTCGAACCCTTCATGCGGGCCAATCCCGATCTGTCCATCAATCTCGTGCTGACGGATGAATTCGTCGATATCGTCGGGGAAGGCTATGATCTGGCCATCCGCATTGCCGAACTGTCCGATTCCAGCCTGGTCGCGCGCAAACTTGCGCCGGTGCAACGGTATCTTGTCGCGTCGCCGCGCTACATCGCAGAACACGGAGCCCCGCGCTCCATTGCCGATCTTGACAACCACATCTGCCTCGCCGCCCACAACGGCGACCCCTGGCGGTTGAACGGACCGGATGGCAGCGTATCCCTGCGCCCGACCGGGCCGATCCTGACCAATTCCAGCGAGGTGGTGCGCGCCGCGGTGCTTGGCGGGCTTGGCATAGCCTTGCGCTCCACTTGGGATATCGGGCCGGAACTTGCCGCCGGCCAGCTGGTGCGCGTGCTAACCGACTATGCTGCTTCGCATAATATCGCGATTTACGCGATTTATCCCTCGCGGCAGTTTCTCCCGGCAAAGGTGCGGGTGTTCATCGACTATCTCGCGGGCCTTTACGGCCCCGTGGCGCCATGGGACCGGGTCTGATCAGTCATCATTGTGGGATTTGCGGATCGATTTCACCAGAAACCACATGGCAATGATCGCTATGGGCACAAAGGCGGCAGTGACAACCGACGAGTGCAGTTCCGGCATATAAGCCTCGGCACCCTTGGCAAGATAATAGAACAGACCAACGACATAGTAGGAAATCGCGGCCACCGACAGGCCTTCCACCGTCCGTTGCAGGCGCAATTGCAGTTGCGCGCGCCGGTCCATCGAGCTCAGGAGATCGCGATTCTGCCGTTCCAGTTCCACATCAACCGACGTGCGCAGCAGCGTGGCGGCACGCGACAGCTTTTCCGACAGGTTTTCCTGTCTTCCGCTGACGGAATGACATGTGCGCATGGCCGGTGCCATGCGCCGCTGGATGAACGCTGCCCAGGTTTCATAACCGGTCACCGGCTCTTCCTGCAGCGCGGCCAGCCGTTCCAGCACGATGCCATTGTAAGCCCGGCTTGCCCCGAACCGGTAGAGGCTCGAGGCCGCATCGGCTTCGAGTTCCGCCGCAAGGGATGTCAACTCATCGAGCAGTTTGTGATTGTCGGCATCCGGCGCGCGCATTTCCGTCGTCAGGCCAGCCAGGCGGTCTTCGATGCGGCGGATGCGCGGCGACAGGGAATGCGCCAGCGGCAGTCCGAGCATGGCGAGCGTACGGTAGGTCTCGATTTCGATCACACGCTGCGACAAGGCGCCGGCGCGGGCGGGCGACAGGCCATCGTCGAGGATGAGAATGCGGGTCATTCCGTCGCCGTCCTGCCGGAAATCCGTCACGATGGAGGCAAGCCCGTTCTCGACATCGCTGTAGCAGAGGCTTGTCGGATCGAATGCCTCAATCAAAGCCGCGGCGCCCGCGTCCTTGCGGATGATCTCCAGCCGCACACCGTCGATCACCGTGCCGGGCGGATTGAAGCCTTCCCCGAAGGGATGCTGTGCTGCCTGGCCGTTGCGCGGCAGCGGGCCTTCCCACAGATAGGTCGAGAATTCCGTGTGCCGCTCCCAGCGCAGCGTGCCATTGCCCCAGGGCATGATGTGGTGGCGGGCATCGCGCGCCGGAGAGGCTACACCTATGCTGCGGCTGAGTTCCGCCAGAACCGCATGATCGACGGTGGAACCGCCCTCGGTCATGAATGCAAGCTGGATAAGAATGCGCGGCGTATCGATCAATGGATAGGGCCGCGCATGCACTTCTCCCAGCGCCACGGAACGCTCCGCGTGCCCCGGAAAGCCCATCACGCCCGGACTGGTGGCGGAATTTGAAAACGCCGCTGCGGTTTTCAGTCTTTTCCCCTTCATATCGGCCCCTTGGTATAGACTGTTCACAAGATGGTGAACGCAATGACCGGCCCTTTCAATGCTCCTTTGCGCCGGAAGGCTGCGGCTATGCGACGCTTGCCCACTGGATCAAAGAATTGACCAGTTTCGTGATTTGCCGATACGCTGGCACGACACATCACTCCTGCGGACGACTTTCAACATGAGCAGCCCGGTCTTTGCCCGCATCCATTCTTCCCGAACGGCCGACGACATCGTCAGCCAGATCGAAACATTGATCCTTGAGGGTGTTCTGCGCGTGGGCGACCGTTTGCCCGGCGAACGGGACCTTGCCGTACAATTCGATGTATCCCGCCCGATCCTGCGCAGCGCATTCAAAGTGCTGGAGGCCAAGGGATTGCTTGTCGTGCGCCACGGTGGCGGAACGTTCGTTGCCGATGTCATCGGCGAGGTCTTTTCCAAGCCGGTCATGGACCTGATCTCGAGCCATCCGAAGGCCGCGGCGGACTATCTAGAATATCGCCGGGAGATTGAAAGCATCGCAGCGGACTATGCCGCCCGCCGGGCAACGGATGATGACCGCCTGCTTTTGCGCGGGATCGTTGACGCGATGCAGCGCGCCTTCGAGACCGATGACTTCAAAAGGGAAGCCGAGCTGGATGTCGAACTGCACAGCACCATCGGGGAATGCGCCCACAACATCATTCTGCTGCACACGCTGCGGTCGTGCTACCGGCTGCTCGCCGATGATGTGTTCTACAATCGTACCATCATCTACGGTTTTCCCGGCGCCCGGGAAAAGCTGCTGCTACAGCACACATCCATCGCCGATGCCATCATGGCGTCAGACCCCGAGGGGGCGCGGGCTGCGGTGCACAGGCACATCGACTTTATCGAGCAGGCACAAAAGGACGCGGCACGCAGCAATGCCTGGCAGGAAACGTCGCGGCTGCGGCGCAGGCAGAGGGAGCTGGACCGCCCATGAAGACAGTCGACTTCAAGCATGCGCGCGGTCCCGACCGCCTGCGGGTTTATGCCATCGGCGACGTGCATGGCCGCCTCGATCTGTTGCAGGAGATGCACCGGCGCATTCTGGCTGAAAACGCCAAGTCACCGCCGTTCGACTGGGTGGCGGTGCACCTTGGCGACTATGTGGATCGGGGCCCGGATTCCAGGGGGGTGCTGGACCATCTGGTTAATGCCCAGAGGAAGAATCACCGCATGCTGACGCTGGCAGGCAATCACGATATCGGATTTCTGGATTTTCTGGCCACCGGCGACATCAACGGAATCTTCGCCCGGCACGGCGGCAGACAGACGGCGCGCTCCTATGGCGTGACGATCGATTTTGACGATCCGGCTTCGGTATCGGTGGGACGCTCCGCCCTGCTGCGCGCCGTGCCGGCAACCCACGTGGAGTTTCTGCGCGGCTTGCGGCGCTCGATGACACTGGGCGATTTTTTCTTCTGTCACGCCGGCATCAGACCCGGCGTTGATCTCGACCGGCAAAATCCTGAAGATCTGATCTGGATTCGCTGGGAATTTCTCGACGATCCCCGGTTGCATTCCAAGGTTGTCGTGCATGGCCATACACCGGCCAGCGATGTGGAAGTGCGGCAGAACCGGGTCAATCTCGATACCGGCGCCTATGCCAGCGGGCGCCTCAGCGCCATCAAGATCGACGCTGAAGGCAAGTCTTTTCTGGAAGCGATTGTCTAGAACAAGTCTTAACGCGAGGCGGAGCTGATTCCGTAGCCATCGCTCGATACGGTGCGGCCTCCGGCATCAACAGATACCAGTTCGGCGCCCATGAAAAGGATCGATGCAAGCATCATTGCGGTCAAAAGGGCGGCACTTTTCATAGTCATTCGGGCGTTTCCATCAGTCTCTACGGCCTGGCTTCATGCCAGCTAACCGGCCCGGCAACTACAGCGCACAATTCTTTCCAGCAAGTGAACGAAAGCCACGCTCCCCATGAATACCGACGGGGCAATTTGATTCAAATTTTGCCTGTTGCACAGATGCAACTGAATCGCCCGCCGCTAGATCAGTGCGACCCAGGCGCGCGCCAAAGCAAGACCCGCGGCATCGGCGGCAGCGCCACTTTCCGCGACCCGCGCCGGATAGTTTTCAAGCCAGGCCGGGTTGTCCCTCATGATCTCGTCGTGAAAAACATGCCGCCATTCCTCGACCAGTGCAGTGTCCGCCTCGAAGTGGAACTGGATGCCGTACACCGCCCGCCCGATACGGAAGGCCTGATTGCGGGTCATCGCGCTCGAGGCGAGATGCACGGCGCCTTCCGGCAGGGAAAATGTATCCCTGTGCCAATGGAAGATCGGAAAGGTGTGGGGAACAGCGGACAGCACGGGATCGGCTGCCGCTTCGGCCGTCGCCGTGACCGCATGCCAGCCGAATTCCTGCGGGCGCCCGAGAATGTTTTCGGCATCGTAACCGCGTGCGACGAGCTGGCTGCCCAGGCAGATGCCAAGCACCGCCTTGTCCGCATCGCCAAAACGGCGGATCAGCCGGGCAAGCGCGGGAAGATAGGGAAACTGCTCATCGGCAAGGGCGTTCTGATCGCCGCCGAGCGAGATCAGTGCGTCGTAACCCGCATCATCGGCAGGCAGCTCTTCACCGGTATGGGCCTGCACGAGATCAATCTGTGCACCGGCCTCCGCCAAGGCCTGTCCAACCAGTCCCAATCCGGTATTCTGATAATTCTGTACGACAAGAACGCGCATTCTACCTGCCTGATGATCGCATTGACGATGATCCTGCGATAGCATGGACCCCTCACAGCCGGAAGCCATCAAATGCCCCTGCAAAACCGTGTCACACCCTTCGGCGATATCACCGCCGTTCCCCAGCGCGGGACCTTCATGGGCAATCGCGGCATCATCCACGACCCGTCAACCCGCACCCTGCTGAAACGGCGCTGGTCGACGAGAGCGTGGATCATCTGCGTCTGCGACTTCAGGAACGTCCGGCGCGCCGTTATGGCCCGGCAAAGCTGGACCGAGCTGTTCTTCCTCGATGAAGCGACGGCGCTCAGCGCCGGACACCGCCCATGCTTCTATTGCCAGCGGCAACGGGCGAAGGCTTTTCAGGCCGCATGGGCCGATGGCACGACCAAACCATCGGCGCCGGAAATGGATCGTGTACTGCACGCGGAGCGCCTTGAGGGGAACGGGGGCAAGAAACTCCACCCGCTTGCAACGGCGATCCTGGACCTGCCTGACGGCAGCATGATCGCCTCCGGCGACAATGCCTATCTGGTGCATCGGGGCCAGACCTATCTCTGGTCGTGGGATGGCTATATGGCCTGCCCGCCGCCCACAAAGGATATCAGCCTGCTGACACCGCCCTCGACGGTGCGGGCTTTGGCCGCCGGTTATATCCCGGTCGTTCTGGGGATATAACTCATATGCATTATTCTATCTGAAAATGCATTCCAATTGGATGTCGTCCGGCTCCAGGGCCGCCAGCTCCGCGTCAGGCGCTTCCGTGACGACACAACCAAGACGCCGGTAGAAATTGACCGTGTTTTCAGATGGTATCGCAGAAACGTACAGACCTCTGGCGCCCATTTCCCTGGCAATATCCTTGCAATGCTCAAAGAGCTGCATACCCAGGCGCCGGCCGCGATAGTCATTGCCGACATGGAGGAAACTCAACTGCAGGAGATCCTTCCCCGGGCCACGCCAGATGGTATCCACGGCCCCAACGCCCGCCAGTGTATCGCCGTCGAAAAAGCCGAAGAATTTTCCACCGCGATCGAAACTTCCCTGCAGCAGGGGCGTGTATTTCTCCGCCTCGCCTTCCTCCCAGCCAGGGACATCAAAATATTCCGCGTGCAGGACGAGCTTACCGCCCCGCAACGTATAAAGGTTTTCAATGATCTCGCGGCGATCGATGGTCCAGACCTGTTCGATCTCGCTGCGTTTCAGTGCGCGGAGTTCCATGTTCCTGCTCTTTATACGTCAGACATAATATGCTTTTTATATGCATATAGAACAAATGTGGCATGGCAATCAAGTGGTATCCGCGATCAGATTTTGACACTTGCCGGCACCGACCGGCCCAGCTTCCATCCAAGGCTGGTGCCTGCCGCTGCGACGAGAATGGCTGCGGAACCCAGGAACTGTATCGGTTGCAGCTGATGCCCGAAGGCAAAATAATCAACCAGAATGGCAGCGATGGGATAGATGAAGGACAGCGATCCCGTGAGATGGGTCGGCAGCTTCTGAATGGCACTATAGAGCAGAATATACATCAGCCCCGTATGAACGATACCGACTGTCACGAGGCTGCCCCATTGGCCAACGCCATTGGGCATGACACTGAAATCAGCAAGCGGCGCCATCAGCACGATGCCGACACAGACCTGAATCAGCGCGATCAGATGCGGCGGCGTGCCCTTCAGCCGCTTGGCCACGATGGATGCGATGGCGTAGAGAAACGCGGCGCCCAGCGACAGGCCGATACCGGCCATGTAGTTCGTTCCGGTATAATTGCCGCCCGGCTTGGCCTGAACGATCAGCAGCATCCCGGCAAAGGCGACAGCCAGCCAGAACAGCTTGGTGAATGTCAGCTTCTCCTTGAAGATCAGGGCGCCTAATACAACGAGCATGAACGGCTGCACATTGTAGACCGTCGTCGCGATGGCAATGGACGCACGGGAATAGGCGGCAAAGAGCAGCACCCAGTTGAGCACAATGGCGATGCCGCCAAGAACAGCAAGGCCGAACAGCTTCAAAGAAATAACATTCGGACGCAGCAGACCGAGTGCGGCGCAAACGCCGAGCAATGTCAGTGCACCAAAGGCACAGCGCCAGAACACGACGGATAAGACCGGCTGACCGGACATCAGCACAAACCAGCCGATCGTACCCGAAATCATCATCGCAGCGGTCATTTCCACGCTGCCTCTCGCCATATCCCGTTCCATGCCACCTGTCCTTTCGTCTCGCACCACGAGACTATTCGGAGCAATGGCAATTTGATATATATGGAAAAAGGCGTAAAGTTCGCTTGACCTGTTTAATGCAGGCAAAACGCCTGATCTGCCTTACGAGGTTGTTATGCTCGATGAAATGGACAAGACCATCCTCGGTATCCTGATCGAAGATGCGCGAATCTCGCTGAAGGAACTGAGCCAGAAAGTCGGGCTCTCGTCTCCCAGCGTGTCCGAGAGGTTGCGGCGGCTCGAGGAAAAGAAGGTGATCCGCGCCTTCACCGTCGATATCGACCCGGCGGCGCTCGGCTATAATCTGACAGCCATTGTGCGGGTCAGGCCCCTGCCCGGCATGCTGCATATTGTCGAGCGGCTGATCCAGGAGATGCCTGAAATCACCGAATGCGACAAGGTGACGGGCGACGATTGCTTTGTCGGCAAGCTGCATTTCCGCACCATGGAACAGCTGGATACGCTGCTCGACCGGCTGGCGGAAAAGGCCGAAACCAACACCTCCATCGTCAAATCCTCGCCGGTGAAACGGCGCCTGCCGCCTCTCGGCTGACATCGCCTGCTTGACCGCCCCATCCCCTCTCTGGCATCCATCTCCCATGCGCGCAAATTACAGAATGCAACGGCTTTATATTCCCGCGGATCTGGCGGCCGGCAGGCGGGCGGACGCCCCGGCGGAAGCCGTCAACTATCTCGCCAATGTGCTGCGGATGAAGGACGGCGATGAAATCCTCGTTTTCAACGGTCGGGACGGTGAATGGCGCGCTGCCCTGCACTTTGAAAGCAGGAAGAAGCTGGCGCTGGAGCCGCTCGAATTGACGCGGGTGCAGCCGGAATCACCCGATCTCATCTACTGCTTTGCCCCGCTCAAACAGGGACGGCTCGACTACCTCGTGCAAAAGGCCGTCGAAATGGGCGCCGGGGTTCTGCAACCTGTGATCACCCAGCACACGCAGGTCGCCAGAATCGGCATGGATCGGATCGAAGCCAATGCCATCGAAGCGGCGGAGCAATGCGGCGTTCTGGCCATCCCGGAAACGCGCGAGCCGGTCAGGCTCGAGAAACTGCTGGATGGCTGGGATCCGGACCGGCGCCTGATCTTCTGCGACGAAGGTCATGATACCCATAACCCGCTGCCGCTGCTACAAAGCCTGCCGCGCGGGCCGCTTGGCGTTCTCATCGGGCCGGAAGGCGGGTTCTCGGATGCGGAGCGCGAAACCCTGCGCAAGCTGCCGTTCGTCACCGCCATTCCGCTGGGTCAACGTATCCTGCGCGCCGACACTGCCGCCGTTGCCGCACTCGCGCTTATTCAGGCGACGATCGGCGATTGGTGAGTTACAAATTCTCTTGATGAGTGCATCAGCGAAATTTGCTTGCGCTCGTTTCCGAAAACAGCCAATCACGCCGCAAGTTCAAAATTCTAGTGGGGAAGCACCATCCATGGCGCGCGATACAACAGACGAGACGCCCCTTTCCGGCACGGAAGAACTGGCGACCTACCTCGCCCAGGGCTCCAAGCCGCAATCCGCATGGCGCATCGGCACAGAGCACGAAAAATTCCCGTTCTATACCGAAGACAACAGCCCGGTTCCCTATGACGGACCGCGTGGCATCCGCGCCATTCTGGAAGGCATGCAGTCGAAACTGGGCTGGGAACCGATCATAGACGAAGGCAATATTATCGGCCTCGTCGAGCCGACCGGACAGGGCGCGATCTCGCTGGAGCCGGGCGGCCAGTTCGAACTGTCGGGCGCACCGCTCTCCACCATCCACCAGACCTGCCGCGAAACCAATGCGCATCTGGCGCAGGTGCGCGAGATAGCCGAGCCGCTCGGCATCCGCTTCCTGGGTCTTGGCGGCAGTCCGAAATGGTCCCTGGCCGAAACGCCGCGCATGCCGAAATCCCGCTACAACATCATGTCCAACTATATGCCGAAGGTCGGCAAGGACGGGCTGAACATGATGTACCGCACCTGCACCATCCAGGTGAATCTCGACTTCGCCTCGGAAACCGACATGCGCCGCAAGATGCAGGTTTCGGTGAAACTGCAATCCATCGCCACGGCGCTGTTCGCCATGTCGCCGTTCACCGAGGGCAAGCCAAACGGCCTGTTGTCCTGGCGCTCCAATATCTGGCGCGATACGGACAACAACCGCTCCGGTGTGCTGCCCTTCATCTTCAACGAAAATTTCGGCTTTGCCGATTATGTGGAATGGGCACTCGACGTGCCGATGTATTTTGTCCTGCGCCATGGCCGTTACCACGACTGCACGCATGTGACGTTCCGCCAGTTCATGAACGGCGCGCTGAAAGATGCCATTCCGGACGCCACGCCCAACATGGGCGACTGGACGAACCACCTTTCAACGCTGTTCCCGGAAGTGCGGCTGAAGCGCTTCCTTGAAATGCGCGGCGCCGATGGCGGCCCATGGCGGCGTATCTGCGCGCTGCCGGCATTCTGGGTCGGCATTCTCTACGACGCCGAGGCACTGGATGCTGCGGAAGCCCTCACCCGCGATTGGACCTACCCGGAAGTGCAGGCCCTGCGCGACGAGGTGCCGGCAAAGGGTCTGCGCGCCACGCTGCGCAACCGCTCGGTGCACGACATTTCGCGCGACGTGCTGGCGATTTCGCGCCTTGGCCTGAAAAACCGCGCGCTGCTCAACAGCGAAGGCTTTGACGAGACGCATTATCTTGCATCGCTGGAGGAAGTTGTCGCGCGCGGCACGACCTCCGCCGAGCAGATGCTCAGCCAGTACAACACGGTCTGGGGCGGCTCGGTTGAACCCGCTTTTCTGGAGTATGCCTACTAATTCCGCCCTTTGGGAGACATGCGATGAGCAAGACCATCCTGATAACAGGCGCGAGCCGTGGTATTGGCCGCGCGGCGGCCATTCTTGCGGGTCAAAAGGGATGGTCGGTCGGCGTCAATTACGTCGGCAACAAGACCGCTGCGGATGACGTGGTGGCGGCGATTGTCGCGGCTGGCGGCAAGGCAAAAGCCATACAGGGTGACGTCGCCAACGAGGCCGATGTCATCGCCATGTTCAGGCAGACCGAGGAACTCGGCCCGCTCGACGGACTTGTCGTCAATGCCGGTATCGTAGCGCCCGCATCCAAGCTGATGGATATCGATACCGAACGTCTCAAGCGCATGTTCGATGTGAATATCCTCGGCGCCTATGTCTGTGCCCGCGAAGGTGTTCGCCGGATGGCGCGGTCTCGCGGCGGCAAGGGTGGATCAATCGTCATCCTGTCATCCGCCGCAGCTCGTCTTGGCGGGCCGTCGGAATATGTCGACTACGCCGGATCAAAGGGGGCGATGGATACGCTGACCATCGGCCTTTCCAAGGAAGTCGGTGCCGAAGGCATCCGCGTCAATGCCGTCCGCCCCGGTCTGATCGAAACCGACATTCATGCCAGCGGCGGCCAGCCGGACCGGGCCCAGCGCCTCGGCGTGACGGCACCGCTGGGGCGGCCGGGCACGGCTGACGAAGTCGGCGAATCCATCGTCTGGCTGCTCAGCGATGCCGCGTCCTATGTCACCGGGGCGCTTCTCGATGTCACCGGCGGCCGCTAACTCAGAATTTGACTCCCGTTCCCCGACTTATGTGTTATGCGGAAGCCAGATTGTCTGACGCGGATTCTTCACACCATGCCCACACACAAAGCGCTTACTGAAGCCTTCATTCCCGAATTGCCGAACTACTACCGCGGCAAGGTCCGGGAGAATTATGATCTGGCGGATGGACGGCGCATCATTATCGCCACGGACCGCATCAGCGCATTTGACCGGATTCTTGCCTGCATTCCGCTGAAGGGCGAAGTGCTGACGCAGACCGCGCGTTACCAGTTCGAGCAGACCAAGGATATCTGTCCCAACCATGTGCTCGATTATCCCGACCCGAACGTCGTGGTTGCCCGCCGCCTCGATATCCTGCCGGTCGAAATCATCGTACGCGGCTATCTCGCCGGAACCACCGGCACATCGATCCTGACACTCTACAAGGCGGGCAAGCGGGAGATGTATGGCACGACCTTCCCCGACGGCCTGCAGGACAATGAAAAGCTTCCCGCCCCGATCATCACGCCGACATCCAAGGCGTTCGATGGCGGCCACGACGAGCCGCTGACCGCCCGGGAAATACTCGACCAGAAGCTGCTGACGCAGGAGCAGTGGGATACGATTTCCGCCTATGCGTTCAAGCTTTTCGCGCGCGGACAGGAAATCGCCGCCAGCCGCGGCCTCATCCTGGCCGATACCAAGTACGAATTCGGCACGGATGCGGATGGCAATATCGTGCTGGCTGACGAAATCCACACATCGGATTCCAGCCGCTACTGGTTTGCCGACAGCTATGCGCCGGGCAAGCGTCCGGTCAGTTTCGACAAGGATTTCATCCGCACCTGGGTGGTCGAGCGCTGCGACCCCTACAAGGATGATATCCCCGAGATTCCGCAGGATATGATCGACGCGACGACCAAGGTCTATATCCAGGCCTATGAAACGATTACCGGTGCAACATTCACGCCCGGCGATCCCGCCGTCGATCCGCTGGAACGCATCCGCAAGAATCTGGCGCAGTACTTCTAACCCGATAAAAAGATTGAACTTTGCTTATCGACAGGGCTACTCTTCCCTCGTGCATCAGCCCGAAGGAGGATCGGCGCCATGAATCTCGTAGACATGTTTCTGAAGGGACAGGGCGGGCAGGCCGTGGAGGCATTGTCCCGCCAGTTTCAGCTCTCGCAACAACAGACAATCGCTGCCATCGAGGCATTGATGCCCGCTTTCTCGCAGGGCTTGCAGCGCAATACCGCCGATCCCATGGGTGTCGGCGCCTTCATCCAGTCGCTGTCGTCGGGCCAGCACGTCAATTATTTTGATAATCCGCAGGCGGCCTTCAATCCGGCAGGCATTGCCGACGGCAATGCCATTTTGAACAATCTGTTCGGCTCGAAGGAGTTGTCACGTGCCGTCGCGGATCATGCCGCGCGGATGACCGGTATCGCCGTCAGCACGCTGCAGCAGATGTTGCCCGTGCTCGCATCGATGACGATGGGCGGGCTCTACAAGCAGTCGACGGGCCAGTTTGCGGCGGCCGGGCTCGGCGGTGGCAATGTCATTGGCGATTTCATCGAGCAGATGATGCGGCAAAGCGGCGGCATCGGCGGCCAGACCGCTCCCAACCAGCCGGGCGCCGCCAACCCCTGGGGCCAGATTCTGGAAAGCATGCTCGGCGGCGGCGCTGCCGGAACGCCGCAGCAGCCGCAAGGCCAAGCCAATCCGTGGGGCAACAATCCGCTTGGCCAAATCCTCGAACAGATGACGCGCGGCGGGTTTCCCGGCGCCACGCCGCAAGGCCAGCAGCCGTCGGGAAACGCGCAGAACCCGTTCGGCGACAATCCGCTCGGCAAAATCTTCGGCGATATGCTCGGCGGCGGTGCACAACAGCGCACGGCACCGGAGCCTCAGCCCCGGCAGCCGGACCAGCCGCCCGCTGCCAACAATCCGTTCAAGGATGTCCTCGACCAGATGTTCGAAACAGGCCGGAAAACCAACGAGCAGTATCAGAAGGGTGTCGAATCCATTTTCGACCAGTATCTGCGCGGCATGGATCGCAACAAATAGCCGGCCCCATAAAGAAAAAGCCCGGCCAGAAGGCCGGGCAGTGGGCAGGCGGGGCACCGGGAGGGGATTCCGGTGTGAATGGGACGCCTGCTAAACCGTCAAAATCGATGCTCAGCTGATCGAGCGTGCTGCGCGCAAACGGGCCCGTACATCGGCCAATGCGCCCAGTTTTTCGCTCGGATCTTCAAGCAGCGACGTGCCAAGGGCCGAATGCAGATCACCGCGTGTGACACCGATGTCATGCAGCATTTGATCGTTCCACTCACCGAGGCTCAAAATCGTTTTGCGATTGCGGCGGGCGACGATCATTCGGGTGACAAAGCCAAAGGCCTGAGCCAGCGCGAAAGTGATCGCGGGCACCAATCCATTTACTTCAGTCGTTCTCGTTGTCGTCGTCATCGCCCTACTCCTTTTTTGAATGGCGCTGATCAAGAAGGGTTGAATCGCGTGGAAACCATTTTCTACGCATTACGCCCGGTATCGTTTCAACACAGGCGTCTCCTGAACATCTGTAGAATGATCCACAAAAATTGATTATTCAAACGAATGTTTTTCATGTAAACGTTCAATAATAATGATGGATTGAACCGTCCGGGAGCAAAGCCATGAGTGCGCCTCTTGATCTTGACCAATTGCAGACATTTATCGCCATTGCCGACAGCGGCAGCTTCACCAGAGCGGCTGATGCGGTCAACAAGACTCAGTCGGCTGTTTCCATGCAGATGCGCCGGCTGGAAGAGCGGGTTTCCAAGGCCCTGTTCGAACGGGACGGGCGCACCAACAAGCTGACCGAAGACGGCGAGCGTCTGCTGGCCTATGCGCGGCGCATGATGCAGCTCAACGGTGAAACCATTGCGGCCTTTGATGATACGCAGTTGCAGGGTCATATCCGCATTGGCACGCCGGATGATTATGCTGACCGCTTCCTGCCGGAAATCATGGCGCGCTTTTCCCGCTCCAATCCCCGCGTGGAGCTTTCCGTGGTGTGCGAGCCCACGGTCAATCTCGATGAGATGATCCGCAAGGGGCAGCTCGATCTGGCGCTGGTCACGCAGTGCGACGACATGCGCCGTTCGGAAGTGGTGCGAAGCGAGCAGTTGCTCTGGGTCACCTCGGCGCACCATACGGTGCATGAGGAGAAGGTGCTGCCGCTTGCCGTCGGCCGACCCACCTGCATCTGGCGCGCCGCGGCAATCGACGTGCTCGACACCATGCATCACGACTATCGCATCCTGTTCACCAGCTGGTCGGCGACGGTTCTGGCAGCGGCAGTGCTTGCCGGCCTTGCGGTCTCGATCCTGCCGGAATGCGCCCTGCGCCCCGGCATGCGTGTGCTCGGCGAAGCCGACGGCTTTGGCCGCCTGCCGGAATTCGGCATCGGCATCATGCGCGGCCACACCAAGCCCTCCGCCATCGTGGATGCGCTGGCGCAGCATATCGTCGAAAGCCTCGACAATTTGTCGATGCCAACCCCGGTCAGCATGGCCCCGGCGGCCGCGCCGAACCAGGTCAACCAGCGCCTGCGGCAGGTGCGCTCGACAGAGCTGGTTCCGGGCTGGTAGGCGGTTATAGCCCGCCCTGCCACGCCTTGATGGCATCGAGCGGATAGACCAGCATCAAGACATTGAGGGTGAGATTGTCGCGAATGACATATCCCGCCAGCAATTCGAAGACGATGGCGATAATGATCGTCAGCCAGAGCGGCGCGCGCGATGCAAAGAAGAAGCCGATCACCATGAACAGGATATCGCACACCGAATTCAGCACGCTGTCCCCGGTATAACCGAGCGCAATGGTCGCCTCGCGGTAGCGATTGATGACCATGTCGGTGTTCTCGAAAATCTCCCACGCGGCTTCGACCACAATGGCAAGGAGCAGGCGGAAGCCCACCGGCTTGCTGCGCGCAACCAGCCACAAAAGGCCGTAGAACAGAAAACCATGGATGATGTGCGACAGGGAATACCAGTCGGAAATATGCTGGGAATTGTCGGACGAGTTGACTTCGCCCACCCAGAGCTTGACGGTTCCGCAGGTGCAGATGGGATTGCGGCCCATCCACAGCAGGATGATGGCGGTCAGAGCGATCATCGCGGTGCCGATCATCAGATAATGGCGCAGACTGAGACGTTGCGTCATGAGCATTCCCCTTTTCATCCCCCGGCCCTGCAACACAGGCCTCCAAGACTTGACGCCATTCATCACCCCGTTAGGAATAGGGAATGACCGAAAAGTCCGAATCGACGTCCAATGTTGCCGAATATTCCGTATCCGAAATCTCGGGAGCGCTAAAGCGCACTGTTGAGGACACGTTCGGCCATGTGCGCGTGCGCGGCGAAATATCCGGTTATCGCGGCCCCCATTCCTCGGGCCATGCCTATTTTTCCCTGAAGGACGACAAGGCCCGTATCGAGGCCGTCGTCTGGCGCGGCAGCATGAGCCGGCTGAAATTCCAGCCCGAAGAGGGCATGGAAGTCATCGCGACAGGCAAGCTGACCACCTATCCCGGCTCGTCGAAATACCAGATTGTGATCGAGCAGATGGAACCGGCCGGTGCCGGGGCTTTGATGGCGCTTCTGGAGGAACGCAAGCGCAAGCTCGGTGCCGAAGGCCTGTTCGATCCGGCCGCCAAGCAATTGCTGCCCTTCATGCCGCGCGTCATCGGTGTGGTCACCTCGCCGACCGGTGCTGTTATCCGCGATATCATACACCGCATTACCGACCGCTTTCCGCTGCACGTGCTGGTCTGGCCGGTGCGCGTGCAGGGCGAAACCTCCGGTGCGGAAGTGGCAGCGGCCGTCAATGGTTTCAATACCCTGCAGCCGGGCGGCGCCTTGCCCCGGCCCGACGTGCTGATCGTGGCGCGTGGCGGCGGCAGCCTGGAAGATCTCTGGGGTTTCAACGATGAAGTCGTCGTGCGCGCCGTTGCGGCCTCCGATATTCCGGTCATTTCGGCCGTCGGGCACGAAACCGATTGGACGCTGATCGATCTTGCCGCTGACGTCCGTGCTCCAACACCGACCGGCGCGGCTGAGATGGCCGTGCCCGTGCGGGCTGACCTGCAGGCGAGCGTTGCCACCTATGGCGCGCGGCTGGCGGCGGGCATGTCGCGTTACCTCGACAATCGCCGTCAGGCCCAGCGCGCCCTGTCGCGCGCCCTGCCCTCCGCCGACCAGCTGCTTGCCCTGCCCCGGCGGCATTTCGACGAAACCGCCGCCCGGCTCGGCCGCGCCCTGCAGGCGAACACCCAGAAAAAGCGTGCGCATTTCGATGGCCGCGCCCGGCAATTGTCGCCGAGGGTCCTGCAGCAGCGGTTCCGCGAAAAGCAGCGGGAAGTGACTGTTTTCGGCGACCGCCTGCCGCGCAGCCTGAGCGTCTTCCTGCGTGACCGGCGCGCCGTCTTTGCCCGTCATACCCAGCGTCTGTCGCCTGAACCGATTGCCCGCCTTGCCGTGCGGGGGCGCCAATCGCTCACCCAGCTGGAACGGCGGCAGGATCAGGCCATCGGCATCACGCTGGACCGGGCCAAGCGACGCGGCAGCGAACTCGAACGGCTGATGAAAACGCTTTCGCACGAGAGCGTACTCGAGCGCGGCTTTGCCATCGTGCTCGACACGGCGGGCGCACCTGTAAAACGCGCCGCTGCCATTGCCAGCGGCGATCATCTGACGCTGCGCTTCCAGGATGGCGAGGTTCAGGCCGTGGCCGGGGACGGTGAAGCCAATCCGATCAGGCCAAAGCCGGAACGCCCGGCTCCGGCAAAGAAGCCTGCCGCGCCCGGCACGGACCAAGGCTCGCTTTTTTAATTTACTCCCGTGTCCATTCCGGGCTGTTGAGCTCGATCAATGAGCGCGACCAATCCTCGATGAAGCGCTGTCTCTGCGCCCAATCCTGCACTGCCAGCAGCCCTGGCCCGATGCGGATGGGTTGTGCAATTCCCGATTCCTTCAGGTTCTGCGGCCCGTCGACATCCGGCGGCAGGCCGCCCGTTTCGGAAAAATAGAACGCATTGCTCCGCGCAATCGACTGGCCGCGCTCCGACAGGAGATAATCAAGGAACTGCGCACCAAGGTCGCCGCGCTCTGCGGATTTGGGAATGAGCGCTCCGCGGCTGAGCACCAGCGTATAGTCCCGCGGCACGACAACCCTGAGATCCGGATACCTTCGCGCCGCATCATAGGCATAGGAACCCAGCATGTTGTAGCCGATATAGAGGCGTCCGCTCGCTACCTCCTCGAGAATTTCGCCGGTGCAGCATCGCGCCACCGCAGAAGCGCGTGCCATGCTTTCCAGCAAGCGGCCGAAGACGGTGTTCGTCTGCCGGGCGTCGTTGAAGGCCAGCAAATAGCCAATGCCCGAGAGGCGGATATCGTAGGTGCCGACACGGCCGCGATAGTAATCAAGACGTTCGCGCAGGAGGTCGGCGAGTTCCACATGGGTGCGCGGCACCTCGGCCGGCGGGACCTTGCGGGTGTTGTAGACGAAGACGGCCGGTTCATAGGTGAAACCAAAAACCTCGTCGCGCCAGTTGGCCCAATCCGCCACACGCAGCGTTTCCGGCGATGTGTGGGACGCGGCACAGCCATCATTGGCCAGTTTCAGCAACTGATCCACTGACGACGACAGGAGCAGGTCCCCGAGCGGCTCGTCCTTGCGGCAGGCTTCGCTGGCCAGCGCATGCAGTTCATTGGTGAGATACTCGATGTAATCAATCGATATGCCCGGTGCGGTGCGCTGAAAATCGTCGATCAGCGGCTTCATAGCGGCCAGATCGGTGGTCGAATAGATCGTCAGCTTGCCGGTTTCCGTCTGCAGCGCCGGAAATCGTGTATGATTGTCCGTTGCCGCCAGAACCTGCGATGTCAGGGCAAGGATTGCGGCAATCAGGGTAGCCGTGAAACGTTTCATCATTTCGCGGGCCCCTTGTACAAAGGCAATGTCAGGATAACCGTGAAGCTCTTCTCATCCCGTGCGCGAAAACCCAGCGTGCCGCCATGGGCATTGACGACTTCCTGGGCAATGGCGAAGCCAAGGCCGGAACTGCCTTCGTGCGATTTCGATGTCGCGAAACGCTGGGTGGCTTTTTCCCAGCCCTCCGGCGGAATGCCCGGGCCGTCATCCTCGACCTCGACATAGGCGTCGAGCGCGTCGGAGCGCACCCGCACCTCAAGCCGCTGATCTGTTCCGTGCCGCAGGGCATTGTCGATGACATTGACAATAGCCTCGCGCAGGCTGACCGCATCGCCGAGGACAAAGGGGCGGTCATCGGGCGCTTCGAACGAGATGACGATATCGGGGTCCACGGTGATGGGAATGGCGGCGCGGTAGGCACGGCGGGCCACATCGACGAGGCTGATCGGCTCAAGCTGGATGGAGTCGGCGCGGTGGATGACCATGGCGTGGCTGAGCAACTGGTTGGTCAGGCGCGCCAGCTCGCCGGTGCGCTGCTGCACCCGCTCGAAATGCTGCCGTCCGGTCTTGTCCAGCTTGTCATGCCCAAGAAGATCGATCTGCGCGGACAGGGCCGTCAGCGGTGTCCGGATCTGATGCGCGGCATCGGCGATGAACCGTTGCAGCAGGTCAACACGTTCATTCAGGCGGCCCATGAAATGATTGATGGAACTGACAAACGGATCGAGTTCGCGCGGAACGCCGACCGAAACCGGCGTCAGGTCGTGCGGGTCACGGCGGCGCACGGCCGCCCCCAAGCGTTCCACGGGTTGCAAGGCATAGCGGATGGCCAGCATGGCACCGGCAAAGGCGAGAAAGCTCATGACGACGACAAGGATGGTGGCACGCAGCGTCAGTTCCCGCGTCAGGGCGGAGCGCGCCTCGTTGGTCTGCGCCACGACGACATAGGCATGCCCCGTCACCGACGGGTCCGCCAGCACGCGGGTGGCGCGGGCTATGCGCACCGCCTCGCCCTTGTAGATACCTTCGCTGATGCTGACGGCGTCGCGCGCGCCATCCGGCGGCGCCGGGCTTTGCAGATCATCATAGCCGGTCACTGTTTTGCCGTTGGTATCGATGACGCGGTAGAAAATCCGGTCGCGTTCGGCAAGACCGAGCAATTCAAACGCCGATGTGGGCAGACGGGCGCTGAGCGCGCCTCTTTCAACGGAAAGACTCTCGGCCATTTGCAGGGCAGCGCCGACAAGCAGCCGGTCATAGGCCTTGTCGGCCGCTGTTTCCGCGTAATACCAGGCCGCGCTGACGAGAATCGCCGCACCGATACCCAGAACCAGCGAAATACGCCGGGCCAGACGGGCAAAGAGGGACGGCTCATGCTGCATCGCCGGCCACCAGTTGATAGCCCAGCCCGCGCACCGTCACGATGCGCGCCTGCGCGCCTTCCAGTTTCTTGCGCAACCGGCCGACATAGAGCTCGATGGCATTGGCATTGGCGGCCTCGTCGAACCCGAAAATCTGGTCGAGCAGTTCGTCCTTGCTGAAAACACGGCCGGGCCGCGCCGCCATGACTTCAAGCAATGTCAGCTCGCGCCGCTTCAACTGGACTTCGCGCTTGCCGACATGGACGGACCGCGCGCCCCGGTCGATGGCGATATCGCCGCATTTGATCAGATTGGTCGCCTCGCCGCCGGTGCGGCGCCGGATCAGCACGCGGGCGCGCGCCTCAAGCTCGCGAAAATCGAAGGGCTTGACGAGATAATCATCCGCACCGAGATCGAGGGCGCCGACGCGGTCCTCGATCTCGGAACGCGCCGTCAACACGAGGACGGGAACGGCATTGCCGGATCGGCGCAAGCGCTTGAGAATCTCAAAGCCGTCCATGCCCGGCAGCATGACATCAAGGATGATCAGCGAATATTCAGTGAAATCGATGATTTCCGCCGCGGCACGGCCGTCGGTTTCCCAATCGACAGCATGGCCGATCGCCTCGAAACGCTTGGCGATAGCCTCCCCCACATCATGCGTATCCTCAACCAGCAATATGCGCATGGTTTTCATTGGCATGAACGCCCGCCGGGATCAATTGACGATGAATGCTTTTACCATGCAGGGATTGAATGCAGCGGACGCATGGGCCAGGCGAACCGGACCCGCTTGGCAAACGGGCGCCGGGGCGATATCGAACTCCCCTTGACGACGTCTTGCAGAGAATGAAGATGATGATGATCCGACCGATACAGCCCGACGACATACCGCCGCTCGTGGCAATCTGGGAAAGCGCCGTCCGGGCGACGCACCATTTCCTGTCCGAAACAGACATCCAGTTCTTCCTGCCGCTCGTGCGCGACGAGGCGCTTCCCGGACTTGAAGTGTGGGTGGCACAGTCGCCATCCGGCCAGCTCCTGGGCTTCATGGGCCTGACGGGCGCCAAGGTGGAGATGCTGTTCGTCGATCCGGCACGGCATGGCCAAGGAACCGGCCGGCAGCTCCTGGATCACGCGCGAACGCTCAAGGGCCGGCTCAGCGTCGATGTGAACGAACAGAATCCCGACGCGCACGGCTTTTACAGACATTATGGATTTGTTGCCGTCGGGCGTTCGGAACGCGATGGATCGGGCCGCCCTTTTCCGCTGATTCACATGCAGCAGCCAGCCTGAGAACCGGTTTGATCCGGCTTTGTATTTTTGGGGGTATTGGGGAGGCTTTGGGAAGAAGTGGTACGGACGGGTGGATTCGAACCACCGACCTCAGGAGCCACAATCCTGCGCTCTAACCAACTGAGCTACGACCGCGCACCGTCTTCTTTTCGACAGGGGTCACATACGTAAGATTGATGCTTTTGGCAAGCACCCGATGCAACAGAAAGGTAAAAACCAACAAAAAAGAAAAGGCCGGGGGAGGAACCGGCCTTTTCCATTAATGCAAGACCCATACGGGAGGAACTATCGGGTCTTGCTTGTCCAGCGGCCGGGAGGAGGAGTGCCGCCGGAGTATTTTTTCATCAAAGGCCGTTAAATTAGGCGACCTTGACGTCCTTGATTGCCTTCTCGACAGCCGACTTGACCGGAGCGGAGATTTCTTCAACAGCCTTGGTTGCAACTGTCTGGAATTCCTTGGCCTGGTCGGTCAGGGCTTCAGCCTGCTTGCGAACGAATGCGCTCTGCAGTTCGATGACTTCGCCGAAAGACTTAACACCGATCAGGGCTTCGATATGAGCGAAGCTGGCTTCGGTGTTGGCGCGCAGCGCAGCCAGAGCCTTGAGGGAGAGAGCAGCAGTGTTCGACTGTGCAGTTTCAAACGTGCTTTCGAGTGTCTTCTGGGCAGCTTCGGCCTGATCCTTGATCTTGGCATAGGCTTCCTTGGACTGGGCAACGCCCTTCTCGGTGAATTCGCGAACCTGATCGGTTACAGCGGTCGCATCAAAGGCAGGGATCGAGAACGCATCAGCAGTCTGTTTGGTGGTCTTGCTCATAATATGTTCCTTCCATGTGCAGCCGGTCTATGCGACTGCTTGTGAATTCATGACACGTATATAACCCAATTTATTGTGCATTGCAACATTTCTTTCGCATCGCACAATCAAACGTCTGATTTTTCATCCAAATATTTTTGTGGAGCGTCTTCCAAGTTAACTAAACCAAGAGAAAGACGTGTGACGTAAGGGACTGTGAGTGGACGATTGATCGCCAGACGATTATTAACAGAGTATTAAGACAATCCGCAGACAGCGGATGCTTTATTGTGGAGTGCACCGGTCAAACGATGACGTCTGGAACTTACCCATTCATCGATATTGCCGTTCTGGATGAAATTCGCGAGCATTTTGCCAATGGCGATGCGCTTGTGGTGATTTCGCCGGATCTGGAGAATGTCATCTGGGCGAATGGCCAGGGTGCAAACGCGCTTGGCTATGCGACCATCGACGATATTCTCGATGCCGGCTCCGTGCTCAATGTACAGGCAAGACGTCAGCTCATGGCGCTCGACGGTTTCCCTGCCATCGGCCATGGCCGCACGGTGTCATTGCGTGTGGCCTTCGGCTTGGCCAGCCGCATCCTGACATTCCAGGCAAGCGACCTGACCCTGCCGCGCGGCGAAGCCGCCATCCTGCTGTCCATCGCCAATACGGCTCGACTGACATCCGAAGCGGAGATCGCCGCGCTGGCCATCAAGGGCTTTGGAGACAGCACCACCCATGCGGCCATGATCGATGCCGCCGGCACGGTCTTGGCAGCCTCCGAGCAGTTCCGCAGCATCGGCTTCAACGACAAGATGCTGGGCGATCTGGTGCGCGAAGTGCGGCTCGAACGCAACCGGCTGGTGAAACGCCCGGTGCAGACAGCCAACGGTTTTGTGCCGGCCGGCATAGCGCGGCTGACCGACAGCCCTGCCCTGCATCTTCTCTTCGCCATCCGCGACGTCAATGCAAGCGTAGAACAACCGGTAAAAACCGCGGACAAGCAGCCCGAACCGCCCGTCACCGTTGTCCAGGATGTCCGGGACAGCGGCGTCGAAGCCACGGAACCGCCGCACAGCACCCCCGCCGTTGAACCAGCGGGGCAACAGGCGGAGAACGCGGCGCCCGAAGATGGGCCTTTTCAGTACAAGCCCTCGGACAACCCTGTCCGTTTTGTCTGGAAGGTGGATGCGGATGCGCATTTCGACGAAATATCTCCCGAATTTGTCGGCGCGGTAGGCCCCAACTCGGCGGCGGTCATCGGAAAATCCTTCCGCGATGTCGCCAACGTCTACGGGCTCGACAGCGGCGGCGAGATTGCCGAACTTCTCGAACGGCGCGACACATGGTCGGGCCGCTCCGTTCTGTGGCCGATCGAAGGCACCGATTTACGCGTGCCCATCGAACTGGCGGCCCTGCCGATCTATTCGCGCGAACGGGTGTTCATGGGCTTTCGCGGGTTCGGCGTTGCCCGCATGGGTGATGTTACGACCGATCCCGAGGCGATTGGCAAGGCGCTCGCGCCCAAGCCCGTTCCTCCCGTCGATGCATTCAATGGCGAAAAACCCGCCATTGCCATCACACCCGCCGCACCGGTTGAGCCTGCCCGCGACGAGGCCAGGACCGAAGCGATAGAAGGCAACGTCATCCCGTTGAAGACCAACCGTCTTCCGCGCGATGACGGGCGCCTGAACGATGCGGAACGCAATGCCTTCAGGGAAATCGCCGAACGGCTGCGCCGCGAAGTTCTGGCCGACAACCCGAAGGAAGCCGCCCCTGCGGCTGCCCTAACCAACGCCGAAGCGCCATCGGAACAGCCGGCAGTGCCCGCGCCCGTCGTGCCGCCTGTTCCCGATGCGGAAGTCGTCGGCCCCGGTTTCACCGTGCCGGCAGACAACGAGGCAGCGGCAACTGCAGCCGATCCGGCACCGCAGACGGATTTTGCGGAGAATATCCGCACACAAGCCCGGCAAGGCGTCGATACCGCCGTTCTCGCGGCCCTGCCTCTTCCGGTCCTCATCCATCGCCATGGCATTCTTCTCTATGCCAACACGGCCCTGCTCGACGCCACGCTTTATGAAACGCATGAAAGCATCAACGCGGCAGGCGGCCTGAATGCACTTTTTGCCGAAAATCCGGAACAGGCCGACAGCGAGACAGCGGATGGTGTGAACCTGCGTCTGAGCGATGGCACGACCCGGCGCGTCCAGGCGCACCTTCAGGCCGTGCGCTGGGACGAGGACGGCGAACGCGCCCTGCTGCTGGCCTTGTCGCCTGAGGCGCAGCCGCCCGTGGTGCAATCGCCGGAACAGCGGTTCGACGACAGCGAGCGGCAGCTCCTGCAAACCCGCATCGACGAGCTGAATGCGATTCTGGATACCGCGACGGATGGGGTTATCCTGCTTGATTCCGCCGGTGCCATCCGTTCGGTCAATCATTCGGCGGCGGCGCTGTTTGGCTATAATCCGGAAGACGTGGAAGGCAAGGCGTTCTCCCTGCTCTTTGCCATCGAGAGCCAGCGGACGGCCATGGACTATGTCAGCAGCCTGTCGGACAACGGGGTCGCCAGCGTTCTCAATGACGGCCGCGAGGTCATCGGCCGCGAAAGCAAGGGGCGGTTCATCCCTCTGTTCATGACCATCGGCAAGCTCGATGCGTCAAAGGGCTTTTGCGTCGTGTTGCGGGATATCACCCATTGGAAACAGGCCGAGGAAGAACTTCTCAGCGCCAAGCGCGAGGCAGAGCGCACCTCCAGCCAGAAGAGCGAATTCCTCGCCCGGATCAGCCATGAAATCCGCACGCCGCTCAATGCCATCATCGGTTTTTCCGAGTTGATGGCGGACGAAAAATTCGGCCCTGTCGGCAATGAGCGGTATCGCGACTATCTCCACGATATCAGCCGTTCCGGCAATCACGTTCTGTCGCTGGTCAATGACCTCCTCGACATTTCCAAGATCGAGGCGGGCGCGGTGGAGTTCGACTTCCAGGCGGTTTCGCTGAACGACGCTCTCACCGAGGCGGTGGCGATCATGCAGCCGCAGGCGAACCGCGAACGGGTGATCATCCGCTCCAGCCTGACCTCGCGCCTGCCCGACATTGTCGCCGACCAGCGGTCGATCACCCAGATTGCCCTCAACCTCCTGTCGAACGCCGTGCGTTTTACCGGACCGGGCGGACAGGTGATCGTTTCGACCAGTTACGAACCCAGCGGCGACGTGCTTCTGCGGGTGCGCGATACCGGTATCGGCATGACGCGGCAGGAAGTCGAACAGGCGCTGCGCCCCTACAAGCAGATCACCACGCCCAAACATGCGCGCACCGACGGCACGGGTCTCGGGCTGCCATTAACAAAGGCCATGGCCGAGGCAAACCGCGCAAGCTTTGCCATCGATTCCGCGCCGGGGCGCGGCACGATGGTCGAAATCAGTTTTCCGTCGACCCGCGTCCTCGCCGACTGAAAATTGTAAGACAGCTTCCCATCGCCTCATTCAGTCCGCAATGCGATGGCAACGCTCTGCAACAAATTGGCGCCTGACGATCTCTGGCCCTTGAATTGCAACGCATCATCGCTAAACCGTAGATGGAGAAGCGTAAAACCTTCCGGCGTGCAGCCGGAAGAACAGCAGACATCGGAATATTCATGTCCTGGTACCGGCCGAGGAACATATTCGCGACAATCATCGCATTGGCTCTCGTTGCCGCGGGACTTCTCGCCGCTATTCCCTATCTCGTCAGCACGGATGTCATCCGTGCCCGGCTCATTCAGGAACTCAGCAACTGGACCGGCTACAGTGTCGAATCGCGGCAGACGCCGCAAATTTCGTTCTTTCCGGTCTTTTCCGCCTCGCTTGCCGACGTGACCATCCGCAATCCTTGGCAGAGTGAAGGCACGCCCTTTATGAAGGCGGAACGCATCGAGGTTGACCTGTCGCTGCTTTCCGCGCTGATGGGCCGGACGGAATTCACCGAGACAACCATTATCCGGCCGCGTTTTGTCATCGACGAGCCGATCAAAAGCCTGTCGCAGATCGGCGAATCCCTGGCAAAAACCGATGGGCGCATCGGCGACGTCATGCGCGAGGCACGGGCGGCCATCGAGGCCAATCCGGCAAAACCGGATATGAGCAATGTGTCGTCGCAGCCGTTCGGACGTATCCGGCTTGAAGATGCGATGGTGACGTTCAAGCGGCCGCTCAACGGGTCGGAAGAGCAGATTTCCAGCATCAGCGGCGTTTTTGAATGGCCGCAGACCTCGGGCGTCGCCAGCTTCCGCGGCAATGCCATCTGGCATGGCGAGGAAACCGAGATCGACAGCTCCGCCAGCAAGGCGCTGCTGCTGCTGGCTGGCGGCACCAGCCCGCTGCAGGTGAACCTGACATCAACGCCCCTCACCCTTGCTTTCAACGGCTCGGCCAATATTGCCAAGAACCAGTTCTTTCAGGGCACCCTGTCGCTGACCTCCCCGTCCCTGCGCCGGACGCTGGAATGGTCGAAGACCCCATCCATTCCCGGCGCGCCGATTGGCAGCTTCGCCCTCGACGCCACGGTTTCCGGCTCGGCCAACCGCATGAAGCTCGACGGTTTGACGGCAACCCTGAACAACAATCCGGCAAAGGGCGGCATTGAAATCGTCCTGAACGACGGAACGCCAAGCATCACCGGCACGCTCGCCTTCGAGACGCTTGACCTCCGCTCCGTGCTGTCGGGCTTCATGCCGCTGCCCGACGGGTCGGCCAACGCCAATGCGGTTATCGATACCCGCTTCCTCAAGCAGGCCAATGTGGACCTGCGCGTCTCCACGCAAAAGGCCACGGCGGGTTCGGTCAATCTGACGAATGTTGCCGCAACCGCGCAGGTTCGCAACGGCCGGGCCATTTTCGACATCGGCGAGGCCGCAGCCTTCAACGGCTCCATTGCCGCAAGTTTCCAGCTGGCCGAAGAAGGCGATGGCGGCGCCACGGGTGAACTGCGTCTCAACGGCACGGATGTGAACAGTGCGGCCATCGCTCCGCTGCTGGGGCTTGGCAACCGGTTCGAGCTCGGCAAAGGCACGATATCCCTCCTTCTCAAGGGACCGATCTCCCGGTGGTCATCGGCCATGGAGAACGCCAAGGGCACCCTCAGCATGCGCTTCGGCACCGGGCAGATCAAAAGCATCGATTTCAACAATCTGCTCAACCGGGCCAAAACGGACCGGTTTTTCAGCCTGAATGAAAAAACCGACGCCTGGCTGGCATTCGACCGGATGGAGATCAAGGCCAATATCATGGACGGCGTGGCAGCCCTCGAGACCGCGCAAGTCCAGATGAAATCCGGCGTGCTGAGCTTTGCCGGCATTGTCACCCTTATCGGCAAGAGCCTGGCCTTGACGGGAGACTATGCGGTGCCTGTTCCTGCTGCTGCACCCGCACCCGCACCCGCGCCAGCGGCAACAGCAGCCCCTGCTCCGGCGCCCGCCGACGCGACGGCGCAAGCCGCACCCGCCGAGCAGAAGCCTGCGCCGGTATTCAATCACACGCGCTTCTTTATCGGCGGTTCCTGGGACAATCCGTTTATCTCGCCGATCATCGCACCGGCGAATTAGTGCATCGAGAGGTTAGTGACGGGCAGCGGCCTGCTCGTCACGCGCCTTCTGCACCTCGCGACGCTTGTTGGCAATCGACGCGATCACCACCCCCACCGCGACGACGGCAATCAGGATGGTGCAGGCGGCATTGATCTCCGGCGTCACCCCGAGACGCACCTGCGAATAAATGCGCATCGGCAGGGTGGTGGCACCAGGACCCGAAGTGAAGCTTGAAATCACGAGATCATCGAGCGACAGCGTGAAGGCGAGCATCCAGCCGGATACCACCGCCGGCATGATCACTGGCAGGGTGACCTTGAAGAAGGTGGTGACCGGCGTCGCCCCGAGATCCATGGCCGCCTCTTCGAGCGAGCGATCGAACGTGACCAGGCGCGACTGCACCACGACGGCCACGAAACACATGGTGAATGTGATGTGGGCGAGCGTGACGGTCCAGATGCCACGGTCAAAGCCAATGGCGACGAACAGCAGGAGCAGCGACAGGCCGGTAATGACTTCGGGCATGACCAGCGGCGCGTAGATCATCGCTGAAAACAGCATCCGCCCGCGGAAACGGGTATAGCGGGTGAGCGCGAGGGCACCGAGCGTTCCGAGGATTGTCGCGAAGGTCGCCGAGATCAACCCGACGCGGATGGTCACCCACGCCGCATCGATAAAGCTCTTGTTGTTGAACAGCGACACATACCATTTGGTCGAGAAGCCGGCCCAGACGGTGACGAGGCGGGATTCATTGAACGAGAAGACAACCAGCAGCACGATCGGCAGGTACAGGAACGCGAAACCGATGACCAGCGAGACGATATTGAAGCGGGACCAGGTGGTGTTCATGTCACTTCTCGCTTTCCTGGGCTTTGGCTTCCGACCGCTGGAACAGCACGATGGGCACGACGAGCAGCGCCAGCAGAACCACGGCGACCGCGGAAGACAGCGGCCAGTCACGGTTGGCGGAGAACTCGTTCCACAGGGTTTTGCCGATCATCAATGTCTCCGACCCGCCGAGAAGATCGGGAATAACGAATTCGCCGACGGCCGGAATGAAGACAAGGAAGCATCCGGCGACAACGCCGGGCAGCGACAGCGGGAACGTGATTTTCCAGAAGGCGGTGATGGGTGGGCAGCCAAGATCCTCCGCAGCCTCGACCAGCGAGTAATCCATCTTTTCCAGCGTCGAATAAATCGGAAGCACCAGAAACGGCAGATAGGAATAGACGATGCCGATCAGCACCGCGGTATTGGTGTTGAGAATGTTCAGGGGCGTGTGGATGACATTGGCCCACATAAGAAACTGGTTGAGCAGCCCCTCAGGCTTGAGAATACCGATCCACGCATAGACGCGGATGAGGAAGCTTGTCCAGAAGGGCAGGATCACCAGCATCAGCAGGGTTGACCGCACGGTGGCGGGCGCCCGTGCCATGCCGTAGGCGATGGGATAGCCCACCAGCAGCGTCAGGAACGTCGAAATGGCGGCAATGATCACACTGGACAGATAGGCTTTGACATAGAGCGGATCGCTGCCGAGGAAGGTATAGTTGTCCCAGGAGAACTGCGACACGCTGTTGATCAGCCCCTGCCAGCCCGCCCAGACATCAATCGTCGGCGTGTAGGGCGGTATCGCCATCGTCACTTGCGAGAGTGAAATCTTGAAGACGATGATGAACGGGATGAGGAAGAAAATCAGCATCCACAGATAGGGAACGCTGATGACGAGGCGGCTGACAACGGACGCGATCAGTTTTTGCATGGCAGCCCCCTAAGCCGTCAACAGGATGCCGGCGTCGGTATCGAAATTGACCCAGACCTTGTCGTCATAGCCAAGCGGGTCTTCGACCGTGCGCACCGCGTTCAAACTGGCTGCCTTGATGATCCGGCCACTTTCAAGCCGGACGTGGAAAACCGTCATGTCGCCGAAATAGGCGATATCATAGAGTTCGCCATGCGCCGCGTTGACGGCAGTGTTTGCCGGTTCCTTGCGGCTGAGGCGGATTTTCTCCGGGCGGATGGCAAACCCGACGGACTGGCCGGCGGCGCAGTCGCGCGTTGCATCCGTGCGAATGGTGATCCTGTCGGCCGGGACATCGATATCGACCTTACCCGGCATCACTGTCGAGGCTGTACCTTCGAACATGTTCACATTGCCGATGAAATCCGCCACAAACTTGGAATTCGGGGCTTCGTAGACTTCCGCAGGCGTCGCCACCTGCTTGACTTTGCCCTTGTCCATGACGGCGATGCGATCGGCCATGGTCATGGCTTCCTCCTGATCGTGCGTCACGACGACGAAGGTCAGGCCAAGCTTCATCTGCAGGTCCATCAGCTCGAACTGCGTTTCTTCGCGCAGCTTCTTGTCGAGTGCCCCCAACGGTTCGTCCAGCAGCAGGACCTTTGGCCGTTTGGCAACGCAGCGGGCAAGCGCCACGCGCTGACGCTGGCCGCCGGACAGCTGATGCGGTTTGCGCTTGGCGAACTGCTCGAGCTTGACCAGCTTGAGCATTTCCGCAACACGCGCGTCGATTTCATTCTTCGGCATGCCATCCTGCTTCAGACCGAAAGCGATGTTGCCCTCGACCGTCATGTGCGGGAACAGGGCATAGGACTGGAACATCATGTTCACAGGCCGCTTGTAGGGCGGGATGCCGCGCATATCCTGACCGTCAAGCAGGATACGGCCCGAGGTCGGCTCTTCAAATCCGGCCAGCATGCGCAGGAGCGTGGACTTGCCGCAGCCGGATGCGCCGAGAAGGGCAAAGAATTCACGATCGTAGATCGTCAGGGACAAGTCATCGACAGCGGTAAAGTCACCAAACTTTTTGGTTACATTCTCGAAGGAAATATAGGGTTTTGCTTCAGGATCATTCCAAGGTGCGAATTTACGGCGAAAGCTTCCCAGTGATTTCATGATTGCCCCGGCATTTTGGTCTTGACGTTAAAAACCCCGGCATTTTCTGCCGGGGTTTTCTCGAGATTTACTGGCCTGTTACCACTTTGGTCCAGAGCCGCGTGACGGTTCGCTGCGTTTTCGTGTCATAAGGCGTCACGGTAAAGAGCTTGGCCAATGTGGCCGCATCCGGATAGACCGACGGATTTTCCAGAATGGCCTTGTCGATGAATTCCTGCGAAGCCTTGTTGCCATTGGCATAGGACACGAAGTTCGAGGCTTTCGCCGCAACTTCCGGACGCATGATGTAGTTGATGAACTCGTGCGCTTCCGCCACATGCGGTGCATCGGCAGGGATGGCCATCACGTCAAACCACATCTGCGCACCCTGCGACGGAATGGCATAGTCCAGCTTCACGCCGGCATTGGCCTTTTCCGCACGCGACTTGGCCTGCAGGATATCGCCGGAATAGCCGAGTGCCAGACAGATATCGCCGGCAGCGAGTGCATTGATATATTCCGACGAATGGAACTTGCGGATCGACGGGCGAACCGCTGTCAACAGGTCCGCGCCCTTGGCAAGATCGTCGGGATTCTTGCTGTCCGGATCAAGGCCGAGATAGGCCAGCGTGGACGGCAGGACATCCGAGGCAGAATCAAGCACATGGACACCGCAATCCTTGAACTTGGCCGCCATTTCGGGTTTGAACAGGATATCCCAGTTTGGACGCGCATCCGATCCGAGAATTTCCTTCATCTTGTCGACATTGTAGCCAAGGCCCGTGGTGCCCCACATGTAGTCGACCGCGTACTGATTGCCCGGATCATATTTTTCGATGCGCTGGTTGATCACATCCCACATGTTCTTCAGGTTCGGCAGCTTCGACTTGTCGAGCTTCTGGAACACACCGGCGGCAATCTGGCGCTGCAGGAAGGATGCGGTCGGAACAACGACGTCGTAACCGGTTCCGCCTGCCAGCAGCTTGGTTTCGAGGATTTCATTGGAGTCGAAGGTATCATAGACAACCTTGATGCCCGTTTCCTTGGTGAAGTCAGCAAGGATGCTGTCATCAATATAATCGGACCAGTTGTAGACATTGACAACGCGTTCCTGCGCGCCGGCTGCCGTGGCAAGCCCAAGGGCGAAAGTGGCCGTTAAAAGGATGGATTTGATACCCATAAAATGCCTCCATGCTGCTGGCACCTGATCTTTCAGCCGTGCCAGGGGTTCCCAAATTTCCCCTACCTTTTTAGATTGCGATCACTTCGTCAACAGGGTTGCAGCAACTCCCTCATCTAAAGTTGCAGATCAACGCAATTTTGATCGCCGCATTTTGGCGCACGGTGTCAGGCTGGTGGCTTTCGTGTCAAAGCCGCACGCTGGCGCCGGTATTCCCAGCCCAGATGAAAGAGCAATGCACAAAGGATGATACCGCCGCCAATGATGGTGCGCTGCGTCGGGACTTCATTGTGCAAAAGCCAGACCCAGACGGGCCCGAGTACAGGCTCGAGCGTTCCGATCAATGCGGCGAGCGCCGAGGGAATAAGACGGGCGCCACTGACGAAAAGGGCAAGGCCGAGACCAAGATTGACGGCCCCAAGAGCAAACAGGAAACCGAAATCCCGCACGCTCGCCGAGAATGATCCGCTCATCACCGAGGCCGCACAGGCGGCCATCACCACGCCGAGAAAAACCGCGGGCGTCATGCGCAGATGCGCCTTGCGCCGCGTGATCACCGTGGCGGACGCAAAGGCGATGGCAATCAGCAAGGCGAGAAGGTCGCCGATGGGAGAAACCGCGCCATCCAGCGAATCGGAAACCATGATGGCAACGCCGGCAATCACCACGGCAATGGCACCCCAGGTTGCAAGGCTGACCCTTTCGCGAAAGAGCACCCAGGAAATCAGCGCTGCCAGCAGCGGCACTGCCGCCTGGAGCAGCAGGACATTGGCGACCGTCGTGTAGGACAGGGCAACGATGAAGCAGGACGACGCGATGGCAAAACAGATGCCGACGCCCACCCCGGCCAGCCCCATGTTGCGAAACAGCCGCAACGTTCCGTGCGGACCATCGCGGACCAGCATGAAACACAAAAGGAAAAGCCCGGCGAATACGGACCGCCAGAACACCACGGTCCAGTTATCCGTGGTTTCGAGAAAGCGGGTCAGAGCGCCGCCCGTACTCCAGGCGATTGCCGAGCCTGCAACCAGCAGGCAGCCGACCGCGGTCTCCGACGCGCTCTTGGCGGGATCGGGCGCAGCAACCGGCGGCAGCGGGACAGACGAAACACTCATGCGGGTACAATGCCAAATTTCAAATCTGCGGTGAGTTTGGGAAACGACTGGAGATTGTCGCTTTCTGCATCGTTTTCGCCGGCAAATCCAGCGGCATCATTGAAAATCGAAGGCACTCAGGCCCGTCACCATCTCATCCAGCCCCAGCGGCCGGGTGACCGGCGGCTCGGCACGCGAAAGACAGGCAGAGCGCTCGCAGAGACGGCAGGCCGGGCCGACCGGCGTCGCACCGATATTCCTGCCGCCGAGCGCAGCGCCATAGACCGTTTCATCGGCGAAACCGATATCGCAGCCGAGCAGGATCGCCGTGCGTCGCGGGCGTTCATTGAAGCTGCCTTGCGGCCCCTCAAGCGTGCGGGCGATGGTCATGAACTCAGCGCCACCCGGCATCTCGATGGCTTCCACCAGAATCTGCCCCGGCTGGGCAAAGGCGGCATGCACGGCCAGCTTTGGACACTCGCCGCCGAAGCGCGACTGCGGATAGCCCTGTGCGCCTGCCCGGCGGAAGCGATTGCCCGCATGATCCACCTCCAGCATGAAGAACGGAATGCCCGCAGCCCCCTGTCTTTGCAGGGTCGTCAACCGGTTGGCCGCCTGCTCGAAGGAGACATTGAAACGCGAGCGCAGCACGTCGACATCATAGCGGGCGCGCAGGGCAGCAGTCTGGAATGCCTGATACGGCATCATCAGGGCCTGAGCGGCATAACGGGCAAGTTCGAACCGGGCGATGCGGCGCGCTTCGTCGGAGGATAGCTTCAGCTCCTGGATCTCCGCCGCGATGACCACCTGCATGCGGATGAGCACCGCCTCAATGGCCAGTTCACGCAGCTGATCGAATGGCGACAGCCGTTCCGAGATGAACAGGCGCTGCGAATGGCGGTCATAGCGCCGCCGCCAGTTCGGCATGGTCGCGACCGGCAGGACGCGCACCGTGATTCCATGCTCGCTTTTCAGCCATGCCTTCAAGGCGCCTGAGAGATCATCGCCCGGCTTGATCAGATGGATGAAGCTGTCGACCTCCCCTTCAACGCGGGCAAAATGATTGGGCTTGCGCTCCAGCACGTCCCGCACTTCGCTGAGCGGCAAACGCGTTGCCGACAGCGACGGCACATGCCCTTCCTTTGCCAGCATTCCCGAGAGGTCGGACAGGCGCTCCAGTGATTCCCGGTAGGCACGGTACAGCTTGATGACACCGGCCGCCGCATTGGGTGCGGCATCGCCGATCTCGATCAGTTCCTGGTCCCCGGGCAATTCACCATTGAGCAAGGGATCGGAAAACACTTCTTTCAGTGCTGCCATGGACGAGCCGGTCTCGACCTGCAGCGTGTCGAGTTCGATCTTGTAGGTCGATGACAGCTTCAACAGCAGCTGCACCGTCAGCGGACGCTGGTTGCGCTCGATGAGATTGAGATAGGACGGCGAAATGCCCAGCGCTTCGGCCATGGCCGTCTGCGTCAGCCCCTGCTCGTTGCGGATGCGCCGGATGCGGGGACCGGCGAATATCTTGCCTTCAGCCATTTCCACCCCTTATGTCAGCAATATTGACAAAATTTACACAATTTCAGGCAATCAACCAATATTACAATTTTTACAGATTTACAAACCATATTTGTCAAACACAACACATGCTAACTCAATAAATCCGTCGATTATAACGATATTTATTGGAATTACTGCACCGCAATGTAAATTCAGTCACATGAACGCAGCCATCGAAACTCCCAAACGACCTGTCTGCGATCGCGTCAACAGAAGCTGGAGAAAGATAATGACTGATTTTTACAATCTCGTACCCAATGCTCCGGGAGGTCGGTTCGATGGTATTGAACGTCCCTATACGCCTGACGATGTCAAAAAACTGCGCGGTTCGGTTCAGATCAAATATACTCTTGCTGAAAACGGCGCCAACCGACTGTGGCAGCTCATCCATGAAGACGGCTTCGTCAATGCCCTTGGCGCTCTGTCGGGCAACCAGGCGATGCAGATGGTGCGTGCGGGCCTTAAGGCGATTTATCTCTCCGGCTGGCAGGTTGCAGCCGACGCCAATACCGCTTCCGCCATGTATCCTGACCAGTCACTGTACCCTGCAAACGCTGCGCCGGAGCTTGCGAAACGCATAAACAAGACGCTGCAGCGCGCCGACCAGATCGAAACTGCGGAAGGCAAGGGCCTGTCAGTCGATACATGGTTCGCACCGATCGTTGCCGACGCGGAAGCCGGCTTCGGCGGCCCGCTCAATGCCTTCGAAATCATGAAGGCCTTCATCGAGGCCGGTGCTGCAGGCGTGCATTATGAGGACCAGCTGGCATCGGAAAAGAAGTGCGGCCATCTCGGCGGCAAGGTTCTGATCCCGACCGCTGCCCACATCCGCAACCTGAATGCCGCGCGGCTTGCTGCCGACGTCATGGGAACGCCGACACTGGTCATCGCCCGCACGGATGCGGAAGCCGCAAAGCTTCTGACCTCGGATATTGACGAGCGCGACCGCCCATTCGTCGATTATGATGCCGGACGGACCACGGAAGGCTTCTATCAGGTCAAGAACGGTCTCGACTCCTGCATCGCCCGGGCGATCGCCTATGCGCCGCATGCGGACCTGATCTGGTGCGAGACGTCGAAGCCGGATCTCGAACAGGCCAAGCGTTTTGCCGAAGGCGTGCGCAAGCAACATCCGGACAAGCTGCTCGCCTACAACTGCTCGCCCTCGTTCAACTGGAAGAAGCATCTGGATGAAGCGACGATTGCCAAGTTCCAGCGCGAGCTGGGTGCGATGGGCTACAAGTTCCAGTTCATCACGCTGGCCGGGTTCCATCAGCTCAACTTCGGCATGTTCGAGCTGGCCCGCGGCTACAAGGAACGTCAGATGTCCGCCTATTCGGAGTTGCAGGAAGCGGAATTCGCAGCCGAGGTAAACGGCTACACCGCCACCAAGCACCAGCGCGAGGTTGGAACGGGCTATTTCGATGCGGTCTCGCTGGCCATCACGGGCGGTCAGTCGTCGACGACGGCCATGAAGGAATCGACCGAGACGGCACAGTTCCGTCCGGCAGCCGAATAACAGGCACCCAATCCGGACCGCCGGCGAGGCCCTTACATGCCGCCGGTCCATACGGGACAATCATTCCGATTGTTCCCGGGGCAGTCACAGCGACTGCCCACTGCAACGCCAGAAACAAGGAGCATCATCATGGCACCGCAGACACGCGTGAAGGAACGGGCCGAGGAGCAATCATCGGCCATGAATGCAGACCAGCAGGCTGTCATTCGCATGGTCGCGAATGATCTGCATCGCCTCAACCAATCCGTCATGAAGGCAGTGGATGCCGGCGTGTCCGTGGAGCTGGTCCGCTCCGCCCGCCACCACGGCGGCGACGGCAACTGGGGCGACCTGCTGATCCCGGTGGTCGTCACCCGGCAATAGCTCACCGTGGCCTTCTCTGGTTTCGGTCTGGAACCAGCACGGCGCGCTGAACCGTCCGCAAGCGATTGCGGACGGTTTTGGTTTTTGCACGCGGATTAGCCGAAAGTCTGGATTGATTGACGTCATCGCATTTGTAATCTAATTATTACATGCTTGAGATACGTCAAACACAGGTCTTCGCGGATTGGCTGGATCGCCTGAAGGATAGGCACGCCAGGCATATGATAGCGCAAAGGATTGTGCGTCTTCGGCATGGGCACAGCGGAGACGTGCAGCCTGTCGGCGAGGGTGTCAGCGAGCTTCGTCTTCACCACGGCCCAGGCTATCGCCTTTATTTTGTCCAGCATGGAACGGTCTTGATCATTCTTCTGTGCGGTGGCGACAAAAGCAGCCAGCAGAAAGACATCCGGAAGGCTAAAGCTCTCGCTGCGGATTTGGAGAAAGAAAAATGACGATCAGGACAACCCCCTTCGACCCGGCGCGCTATCTCGATACGCCGGAGTCACAGGCCGAACTCTTGAGCGACGCATTTGAAACTGGCGATGCAAGCTATATTGCCGACGCCCTTGGAATCGTTGCCCGCGCAAAAGGCATGACACAAATTGCCAAGGAAGCAGGTGTCACGCGGGAAGCCTTGTACAAAACGTTGAGCGCCAAGGGCGATCCCAAACTGACCACTTTGCTTGGCGTCCTGAAGGCGCTGGGTGTGCAGCTTGCTGTTACGCCGAAACACGCCGCATAGAGTTCAGCTTCGTACCTTTGCACCGTCCGCAAGCGATTGCGGACGGTTTTGGTTTTTGACGGCAAAAAACACGACCACAATTTTCTCGCGCCAGCCTTCCCATAGCGATGAGTTTTGATCTATCATCCGAAAACCGCAATAAATTCTGGTGATTGATGCCTTCTGAAACCCCTGAGAAGAAACCCGCACGGACCTCAACGCGGCGGCGCACGCCCGCCTATGTCAAAGCCACACGCGGCGTAAAAAACTGGCGTGAAGCTTCCGAGTGGCTGGCCTGGCGGGATATCGAAGACATCGAATGCATCACTCCCGATCAGGCGGGCGTTGCCCGTGGCAAGATGATGCCGTCGAAGAAATTCACCTCCAATACATCCTTGGCGCTGCCTTCCGCGGTGTTCATGGCGACGATTTCCGGTGACTATCCCGAAGACGGCTATGGCTTCTCCTATCCGGAAGACGACGGCGACCTCAAACTGATGCCGGATTTGTCGACCCTTTCCGTCGTGCCCTGGGAGAGCGATCCTACGGCACAGGTCATTTGCGACCTCGTGAACAAGGATGGCGCCGCGGTGGAATTCACCCCGCGCAACGTGCTCAAGCGCGTTGTTGCCGCCTACAACAAGAAGGGCCTGAAGCCTGTCGTCGCGCCTGAGATCGAGTTCTATCTCGTCAAGAAGAACCCCGATCCCGATTATCCGCTGACCCCGCCTGTCGGCCGGTCCGGCCGCGCCATCGGCGGCGGCCAGGGCTATTCCATCGCCGGCGTCAACGAATTCGACGAACTGATCGACGATATCTATCATTTCTCCGAGGGCCAGGGCCTGGAGATCGACACGCTGATCCATGAAGAAGGCGCGGCGCAGCTGGAAATCAACCTGCGCCATGGCGATCCCGTCGAGCTTGCGGACCAGGTGTTCCTGTTCAAGCGTACCATCCGCGAAGCGGCGCTGAAGCACGATATGTATGCAACCTTCATGGCCAAGCCCATCCAGGGCCAGCCCGGATCAGCCATGCATATCCACCAGTCGATCGTTGACAAGAAGACCGGCCGCAACGTGTTTTCCAATCCCGACGGCAGCGAAAGCGAGGCCTTCCGCCATTTCATCGGCGGCATGCAGAAGCATGTTCCGGCCTCTCTGGTCATGTTCGCGCCTTACGTGAATTCATACCGGCGGCTGACACCGGCGGCTTCTGCGCCGGTCAATGTCAAATGGGGCTATGACAACCGCACGACGGCCTTCCGCGTGCCGCGTTCGGACCCCAATGCCCGGCGCGTGGAAAACCGCATTCCGTCGTCGGACGCCAATCCCTATCTTGCCCTGGCGGCGTCGCTCGCCTGCGGCCTGCTCGGCATGAACAACCGGATCGAGCCGGATGCACCTGCGTCGACCACGGTCAATGACAACCTCATCGAACTGCCGCGCGGGCTGATCGAGGCGACCATATTGTTCGAGCAGGACAAGGACCTGACCGCCATGCTGGGACAGTCCTTTGCCATCACCTACGCAGCCATCAAACGCGCAGAATTCGAGACTTTCATGGAGGTTATCAGTCCATGGGAGCGTGAATATCTGCTGTTGAACGTCTGATTTGAGTGAGGTTTCTTTGGCTGCAGGAGCACTGTGCGTGGTTCGACAAGCTCACCATGAGGGAGATGGAGGATTGCAGAATCGGCATTGCAGCCAATACCTTCCCCTCATGGTGAGCTTGTCGAACCACGCACAATGGTCGTGCAGCAAACCAGCAAACAAGATTGCTTCATAACATGCCCTATCAGTCACCGATTTCCCCCGGCGTCTCCTGGTATGAGTCGACCATTGCGGATCGCACCGAGTATCCGGCACTGGACGGTTCGCGCACCGCCGACGTTGTCATCGTGGGCGGCGGCTTTACCGGCCTTTCTGCCGCCGTTCACCTCGCCTCGGCGGGCGTCGACGTCGTCCTGCTGGAGGCCTACCGTTTCGGTGACGGCGCCTCCGGGCGCAATGGTGGTCAGCTCGGCACCGGGCAGCGCGCCTGGGCGGAGGAGCTGGAAGGACAGTATGGCTTTACCCGCGCCAAGGCGCTGTTCGACCTTGCCGAAGAGGCGAAGGCGCACCTTCTGCAGTTCGCCGACACGCACAAGATCGACATCGAATTCGTGCCGGGGCAAATGTCCGTTGTGCACAAGAAGCGCTATCTGAAAGATTACCGCGCCCATGCCGAACTGATGGCAACCCGTTTCGGCTATCCGCATATTCATTATATGGATGCTGCGGAGACAGCGGAACGCCTCGGCTCCACGCGCTATCTCGGCGGTGTCTACGATGCGGGCACCGGCCATATCCAACCGATGAAACTTGTGGTTGGCACAGCACAAGCAGCGGCCCGGGCCGGAGCCCGTCTTCACGAGAGTACCCGGGTTACCGGCATCACCTCGCAGAACGGGCGGGTGACGGTGGCAACGGCCAAAGGCAATGTGACGGCCGCCAAATGCCTGATCGCGGTCAATGCTTATGGCGGCAACCTTGAACCGGTCAGTGCTTCGCATGTCATGCCGATCCGCTCGTTCATCGGCGCCACAGTGCCGCTTGGCCAGGACAGTCCGGTCCTGCCCGGCGGCGAAAGTGTCGACGACTCGCGCTTTGTCGTGCGCTATTTCCGCCGCTCCAAGGATGGGCGGCTGCTGTTCGGCGGGCGGGAAGCCTATACCGCAGACAATCCGCTCGATATCAGCACCCATATCCGCCGGCAGATCGCCGAGATTTATCCCGCACTCGCCGACGTGGAAATCACGCAGGCCTGGGGCGGCTCCGTCGGCATCACCCTGCCCCGGCAGCCTTTCGTGCGCGAAGTCATGCCCAACGTCATTTCGGCGGGCGGCTATTCCGGTCACGGCGTGATGCTGTCGAACTATGTCGGCAAGCTCTATGCCGAGACCGTCGCCGGCAACCGCGACCGCCTGAAACTGCTGGAAGAGCTGAAAGTACCGGCATTTCCTGGCGGGCGCACCTTCCGCGCGCCGCTGCTGTTTCTCGCGCTCAGCTGGTATGCCCTGATGGACCGGATATAGACTTAGTTGCCTCTGTAAATCGGCGATCGCCGCTCGATCCACGCGTTCAGTCCCTCTCTTGTATCATAGGATGGTGCGACACGGGCAAACTGTTCGCTTTCCATCTGCAGCCCCTCGCCGATGGGCATGTTCAACCCGCGTGTGACGGCGGTGATGATGCCAGCAGCCACCACCGGGGAATGACGCAGAATGCGGCCGGCAAGCTCGAGCGCTGCGGGAAGCAGGTCGCCGTGGGGAACCACCCTGTTGACCAGCCCGAGTTCCAGGGCTCTCGCCGCTGAAAACGTATCGCCGGTCAGCAGCAGTTCCAGCGCGCGCTTGCGTCCGGCAAGGCGCGGCAGGCGCTGCGTACCGCCAAAGGTTGGCGGGATGCCGATGTTGATTTCAGGCTTGGCAAACACCGCCCGCTCGCTCGCAACGGCCAGATGCACCGCCTCGGTGATTTCGCAACCGCCGCCGAAGGCAATGCCATTGACGGCAGCAATGATGGGCTTGCGAAACGCCTCCATCCGCGCGGTCATCGCCTGCCCCCGCCGCACGAACGCCTTGACGGCGCTATCGACGCCCTCGCTTATGCTCTGCGAGAATTCGTGAATGTCTCCGCCCGCCGAAAATGCCCGGTCACCTGCACCCGTCAGGATGACGGCGCGGATGCCGGGATCATCCTCGATGCGATCGAGAAGCTGCAGCAGCAGATCATTGGCGGCGTAGTTCAGGGCATTGAGCTTTTCCGGCCGGTTCAGGGTCAGGAACGCGATATTGCCTTTGATTTCGAAGAGCACGGGATCGGACATCGATATTGCCTTTCACTGGGAAGGATCAAGGCCGAAGATGTAGTGCTCCATGCGCATTGTGTATATTCACTGGTTAGTATACTTTATCGCCATGCCAAAGACATCCGACCCGACCCGCGACCGCATTCTCGATGCTGCCAGCCGCCTGTTCTATGCGGAGGGTATCCGTGCGGTCAGCGTGGATGCCGTTGCGGAAGCGGCGGAGCTCACAAAGCGGACGCTGTACTATCATTTCAAGAGCAAGGACGATCTGGTTGCCGCCTATCTCCAGTCACGCGACCAGCCTAATCTTGCGCTGTTTGCCAAGTGGTTCAACGCGGCGGACGGCACGATTGCGGACAAGGTCGAAGCGATCTTCACCCATCTGGCCAGGGCTGCGCGGCACAAAAAATGGAAGGGCTGCGGTTTTCTGCGGACAGCTGCCGAACTGGCCAACATGCCCGGCCACCCCGCCATCAAGATCGGTTCCGCGCACAAGAAGAAATTCGAGGCGTGGCTGGCGGATGTTCTGGCAACAGCCGGAGTGGAAGAGCCGCCAGCCCTCGCCCGGCAGATCGTGCTGCTGATGGACGGGGCCTTTTCCATCATGCTTGTCCATCGTGATGCCAGCTATGTCGAGGCGGCGGGCAAAGCGGCGGCGGCACTTGTTCGCCTGTCTGAAATCAGGGATGCCGAGCGATATTCGCTTTCAAACAAGCCTCAGTTGTCCAAATAGCTTCCGGGACTGTAGAGAAGCTGGACTCGCCTGGCGTTCATCAACTGCTTGGGAGAGAACCAGAAAAATCTCTCGCTCTCCGGATCGTCATCGATGGCAAATTGCAAGCTGCGGAAGATGGCCAGCCAGACAAGCTTGGAACAATAGAAGCCGGAATCGTCATTCAAATCCAGATTGAAGAATTCATAGGGGCGGCCAAGATATTTTTTTGCTTCGGCTGGTATTTTTGAGCATTGTTCCTGCGGCAAGTCCGCAACACGGCCATGCCAGACCTCTTCCCCAGGACGGGAAGCAAGCCAATTTTCATAGGGTTGCCTGACAACGCCCCTGCTGGAAACGGCTTCAATCACAAACGGCTTGCCATCCCAAATTTCAAGAACAGCCACATGTCCGACGTAGACGATCGATCCCGTTCCCAATGACTCCACATTCAGGGTTTGCGACCCCTGATATTGTTTGGCAAACGCTTCAAAACTCAGCCGATTGAACCGATCTTCTTGCGATGCGGTGAAATTCCGGTCGGATTTCGCCACATGCTCCAGGTAAGCACGCTTCTCAGTCTCGAATTTTTGCCTGTCGTAAAAATCGGTTGGAACCTGCCGCATGTCAGGCGCGTAGGCCGCGGAATAGGGAACGATGACGCCCGGCTTCTTCGGCCACACAAAATCACCGGACTGGAACTCCGACGGATCGGGCCGCAACGTTTTCGTCGTGGTGACAGGCTCCGATGCCGCCAAGCTACACCTTCCTCACAATCACGCTGCCGACGGAATAGCCGGCACCGAAGGAGCAGATGACGCCGAGACTGCCCGGTGCGAGGTCGTCGGAATATTGGGAGAAGGCGATGATTGAGCCTGCCGAAGACGTATTGGCATAGTCCTGCAGGATATTCGGCTGTTCCCCCGCTTCCGGTTCACGCCCCAGCACCTTCGAACCGATCAGATCGTTCATGCCCTTGTTGGCCTGATGCAGCCAGAGCCTCGACAGATGCGCCGGTGCGATATTCTCGTCGGCAAGGTGGGTAAGGATCAGGTCGGAAACGATCGGCACGACCTGCTTGAACACCTTGCGGCCTTCCTGGCGGAACAGCATGTCGCGGCGGTCGGTCATGTGGCCCTCGCGCGTGCGGCGCAGGAACCCGTTATTGTTGCGGATATTGTTGGAGAACTGGGTCAGGCAGCGGGTCGAGATGATCTCAAACCGGTCCGGTGCGGTTGCGAGGTCGTCGCGCTCCAGAAGCACTGCGGTGCAGACATCGCCGAAAATGAAATGGCAGTCGCGGTCACGCCATTCGAGATGGGCGGAGCAAATCTCCGGGTTGACCATGAGGATGGCACGGGCCGACCCCGAACGGATCATGTCGGCCGCCGCCTGGATGCCGAATGTCGCCGACGAACAGGCAACGTTCATGTCAAAGCCGAAGCCCTGTATTCCCAGCGCTTCCTGCACCTCGATGGCAATCGCCGGATAGGGGCGCTCGTGATTGGACGCGGCGCAGATCACGGCGTCCACGTCGGCAGCGGTTCGGCCAGCCTTGGCCAGCGCCGCGGTTGCTGCCTTGACCGCCATTTCGGCCATGACAGACAGTTCATCGTCACTGCGCTCCGGCAGGACAGGATGCATGATCGCCGGATCGAGAATTCCCGACTTGTTGAGCACATAGCGCCGCTCGATCCCCGATGCGCGGACGATGAAGTCTTCCGCGGACATCGTCATCGGTGCGCGTGTGCCAGCCGCAATCTCATCCGCATGGATTTCATTCTGCCGCGCGGCATAGCTGTTGAATGCTTCAACGAGTTCGGCATTGCTGATGGAGAGTTCCGGCGTAAAGACACCGGTACCGCTTATGACAACCTTATGCATGGCGTTTCCATAGTTTTTATCTGTCTCAAGCGTTAGACGCTCAAACGCCCTCGCGCAAGTTGTCATCAAGAGTTCACGCGCCGGCCTTAGCGTTCCCCCTAGTGTTTGAAGCAAATACTGGGGATTTCCTGATGACGGTAAGCAATGCGACTGACACACGTCTGTTGAAAGACGAACACCCGCTCGACAAACCAAGCAATTTAGGCAATTGGCCTAATTATGCGGTGGTCGCCATCCTGATCGGCGGCCTTTTTTATGTCGGATATTCACTCACCCAGGATTTGACCAGCTCGGTCGCCGTGCCGTGGATTCTTCTGGGGCTTGCACTGGTTACGGCGCTGGGCTTTGAATTCGTCAACGGTTTTCACGACACTGCCAATGCCGTTGCAACGGTGATCTATACGAATTCGCTGCCCGCCGAGATCGCCGTGATCTGGTCGGGCATTTTCAATTTTCTTGGGGTCATGACCGCAAGCGGTGCCGTTGCCTTCGGCATCATCTCGCTTCTGCCGGTGGAACTGATCATGCAGGTCGGTTCGAGCGCCGGTCTTGCCATGGTGTTTTCGCTGTTGACCGCCGCCATTCTGTGGAACCTTGGCACCTGGTATCTGGGCCTGCCCGCCTCCAGCTCGCACACGCTGATCGGTTCGATCGTCGGCGTCGGTCTCGCCAATCAGTTCCTGGCGCCGACAGGCACTGCCACCAGCGGTGTCGACTGGTCGAAGGCCACGGAAGTCGGCATGTCGCTGCTGATTTCGCCGCTCGTCGGCTTCGGCATGGCCGCCCTGCTGCTGTTGGCGATGCGGCTCCTGATCAAAAACAAAGCGCTCTATGAAGCACCGAAAGGCCAGACTCCTCCGCCTTTGTGGATCCGCGGCCTGCTGATTTTCACCTGCACCGGTGTCAGCTTCGCCCATGGCTCCAATGACGGCCAGAAGGGCATGGGCCTGATCATGCTTATCCTGATCGGTGTCGTGCCGACATCCTTCGCGCTCAACCGCACCCCGGATATCAATTATCTCGAAGCCTACAAGTCCGCCGCGACCGCAGCCGCGACAACGCTGCGCTCCTATGAAAAGCCCGGCATCACCGTCACCGACGCCAATGCGGTGGTCAGCAATGCGGTGCGCAACAAGACATGGAGCGATGAGACCACCGTCGCCTTGCGCCAGTTCATTGACCAGACCAATGCCAGCATATCGCCATACGGCTCCGCGTCGACGGTTCCGGTCGGCATGGTCAGCAACACCCGCAACAACATGTATCTGACCGGCGAAGCGTTGAAGCTGATCGACAAGGCCAAGCTGCTGCCGATGCAGCCTGCTGACCTTGCCACCATCAAGACCTATCACCAGGCCATCGACAATGCGACGAAGTTCATCCCGACCTGGGTGAAGGTTGCCGTGGCGTTGGCCCTCGGTCTGGGCACGATGGTCGGCTGGCGGCGGATCGTCGTCACCGTCGGTGAAAAGATCGGCAAGACGCATCTCACCTATGGGCAGGGTGCTTCGGCCGAACTGGTTGCCATGGGCACGATCTTCACTGCCGACACGCTGGGCCTGCCGGTCAGCACGACCCACATTCTCTCGTCAGGCGTGGCGGGGTCGATGGTGGCAAATGGCTCGGGCCTGCAGATGTCGACGGTGCGCAACCTGCTGATGGCCTGGGTGCTGACACTGCCGGTGTCGATTGCCCTGTCCTTCACGCTGTTCGTAATCCTGCGCCAGCTGATTTAGGCCAGAATGAAGAATGGCCGGCAATGCCGGCCATTTTCGCTTGATCAGGATCCCTTCGGCGCATCGGCGCCTTCGGTTACCTCGGCCCAGGCATCGAAATCCCGCTGCAGCTCGGTAATCTTGCTGCGGGCTCCGGCGAGTGCAAACTTGCCAAGCAGCAGGCGCAGGGGTGGCGTATCCGCTTCCACGGCCTGGACGATTGCCTTGACCGCCCGCACCGGATCGCCCGGCTGATTGCCGCTGGATGTCCTGATCTGCTGCATGCGCTGATCGGACGTCTCGCGATAATCCTCAATGGTCGTGGGTGCCTCGTTGGCCGAGCGTCCGGCCCAGTCCGTGCGGAAACCACTGGGTTCCACGATCAGAACCTTGATCCCAAGGTGCGCGACTTCCTTGGACAGGGCTTCCGAAATCGCTTCGACGCTGAACTTGGTGGCATTGTAGAAGCTCACGGCCGAATTGGCCACGAGACCGCCAATCGATGAAATATTGACGACGGTCCCCGACCGCTGCTTGCGCATGACGGGCAGGACGGCCCGGGTCATGCTGACGAGACCCCAGACGTTGATTTCGAACATCTTGCGCACTTCATCGATGTCGCTCTCTTCGAGCGAACCGAAATAGCCGATACCGGCATTGTTGACGAGCACATCGATACGGCCGAAGCGGGCTTCCGCCGCCTTGACGGCAGCAGCAATATCGTCCGCATTGGTCACGTCGAGTTTGAGGACAAGTGCCTTGTCTTCATTGCCCCGCGCCAGATCTTCGACCTGTGCGGGATTACGTGCGGTGATGATGGTGGGATAACCCAGCTCAAGCGTATGGCGCGCCAGCTCGCGGCCAAAACCGGTTGAACAGCCAGTGATGAACCAGACAGGTTTCGATGTCATGATCATGTCCTTGAAAGATGAGCCGCGCCGCTGATCGGATCACGTTCAGCCGAATACAGCCATTGGGGAAATTGGACGACACTCCGGATGTAGGCCGATACGGGCGTGATTCAAGACAAAATCAGTTGATCCCGCCTAAATACAGCGCCCGCCATCGACTTCCAGCGCCACACCCGTGATGAACTCAGCCTCGCTGGAAGCGAGCCAAAGGGCCGCATTGGCGATATCCAGCGGTGTCGACAGGCGGCCGAGCGGGATCGAAGCCTTGAACTGCGCGCGCTTTTCCGGGGTGTCTTCGCCCATGAACAGGCTGAGCATGCCGGTATCGCCCGCCACGGGGCACAGGCAATTGACCCGGATATTCTTCGGTGCCAGTTCAACCGCCATGGATTTCGTCGCGGTGATCGCCCAGCCCTTGGACGCATTGTACCAGGTCAGGCCGGGACGCGGGCGCAGGCCCGCCGTCGAGGCCGTGTTGATGATGGAGCCGCCGCCCTGCATTTCCATGATCGGCACCACGGCAAGCGTTGAATAATAAATCGCCTTCATATTCACGGCCGTGATCAGGTCGAAGGTGCTTTCATCCACCTCCAGCATGGAACCATTGCGGTGCGTGAACCCGGCATTGTTGATCATGATGTCAACGCGGCCGAATGCATCCATTGCGGCAGCAACCATCGCATCGATATCGTGTTTGCGCGAGACGTCCACCTCTACGGCAATCGCCTTTTTTCCGATGGCGGCCGCAACCGTTTCCGCACCCTTGTGGTTCAGGTCGGCGACGACGACATTGGCCCCCTCTTCGGCAAAGCGCTTCGCCATTCCCTCGCCGAAACCGGCGGCTGCGCCGGTGATGATCGCTGTCTTGCCTGCCAAACGGGTCATGTCATTTCCTCATGCTATTGATCTTGAATGGGATTGTTCCGGATGTCGGCCCGGTCAGTCGTGGCGGAACACGACCGTTTTGGTTGCGGACATATCGAAGAGCGCTTCAAAGCCCTTTTCCCGCCCGTGACCGGACTTCTTGAAACCGCCAAACGGCAGTTCGACGCCGCCGCCAGCGCCATAGGCGTTGACGAAAACCTGTCCGGCGCGAACTTTCTTGGCGACACGGTGCTGGCGGGCACCGTCCCGCGTCCAGATACCCGCGACGAGACCGTAATCGGTGCCGTTGGCAAGCCTGATGGCGTCGGCTTCGTCATCGAATGCGAAAAGCGACAATACCGGCCCGAACACTTCTTCCTGTGCCAGAACCGACGCGGGATCGACAGCGCCGAAAAGCACGGGGGCGACGTAATAGCCTTCCAGCGGCGCATCCACATGAATGGAGCCGCGGGCGACAACCTCGATCCCGGACTCGGCAGCGGAGGTGATGAAGTTCTCGACCTTGCGCTTCTGCGCCGGGTTCACCATCGGGCCAAGGTCAAGGTCCATGTCGTGCGGTGCGGCGACAAGCTTGCTGAAGCGCTCGCCAAGGGCGGCAGCGACGTCATTATAGAGAGGACGCTCGATCAGGATACGGCTTCCTGCCGAGCAGGTCTGACCGCCGTTCTGGATGATGGCATTGACCAGAACCGGCAGGGCCTTTTCCACGTCCGCATCGGCAAACAGGATTTGCGGCGACTTGCCGCCGAGTTCCATGGTGACGCCGCGATTGTTCGCGGCGGCGGCCTGCTGGATCGCGGTCCCGGTGACGGGTGAGCCGGTGAAGGTGACGTAATCGATGCCCGGATGCGATGACAGTGCGGCACCTGCATCACGGCCATAGCCGGTGATGACATTGAGAACGCCATCGGGAAATCCTGCCTCAATGGCCAGTTCGCCGATACGGATGGTGGACAGCGAGGCATCCTCGGCCGGTTTGATGACCAGCGTGTTACCCATCGCCAGCGCGGCACCAACCACGCGCGCCATGATCTGCATCGGATAGTTCCATGGAATGATGCCGGCAACCACACCGTGCGGCTCGCGCAGCGTCAGCGCCGTGAAACCGTCGAGAAAGGGAATGGTATCGCCATGAATCTTGTCGGCGGCACCGCCATAGAATTCATAGTAACGCATGGTCGCGGCGACATCCGCCTTGCCCTGACGGACCGGCTTGCCGGTATCGCGCGATTCAAGCGCTGCAAGTTCGTCGCCATGCTCTTCGACGAGCTGGCCGAGCCGTGTCAGCAGGCGGCCACGCTCGAAGGCCGGCATCCGGCTCCAGGATCCGTGTTCGAAGGCTTGCCGCGCTGCACGCACGGCGCGATCCACATCATCGGCATTGCCCGCCGGGATGGTGGCGAAGGGCAAACCATCGGACGGACACAAAACAGTGATCGTTTCCTGCGAGAGTGCGGCGACCCGCCGGCCATTAATGATATTCAGGAAATTCTTATCCTGTGCGACAATTCGAGAGAGATTCTGATCCATGACGGGTTCCTGCTTTGCGCCGATGGTATTGGAATTGAACCGTCTTGGGAATGCATTTTGACGCAGAAGACGGATCGGTGCTGGCCTTTTTAAATCGATTAGATTATACAGGCCTGCATTAGCGGAACACCTATTTTTGGCATAGCGAGACTTAATCTTATGACAAGCCAGATTATCCCGGTTGAACCTTTTGACTGCATCGTCTTCGGCGGCAGCGGCGATCTTGCCGAGCGCAAACTGATCCCCGCGCTCTATCAGCGCCAGCGGGACGGCCAGTTGACGGAGCCCACGCGCATCATTGGCGCATCGCGTTCGGCGATGTCCGATGCCGACTACCGCAAGTTTGCGGAAGCCGCGATCAAGGAACATGTCAAACCGGAAGAGATCGACAAGAAGCAGGTGGAGCAATTCCTGCAGCGCCTGTCCTACGTTGCCGTCGATGCGACATCGGACAATGGCTGGGACGATCTCAAGAGCGCGATTGGCGATGCGAACAGGAAGATCAGGGCGTTTTACCTCGCGGTCAGCCCGAGCCTGTTCGGCGACATTGCCAGCCGCTTGAAGAAATATGAGCTGATCACCGATCAGACCCGCATCATCGTCGAAAAGCCGATCGGCCGCGATCTTAAATCCGCCATTGCGCTCAATGACACGATCGGCAGCGTCTTCAACGAACAGCAGATTTTCCGCATCGATCACTATCTCGGCAAGGAAACGGTGCAGAACCTGATGGCGCTGCGCTTTGCCAATGCGCTGTACGAGCCGCTGTGGAACTCGGCGCACATCGACCACGTGCAGATCACCGTCGCGGAAGCAGTCGGCCTTGAAGGCCGCGCCGGCTACTACGATACGGCCGGTGCACTGCGCGACATGGTGCAGAACCACATGCTGCAGCTTCTCTGCCTTGTTGCAATGGAGCCTCCCGCATCCATGGATGCCGATGCGGTGCGCGACGAGAAGCTGAAAGTCCTGCGCTCGCTTGCCCGCATCGATGGCAAGAATGCCGAAGAGCTGACCGTGCGCGGCCAGTACCGCGCCGGCGCGTCCGCCGGCGGCCCGGTCAAGGGCTATCAGGAAGAACTGGGCGCGACGAGCAATACGGAAACCTTCGTCGCCATCAAGGCCGAGATCGCCAACTGGCGCTGGGCCGGCGTTCCGTTCTACCTGCGTACCGGCAAACGCCTTGCCACGCGGGCCTCTGAAATCGTCGTTTCGTTCAAGCCCATTCCGCACTCGATCTTTGGCGAGAGCGCAGGCCGGGTCGTCGCCAATCAGTTGGTGATCCGCTTGCAGCCCGACGAAGGCGTGAAGCAGTGGATGATGATCAAGGATCCGGGTCCGGGCGGCATGCGCCTGCGTCACGTTCCGCTCGACATGAGTTTTGCGGAATCGTTCCAGGTGCGCAGCCCCGATGCCTACGAACGCCTGCTGATGGATGTGGTGCGCGGCAACCAGACCCTGTTCATGCGCCGCGACGAAGTTGTTGCCGCATGGCGCTGGATCGATCCGATCCTGAAAGCCTGGACCGACAATGACCAGTCCGCAGCAGGTTATACCGCCGGTACATGGGGACCATCCGCAGCCATCGCCTTGATTGAACGCGACGGACGCACCTGGCACGAGACATGATGATGCAGCAGACACTGAACAGTTTTGCCGATGGAAACGCTCTTGCGGAAGCACTGGCGACCAGTGTTGCAGCACACCTGCAGGCCGCATGCGATGCGCGCGGCAAGGCGGTTCTGGCCGTATCGGGCGGAACCACCCCTGCCCGCTTTTTCAAGGCGCTGTCGGTCAAGGACCTGCCCTGGACCCGGATCACCGTCACGCTGGTGGACGAACGTTTCGTGCCGCCAAGCAATGATCGCTCCAACCAGAAGCTGGTGACGGAGCTGCTTCTGCAGAATGCCGCAGCGAAGGCCAATTTCGTCGGGCTTTATCATGCGTCTGCGGATGCGGACGCTGCGGTTCAATCCGCGGCGACCGCCATCGCCGCACTGGGCCAGCCTTTCGACGTGACCATTCTCGGCATGGGCGGCGATGGTCATACGGCCTCGTTCTTCCCCGGTGGAGACCGCCTTGCCGACGCGATTTCGATGACGCAGCCGGCGCTCGTCCTGCCGATGCAGGCGGAAGGTGCCGGTGAGCCGCGCCTGACACTCACCCTGCCGGTGATCGTTCATTCCCGGTTCGTTGTCCTGCACATCGAAGGCGACGGCAAAAAAGCCGTTCTCGACAAGGCGCTTGGCGACGGGGCAACCGCTGACATGCCCATTCGCGCTGTCCTGCGCCACACACCCATCAATCTTGAGATTTTCTGGGCTCCATAAGGAGAAAACCGATGACCGTCCTGCAAAGGGTCAAAAGCATTACCAACCGCATCCGTGAGAGGTCGATCCCGACCCGCGATGTCTATCTCGACCGTCTGCGCGAGGCTGCTTCCCACAAGCCTAAACGCTCTGCATTGGCCTGCGCCAATCTCGCCCACGGCTTTGCCGCCTGCGGACCGTCCGACAAGGCCGCGCTGGCTGGCGATGTTGTGCCCAATATCGGTATCATCACCTCATACAACGACATGCTGTCGGCGCATCAGCCGTTCGAAACCTATCCGCAGCTGATAAAGGCGGCCGTGCACGAGGCGGGCGGCGTGGCGCAGGTTGCCGGTGGCGTGCCGGCCATGTGCGATGGCGTGACCCAGGGACAGCCGGGCATGGACCTGTCGCTGTTTTCCCGCGATGTCATTGCCATGGCGACGGCCGTTGGCCTGTCGCACGACATGTTCGATGCGGCTGTTTATCTCGGCGTCTGCGACAAGATCGTGCCGGGCCTCGTCATCGGCGCGCTGACATTCGGTCACCTGCCCGCCGTGTTCATCCCGGCTGGTCCGATGACCACGGGCCTTCCCAATGATGAGAAGGCAAAAACCCGCCAGCTCTATGCGGAAGGCAAGGTCGGCCGCGACAAACTGCTGGAATCGGAATCCAAGTCCTACCACGGACCGGGAACCTGCACCTTCTACGGCACGGCCAATTCCAACCAGATGCTCATGGAAATCATGGGGCTGCACACGCCGGGCTCGTCCTTCATCAATCCGGGTACCCCCTTACGCGAAGCATTGACGCGCGAGGCCGCCAAGCGCGCCCTTGCCATCACCGCGCTCGGCAATGAATACACGCCGGTCGGCGAAATGATCGACGAGAAAACCATCGTCAACGGCGTTATCGGGCTGCATGCCACGGGCGGTTCGACCAACCACACCATGCACCTCGTCGCCATGGCTGCGGCTGCGGGCATCAAGCTGACCTGGCAGGATATTTCGGATCTTTCCGACGTGGTGCCGCTGCTCGCCCGCGTCTATCCGAACGGCCTCGCCGATGTGAACCATTTCCATGCGGCCGGCGGCATGGGCTACATCATCCGCGAATTGCTGGATGCGGGCCTGCTGCACGAGGACGTCAAGACCGTCTGGGGCGAAGGCCTGCGTGCCTATACGATCGAGGTCAAGCTCGGTGAAAACGGCACGGTGCAGCGCAATCCCATTCCAAGCGAAAGCGCCGACAAGAAGGTCCTGTCCACGGTCAAGGAGCCGTTCCAGGCAACCGGCGGCCTGAAGATGCTGAAGGGCAATCTCGGCACCGCCGTCATCAAGACATCGGCAGTCAAGCCGGAACGGCGCATCATCGAGGCGCCTGCCATCGTGTTCGACAGCCAGGCGGCGCTGCAGGACGCTTTCAAGGCCGGAAAGCTCGACCGTGACTTTGTCGCCGTGGTCCGCTTCCAGGGTCCAAAGGCCAATGGCATGCCCGAACTGCACAAGCTTACGCCGCCGCTCGGCGTGCTGCAGGATCGCGGCCATATGGTTGCGCTGGTGACGGACGGGCGCATGTCGGGTGCCTCGGGCAAGGTGCCCGCGGCAATCCACGTGACGCCGGAAGCCTTGAGTGGTGGCATCATCGGCAAGATCCGCGACGGCGACATGATGCGGCTCGACGCGGAAATCGGAACGCTCGACGTGCTGGAAGACCCTGAGGTTCTCGCCGCCCGTCCTGAACCGGTCGTCGACCTCAGCCATAACAGCTACGGCATGGGCCGCGAACTGTTCGCCGCCTTCCGCAATGTCGTGGGCCGCGCCGACGAAGGCGCTTCGGTTTTCGGCTGATCAATAGGTGGTGCGGCGCTCATCGGAGGGTGAGCGCCCGAACTGCGCCCGGTAGCTCTGGGCAAAATAGGAATGGGACGTGAATCCCGTTGCCAGCGCCACGTCGAGAATAGGCGAATGCGTCTGGCGCAACAGCTCGCGCGCCCGCTCCAGCCGCAGGCTCATGTAATAGCGCCCCGGCGTCATGTTGAGATGGCGCAGGAACAAGCGCTCCACCTGCCGGACGGACAAGCCGACAGCCTTGGCCAGCCGCACCGCCGATTTCGGATGTTCGAGATTGTCGGCCATCAGCTCGACGATCTTGCGCAGCTTTTCGGATTTTCCGGTCAGGTCCCGCTCGGGCCCGATGCGCTGGCGATCGGTCTGCGAGCGGATGCGCTCATGATGGAACTGATTGGCCACTTCATTGGCAAGGCCGGGATCGAAATCCTGCCGGATGATCTCCAGCATCAGATCGATCGAGGTCGTCCCGCCCGCGCAGGTATAGCGCTTGCGGTCGATCTCGAAAACATTGCCTGTGCATTCGATCTGCGGAAAACGCTCCTGAAAACCAGCGCGGTTTTCCCAATGGATCGTGCAGCGATGCCCCTCAAGCTGCCCTGCTTCGGCGAGGATGTAACTGCCGATGTTGAGCCCACCCAGCGCCGCACCGCGCCGTCCGAGATTGCGCAGCGCTGCAATCACCTTGGGTTTTTCTTCAAACTCCGTGGTCAGCCCGGCGCAGATGAAGAAAATATCGGCGGCGGGAAGCTCCGCCAGCGAATATTGCACATTGATCTGCAGACCGTTCGATGCCGTCACCGGCGCACCCGTGGCGGACACGGTGGTCCAGCCGTAGAATGGCTCTTCCGCCATCCGGTTGGCCGTGCGCATCGTATCGATGGCAGCGGCAAGGCTGAACATCGGGAATTTGTCGACAAGCAGAAAAGCGAAGGTTCTACTGACCTTGAGGGCTTCGGGCATATGCTGTTCTAACGACAATCCGGTTGCAAACCAATGAATTAGAAGCGGGGCGGCGTTTTTCCGGCACTGCGGTGGGCGGCAACCAGCGTGTTGGCCATCAGCATGGCAATCGTCATCGGCCCGACACCACCGGGAACCGGCGTCAATGCACCGGCGACGGGGGCCACATCGGCAAAATCGACATCGCCGACAAGACGCGTCTTGCCTTCACCCCGCTCGGGAGCCGGAATGCGATTGATACCGACATCGATGACGGTCGCGCCGGGCTTCACCCAGTCGGCCTTGATCATCTGCGGACGGCCGACGGCAGCCACCAGAATATCGGCATTGCGGCAAAGGCCCGGCAGATCCTTCGTCCTGCTGTGGGCAATCGTGACCGTGGCATTGTGTGCGAGCAGCAGGTTGAACATCGGCTTGCCGACAATATTGGAACGGCCAACAACCACCGCATTGAGGCCGGACAGATCACGGCCGAGAATGCGGTCGATCAGCAGCATCGAGCCCTCGGGCGTGCAGGGGACGAATGCGGTGTCGAGCTCACCGGTTCCCAGCTTGCCGACATTGATGAAATGGAAGCCGTCGACATCCTTGTCGGGCGAAATGGTCTGGATGATGCGGCCGGAATCGATGTGCTTGGGCAAAGGCAATTGCACGAGAATGCCATGGATGGCCGGATCGGCATTGAGCGTTTCCACCAGCCTGACCAGTTCATCTTCGCTCGTCTGTTCCGGCAGGGTGTGCTGCACGGAATGGAAGCCGCACTCCTTGGCCTTGCGTCCCTTCGAGGCGACGTAGACCTGGCTGGCCGGGTCCTCGCCGACGATCACCACGGCAATACCGGGCGTGATGCCAGTGACCTCAATCAGCTCGGCGGCGGACGCCTTGACCTTTGAAACCACGTCTTCGGCAATCTGCTTGCCATCAATCGTCACTGCCATGTGCTGCTCCTGGGCATCGCGCTTCGGGAATGGACGTCATTCTGAGGATTCTTAGGCAATACAATACCGCCAGAACGGCGTTCACTGACGCAATAACGAAAGCGGCCCATAAGGGCAATGCGATGATGTGACCCAAGGATGGTTCTGGGGCTTGCGAATACGCCAAAACCACGCATGATCACACTGTTCCGCCCGCAAACTGGATTCGTCGATGCGCTATTCCGCTTTCTCCCTTCTCAAGAACGCCCTCAACGGCAACAAGGACTGGAAGCCTGCGTGGCGCAAACCCGATCCGAAGCCGGCCTATGATGTGGTGATCATCGGCGGCGGACACGGGCTGGCGACCGCCTATTACCTGGCCAAGGAACACGGCATCCGCAATATCGCTGTCGTGGAAAAGGGCTGGCTCGGTTCCGGCAATATCGGCCGCAACACGACGGCGGTGCGCTCCAATTATCTCCTGACGGAAAACCAGCACTTCTACGAAGCATCCATGAAGCTCTGGGAAACCATGTCGCACGACCTCAACTACAATGTGATGTTCTCGCAGCGCGGCGTGGTCAACCTTGCGCACAACCTCCCGCAACTCGATGTCTATGTCAGACGCGGCAACCAGATGCGGCTCAACGGCATCGATTGCGAACTGATGAATCCCAAACAGCTGGAAAAACTCATTCCCGGTCTCGACACCAGTGCATCGGCGCGGTTTCCGATCATTGGCGGCCTGATGCAGCGCAGCGCGGGAACCGCGCGCCACGACGCGGTGGTGTGGGCCTATGCCCGTGCGGCCGACCAGCTCGGTGTTGATATCATCGAGAATTGCGAAGTCACCAGCTTCATCAAGGACGGCGACAAGGTCACCGGCGTCATGACCACACGCGGTCCGATCAATGCGAAAAAGACCGCCTGTGCCGTCGCCGGACACACCAGCGAGCTGATGCGCCGGGCAGGTGTCGATCGGCTGCCGCTGGAATCGCATGTCCTGCAGGCCTTTGTTTCGGAAGCGCTCAAGCCCGTCGTTGATACGGTTGCGACCTTCGGCGGCGGCCATCTCTATTTCAGCCAGTCGGACAAGGGCGGGTTGGTTTTCGGCGGCGATATCGACGGCTACAACTCCTATGCGCAGCGCGGCAACCTGCCCGTGGTAGAAGATGTGATGAGCGAGTTCGTCGCCCTCATGCCGGCGCTGGCCCGCGTCAAGCTGCTGCGCTCCTGGGGCGGAATCATGGACATGTCCATGGACGGCTCCCCCATCATCACCACCGGTCCATTGCCGGGCATGTATCTCAACACCGGCTGGTGTTATGGCGGCTTCAAGGCAACGCCGATCTCCGGCAAATGCTTCGCCTGGACCATCGCCAAGGACGAGCCGCATCCGTTGTCGGCGCCGTTCACGCTTGACCGGTTCTACAGGGGCTATGTCATCGACGATAAAGGCATGGGGCCGACGCCGCGCCTGCACTGAACGCGGCTTTAGTCTCCGGCGGCGCGCTGGCGCAACACATCGCGAATCTCGGCAATATCTGCGAGCATGTCCTCGATGTTGGAGTTGTCATGATGGCGCGGGGCGAAATGCATGTCGGCATATTCGTAGAGAAGCTGCGCAACCGCGACCTGATCCTCGGCCCATGCCGCATCTTCATCGGCCATTTCCGCCGCATCGGAAGCGGAATTGCGCGTTTGGGCCTGCTTGATGGCAGCACCCAGGCGTGACTCGGCGGGCGCTGCAACCGTGTTGTCCGTACCATGTTCCGTCCGCTTTCCGCCCGACGGCGGATCAAACGGACCGTCATTTCCGGCACCGGCTGGTGAAGGCTCATGTCGGTTGCGGGCACCCCACCCGCGCAGCATTGCGACACCCAGTCCGGCAAGCAGACCAGCCAGCATGCCGCCAATCACGGGAACACCGCGTGACGGCCCTGCGGGCTCGGCGGATGGCTGCGCTGGCGAAACAACCCGGATACTGGTGCCGCTCATATCGGCGTTTTGCGCGCTTGCCTGGCCGCGCTGCGCATACGCATCATAGGCCGCGCGCTTTGTTGCGGCATCCTGCTCCAGTGCTCGCAGCCGGCTCATGTCCCCGCTTGTTCCGGCCGTGCGCGATTTGAGCTGCGCAAGCTGGTTTGCCAGATCCTGCTCCCGCTGCACCGAACGCTTGAGTTCAGCCTGCGCCGAGGCCGCCATCCGGCTCAATTCGCTGCGTACGTCCTTGCGGATTGCCTCGACTTCAGACCGCGCCTGTATGAGCAGCGGATGGCGCGGTCCAAGCTTGATCGCCAGCGTATCGGCCTGCTGCTTGAGAACCGAATATTGCGAACGCAACGCTGCAATCGCGTCGGATCCCAACGCATCCGGCACCGTGTTGCCGAGAACGCTGTCCACCGACGCGCCTTGAATGGCGGCAGCCTGCGCGTTGAGCTTTATTGTCTGATCGCGGGCGGCGGCGAGCGCATCGCCCGCCTTTGCAACATCGTCGGCCGGTCCGCCCTGGGCATCGGCGAGATTGTTGTCGATCCTGAATTTCTGCGCCGCGTTCTCGGCATCTTCCGCAGCACTGCGCAGCTCATTCAGCCGCCCGGCAAGCGGGGCCGCTGCTGCCGCACCCGGTGACGGATTGCGCTGCTCCTCGATGAAGACATCGGACAGAGTATTGGCAAGGCGCGCGGATTTCTGCGGATCGCTGGATTTGACGGTGATATTGAAGACAAAATTCTGCGCGCTCCGCTCCACGGTGAGATTGTCGGAGAGATTGCGCACGAGCAATGCTTCCCGTGACGCTGTGTCCGGTGTGCTGTCGGTCGAGAAAAGCTCGCGAACGGCAGCAAGCCAGCCCTTGTCCTTCAGATTGCCATTGAATTCCGGATCTTTGGCGAGACCCGTCCGGTCGATCACCTGGGAAAGCACGCGGTTCGAGCGGATGGCGCGCAATTGGCTCTCTGCAATGGCCAGGGATGCCTCGGTCGGCAGCTGACCGGGCACAGGCGCCGTCCCGCTCAACGGGATGTTGCTCGGGTCGACCAGCAGTTCGGCGGTTGACGGGTAGAGCTTCGGCATTGTCATCGCATAGCCGGCACCAAGCAAAGTGCCGATCAGGGTCGTCGCGATAATCAGTTTTTTGGAATTAACGACGCGATTGAGGGCGTTGGACGGCTCGATGAACCGTTTCATCGCGACATGATTGTCCGCAACGGGCTCAACGGGGCTTGTCGCCGGTGCAACGGGTGCATCAACAGCAACCGTCGCCGAAACCGGCGCGGCGGATGCGTTATCGTCGATCCGGCGGTTGAGTTCGGCCTTGATGGCCGCCATGTCGGCACGCATGCGATCGATGGCGATCTGCTCGGCCTCTTCATCCGTGAGGGCATTATCGGGCGCCGGCGCGGGGAGCTGCGTGATTTCGCTGCTGGCCGCCAGACGCAGCGCCCGCATCCGCTGATAATGTTCCAGATCGTCTTCGCGGCGGGGTGCTTGCGGGGGTGTTGCAGGCGCCACGCGTGCGGGCGCGCTGCCCGCCGTTTCCGGCTGGCTGGCAAACGAGAGCAGCGAGCGTCGTGGCCGCTTGTCTATCCCGTTGTCCCGATCACCCATTCCTGTCCGCACTCCATAAGAACCGTTCAATACCTTACCCCCGAAGCATGGCTTACGGTTAACCCAACCTAAAGTTCTATGGGAAATAAATCGTTAATCATTGGTGAAACACCGGGGAATTTATCCGAAGATGCCCTGCGGCGGCGCGGTGTCTCCCATTATTTCAATGATCGGTGCACCGGCCGCAGGGTTGCCCAGTTGACCCGGCGCTTAGGACCGGATCAAAGTGCGGCCACATGATTTGGGAGAAGACAAATGGTTGACAGCGTGGTTCTGGTTGGTTGCGGCAATATGGGTTTCGCCATGCTCAAGGGCTGGCTGGATGCCGGCATATTGCAGCCGGGACAGGTCCATGTCGTCGAGCCGACCGATGCCTTGCGGGATCGGGCAGCGACACTCGGGGTCAACGCCGTCGCGGGCGCCGCATCGCTTGCCGCCAGTCTTCAGCCGCGGGTGATCCTTGTTGCGGTCAAGCCGCAGGTGATGGGCGACGTCCTGCCCGCCTACCGGCGCTTTGCCGGGCACGCGACATTCGTGAGCGTGGCTGCCGGCATTACGGTAAACTTTTTCGAGAAGCATCTGGGCGACAAGACCGCGATCATTCGCACGATCCCCAACACCCCGGCGGCAATCGGCAAGGGCATGATCGTCACCTTCCGCAATTCCCATGTCGGTGACGACGATGCGGCATTTGTCGATAGGCTGCTGAAAACCAGCGGTGCCGTCGCCTCCGTTGACGATGAAAGCCTGATCGATGCGGTGACGGCCGTTTCGGGTTCCGGGCCGGCCTATGTGTTCCATTTCATCGAAGGCCTGACCGAGGCCGGTGTGGCCGCCGGACTGACGCGGGAGATCGCCGGTCTTCTCGCCATGCAGACCGTTTATGGTGCCGGTGCGCTGGCTGCGGCCAGTGCCGACACCCCGACGACGCTGCGCGAACAGGTGACCAGCCCCAACGGCACCACCGCTGCGGCGCTGAAGGTGCTGATGGGCGAGGACCGGCTGAAGAACCTTCTGACCGAGGCCGTGCATGCGGCGCACCAGCGCGCCATCGAACTTGGGAAAGTTTGAGCTTTCCCACCCCGCTGGGCTGCGCTAGCCTTGCGGTATGAACGTTCACCCGTGCCTTGACCTGATACCAGAAACCAGGCCGCAGCGCGCCTACGGGCACGCCCGGCTGGCTGTGAAACCCGTCAACGGGCGTACGCGCATTGCGACGCTCTATCAGGAAGGCTGCGCGAAAATCCGGCTGCCGGACCGGGACGATGCGGCGCTGGAAGCCGTGATGATCAACACATCCGGCGGCCTCACCGGCGGCGACGACATGCACTGGCAGTTCGATGCGGGCAATGACTGCCATGCGCAGATCACCACGCAGGCTTGCGAGCGTATCTACAAAGCCTCGTTTTCTGTTGCCCAGGTGGAAACCACGCTGTCGGTTGGCGAGAACGCCAGTCTCGCCTGGCTGCCGCAGGAGACGATCCTGTTCGAGCGCTCGGCTCTGAAGCGAACGCTGACGGCGCGGCTGGCCGGAACGGGCCGCGCGCTGATCATCGAGCCGGTGGTGTTCGGCCGCAAGGCGATGGGCGAGGACGTCCAGACCTGTACCTTCCGCGACCGTTGGCGCATCTACCTGCAGGACAGGCTGGTTCACGCCGAAGACTTTGCGATTGGTCCCGATACGGCAGCCATGCTTGCCCGGCCTGCCCTGCTCGGCGGAATGCGGACAATGGCCACCATCCTGCTGCTCGACCATGATGCGGAGCGGCATCTGGAGCCGGCGCGAAAAATAATCGGTGAAAAAGGCGGCGCTTCCGCCTGGTCTGGCAAGCTTCTTGCGAGGCTGGTGGATGGGGATGCCTATTCCCTGCGGAAACGGCTGATACCGCTGATCGAACTGCTGAATCAAAAGGCAGGCGTGCCTAAAGTCTGGTCAATCTAGGACCTGGGCCGCGGTGCACGGAACAAACATGGGATGGCCAAGAGGACAAAATGAACCTGACACTCCGTGAAAAAGACAAGCTCCTGATTGCCATGGCGGCAATGGTCGCCCGCCGCCGCCTTGAACGCGGCGTCAAGCTCAATCATCCGGAAGCCATTGCGCTCATTACGGATTTTGTCGTGGAGGGCGCGCGCGACGGCCGCTCGGTTGCCGAACTTATGGAAGCCGGGGCCCACGTCATCACCCGTGCCCAGGTGATGGAAGGCATCCCCGAGATGATCCACGACATTCAGGTGGAAGCCACGTTCCCCGACGGCACCAAGCTCGTCACCGTTCACGAACCGATCCGTTAGGAGACACCATGATCCCGGGTGAAATCATTCCTTCCGCAGGCGAGATCGAACTGAACGCCGGCGCAACCACTGTAACACTAAAGGTTGCAAACACCGGCGATCGTCCCGTGCAGGTCGGCTCGCACTATCATTTCTTCGAAACCAACAATGCGCTGATATTCGACCGTGCTCAGGCACGCGGCATGCGGCTGGATATCGCGGCGGGAACCGCGGTGCGGTTCGAGCCGGGACAGGAGCGCGACGTGACGCTCGTGCCGCTTGGCGGAAACAGGACCGTCTACGGGTTCCAGCAAAAGATCATGGGAAAGCTTTGACCTACCAGCTTCCCCAATGCTCTGTCGCGCGGTCAGCTCGGCTTTTTGGTGACAAGGGTCAAAAGGCCCTTGGCATCGAGGCTCGCGACAACCACCGCCGCCGACGTCAGGCCCTTTTCCTTCAGGGCTGCGGAGACTTGCGGCGATGCATCGATCGAGGTGCGCAGCTGCTGCATGTCCTTGTCGGAGCGCTTGGCCACGGCATCGTTGACCTGGGTTTTTGTGCTCTCCGGCAATTCGTTGATATCAACAATGTTGATCGTCGTGACCGGCACCGTTCCGGATTGCGCCGGGGCCTTGCTGGCCGGTTGCGGCGTGGCTGGTGCCGCAGTCTGCGCATAGGCGGCGGACGTGGCGAGCGGGAAAGCGGCACACATGGCCAGGATCATCATCTTTCGCATCGTTTTTCCTTTCACGTGATTGGCGAACGATCATCTTTTGACGACGGGCGCAGTTCACCTGCGGAATTCGATCTCAAGCGGTCAGTTATCGGGTCATTCCGGGGCGATATCGTGGCCGGAATGTGGCTCCGGTTTCCCACCGCCGTGCGCGTACCGTGCCAGACCTACAGCCCAGGAGGGAACCATCATGCCCGCTAAAATCTCCCACTCCGCCTATGCCCGCATGTTCGGCCCGACAACCGGCGACAAGGTGCGCCTTGCCGACACGGAGCTGTTCATTGAAGTGGAAAAGGATTTCACCATCCATGGCGAAGAGGTGAAATTCGGCGGCGGCAAGGTCATTCGCGACGGCATGGGACAGAGCCAGGTTGCCCGGGCTGACGGCGCCGTCGACACTGTCATCACCAATGCCCTGATCGTCGACCATACCGGCATCTACAAGGCGGATGTCGGGCTCAAGGACGGGCTGATTGCCGCCATCGGCAAGGCCGGTAATCCCGACACGCAGCCGGGCGTTACCATCATCATCGGTCCGGGCACGGAAATCATCGCCGGGGAAGGCAAGATTCTCACGGCCGGCGGCATGGACGCGCATATCCACTTCATCTGCCCGCAGCAGATCGACGAAGCGCTGATGTCGGGCGTGACCACCATGTTCGGCGGCGGTACCGGCCCGGCACACGGCACGCTGGCGACCACCTGCACGCCGGGCCCATGGCATCTGGCACGGATGATCCAGGCCTTCGATTCCATTCCGATGAACCTCGGACTATCGGGCAAGGGCAATGCCTCGCAGCCGAAAGCGCTGGAGGAGATGATCCTCGGCGGCGCCTGCTCGCTGAAACTGCATGAGGATTGGGGCACCACGCCGGCCGCCATCGACAATTGCCTCACTGTTGCCGACCGGTTCGACATTCAGGTGATGATCCATACGGACACGCTCAACGAGAGCGGGTTTGTCGAGGATACGGTTGCCGCGTTCAAGGGGCGTACGATCCATGCTTTTCACACGGAAGGCGCAGGCGGCGGGCATGCGCCTGACATCATCAAGATCTGCGGCCTGCCCAATGTCATTCCCTCGTCGACGAATCCGACACGGCCTTACACGAAGAACACCATTGCCGAACATCTCGACATGCTGATGGTCTGCCATCACCTGTCGTCGTCGATCCCCGAAGACGTGGCGTTCGCCGAAAGCCGCATCCGCAAGGAAACCATTGCGGCCGAAGATATCCTGCACGATATCGGCGCCTTTTCGATCATCTCGTCGGACAGCCAGGCCATGGGCCGCGTCGGCGAAGTTCTGATCCGCACATGGCAGACCGCCGACAAGATGAAGCGTCAGCGCGGCAGTCTGCCGCAGGAAACCGGCGACAACGATAATTTCCGCGTGAAACGTTATATTGCCAAATACACGATCAATCCGGCGATTGCGCAGGGTGTGTCCCGGCATATCGGATCGATCGAGGTGGGCAAGCGTGCTGATCTCGTTCTGTGGAACCCGGCCTTCTTCGGCGTCAAACCCGACATGGTGCTGCTGGGCGGCTCCATCGCCGCCGCTCCGATGGGCGACCCCAATGCATCCATCCCGACGCCGCAGCCGGTGCATTACCGCCCCATGTTCGGCACCTTCGGCAAGAATGTCTCCAATTCCTCCGTTGTCTTTGTCAGCAAGGCATCGATTGAGGCAGGCCTGCGCCAGTCGCTTGGAACGGACAAGCGCTTGATCGGCGTCGAGAACACCCGTGGCGGCATTTCAAAGGCATCGATGATCCATAATGACGCCACGCCGCACGTGGAAGTTGACCCTGAAACCTATGAAGTGCGCGCCGACGGCGAACTTCTGACATGCGAACCGGCGACAGTGCTGCCCATGGCGCAGCGCTATTTCCTGTTCTGAGGAGAATGAACCATGAAACGCGTCACAGGCCATGCGCATGCCGGTCACTACAGCGGCACGCCCTTCGACCATATCGTCCTGGCGCATGACGAGAGGCATCTGCGCCGCAAGGTCCTAACCCTGCAACGGGGCGAGCAGATCCTGATCGACCTGCCCGATCCAATCGCCTTCACCCATGGCGACGTCCTTGTCCTCGACGATGGAAGGATGGCGGAGATTATCGCCGCCGAGGAAGTCCTCTACGAAGTGACGCCGCGCAACCGGCAGCACCTGTCGGAACTGGCCTGGCATCTGGGCAACCGCCATTTGCCGGCACAGCTGGAAGAAGACCGCATCGTTATCCTGCGCGACCATGTGATCAAGGCCATGCTGGAAGGTCTTGGAGCCAAGGTAACCGAGATTGTCGCCCCATTCCATCCGCTGCGCGGCGCCTATCACAGTGGCCATGGTCACGATCACCACGATCATGCGCATCATGATCATGGGCATCACCATCATTCCCATGACTGATTTTACCGCAAACACCGCGCTGCTGCGGCTCATGACCTGGCTGTCCCCGGCCTTTCCCGTTGGCGCCTTTTCCTACAGCCATGGCATTGAACGGGCGATCCATGACGGACTGATCCGCGACAAGGATACGCTGCATGCCTGGCTGATCGACCTCCTGCATCACGGCTCCGTCTGGAACGACGCCGTGCTGTTTACCGCCAGCTGGCATGAGGCGCAGGCGGGCGGGGATTGCCAGCCCATTGCAACCCTCGGCGAGGCCATGGCCGGATCAAGGGAACGGCACATGGAAACCATGCTGCAAGGCAGCGCTTTCCTGCAAGCCATCGCGCACTGGGGTGCAGACCAATCGGGCACGAGCAGCGAAATGCCCTACCCCGTTGCGGTTGCCATTGCCGCTGCCGGCAATGGCGTGGCGCTGCAGCCAGGGCTGGCCGCCTTTCTGCATGCGGTCATTTCCAACCTTATTCAGGGTGCGGTGCGGCTTGTTCCGCTTGGCCAAAGCCACGGAGTCGCGCTGATGGCGGCACTGGAACAGCCGATCCTGGCGGTTGCGCAACGCGCCGCCGCCTCAAGCCTCGATGATTTGGGATCGGCAGCGATCCTGTCGGACATCATGGCGATGCAGCATGAAACACAATATTCGAGGGTTTTCCGCTCATGATCTCACAGAATGGACCGCTTCGCGTCGGGATTGGCGGCCCCGTTGGCTCCGGCAAGACCACAGTCACCGAAATGTTGTGCAAAGCGATGCGCGACCGCTACTCCGTCGCCGTCGTGACCAATGACATCTATACCAAGGAAGATGCACTGATCCTCAGCCGCCTGCAGGCCCTGCCCGAAGACCGGATCATGGGTGTGGAGACCGGCGGCTGCCCGCACACGGCTATTCGAGAAGATGCCACGATCAATCTGCAGGCGATTGCCGAGATGAACAAGCGCCATCCGGACCTCGATATCGTCTTCATCGAATCCGGCGGCGACAATCTGGCCGCAACATTCTCGCCCGATCTCGCCGATCTGACGATCTATGTCATCTCGGTCTGCCAGGGCGAAAAAATACCGCGCAAGGGCGGCCCCGGCATCACCCGCTCCGACCTCCTGATCATCAACAAAAAGGATCTGGCACCCTATGTCGGTGCCGATCTTGATGTCATGGATGCCGACACGAAGCTGCAGCGCGGGGTCAAGCCCTATGTTTTCACCGACATGCTGCGGCGCAACGGGCTTGACGAGGTCATCGCATTCATTGAGACCGCAGGGGGTCTGCGGCCTTAGCCGCTGGCCCGTGCAGGCTCGGCCTGCTGCCCTGCGATCATGACCTCGGCGAGAATTTCATAGGACCGAATCCGCGCCTTGTGATCGAATATGTGGCCCGTCGCCATGATTTCATCGGCGCCTGTGCGCCGGATGAACTCTTCGACACCCGCCTTGACGGTCAACGGTGAGCCAGCGACCGTGCACGACAGCGACTGGCGCAAAATCGCCCGCGCGTGCAGGTCGAGTGTTTCCTCATAGCCTTCGACAGGCGCGGGCAAGGGCCCCGGCATGCCCGTACGCAGATTGACGAATGCCTGCTGCTGCGAGCTTTTCAACAAGTGTGCTTCATCATCCGTTGCCGCTGCAAAAACGTTCAGCCCCAGCATCACATAGGGCTTTTCCAGATGTTCGGACGGTTCGAAACGCGCACGGTAAATCTCCACTGCCCGTTCCATCTCGGCCGGGGCAAAATGCGAGGCGAAGGCATAGGGCAGCCCGAGGGCTGCCGCCAGCTGGGCGCCAAACAGGCTCGAACCCAAAATCCAGACCGGAACATCGAGGCCCGCACCCGGTACGGCCTGGACTTTCTGGCCGGGTTCCGGTTCGCGGAAATAGCCCATCAGTTCCACCACATCCTGCGGAAAACCGTTGATGTCCTGCTCAAGATTACGGCGCAGGGCATGGGCGGTGATCTGATCTGTGCCGGGCGCGCGGCCAACGCCGAGATCAATGCGGCCGGGGTGCAGCGCCGCGAGCGTGCCGAAAGCCTCGGCGACCATCAGCGGCGCATGGTTCGGCAGCATGATACCGCCGGCGCCGAGGCGAATGGTCGACGTGCCGGCAGCCACATGCGCGATGACGACGGCTGTCGCCGCACTCGCAATGCCGCGCATGTTGTGATGCTCGGCAAGCCACAATCGGTTGTAGCCAAGGCGTTCGGCATGCTGGGCCAGATCCAGCGAATTGCGGAGGGATTGCCCTGGCGTGCTGCCAACGGGAACCGGTGAAAGGTCGAGGACGGAAAGTGGGGTCATTGCCTTCATATAGGCGCGCAATCATCGCACACAATGCGCGCCAACCGATTCATGATTCACAAAATTTGAAGCCATGTTCAACGGAAGATAATGAATCCCAGCACCCTGAATTGGACCAGTATTCAGTTCTTCAGGACCCGCAGACCGGCAGCGTCGGCACGCAATTCCATTCCAACAAGCGCACGTGTTTCCTGGGACAATTGCTCATCGGACTCACGGATAGCCGTTTCAATGAAATAGGCGATCATTTCAAAGCCTTCACCATCGGCAATAGCGCACAGTTTCGAGAGTTCTGTTTTCAATACTTTCAGCGTCTGAACTCTTTTGTTCATGCTATTCTCTCCAGATCCCACCAGCGGCACTACCATTTTTTCTTTTCTTTGAAGCATTCACACTATTGCAGATAAAAATCCACGTTGCAGACCGCACGATCAACAAACTCTACGGCACAATTGATGGATATTTTCCTCAGTAGTTAATTGTTCTTGCAGTTTATATTGAAAGTTTTCTCACGGTATTATTAGCAAAATTCACCGCTTGAAAAGCCCTGCAATGATCACAACTTTTAGAAATAGCTTCTTACCTTGATTTAAATTTACATAAAATTGTAATTACTTACGAACAACATCATGAATGCATTCATTTATTTTTTCCGGCCCCAAATTTATCGGTCAGAGCCGGGAAATTTGCACTCGTGGTTTTCCGCATATTTCTTTTGATCCCGACTTCACTGCCTTGTCGATCAGGCCGGAAGCAAGGTCTGAAACCACTTCGACGGCGATATCTTCCGGCAATCCGGTTTCGGCCATTCCGGCTTTCATCGCGGCAAAACTTGCCGCACTGTCGGTTCCGCAAATATAGGCTTTGGCTTCCAGCAAGGCGGCCCGCTCAAACTTTTTGTTGTAGATCTCATTGGCCTCGGACGGCGCTGCGGCCTGCCCCTTCATGCTGAAGGCTCCTGCCGGCTGGATTGAGAATGCCGACGCTATCATTGCTACCATAAGGACTGACGCAGATATTTTACGCATCTTCTCGGCCTCGATTGCGGAGGTCCGATGCTTTCATCATCGGCCTCTTTACGAAGCATTAACGAATCAGGATGCCCGAAAGTTCCGTTCGCGCGCTCAACTCGGCGTGATGGCCAGGTGATAATTGAACGCTTCTTTGCTGCATTGCACCAGGCGCATTGCTGCTATGCAATATTATCTGTATTAAATCACATCAATGGAGTTATTGTTGGATCAGGAATTTTCGACAGCGTCACCTCCTCCCGGCTCTGTCGAAACGGTTGGCCTCTTCTCCTCCCAGAAGGCCTTCCATAACCAACGAAACCCACCGCACCTCCTCCCGCGGTGGGTTTTGTTGTTTCAGGGCTTCCCACACTTCCCTCAAGCAACACGCCAGACGAAAACACCGGCCGGAGTTTGATCTCGCGGGCCGGTGTTTTGAAAAACATTCAAGTCTTTGCAGGTGTATCCAGGTTTTACTGCACCGCGTTCTGCGCGCCCGGTGTCTCGGGAACTTTTGACGGAACGGCCTTCTGGGTCAGGGACTTGGGAGGCGGAACAAAATGCGTGTCCTTCGCCGGCGACAGGGCATCCGCTGCTGCTTTCGGACTGTTGCTCGTGCTGGTACTCGTGCTTGTGCTGCAGGCCGCAAGGGCCAGAAGAGACAAGACAGCCAAGGGTAATGCAATGCGCATTCGACATTCCTTTGTTTGCATGAAAGAGCCGCCCAAGCGACACTTAGGACAATCGCGCCCGCTTGACCACCCAATCCAAGCCATCGAGCGTCAAATAAAGCGCGGGCCCGGTCCTTGAAAACCGGGCAGGCGTTCCCTAGCGAATGAGGATCGCCCTGAGGTCATTGACATTGGTGCCGGTTGGTCCCGGGACGAAGAGATCGCCGATGGCATTGAACGCCGACCAGGCATCATTGCCGTTGAGAAAGGCGGATGCGTCGAGCCCTTTCGCCAAAAGCCGCGCGATGCTGCCGCTGTCGGCAAAGGCCCCGGCATTGTCCTCCGAGCCATCGATCCCGTCGGTGTCCGCCGCAAAGGCGCTGATACCGTCATATCCGTCGATATCGAGCGCCAGGGACAGCAGGAACTCGCTGTTGCGGCCGCCCTTGCCTTTTCCCCGCACGGTCACCGTGGTTTCACCGCCGGAAAGCAGGACCACGGGTTTGACAAACGGCTGATTTTTGGCCAGCACCTGCTTGGCCAGCGCCGAATGCATGTGCGCCACCTCGCGCGCCTCGCCTTCAATGGCATCGGACAACACGACCGCCTCCACGCCAAGTGAACGGGCGGCATCGGCCGACGCTTCCAGCGAAACGGCAGCGGAGGCAATGACCCGGTGCTCATGCGACGCGAATACCGCATCTGACGGCTTGGGCGCGTCGGCTGCTGCCGACTGCAGGTGTTTCAGGGCTGCCGCTGGCAGAGCGAGACTGTAGCGCTCGACGATCCGCAGGGCATCCTCGCGGGTTATGGCGTCGGCAACGGTCGGACCTGATGCAACAAACGCCGGATTGTCGCCGGGTATATCGGACACGATCAATGAAAAGACGCGGGCGGGATAGGCGGCGGCAGCCAACCTTCCACCCTTGATCGTGGAGAGATGTTTGCGCACGGCGTTCATCGCGGAAATCGGCGCGCCCGAAGCGAGCAGCGCCCTGTTGACAGCGATCTCGTCATCGAGGGTCATGCCTTCCGGCGGCGATGGCAGCAAGGCCGACCCGCCGCCTGAGATCAGCGCGACCACCAGATCATCGCTGGTCAGGCCCGAAACGGTTTCGAGCAGCCGCTTCGAGGCAACAAGACCCGCCGCATCCGGCACGGGATGCGACGCTTCGATGATTTCGATGCGCTCGCACGCAACCCCAAAGCCGTAACGGGTGACCACCACGCCTTCCAGCGGGCCATCCCAGGCCTTTTCAAAGGCGCTTGCCATCTGCGCCGATCCCTTGCCCGCACCAATCACAATGGTCCGGCCCTTGGGCTTTTCCGGCAGATGCGCGGCAATTGTGCGCTGCGGATCAGCGGCGGCGACGGCGGCTTCAAACAGCTTTTTGAAAAATTCCTTATCCTGCATGCGCGTCACATATCCAGATCAAAGACAAAAACACCCTGAACGCCGTCGGCAGCGGCGGCAACAATGCGCCCGCCGATAGCCCTGTGCCCGGCGTCGTCAAGGTAGGTGTCACGCGCATCCGCATCGGCGAAATCGATGATGAAGCCTTCGCTGAAGCCTTTGTCCATGCCGGTTTCCGGACTGACATTGGCACCGGCATGAAAGGACAGGACGCCGGGCAGTTTTCCACAAAGCTTTGCAAGATCGTTGTATATGTCCTGGCGGGTAGCGGCGGCGACTTCACCGCGAAAACGAATAAAAACACAATGGCGTATCACGGAAGAGACTTTCACTGGTTGTTGGCGGCCCGATTGTGCGGTGAAACAGCAAGGCCTGGCATTATCTCGGATCAATCGACGCGTATCCTGACGGGATTGCCGAAAATTGCGAGCGCTATTTCCGCCTCCTGCGCAAATTTCTCTGGACTGAACCTAACCGAACAATCGTTCCACCGACATGGCCATCGACAACAGGCGACGATCCGCGCCATGCCGGGCAAACAGCATCAGCCCTCCGGGCAATGCCAGGCCCGGCATGGGAATGCTGATCGCGGTCAAATCGAACTGGTTGGCAATCTGCGGGTTGCGCAACAAGAGGCCTTCCGTGCGTTTGTAGAATTCCTCGTTCTCGCTTACGTCAGCGATCAGCGGAGCCGTCATCGGCACCGTCGGCAGAGCCAGGAGATCATAGGCGGCAATATACCGGTCCATTTTTCGCACCAGCGCCTGCCGCTTTTGCATCACGCCGATGTAGTCGGCTTCCGAAACGCCCAGGCGGCGCAGCAGCGGCTTTTGAACGCGCTGATCCACATCAAGCCCGGTCTCATTCAGCCAGTCCGCATGGACCCGGCTGCCTTCGATCCCGGCAATGGAGCCGACCGACGTCGCCTCAGCCATTTCATCGACCAGTTCATCCAGCGTGCATTCCACCAGGATCGCTCCGGCTTTTTCGCATCGCTGCAGGCTTTCCTCGAATGCCCGAGCGATAACCGGTTCCATTGCGGAGAGAACCTCCCCCTGCGGCAGGCCGACGCGCAGGCCGGTAAGGGACAGGGGTTCAGGGACATCCGGGGCCTCGCCCGCCATCACCGCATCCGCCACGGCGCAATCGGCGACCGAGCGCGCCAAGGGACCAACGGAGTCAAGACTTGGCGCCAAGGGAAAAGCACCCTGCAGGGGAATGCGCTTTGCCGTGGGCTTGAAACCGGCAACACCATTCAGCGCCGCGGGAATGCGGATGGACCCGCCCGTGTCCGACCCTATGGAAATCTCACTCGTGCCATCGGCGACAGAAACCCCGGCGCCGGTCGACGATCCGCCAGCAATGCGGCGGCTGTCGCAGGCATTTCCGGCGATGGGATAGTGCGGATTGAGGCCAACGGCAGTGAAGGCAAACTCGGTCATGATGGTCTTGCCGACAATGACAGCACCGGAGCGCCGCAAACGCTCGACGATCACCGCATCCTTGACCGGGGCAGGCGCACGCTGGCGCATGCGCGAGCCAGCGAGCGTCGGTTCGCCAGCCACATCGAACAGATCCTTGATCGAAACGATCCGACCATCGAGGCCGCCAAGGCTGGTCCCCTCGCGCATCCGCCGGTCCGAGGCGTCCGCCTCCGCACGGGCGGTGGCGGCATAGAGCTTGACGAAGGCATGCCCGTCTGCAGCAGCGATGGCTGCAAGGCTTTGCTCCAGTTTATCACGCACAGATCCGGCCGATTGAGACAAAGGCATCCTCCCCTCCCACATGAACTGCATTGTCTATAACGCCGCCTGCTGAAAATTCAAAAGGAGGTTCGGATTGCCGGTTATATTGCTATGCAGCATGCTCATTGCTGCCATGCAACATTGGCAATTTTCATGTGGCCGGACGCGTCGCACTATTTTCCCCGGGAGGTTGGTCAAAAATAAGGGGAATACCAAATGAGCCTTCGCAACCATATCCAAAAGTGGCGCCAGTATCGTCAGAACCTGTATGAATTGAGATTGTGCACAGATCGCAATCTCGCCGATCTGGGAATCGCCCGCTCGGACATCCGCCGCGTCGCGTGGCAGGCCTGCGACTGAGCCTTTCAACAGCTGCATTTATATGGACTTAATCGAGCAGGCCGTTATCGGCCTGCTTCAGTGACCGACGCCGAACGAGTAATTCCAGGTCACGCCGATTGCCTTCTGGTCCTTGGACCCGAGTTTCGGCACAATCGGACTATCCTCCGCATCGCCCGCCAGCCGGTCATACCGGCCGAACACCTGCACACTCCACGCATCGGAGAATGAGTAGGTGGTGGCGGCGACAACCCCGTATGATTTGACCCCGCCACCGGGCGTGTACGGCTCGACGCGGTGGTTGTTGTGCGATTCCTCTTCCGTCACACCGAAGGTGTTGCGCATATAGGTGCTGTCGGCAAGCGACAGGCGGGGCCCGACAGAGAACAGAAATTTATTATAGCGCTGGAATACGTCAGCCGAGAGATCGGCGACGAGCCCCTCGGAATTATTGAAAGCCTGCCTCACCTCGGCGCGCACGCGCAAACGATCCTGGATCGGCCAGAACTGCGCGAACACGCCGCCATCCACGGTCCATGACACATGGCGCAGGCCGACAAAGCCCCGATCATCCGAATGGGAACGACCGGACCGGAAACCGATGACAGGGCCGATCTCCAGCCCGCCGAGGGTCAGCAGCGTATAGTCGATATTGTCGTCGGGCGCACTCATGCCCTCGGGCTCATCGCCACGCCGGATATCGAAGGACGGCATGAAACCGAAGCCGTTGGCGCGTGCACCTTCAAACTTGCTGCCATATTCGACGCTGGCGCCAACCGTCACGATCCAGCGCGCCGGATTGACGGGTTTGCCGTCGCTGGCAATCGGGTCAGAATCTGCCGCAAAGGCACTGTGGGCGGTGGCGGTCACAAGACCAGCGCACGCCAGTGCGGCGGCAAATTGCCTTATACTCCGATACATCATCTCAAACGGTTGTCCCGATTTGCAATCATCCAGGATTGCCCCACCAGCAAAATTCATTTCCCTGGCCAATGCCAGCGCCATTCTCATCAGAGAAAATAGGCGCTTGAATGATATAAGTCACCTTCTGAACGGAAACGACAGAAAAATCGATATACGCAGTGAATCAATTTTAAACCAGAGACAATCCACAGGGACACGCGCCCTTCCCGCAAACGACGCAATCGCTGCGGCGGGCCTGCGAGTGTATTGCCTTTTTACAACCGCTGATTTAGTGACGATTATGGTGTCACTCTCGAAGCTTCGAATAGTATTTCTCCGTGCAGTTCGACGTGAAAATAAGCGGCGCGTTGTCTATACTTGCCTTTTTGGGTATTCCGAACGTTTCGCAGACTTTGAGTACGACCGGCCAGAGAATACAGATTTCGTCTGCTTCACAGATGACCCGAAACTGTCCTCAGATTTTTGGCGGGTTATTTACGTGCCCGCCTCATCGCTCGATCCGCACCGGACATCCAAAGGCTATAAGATTCGACCGCATCTGTATTTCCCCAACCACAAATACAGTCTCTATCTCGACAATACGGTGAAACTGAAGAAGCCGGTCTCGACCATATTCGACGAGTTTGCGGCCTCGAAAGATATGATGCAGGCGTTTGTTCATCCTGAGAGAGATTGTGCCTACGAGGAGGCCAGGGTTGTCGTTGATATCGGATATGACAGAAAATCCATCGTCGAGCAGCAAATGGCACGCTATCGAGAGCTAGGTTATCCGCAGACCAATGGTTTGAATGTCGGAACGCTGCTGCTGCGCAAGCACAATGAGCGGCGGGTCGTTGCCGCAATGAATGCGTGGTATGAGGAAGTGCTGAAGTTCTCGAAACGCGACCAGCTCTCCTTCAATTTCATACAATGGCGTCATGGCTTGCAGGTATCGCCAATCCTCGGATCGCCGCACGAAAACGAAATGATGGAATGGCCAACTGTTTTGAACAGCCAAAGGCTGCCGCGAGACTTCGAAGATAACAGGTATCTGGAACTCAATCAGGACGTCGCTGCTGCCGCGGTAAATCCGCGTGAACATTACTTGCATTACGGCATAAGCGAAGGCCGATCGTATAAGTGATTGCCATTCTATGGCCCTGATGCCTGCTGCACCACGACGCAATATGAAAGCGGCGGATATCCGCCGTGGCTATCAAGCAAACTATTGGTCTTATTGAGAAAGAAGTGGTGCCCAGACGCGGATTCGAACCACGGACACGCGGATTTTCAATCCGCTGCTCTACCAACTGAGCTATCTGGGCACTTCAGGCATTTCCGTTATCCGGCAAGCCTTTCTGACAGCGTTGATTTTCCGTCAGAAGCGGGTGGGTTATAACACTAAAAATCCCCCTGTCCAGCATCAACTGACGAATTTTTTGCCGTTTTTCTGCCTCTTGCAAACAGCATGCATTGATGCGTTGTTTATTATCCAAAGAGACAGGATTCGCATTTCATGGATGAAACGGGGGACAAAGCTGCCAGGAGCAGTGCTTTTGGCTGGGGAATCATCGGCAGCGGCGAGATCGCTCAGCGATTTGCCGCCGATCTTGCGTTTGTTCCGCAGGCCTTCATCGCCGCCAATCATTCCCGCTCGCTCGCCGATGCCGAACAGTTTCGCGATGCATTTGGCAGCAAGTGTGCCTATGGCGATCTTGATTCCCTGCTGGCGGACCCGGCGGTCGATGCCGTCTATATCGCCACACCCAATTCCATCCATCTGGCGCAGGCCCTGAAGGCCGTGCGCTCCGGCAAGGCCATCCTCACGGAAAAGCCCATTGCGCCATCCCACACGGAAGCCTCGGTCATCCAGCGCGAAGCAGCCCGGATCAAGGTCTTTGCCATGGAAGCCATGGAGACCCGCTTCCTGCCGGCTGTCGTGGCGGCCAAAGCGAAAATCGATGCGGGCGAGATCGGAACGATTCGCCGAATCACCGCGGAACTCGCCCATGCCGAGGACTACACCCCGGAAAACCGGCTGTTCAATCGGTCCCTCGGCGGCGGTGCTACGCTGGATCTCGGCATCCACGGCGTCTCCCTGGCGATGCATTTTCTCGGCCAGCCGCAAAAAGTATCCGGCCTGTGGCATGCCGCGCCGAATGGCGTGGATATGAGCTCGGAAATAGCGCTGCACTATGATGGGGCCGACGCGATCCTGTCCTGCGGTTTTGATCGCAACGGCGCGAATCATTGCGTCATCGAGGGAACGCAGGGCACGCTGCGGCTGGATGCCCCGTTTGACAAGGCGCAGCGGCTGACGATGTACCGGCCCTTCCTGGTCGCGACACCCTTCGGCCCGCTGAAACGGTCGGGAGGCCTGCTTGGCAGGCTGCTTGATCGCCTGCCGGTCCCCGGGCGCAGGAGCGAAGACTATCCGTTTGAAGGCAATGGCCGGCAGTTTGAAGCCATGGCGGTGATGGACGCCATGCGCAAGGGTGAAACAAGCGCAAGGACCATGCCCCTGAGCGACAGCATCCATGTGTTGCGTGCGATCAATATCGTGCTGGCACAGCCCGCCACACCGCGTGTGATCAAGCTCTGAAACGTTTCACGGCGGTGCGTTCAGCGTTCGGTGTCGTCTTCGCTGTCGTCGGCGCTTTCAACCGCCGGAAGAACATAGGCACCCGTCAGCCAGCGATTGAGATCGACGTTGCGGCAGCGGCTCGAGCAGAAGGGATAGTGCTCCCGCTGTGACGGCCGTTTGCATTCCGGGCATGGCCGTGTCGGCCGCAATGGCGTTACCTTCGCCGCGCTGTTGTTTTCGTCCATCAGTCCAAGACCTAGTGTGCCGATGATTGCCAGTTGGCATAGACGGGATAACCCTCGCCATGCAGGAGACCGGCTGTCTCGTAAAGCGGCAGGCCGACCACATTGCTGTAGGAGCCGACAAGCTTGACCACAAAACCGCCCGCAAGTCCCTGAATGGCGTAGCCACCGGCTTTTCCGCGCCATTCACCCGATGCAAGATAGCTCTCCAGCTCCTCGCGCGAAAGACGCTTGAAGCGCACCCGGGTTTCGATCAGATCCTGACGGATCTTGCCCTTCGGCGTGACAAGGCAAAGACCGGTGAAAACGCGGTGCGAACGGCCGGACAAAAGGCGCAGGCAACTGGTTGCGTCGTCGAGAATTTCAGCCTTGGGCAGAATGCGGCGGCCAACCGCCACTACGGTATCGGCAGCGATGATGTAGGACTTGCCAAGGTCCGCGTCACCTTTCAACTCGTCTGCCACCTTTTCGGCCTTGAGGCGCGACAGACGGCGTGCGAGCGAACGCGGGTGCTCGGCACGCAAAGGCGTTTCGTCCACGTCGGCGGGCAACAGGCGATCGGGCTCCAGGCCGATCTGACCCAGTAGCGCCAGACGGCGCGGCGAGCCGGATGCCAGAACCAGTTTGTGTTGATCGCTCATGAACGCATTCCTGGAAATTCGTGTCCTGCGGACAAGTCAGGCCGAAGCCGGGAGGACTGTTATTTGAAGCGGTAGGTAATGCGACCCTTGGTCAGATCGTATGGGGTCATCTCGACAAGGACCTTGTCACCCGCCAGAACGCGGATGCGGTTCTTGCGCATACGGCCGGCCGTGTGAGCAATGATTTCATGATCGTTTTCAAGCTTGACCCGGAACATCGCGTTGGGCAGCAGCTCCGTCACGAGACCGGGAAACTCTAGTACTTCTTCTTTCGCCATGCGTAGTTCTATCTCCAGAAAGGAATTTGCGGTCACACTCGACCGCAATTTTGGGCGGAACCTATAGTATTGCGCGGCATTTGTGAACAAGGGAGTTCAATGCAATTGTGCACGGGCTGACAAAGGTTCGAATTGCCTAGCCGAAACGCGCTTGAATATGGTGTTTGAGGTTGTCGCGCACGTCGCGGTAGGCCTCCATGATCTGGTCACGGCGCCCGCGCACCAGCGTCGGATCGGGTGTAGGCCAATATTCCACATGGACCGATGTCGTTCGCGTCAGCTCCAGCGCCATGTGATGGGCCTTGGGCGACAGCGTGATGATCAGGTCGAAATAGTCGTCCTCAAGCTCTTCGAAGGTGCGCGGATGCAGGGAAATGCGCTTCAACCCGAGTTCTTCCAGCACGGCATCGACGAATGGGTCCGGTTCGCCTTTTTCGACACCGGCCGAGGCAACATAGACCCGGGGCGGCAGCAGGCTGCGGGCCAGCGTTTCGGCAATGGGCGAACGGATGGAGTTCATGCCGCAGATGAACAGCACCGCACCGGGCATGCTCCGTTTGGCAGGCTCCTGCCCGTCCGGGAGCTTGTCGGGTTCGGCGCCCACTGGTCCGCTCATCCCCGCCAATGCAGCACACACACCAGGGTAAAGAGGCGGCGGGCGGTATCGAAATCCACCTCGATCTTGCCGTTCAGGCGATCCATCAGCGCTTGCGATCCTTCATTGTGCAGCCCCCGCCTCCCCATATCGATGGCTTCGATCTTGCTGGGACTGGATGAGCGGATGGCCTCGTAATAGCTCTCGCAGATCATGAAGTAATCCTTCACCACCTTGCGCAATGGCGTCAGCGACAGAATATGGGTGACCACATCATCGCCGGCCTCGCGCGAAATGGCAAAGACGAGACGCGACTCGATCAGTGACAGTCTCAGGCGATAGGGGCCCATCCCATCGTCATTGACAGGACGGAAGCTGTTTTCCTCAATGAGATCAAAGATGGCAACGGCGCGCTCATGCTCGACATCGGGCGTGGAGCGGCCGATGGTCTCGTCCAGCTCCACATCGATCAATCGCGCATCGGTATTGCCCGTTGCTGTCATTGTCACCCTATAGGTTCAACCGGATGGCGACGGAATTGCCGTGCGCATCAAGACCTTCGGCGCGCGCGAGTTCTATCGCCGCCGGCCCCAGAGCGCGCAACTGTTCCACACCCAGCTTCAGGATGGACGTTCGCTTGACATAGTCAAGCACCGAAAGGCCGGAAGAGAACCGGGCCGACCGCGCTGTCGGCAGGACATGGTTGGAGCCGCCGACATAGTCGCCGATCACCTCGGGCGTATAGCGGCCAAGGAAAATAGCCCCGGCGTTACGCACGCCCGCCAGCAGGGCTTCCGGATCAGCGGTCGCGATTTCCAGATGCTCGGCTGCGATACGGTTGACCAGCGGCAGTGCAGACTGCAAATCCTGAACCTGAATGACCGCGCCATAATCGCGCCAGCTGGCGCTTGCGGTTTCCGTCCGGGGCAGTCTTGCCAGTTGGCGCTCGACGGCGGCGATAACAGCATTGCCGAATGCCTCGTCGTCGGTGATCAGGATCGACTGCGACGCCGTATCGTGCTCGGCCTGGGCCAGAAGATCGGCAGCGATCCAGTCCGGGTCGTTGTCGCTGTCGGCCAGAATGAGAACCTCCGACGGACCTGCGATCATATCGATACCGACTGTGCCGAAAACGCGGCGCTTGGCAGCGGCCACATAGGCATTGCCCGGACCAACAATCTTCGACACCGGTGCTATGGTTTGCGTGCCATAGGCCAGCGCGGCGATTGCCTGTGCACCGCCCACCCGGTAAATCTCGGAAACGCCGGCAAGGCGTGCGGCCACGAGAACCAGCGGATTGAGCTTTCCGTCCGGAGACGGCACAACCATGACGATGCGCTCGACGCCGGCAACCTGGGCCGGGACAGCGTTCATGAGGACCGAACTCGGATAACTGGCCGTGCCGCCCGGCACGTAAAGCCCAACCGATTCCACCGCCGTCCAGCGCGACCCGAGTTCCACACCCAGTGCATCGGTGTAGCGGTCGTCCTGCGGCATCTGCCGCTGATGGTGGGAATGAATGCGGTTGCGGGCGAGCTTGAGCGCCTCGACGGTTTCCAGCGGCGCTGCCGCCATCGCCGCATCGATTTCGGCTGGTGTGATGGCAATGCCATGCTGCACAAGGTCGATACGGTCAAAACGCTGCGAATACTCGATAAGCGCCGCATCGCCTTCGGTGCGAACCCGATGAATAATATCGGCAACCACGCGATCCACATCCTCCGACACTTCGCGCTTGGTCAGAAGAAACGCGGAAAACCGGGATTCAAAATCGGGATCGGACTGCCTCAACACCAAAACCACAATAACTGCTCCTCTTGCCCGTCAGGCTTCGTGTTCCGGCTTGAAATCGGTTTCCCATGCGGGTCCGAGATCGGTCAGCTGGCCCTCGATGGCTTCCACCTCGAGCCGCAACGCCCTGTTGGCAGCAAATGTCAGCTCGATCACGCCTGAAGGCGCATCGCCAACGATGAAGCGGATCGCCAGCAGGGAAAGCACGTCGTCCTTGAAACGACGGTCGATGCCGGTTGCCTTGAGGCTTTTCACCCGGGCGAAATGCAGCGCCGTGCGCCGGCGTTCAAAACTGCGGTGGCGTTTGCCATCGGCGGCCAATTCCCAGACAAACCGGTTGACAGCCAGCACCAGACGGCTTTCGGCCGGCAGATAATCGATATCGGCTATTTTCAGCACCGAATCCTGCAGATGCGCAGAAAGGATTTGCAGATCTTCCTCATCAAGCGCGATGAGTTTGAGAGTGTCCATGTCTACCCTTTGCATAACTTTTCAGGACCATGGCGCGCAAAACACGCCATGCTCCCTTCCCTGTTAGAGGAAAGTTCAGGCAAATGGAATTCTGCTGCGCGGAGAAAGTGCGCCAGCAGAAAAAACAGCCGGGAATCAGTCGCTAATACGCTCGACAACCGCACCGCAACGGGACAGTTTTTCTTCCAGACGCTCGAAGCCGCGATCAAGGTGATAAACGCGGTTAACCGTCGTTTCGCCTTCGGCGGCCAGACCGGCAATAACCAGCGAAACCGATGCACGCAAATCCGTCGCCATGACCGGCGCGCCCTTCAAACGTTCCACGCCTTCGATCTTGGCCGTTTGCCCCGAAAGCGAGATTTTGGCGCCAAGGCGCGCCAGTTCCTGCACGTGCATGAAGCGGTTCTCGAAAATGGTTTCGGTGATGTGGGATGTGCCCTTGGCCTTGGTCATCAGGCCCATGAACTGTGCCTGCAGATCGGTCGGGAAACCCGGGAACGGCTGGGTTGTCACATCGACCGGCATGATGCCATGGCCGTTGCGCACAACACGCAGACCGGAATTTGTTTCGGAAATTTCCGCGCCGGCCTGTCCGAGTGTCTCCAGTGCCGCGCTGAGGAGGCTGGCATCGGCGCCTTCGAGGATCACGTCACCGCCGGTCATGGCAACGGCCATGGCGTAGGTGCCGGTCTCGATACGGTCCGGAATGACGCGAACGCGCGCACCGGAGAGGCTTGTCACGCCCTCGATGGTGATGGTGGGCGTACCTGCACCGCTGACGCGGGCACCCATGGCATTGAGGCAATCGGCGAGGTTGACGACTTCGGGTTCCTGTGCGGCGTTCTCGATGACGGTTTCGCCCTTTGCCAGGGTCGCGGCCATCATCAGCACATGGGTGGCGCCGACCGATACTTTCGGGAAGGTGAAGCGCGTGCCGACGAGGCCGCCCTTGGCGCTGGCCTTGACATAGCCGTTCTCGATCTCGATGTCGGCGCCGAGCGCGCGAAGACCGTCGATGAACAGGTCCACCGGACGCGTGCCGATGGCGCAGCCGCCCGGCAGCGATACGGTTGCAACACCCATGCGCGCCAGAAGCGGCCCAATGACCCAGAAACTCGCGCGCATCTTGGACACGAGTTCGTAGGGGGCGGTGGTATCGACAATATTGCGGGCAGTGAAGTGGATCGTGCGGGAATAGGCGCCGTCCTGGCGTTCGCGGCGGCCATTGACCGAGTAATCGACGCCATGATTGCCGAGAATGCGGATCAACTGCTCCACATCGGCCAGATGCGGCACGTTTTCGAGCGTCAGCGTATCATCCGTCAGCAGAGACGCGATCATCAATGGCAGGGCCGCATTCTTGGCACCGGAAATCGGGATGATGCCATTGAGCTTATTACCGCCAACAATCTTGATACGATCCATAATGTGTCACTTTCGCGGGGATAGACCCGTCCTGTCGTTGAGACCCTTTGCAGAGCCGGTTGATCTAAACCATCGCAGAGAATGGTTCAAGAAATGCTTCGATCGCGACGCGACCAGTCAAGATTCCGAAGACGGGGTATCGGAGGATGTCTGTTCTGCAGCGGTGATTCCCTCGTCCCGATCATCTGCAGCCCCGGAGCGCCGGGAACGTATTTGCTGTTTTCGCCGCGCCAGATTCGCCCGCAATTGTTCTGAAAGCCGCTTCTCACGGCTTGTTTGCTCGGAATTCGGGTTTTTCGAAGACGGCGATGTCATAAGTTATCTTTCAAAATCCGTGCGCCCCAACGCGGCATTTATCCACGTAAATACAGGGCTTTTGGCAAATACTGATATTTTGCCCAAGAGATTACAATTGCTTGCTTGCGATTTGAGCAATGATATGGCAGAAGTCCGCCGCGTTCGCAAATCAGCTGCGGTAGCTCAGTGGTAGAGCACTCCATTGGTAATGGAGAGGTCGAGAGTTCAATCCTCTCTCGCAGCACCAGTTTTTTCGATGATCAGACGAACATCCCGTGTGCGAACGTTATCCACAGATCATTTTGACGATACCGCCTGATCGCTGACCAGGGGTCATGTTCCGCTGACGCGCTTGTAGTGGGCTGATTCGCTGCCCATGCATGCCCGCAGGACGCCGACGATACTGCCCAGGCGCGACGCCGCCTTGACCAGTGTTCTTCCCCGCGTGAACGGCACGGCGATCAGGTAGAGACAAAGCGACAGCAAGCGGCCAATGAGTGAGCCGGGCAAACGCAGGAGCGTTGCGGCCCTGTGCTTGTTAAGCTTGGTGCGCATTTCAATGATGCTGATGTCCCGGCTGCGCCGGTATTGATAGGCGAAGGTCAGCCGGTCCTGCGGTACGGTTTCATAGGCGACGGCTGCCGGGGTCCAGCCTGTCTTGGCACCCAGCCTGCGCGCATCTGCCCACAAGCGCCAATCCTCGCCGCCAGCCAGCGCAAGCGCATTGTCGAAACGCACGCCGGTCCGGCGGAAGAATGCCAGATCTCCCATCCAGCTGCCGGTGGCAATCCGTATCCGGTCGCCCTGTCCGGCATTGCGCCGGCGCAGGTACTTTGCTTCGCTGTTCCGGTTGGCGCGGTCCATGCCGGACCAGATCATTTTCTGCCACACCGTCACACCCGGACCATGCGGCGCGAGCCGAACCGGGGACCCGACGATATCAAAATCACAGGCATCACGCTCGGCAAGCAGTTGGACGAGCCAGTCCGGTTCGACGGTTTCGTCATCGTCGGCAAAGGTCAAAAGGTCATCGCCGGCATCGAGCGCACAGTCCAGAACCCGATTGCGGGCAAAGGCAATGCCGAGACGCGGCTCAACTTCGTACTGAACGGTGGACTGCGGCAGCCGTTTCCGGAACGTTTCCACCACGTCGGAAAGGGTTGGCTGGTCATTGTTCTCGACCACGACAAAACGGATGCTGGTACCCGCCGGAACCTGCATCCGTGCATAGGATTCGAAGAGGTTTTTCAGCATCAGCGGCCGATTGCGGGTGATGGTCCCGACGCAGATGCTGCGTTCCCTCACCGTTTCTGCGGACACAGGATTTCCCATCATCAACCGGTAACGGATTTGCGCAGGACGTTCAGCCAGCCATCCGTCCGGCGAACGATCTTACGGGGCAGGAGCAGCATGTCATGCTGCGGTGTCGCCCGGCCGCGCTGGGTGGTGGTTGCGGTGGTATATCCCGCCTCCTCAACCATTTGCCTGACCTCCCCGGAAAAATCGCCGTAGGGATAGCAAAAGGCATCCACCGTGCTGCCCAGCATGTCTTCCAGTTCGTGGCGCACATCGGCAATCTGACGCCGCGCCTCGTCAGGGCTGACCTCGGTCAAGTGCACATGATCGAGCGTGTGCGCGCCGACTTCATGCCCCAACGCCGCCCATTCCAGCATTTCCGCGCGGGACATGCAGGGGGAATGGGGAACGCCGACATCGGCATCCCATATGTTGGAGCCGCCGATCTGCCGGCTGACAAAATAATTCGTGGCGGTAAAGCCAAGCGCATCCAGCACCGGCAGCGCATGCGTCATGACGTTGCGGAATCCGTCGTCAAAGGTGATACCCACCACCTTGCCGGTCTTTTGGCCCGCCAGGTAGGGCTGCAAATCCCGCATCGACAATCCGGCATATCCCATGCGTTTGAGCCATTTCATCTGGCGATGGAAGTTGGCCGGATCGACGGTCAGATAGCGGAACGGACTGCCGCGCCCTGCCGGTTTGTCGATCTGATGGTACATCAGGATGGGTATGGGCATTTTATGCGAACTCAAATGAAAATGGACCGGGTTGAAACTTCAGACATGACATATGACGGTATCCATCGAATATACGAGAAACAGCTGCACCGCCAATTCTAGCGCCCGCGAGCATGCTTGTCTCCGAATCTGTACATAACATTTTCAACATGACGCATGGATTGCCGTGGGCAAGATTCGGCCTATAGATTGACGTCCTGCAACGGAGTTTTTGCTCATCATGTCCATCCTGCTGCGCGCTGAAGCAACAATGGTGGCGATACTTGCCATCGCCGGTTATGCCCTGTTCGGCTCAAGCTGGTGGCTGTTCATCGTCCTGCTGCTTGTTCCCGACATCGCTATGCTCGGCTATCTCAAGAGCCCGAAAATCGGCGCGATATGCTACAATGCGGCGCATCTCTACGTCGTGCCGATCATCCTGTTTGCCCTAGGCTGGTGGTCGGGCTCCAAGCTTGCCCTGTCGATCGGCCTGATCTGGATTTTTCACATCGCCATCGATCGGGCGCTTGGATACGGCCTGAAATTCTTCAGCGCATTTCAGGACACGCATCTCGGGCGCATCGGCAAGAACAGCTGATTTTCCGGGTTTCTCCCCGGTCAATAAGCGCATGCGGCCATTTCCCGCGCGAATCGCTCGACCCACCATTTTGCGGCGGGTCCAAGGGGATGGTCGGCCATGTGGAGGGCAAAGAGCGAGTAGTGGCTCTCCGGATAGGGTTCAAGGTCGAGTTCCACCAACCGGCCTTCGGCAACGTCGTCCTTTATCATCCACTTGGGCAGGCCGCCCCAGCCCAATCCGGCGACCATCAGCTCATGCTTGATACCCACATCGGTCAGCCGCCACGTCCGATATGCGAAAACGCCAAAGTTCCGGCCCTTGGTCTGTTCGGAAAGGTCCGTCACCACAAGCTGGACGTGATCGCGGATGAAGGAGAGCGGCACCGGCCCCTTGTACAGGGCCAGGGGATGATCCGGCGCGGCAGCGGGTGTCATGGTCATCTCGCCAACCCGGATCGTCGTGAGATCATCGCTGGTCTGAACCGGCGGCCCGCCGATGCCGATATCCGCCTGCCGCTTTTGCACGAGATCCCATACCATGCCGAGCGCGCCGACATGCAGCCGAAGGCTCACGGTCGGGAATTGTTCCTGGAAGGCTTTCAGCACGGATATGAGCACCGGCGACGGCACGGACACATCGACGACAATCGCTATCTCCGCCTCCAGCCCCGCCTTGAGACCCTCGGCACGCGCCCGCAGTCCCTGCAGCGCCGATGCCATTCGCCGGGCGTCTTGCAGCATGGCGACACCCGCCTCCGTCAGGCGCGGTTCGCGGGTTCCGCCGCGGGAAAACAGCTGCAGCTCCAGCTGCGATTCCAGATTGGCAATCGTATAGCTGATAACCGACTGAGACCGGTTGAGATGGCGCGCAGCGGCGGAAAAACTGCCGGTATCGGCAACCGCAAGGAAGACCTGGAGCTGATCGAGAGTTGGATTTGGCTGCATGATCTATCTAATCCATAGATGGGTTTGATAGATATTTTCCCAGTTTTCTAAATGGATGTCGAGCACCAAATTACGGACATCAATTCATTGTCCTTTTTGGAAGGTACCAAAACCATGTCGTCCATACTTCTCATTACCTCGAGCCCACGCGGCGCGGCTTCCCACTCGACCCAGGTCGCCACGGAGTTTGCGCGTAAGCTGCAGCAGGCAACACCGGGCAGCACCGTCGTCACACGCGACCTTGCCAGCCACCCGCTGCCGCACATTGATGCCGACTACACGGCCGGCATTTACACCCCCGTGGAGGCACGCACCGCCGAACAGCAGCGGGTTGTCTCCGTTTCGGATCAGGCCGTCGACGAACTCTTTGCCGCCGACAGCATCGTCATCTCGACGGGATTCATCAATTTCAGCATTTCTTCAACGCTGAAATCATGGATCGACCATATCGCCCGCGCCGGCAAAACCTTCAGCTACGGTGAAGATGGTCCCAAAGGTCTTGTCACCGGCAAGAAGGTCTATCTGGTGATCGCATCCGGCGGAATTTACTCCGCTGGCCCGGCATCCGCATTGGATCATGCGACACCTTACCTCAAATCCGTGCTCGGCTTCCTCGGCATGACCGACGTCGAAGTCATTCGCATCGAAGGCGTTGGCATGGGACCGGAAGCCGAAGCCAAGGCAATCGCCACGGCTCAGGAACAGACCAGCCATCTGGCTCTGGCTGCCTGACGCAGCGATCTCTCGGGAGGTGGATTCGCGTCCACCTCTTTGATCCGCTTTGGCAGTGATGCTGATTTTAATCGAGAGATGCCCATGTACCGTTGGGCTGTCTATTTTGCCTGCTTGTATTCGGCTTCGTCCAGGCGGCGGAGCTGGTCGAGCAGGCTCTCCGGCACGGTATCATCAACCTTGTAGATACCGGCAGCGCGTATAGCGGTCCGATAGGACGACTGGGAAATTTGTCGTCGCATAATCTTGGATAGCTGTTTTTCGTTGGTCCGATTGGCGCCGTCCATCGCATTACTCCAACTCTACTTCGTGGTCTTCAAGGTCCTGAACTAAACACCTTCCCAGCGAAGAAGGTTCCCCTTTTCTAGGATGACGCACGTTAAAACAATGTGTCTCTCCGCCGCATGGCCGATTCAACGACCGAAAGTAACGGCATCCCGCGCAGCGGCGCTGCGCAAACAGGACAGTCAGCGCCCTGAATTGCGGCTGGCAAGACCCTTTTCCCACGCCAGTGCCGTTTCGACGATCACATCAAGATTGTCAAAACCGGGTTCCCAGCCCAGGTCCTTTCGCGCCCGTGCGCTGTTGGCCACAACGGATGCGGCATCGCCCGCCCGCCGATCCGTCAGGCGCGCGTCAATCGGTCTCCCATGAACGCGCTCGACGCTTTCAATCACGTCACGCACCGAATAACCCCGGCCATAGCCGCAATTGGCGACGATGCTGCTGGCCCCGGTGCGAAGCCGGTCCAATGCCAGCCGATGGGCGGCGACGAGGTCACTGACGTGAATATAGTCACGCACGCAGGTGCCATCCGGCGTCGGAAAGTCGTGACCGTAAATTTCCATGTAAGGCCGCTTCCCCAATGCCGTTTCACAGGCAACCTTGATCAGATGAGTCGCGCCGCGTGTCGACTGGCCGGAACGGCCCTTCGGATCGGCCCCGGCCACATTGAAATAGCGCAGCGCCGTATACCGGAAATCATGCGCCGCCGCCGTGTCGCGCAACATCCATTCCGTCATCAGCTTGGAAACGCCATAGGGCGATTGCGGCAGCAGCGGCGTCTCTTCGGTAACGGGCTCCAATCCCCCATCGCCGTACACAGCGGCCGTTGACGAAAAGATGAAGTTCTTCACGTTGGACTTGACCACCGCTTCAATCAAGGTGCGGGATTTCGAGGTGTTGTTTTCGTAGTAGGCCAGCGGATCCCGAACGGAATCGGGCACCACGACGGAACCGGCGAAATGGATGACCGCATCGACATAATTGCGTTCGATCGTGTCGCGCACGAGATGCTGGTCGGCAATGTCGCCAATGATGAGCTTGGCCTCCGCAGGGACCGCCCATTCAAACCCGGTGGAGAGGCGATCGATGACCACGACGGATTCACCGGAATCGAGCAATTCCCAGACCATGTGACTGCCGATATAGCCCGCACCCCCGGTTATGAGTACTGTCATCTGCCATCCCCCCTGAACCACGCCAACAGCTCTATTGCGGTATCTTGCCGCATTTTGGCGGGTCTGCAAAGCGTTGAAGATACATCATAAAAATAACGTGGCGAAAGAATCGCAGACCATCCCTCCTCGGGAGCGGGCAGAACGGGTTTCCGGCGTTCCCCATATCGCCGGCGCTCTTTCGACGTTATAGTGTCCGGGCCCGCTGGCAGAATAGCCATTTGCCAAGCGTGGCAAATTGCCCACCTTCCCGTCATGGATTTTAGCCCGCAAAAAAGCTACTAAGTCCAGGATACAGGAGCAGTTCATGGACTATCGTCGGTTTTTCGAAGACGCGATCGACCAATTGCACGCTGAAAAGCGCTATCGGGTCTTTGCTAATCTGGAACGGATCGTGGGGAGATTTCCGCGCGCGCTTTGGCGTACTGCCGATTCCACACGTGAAATCACCGTATGGTGCTCGAACGATTATCTGGGAATGGGTCAACATCCCTCGGTTATCGCGGCCATGCACGATGCGTCGAGCCGCATGGGCTCCGGTGCAGGCGGCACCCGTAATATCTCCGGCAACAATCACCCGCTGGTCGAGCTGGAAAACGAGCTGGCCGACCTTCACAACAAGGAAGCCGGTCTGGTCTTTACCTCGGGCTTCGTGTCGAACGAGGCATCGATATCGACGATTGCGCGGCTTCTGCCCAATTGCCTGATCCTCTCCGACGAGTTGAATCATGCCTCGATGATCGAAGGCGTGCGCCGCTCCGGCGCTGAAAAGAAAATTTTCCGCCACAACGATGTGGCACATCTCGAAGATCTGCTGAAGGCGGCCGGCAAGGAACGCGCCAAGCTGATCGTGTTTGAATCGGTGTACTCCATGGACGGCGATATCGCCCCCATCGCGGCCATTGCCGATCTGGCCGAGAAGTACAATGCCATGACCTATATCGACGAGGTTCATGCGGTTGGCATGTACGGCAATCGCGGTGGCGGCATCACCGATCAGGAAGGCCTCTCGGACCGCATCGATATCATCGAAGGAACCCTGGCCAAGGCTTTCGGCACATTGGGCGGCTATATAACCGGCCCCAAGACCGTGATCGATGCCGTTCGCTCCTACGCGCCCGGCTTCATCTTCACCACTGCCCTGCCCCCCGTGATCGCGGCAGCGGCTACCCAATCGATCCGCCACCTGAAAGTTTCGCAGGAAGAACGCAGATTGCATCAGCAGCAATCGCAGCTGACCAAGGATGTCCTGGCCGCCGCCAACCTGCCGGTCATGCAGTCGCAGACCCATATTGTCCCGATCCATGTCGGCGACCCGGAACTGTGCAAGATGGCGAGCGACCGGCTGCTTCAGGTGCACGGCATCTATATCCAGCCGATCAATTACCCCACTGTCCCGCGCGGCACCGAGCGGCTGCGCGTCACGCCGACGCCCTTCCACTCCGATGAACTGGTGCTCGAACTGAAGGACGCGCTGGTTGAGGTCTGGACGGCGCTTGGCATTCCCTTCGCCAAGGACAGCGCCCCGTCGGTCAAGACGGGTGAACGCGTCGTGACGCTTGCTGTTTCCAAGGCCGGCGGCTGAAGCCACGCTTTCCTGAAATCGCGTAAGCCTGCTGTTTCAGTGAAATCGCGGGCTTATTTATTGGCATCGGTATCGTTCAGCCAGCGCGCCAGAAACGGCACGGCAAAGGCGATCATCAGAAATCGCGCCACGTGGTGGGATGCCACATAGGACGGATCGACGCCCAGAGAAAAGGCAATCACCGTCAGCGCTTCCAGCGCCCCCGGCGCAAAGGCCAGGGCGATCTGTGCGGGATGGATATCCAGGATATACCAAACCGCCAGGGCCGCCAGAAAAGAGGCGGCCGTTCCCAGAACAAAGGCGCAAAGGGCAGCCGGCAGATAGCGCACGAGCTGGGTACGATGCTCCGCACCTACTCTCGACCCGATCAGCACGCCCAGAATGATCAACCCGATATCCGCGATCGAGCGCGGGACCACCGCTGTCACGACCGATGCCGCGTGCAATGCCGCGCTCGCCAGCAAGGCACCGAGCATCATGCCGCCGGGGACGCGCGTGTACTGGCCGAGAAGCGCACCGGCAAGGCCGCAGACAAACAGAATGAGCGCTTCCTGGAATGTCCAGTGATCGTTCATCTCCACCACGACATGCGGCGCATTCCTGGCGATGACGGCAAGCAGCGGGGCAAGAAAGCCGATGAGAAGCAACAGGCGGATACACTGAACGACGGTGATCTTGACCATATTGGCCTGCGTTCCCATAGCGGCCACCAGCACGAAGGAAAGCGCTCCCGGCAACGATGAAAACAGCGCGGTGGGCCCATCCCAGCCGAAGCCCTTGCGCAGCATGACATAGGTCAGTCCGGTCACCGCGATGAGCGCCACGAAGAGCATGAAAAAGCTGACGGGCCACAGCACCATCTGATTGACGGTATCGGCGGAAACGCCGGACCCGGCCTGGATACCCAGCATGAAGAAGACAAAGGCACGCAGCCAGTCGGGCAGATGGATACGGACACCGGAAAGGGATGCAGCCGTGACCGCAAGTGTCGACCCGAGCAGGAACGGGATAGGCAAACCTGCAAAACCGGCGCTGAAGGCGCCGGCTGAAGCGATGAGGAGCGAAAGAATGGTGGCCTGGGTGTTATTCAGATGTAAGCGATTCAACGTTTCCTGATCCAGTCTGCGAGGCGATCGGCAGCCTCCTCGACCTGATCTATACGCCGGGCAAAACACAGTCGCAGGAAGGCTCCGCCACCATCGCCAAAAGCCGTTCCGGGCGCAAGGCCAACCTTTGCCTCATCGACGATATCAAAGGCTGCGCGATAGGAGTCGGAAACGCCCTCGATGCCAAACAGCAGGTAGAAGGCGCCGGCCGGCGGCGACATGCGCACCCTGCCCGTGGCTGCGAGTTTGGCGCAAAGAATATCGCGCGCCTTGCGCGCACGCTCCACCTGCATCCGGATGAATTCGTCCCCATGATCAAGGGCGGCGACAGCACCCCGCTGCATGAACTGCGCAACACCCGAATTGGAATACTGGATCAGGTTCTCCACGGTTTTGCCAAGGGCGGGATGCACGGTCATCCAGCCGACACGCCAGCCGGTCATTGCCCAGTTCTTGGAAAAACTGTTGACGAAGATAATCCGGTCATCGGGATCCATGACATCGAAAAACGAGGGGGACCGGCGCGCACCGTAATAGAAATGCGTGTAGATCTCGTCGGCGACGATCCACAGGCCGTGCTGGCGGGCGATCTGCAATATTTCGCGCAACGTCTCGATATCAGCGGTCCACCCGGATGGGTTGGATGGAGAATTGATGAACAGTGCCTTCGTCCTGGGCGTGATCGCGTCGCGGATTTTTTGGGGATCAAGCGTCCAGCCATTGCCGGTGAAATCCTGCGTTACCGGAACCGGCGTTGCACCCGCTATGCCGGCCGCAGCGGCAAAATTCGGCCATGCCGGCGACACATAGACGACCTCGTCTCCCGCCCCGGCCGTGGCCTGGATGGCCAATTGTATCGAATGCATCCCGGAACCCGTGACATAAAAATGATCAACGGGCAGATCCACATTGAAATGGCGCTTGTGATAATCGGTCAGTGCTTGCCGTAATTCCGGAATGCCAGCCTGCCAGGTGTAGAAGGTCTCGCCATTGGCCAGACCCGCATTTGCCGCATCCCTGATGAAATCCGGCGTCGGCAGATCGCCCTCACCCGCCCAGAGCGGAATGACGCCGTCCTGGCGCCTGCCATGGTTCATCACCGCAACAATGCCGCTCTCCGGCGCGACCGCAGCCTCATGGCGCAAATGTTCAATCAGACCCATACATATCTCCAGTGCCAAACGCACATCCCGTTCAAAGGCAGACCTAACGCAACGAAGCGCAACAATCACGCGGATATTTGTGATGTTCCCATCACCGATGCTGATGATCTGCTGACGTCATCCTGACAATCAGGCAAACAAAAACCCCGGCACCAGGCCGGGGTGTCTGAACCAATGCGGAAAGTCCTAGCGCTTGGCCAGGAGATCGCGAATATCGGTCAGCAGGGCTTCTTCCTTGGTCGGTGCAGCCGGGGCTTCAGGGGCCGCAGCTTCCTTCTTCTTGAGCCGGTTCATGGCTTTCACCACCATGAAGAGAACCCAGGCAATGATCAGGAAGTTGATCAGCAGTGTGACGAAGTTGCCGTAAGCAAGTGTTGCACCGGCTGTGCGTGCGGCGGCCAACGTGGCAGCGGGCGCACCTGCCAATTGGATAAACATATTGGAGAAGTCGACACCACCGGTGAGAAGCCCGATGATTGGCATCAAGATGTCGTTCACGATCGAATCAACAAGTTTGCCGAAAGCACCGCCGATGATCACACCAATGGCGAGATCGACCATGTTTCCCTTCAAGGCAAATTCTTTGAATTCCTTTAGCATGATATACCACTCTCCAGTATTCCGTGTTAATTGGAAGCTGTCAGTCCCCAGTGATGCAAGTTGCACCACAGATTGACAGTAACAGATGTTCCTAATTTATTAATATAAAGTTTTATTTTCCGAACGAGCAACCCTGGTTATTCAAGTGTTTTCGACGGGCAGGTTTTTAAATTAATTCATTTTGATGAACACGTTCATCGCAATTTATGGAAGGTTGAAGCCCATGACGGGCTGGACTGTAGCGCTTGTCGCGATTTTATATCTTATTGCACAGTATGTGCGGGTCAAAACCATCGGCCGGCGCAATCGCCTTGATCAGAAGGTCGACCGGCCGTTCATCTACGCGCTCAGTCTGGCGTCGGGCGGCAGCAGCTGGCTGTTTTATGGCGGCCTTGGATATGCCGCCGAAAACGGCATTGAATTTGCCGGGCTGTTCATCGGGATAGCTCTGGCTTTTACCCTGGGCTTTCCGTTCTTCCATCGTGTGATCAAACTTGCACAATCGCAGGGCATTGCCTCCATCGCCGACCTGATTGGCGCCCGCTATGGCAAGAGTTTCTCGGTGACGGCGTTTGTCACGATCATCGTTACGGTTGGCGGTGTTCCTTACCTCGCCCTGCAGCTCACCGCAGTGCATTATCTCTTCGAGGTATTTGCCGGCACGTTTACCCCGCATAGTGCGGACAGGGCCCACGAACCCCATTGGCTGCTCTGGGGCCTTTTGTGCGTCATCGCCCTGTTCGTCATCCACAACAGCGAAAAATCGCCTCAAACCATGGATCGCGATGAAAGCATTGTTCGCACGCTGGCGAGCGATTCCGCTTTGAAGATGATTGCCTTCATAGCGGTGGGCATAGCCGCGACGACGTTTCTTTTCGGCACACCGGGCGAATTGCTCAGCCACCTTGCTGGCAGCAATACTGCCATCCCCGCACTGCAGGCACACGTCTCGTTGGCGAATGTTGTCGCGCTCGCGCTGATCGGCGCATCAACAACGCTGCTTCTACCCAGTCAATTCTATCTCACGGTCGTGGAAAACAGGAGCAGACGGGAATTGTCGGCCGCGCGATGGCTGGTTCCGGCATGCCTGTTGATTGCCGGTCTTCTTGTTTTGCCCCTTGCGGCAATTGGCAACTGGATCCTGCCGTCCGATGTCTCTCCCGATTTTTACTTTCTTTCACTCCCTCTGCGGGCGCATCAAAGCTGGCTGGGCATTCTGGCTTTCGCTGGCGGTCTCTCGGCTGCGGCCACCATGCTGGTACTGCCTACCATTGTGCTGTCCATCATGATTTCCAACGACCTCATTTTGCCGACCCTGTTGAACTGGCCAAGGCGGGCGACATCAGCTGGCAAGGACGATTACACGGCAATCATTCCAAAAATCCGGCGCTGCTCCATCATTGCCATTCTGCTTGCCGCCTATGCCTACCAGTTCACAATAATGGACTACGTTGACTTTGCGGAGCTCTCGCTCATTTCCGCGGTGAGCCTGATGCAGATGCTGCCACCCTTTCTCGGCGGTTTTGGCTGGCGCAGGGCAACAGCGCGCGGCGCATGGTGGGGTATGGCTGCAGGCACTGCCGTGTGGTTTTACACCATGCTTCTCCCCACCTGGCTTGATGAATCCTGCTCGCTTGTTACCAGCGGACCCTATGGCATCGGTCTCTTGCGCCCGCATCATCTCTGGGGGTTGGACGCAAGTCCCGTGGTGAACGGGCTGCTGTGGAGCCTGACTGCCAACCTGGCTTTGTTCATCCTTGGCTCGCTGTCAAAAAGCGCGTCGCCGCTGGAGCGCATCCAAGCCAATATTTTCATCCCCGAAACGGGAGAAGCCGCTCTTTCCAGCAGGAATCATCATGCCAACGTGACTGTCGATCAGTTGAAGGACACCATATCCCGATACATCGGCGCTGAACAAACCCGCCTCGCGTTCAATGCCTTTCACGACCAGGAGGGAATTGCCCTGGAAGGCGCGGCCGACTTCAAAACGGTGCATTTCTCCGAACAGCTGCTTTCCAGCATTGTCGGCTCGCCGTCCGCCAGGCTGATCCTGTCCCTTGCGATGGGGCCCTCCGGTGCGGCGCAGAAGCAGACGCAGATACTGCTTGATCATGCGACGGAAGCCCTGGTGCAAAACCGCGACCTGCTGCAAACGGCGCTAGACCGGGTGGATCAGGGGATCGGCGTTTTCGACCGGCAGTTCCGGCTCATGTGCTGGAACCGGCCGTTTCCGCTCATGCTCGATCTTCCCGATCGCCTGCAGCGCATGGGCACACCGTTCCATGCAATTGTTTCCTTTCTCCTTGTGCAGAGAAACGCTGCTGCAAGCGGCGGCGACGGCGCGTTGCAGGAGCTGGAAGCGCTGCCCGCGCGCTGGCGTATCGCCCTTGGCAATAATTCGGGCCGGATCATCGACATTCTGGTCAATGCCATACCGGACGGTGGCATGGTGGCAACCTTTACCGACGTCACCCAGACTGTCGAAACAGACAGAATATTGCGGCAAAGCAACGAGCGCCTTGATGCGCGGGTGCGCGAACGCACGAAAGCGCTCACGCTTGCCAATCAGGAACTGGCCAAGGCGCGGCGTCGCGCCGAGGACGCCAATATCAGCAAGACACGTTTTCTGGCCGATGCGGGGCATGATATTCTGCAGCCCCTCAACGCAGCCCGTCTCTATGCCTCGGCACTGACGGAACAGCTTGCCAAGCCGCAGCTGAAGGATCTTGCGACCAACCTCAATTCATCCCTTGAGGCGGTCGAGTCGATCTTCAACGCGTTGCTGGATATTTCACGGCTTGATGCCGGTGCCCTCAGGCCTGAGATATCGACCATCCCGTTGAACACCATCCTCTTGCAGGTCTTTCGCGATTTTCTGCCGGTGGCGCAGGAAAGGGCGCTGGAGTTCAAACTGGTTGAAAGCTCGGTTGTCGTTGCAACCGACCCTCATCTTCTGCGGCGGCTGCTCCAGAACCTTGTTTCGAATGCCATCAAATATTGCAAATCGGGCAAGATACTCATGGGCGTTCGCCGTCGCGGCGATATCATCGAGGTTCAAGTCTTCGATACGGGTATAGGCATGGCCAAAACCGAACTGAACATCATTTTCCGCGAATTCTCCCGGCTTTCCCGCGGCATGCGCGAATCCGACGGACTAGGGCTTGGCCTATCGATTGTCGAGCGCATCGCCGCATTGCTGGGGATGTCCATCGGCGTATCTTCCCGCGTTGGCAAAGGCTCAGTGTTCTCCGTCAGAATGCCGGTATGCTCCGATGCCGTGCTGCCGGTCATCAAGAATCCGGCGGCTTCGGAACCCAATCGCGCGTTGGATGGCCTCAGGGTTCTTTGCATTGATGACGACGAACGTTCTCTTGCCGGAATGAAGGAGCTGTTGCAGACGTGGGGCTGTGCGGTGGAGGTCCTGACCGATGGCAAGGGCTTGGAGGCGCTATGCCAAAACCTTAGTGAACCACCGGATATGATCCTTGCCGATTACAATCTCGAAGATGAGAACGGAATTGACCTCATCGGGTATTTGCGCGGCCAGTACGGGTGTCCCATACAAGCCGCCCTCGTCACCGCTGACCGGTCGAGCCAATTGCGCGACCGTGCTGCGGCCGCAGCGATCCCGCTGATCAACAAGCCCGTGCGGCCCGCTGTCCTGCGATCGCTGCTATCCCATCTTCAAAACACCCCTGCGGACGCCTGAATGATCGCCCGCGCTAATGAAACTCCACTGTTCTGGAGTTCAGGGGCGCGGGGGTGCTGTTGAAACGGGACAAGCAAATGACCGCTTGTGTCCGGCTTTCAACACCAAGCTTGTAGAGAACCGCAGAGACGTGCGCCTTGATCGTGGCCTCCGACACATTGAGTTCATGCGCAATCTGCTTGTTGAGCATTCCGTCGGCCATCATGCCGAGAACCCGTCCTTGCTGCGGGGTAAGACGGCGCAAGCGGCCGACCAGTTCGAACAGTTCCTGATCCAGTTGTCCCCCGCCCTGACCGGTCAGCGGCGACCATATCTCGCCATCGAGTATCCTGCCGATGGCATCGGCAATCTCATCAAGGGTTGAGGACTTGGAAATAAAGCCCGAGGCGCCGAGTGCAAGCGCCGTCCGGATTGTAACGGCATCATCGGTTGCCGAAACAATCGCTATCGGCACGCTCGGGTGCAGCGAACGCAAAGCAATCAAGCCAGTAAGACCGCCGACGCCGCCCAAGGCAAGATCGAGCAGCAGAAGATCAACATCGGCTGCATCGAGGATGTGCCTTTTGGCACTCTCCAGATCGCTGACCTCGATAATATCAGCGTCTCCTGTCTGCAACATAAGTGCAGCTTTCAACGCCCCCCGGAAAAGCGGATGATCGTCCACAATGACAAACTTAAATCTCATGCCTGAAAAGTCTCCGTTTTGAAATTGCAACATCTGAAAATCTAATCGTTTTAATATTAGCGACTAAAGCGCATTTTCCTGATATATCAAGACAAATCTATTGCGCAGGAAAGTTCAAAACCAATGCGGACTGTTCGTAGATGTCTGCTAAACACATGAATTGACTTGGCAAAACCTTAATCCCGCGTAATCATAGACCTATTTCGCCACTTTTCGAAAGAAAGATGTATGATAACGAATACACTTTACCCCGAGACCCAGCCCTATGCCGAGCAAATGCTCGCCGTGTCTGATCTGCACAGCATTCACGTGGAGGAATGCGGCAATCCCCAGGGCAAACCGGTCATCATGATCCATGGCGGCCCTGGCGGCGGGATCAATCCCGCCATGCGCCGGCTGCACGATCCGGAACTCTACCGCATCATTCTTTTCGACCAGCGCGGCTGTGGAAAATCAACGCCTTATGCTGAACTGCGCGAGAATACCACCTGGGATCTCGTGGCAGACATGGAGCGTATCCGCAACCATTTCGGTATCGATAAATGGCAGGTTTTCGGCGGCTCGTGGGGGTCGACACTGGCTCTTGCCTATGCGCAGACCCACCCCGCCCATGTCAGCGAGCTGATCCTGCGCGGCATCTTCATGATCCGCCGTTTCGAAATCGAATGGTTCTATTCCAACGGTGCGAGCATCATCTATCCCGACCGCTTCGAAGCCTATCAGGAGCACATTCCTGAGGCAGAACGCGGCGACATGATCGCGGCCTATTACAAGCGCCTTACCGACGAGGACCCGGCCGTGCGCCTGGCCGCCGCCAAATTGTGGGCGCGCTGGGAAGGTTCCGCGCTTTCCCTCCTGCCGGATCCGGCGCGGGAAGAGGCTTTTGCCGGCGATCATTTCGCCATCGCGTTTGCACGCATCGAATGCCACTATTTCCAGAACAGGGGCTTCTTCGAAACAGATGATCACCTCCTGCGCAATGCCCATCTGATCCGCGAAATTCCCGGCGTTCTCGTGCACGGCCGCTATGACATGTGCACGCCGCTCCTGAACGCCTGGCATCTGAAAAAGGTCTGGCCGGAAGCGGACCTTCGCATTGTCGAAGATGCCGGGCATTCCGTCACGGAACCGGGCATTGTGCATGAACTGATTGCTGCAACCAAAAGGTTTGCAGCCTGATAGCACTGCGGGCAACCGGTTGTTTCGGCAGCCGGTTGCCTGATTATGCCGCCAGATGCTTGCGGCGTGACTTGACCACCCACAAATGACCAAAGGGATCCGTCAGCACACCGACGCGGTCACCATTGTCCAGTTCCTCGACGGCATTGCGCACATGGCCGCCTTCCGCCGTGGCGTGGTGCATGACGCGGTCAACGTCGTCAACATGGATATCGAGCATGACAGGCGTCGCGCCAATCGCGTGGACAGAACGCGGCCCGCCCAGCGATGCATCCGCATCGCGTTTGGGGTTGGCGCCGACAATCATGATCACCGATGCGCCCATCCGCATTTCCGCGGCGATCAACGCGCCATTATGCAGATACGGGCGCCCGACCACCCGCGCGCCGAATACATTCTCATAAAAATCCATGGCCATTTGCTGGTCGCCGTGGCGCACAAAAAGCCGGATGGAAATTTCACCGATCAGTCTTGGCCCCTCGTTCATCCTGTCCCTCCAGCGTCCATTAGCGAGGGACTAAAGTCGTATAAAACCGCGAACAAATCAAGAACAAAATGATCTTTGGAGCAAAGGTTTTGGCGTTTTCCGTGGAAAACATGCCTTGACAGACCGACCCAGATTTTACCCGTTTCAGGTTTTCTGCGGCTGGGCCTGCTGCGGCTTGGCGCCGCTGTTATCGTTCTGGAATTCCTTGGCTATCCCCATGAAACGGCGCATGAATTTCTCCATGTAGTTCATGCCCTTCTCGAACTCTTCATCGGAAGGAAGCGCATCGCGGACAACCGGCGGAATCTTGCCCATGCTGGCGACCGTGTCTTCCAGCTTGGCAACACGGGTCTTCAGATCCGCCACATCCTCCTCGTAGGCCCTGCGTTCATCCGCAGCGAGTTTGCAGATCAGCTGCCCGGACTTTTCCTGGCAGATGGACATCTCTCCGGTCCTGTTGTTCATCCTGATGTAACCGGTATCGGTTTTTTCCAGTGAATAATTCGTGGTTTCCTCGGCCATCGCGCCGCTCGAGGCTGCGATTGCGAGGAACGGAACAGCCGCAACAGCGACCAGCAGTGTTCGTGTGCGTGACATGACAGACCTCCGAAATGCTGAACCTCAAGCTTGAGAGGATAATACGCCGAAAATAGGAATGAGCGCCGAGATTTCTGTTACCGGCAGCAGTCTACTCTTTGCGTATTGCGGTTTTGCGTCTAGTAAATCCGCATGAGCAAACTGATTTACAAGATTGCCCCACGGGCACTGTGGCAGGCGGCGGAAGCCGCAGGCGTGTTTGATGGCGCACCGATCGACCATGCCGACGGCTATATCCACTTCTCCACCGCTGCACAGGCGGTGGAAACGGCGAGCAAACACTTTGCCGGACAGGATGACCTGCTGCTCGTCGCCGTCGAGGCCGACCGGTTGGGCGATGCCCTGAAATACGAGATTTCCCGCGGCGGCGACCTCTTCCCGCACCTCTACGCGTCTTTGCCGATGGCGGCCGTCCTGTGGGTCAAACCGCTGCCGCTTGACACCGATGGCAAGCACCAGTTTCCGGAGATGAATGCATGAGCGGACTGTTTCAGTCGCTGGGCCGCAAGGTGCTGTTTTCCTTCGACCCGGAAGACGCCCATGGCATGTCGATCAAGGCATTGAAGACCGGGCTGGTGCCGGGATGCACATTGCCGGACAGCCCTGCCCTGCAGGTTACCGTTGCCGGGCTGAAATTTCCCAATCCTCTTGGCATGGCCGCCGGCTACGACAAGAACGCGGAAGTGCCGGATGCCCTGTTGAAGCTCGGTTTCGGCTTTGCCGAGATCGGGACCCTCACGCCGCTGGCGCAATCCGGCAATCCAAAGCCGCGCATTTTCCGCCTTGTCGACGACAATGCCGTGATCAATCGCCTGGGCTTCAACAATGAAGGCCACGAAGCCGCGTTCCAGCGGCTGTCATTGCGCAGGAATCGTCCGGGAATTGTCGGGGTCAACATCGGAGCCAACAAGGATTCAACTGATCGCGTGGCTGACTACGTCGCCGGCATCCGGAAGTTCCATTCGCTTGCAGCCTACTTCACCGCCAACATCTCGTCGCCCAACACACCTGGCCTGCGGGATTTGCAGGCTCGTGACAGCCTCAAGGAATTGCTCGGCAAGGTGCTGGAAGCCCGCGATGCGGTTGCAGCACAATCCGGTGTCCGGCGCCCGGTCTTTCTCAAGATCGCGCCGGATCTGCCTGAAGCCAGCCTCGACGATATTGCTGCCGAAATCGCGCTGCATCCGCTGGACGGCCTGATCATCTCCAACACCACCCTGTCCCGCACGGGTTTGCGCAGCCGGCAGCACACGGCCGAGACCGGCGGTCTGTCAGGTGCGCCGATCTTCAATCGCTCCACGATTGTGCTGGCAAAGATGCGCCAGCGCGTAGGCCCCGCGCTGCCGATCATCGGTGTCGGCGGCATCGACAGCGCCAGGACCGCAATCGCCAAGATTCGCGCGGGTGCCGATCTCATCCAGCTCTATACCAGCATGATCTACCGTGGCCCCGGGCTCGCTGCTGAAATCCTCAAGGAGATGGCCGCCACGCTCAAGCGCGATGGCGTGGCCAATATCAGCGCGTTGCGGGATCGTGACCTTGCGGATTGGGCGGCGAAAGACATTCCCGCCTGACGACAGAGCGTAATTTTGCCACTGTTCCACAATCCAACGGATGACGGCGATAAACTCCAGCGAAATGGGAACACAGTGATGACGCGCAAGAGACGGGTGGCAGTTCTATTCGGCGGCCGTTCGGCCGAACATGAGGTTTCCCTGCTTTCCGCAGGCAATGTCGTCAAGGCAATCGATACCTCAAGATATGAGGTGGTGCCTATCGCCATCACCCGCACCGGACAATGGCTGCTTGCCGCGCTTGAAGATGGCGGCCTGCCAAAGACTGTTCCGGCAACCGGACCTGAAATCAGCCTGCTGCCCGGCGGGAAAGGCCGGCTTCTCGTTATTCCGGCAAGCGGTGCACCACATGAAATACCACCGGTCGATGTGGTCTTCCCCGTGCTGCACGGCCTCTTCGGCGAAGACGGTTCGGTGCAAGGCTTGGCGGAAGTTGCCGACGTTGCCTATGTCGGCTGCGGCATTCTCGGTTCCGCAACGGCGATGGACAAGGACATTGCCAAGCGCCTGCTCGAGCAGGCCGGCCTGCCCGTCGCCAAGGGCGTGACACTCCAGTTTGGCGAAACCGCCAGCTATGATGACATCACGCGCGCCCTTGGCACACCGGTCTTCGTCAAACCCGCCCGGCAGGGCTCGTCCGTCGGCGTTGGCAAGGCTGCCACAGCCGAGGCTTTCGAGGCGGCCGTCAAGGAGGCATTCCGGCACGACCGCAAGGTCATTGTCGAGGAGTTTGTCCAGGCCCGCGAGATCGAATTTGGCGTTCTCGAAGGGAGCGACGGTTCATTGACCGTTTCGGTTCCCGGCGAGATCGCTCCAGCCGCCAGCCACGGCTTTTACACCTATGAAGCCAAATATATCGATGCCGATGGCGCGGCCTTGTCCATTCCAGCCAACCTTCCGGCACCTGTCGGGGAACAGCTGCGGGACATGGCAGGCCGGGCCTTTCGGGCCCTCGGCTGTGAAGGCATGGCACGGGTCGATTTCTTCCTGCGGCCGGACATGAGTGCCGTCGTGAACGAGGTCAACACGATACCAGGTTTCACCAATATCAGCATGTATCCGAAGACACTGGGCGCGAGCGGCATTCCCTATCCCGAACTAGTGGACCGGCTGATCCAGCACGCGCTGGATCGCGCCGACCGTCAGCGCTCCTAACGATCTAGCTGGCGAACTGCAGCCGCGCCCGCCGCGGCAGGATCGCCAGCAGCGACAGACCGCGCAGCCCGAGGAACAGGTGAAGCGCCAGCCAGAGCCCGTGATTGCCCATGAACTGCGGCAGAATGAAATAGGCGGCAAAGTACCCGGCAAGTGACAGCATCATCATGTTGCGCATGTCGCGCGACCAGGTGGCGCCGATGAATACACCGTCCATATGGAAGGCCAGCAGCCCGGTAACGGGCGCCAGGGCCGCCCACGGCATGTAGAGTGCGGCCATGGCCTGCACATCCGCAGATTTGATCAGAACCGCCACGATGGCATTGCCGTAGATGAGGAAGAACAGCGCCATCAGCGATGCGAGGACCAGCCCCCACAGGAATGAAAGCTTGATGCCGCGATCAAAGGCCGGGCGATAATGGGCGCCGACGGCACGGCCGGAAATCTGCTCGGCTGCCGTCGTCACGCCATCAATGAGATAGCCCGAGATCAGCAGAAAATTCATCAGCACGGCGTTGGTTGCCAAGGTCACGGCACCGGCCTCGGTACCAGCGCGGGTGAAATAGGCATAGGCGATCAGCAGGAAGAACGAGCGCAGCATGATATCGCGGTTGACCGCAAACATCCGCCGGATGGCCGGCATATCAAGGATGCGCGCGAGCGATGGATTGGGAACGGCCCGAAACTGCCAGTAGACCATGGTCAAGCCGACAACCAGCGCGACGCTTTCGCCGAGCACGGTTCCCCAGGCGATGCCGGCCACGCCCCAGCCCATGACCAGACCGAGCCAGCAGGTCATGACCACATTGACGCCGTTGAGCAGGAATTGCAGGTAGAGGCCCTGCATCGCCTTGCCCTGCCCGAGCAGCAGACCGAGAACGACAAAGTTTCCAAGCGCCATCGGCGAGGAAAAGAGCCGGATCGACACGTAGGTGGACATGGCGTCGGCGACCGCCTGATCCGGGTTCATGAAGCGAACCGTTGCAGTCAGCACCAGTGGCGTTACAGCAATGAAAACAAGGCCGACAAGCGCGGCTATGCCGATGGCCCTCCAGAACACCGCTTGCTGTTCCACATTGTCATGGCGGCCCATCGCCTGCGCCACCAGCCCGGTTGTACCGGCGCGCAGGAAATTCATGGTCGAGAAGAGAAAATCGAAAACCAGAGCCCCGATCGCCAGCCCGCCGAGCAGATGCGGATCGCCGAGCTGGCCAATGACGGCCGTATCGACGAGACCGAGCAAGGGTGTCGTCAACGATGCCAGCATCACGGGAATCGTGATCGACAGCATCAGGCGGTTCGTCACCTCGAACGGGCGAACGATTTTTGATCCATCAGGATGGGACACTTGCGTTGACATGGGACACCGGGAAAGACGCCAGAGGGGCTATCGATATCCTATGCCACTGCGCGCGGCGCTTTTCCAGAACTATCGGCCAATGCCGGCCGATCGTTCAGCTGGCAAGGACCAGCGCCCAATACCGCTGGCTGCTGCCACTGGCAGCTTCCGAATAGGCAAGACCGAACCGGGTGAACTTCTGATCCAGCATATTGCGGCGATGCGGCGGCGAGGCCATCCACATGGCAAAGAGCCGGTCGAGTTCCATGCGGCCGACGGCGATATTCTCCGCAGCAATGCCGTGGATCTCGTTGTTCCGCACACGGGTGGCAAAATCACGCCCCCAGCCAGTCGTATGGGACATCCGGCCGGCGCTGGCCATGTAGCCCGCCTGCTGCAGTGCGGCGCTTTCCAGCGAAGAATCGGCGGTCAGGCCAGCCAATCCATTGGAAGAGCGTATATTCTGCACAAGCGAGGTCGCTGACGCCGATACACCGGCGCTTTTCCCCGGCGTGCGTGTCACTGTCTGGCAGGCGGCCAGCGGCAACAGCGCCGAGACGGCGGCGAACCCAAGTACGCTGCGGCGTGACAAATGAAATCTATGGTCGGGCATAAGCAATTCCTGAATGAGATGCACTGCCGATATCCAGCAATTGTGGCTCATTCAGGCCAAGGCGATATTTTTGCGCTTAACGCCGGTAGCTGAGCAACCGCAAAATGATGAAGCACGGCACAACCACGACCGCGCCCAAGAGGAAGTAACCGGCGAAACGCTCAATGGCGCCAAAACCGAGGTTCCAGATGCGGCGGGCAAAATTCTCGAAACCGTACAGAATATCGAGCGGTGACCAGTTGAACGCGTTCATGATCACGCCGACGAAAAGCGATACGAGAATGAGCTTGAGCAGAACACGGCCCGGCGTGTCTCCCAGAAAACGGTTCATCTTGTCCGACATTGATACTCCGATAGCGGCGGCGGCAATTGCGCGATGGTGTTCACATATGGCCATATGCGGCCCGGTTCAAGCAATTGCACGGCGATAGCGGATTCGCCAAGCGTTCCAGTCCAAATATATCCCGGATAAGGCTGGCGGTAGCCGGCAAGACGGTCAGATTGGTTTCAATGCCGATCCTGCACGAAAATATCGACCGTTTTTGCCGCCGCAATGAAGGCTTTTCGGGCTTCGCCGACCGTTCTTTCGCCATTCAGGGCATCGTGGCATATTTGTTGTGCGGCGAGATAGCTCGGTCCGTGCCGGGCCGGCCAATCCTCCGACAGAAATTCAGCGGCTTCTTTTACCGAGGCTATACTTCGGTATTTGCCAATCTGCCTGGTCTCTACGGTCACAGATTCAAATGTCAGTTTACGCATGATGTGAGACGCCCAAAAACAGCCAAGCCCCCGCAGCCCCATATTATATGGGCATTCCATCGTGAGTACAACCATTCCGGCCGGGCCGGGCATACCACCAGCAGGATATTCCCGTCAGGCCATTGCCGTGCGACGAGTGCCCTCGATCACAGTGCGTCTGAAGATGATCGCGTTACTTGCCGCATTCTTCGAACAACTTGGAAACAACTGGTAAAAAGTGATCTTCATAGGTCAAGCAGGATTGATAAATACCCGCCGCAACCCTTTCACGTCCGATTTCCTCCCACTCGGGATTTTTCGGTGTGTGCCAATCCGTGACTTGAGAAATCAGCACTTCCCTGTCCATTGCGGCGGGATACTGTTTCAAAATGGAGCGCGCCTCATCAACCAGTGGAAGATAACGCGCCACCGCCGCCAGTTTTCGCGCGCGGGCTTCCTCATCCAAAACCAGCTCGCAGACGCGATCGCCTTTTGCTCCAGCTGTCGCGGCGGAAAAGAGGAGTTCGGCCGGTTTGCCGCCCGCGGACAATCGCTTTTGCAGGATCGCGCCCATGGCCGATGCCAGGTCGTGGATTGGATTGTATCCATCACGTGCATCCGCAACTATTCTGTAGGAATGATGCTCTCCAATATCAGCCTCAATTGACGCGATCACCGCCGCGAAAAACCCGTGATCATGACGTGCCAATGCTTCGTACCAAAGCCTGTCCGAAATATCGCCAAATATCGCGCCTGCAGCGGATCCGGTTTTTTCGATGATTTCCCGGGAATAATGCGTTCGGGACTGTTCCTTGCTTCCAGACCCGTCTGTCAGAAAGAAAACAAGTGGCTTGTTCAATTCCACCCAATGGTGAATGCGCAGCTCATGCCCAGGATGCGCCAAAAGAAGAATACTTAGTGTTTGTTTATTTTGCATTGTTGAAATAGACCATAGCTGCACAACAAAAGCATCGGGGAAATATAAAGTGCGTGTTCTTATTACAAATTTTGTTTTCGGAATGCGATCCGGATCCGAAAGTGTCGTTGAACTGCTGGCTGACGCACTTCGGGTTGCAGGTCACCACGTTATGATTTTTGCCCCGACATTGGTCGGCGACACCAACTGGATGATACAGAAGGGACATCTGATCTATCATGCGATAGATCAGATACCCTATCGGCCTGATGTCATTCATGCCCACCACGTGTCCCCGTGCTTTATTGCCATGGCACGGTTTCCCGACGTGCCGGTCGTCTACACCTGCCACAGTTCCGTGTTCGAGATCGAAGCCCCTTTGCTGCATCCGCAGATCAAGCACTATGTCGCCGTAGACGCCGCGTGCAGAGACAAATGCTTGTCCAGAGGCATCCCGGCCAATCGCTTGACCACGATAGAAAACGCCGTTGATTCAGCGCGTTTTATCGCAAGGCCCCCTCTTCCGGACCGCCCCCGGAAGGCGCTCCTGCTTACCAAGGCCAGCGGTCATACTGAATTGGTGCGGCGCGCGTGTGCCGCAAAGACCATCACCCTTGACGAGCTGGGCCCTGGAACAGGCAAGTTTTCCGATGCCCTCGAGAAAGAATTGCTCAAATATGATTTGGTCTTTGCAACGGCGCGCATGGCGCTGGAAGCGGCCTTTGTCGGATGTGCGGTTGTTGTCTGTGACGGTCGCGGCTTTGCCGGACTTCTCACGACCCGCAATGTCGCGGCCTGGCGGAAGAATAATTTTGGTGTGCGGTTGCTCGCCCGACCGACAACTGTCGGGCTGTTGCAGGAAGCGATCCAGCATTACGACGCCAAGGATGCGGCAGATGTAGCCGAATACCTGCGTGAGCATTCGCCGGCGGACAAATATGTCTCCCAATACGAAAAGCTCTACCGTTCGGCCATCAAGGCAGGATCACCCGGCCTGCCCGCACTCGGTCTTGCCAATGGCCAATGGGCGCAGGAACTCGTTGCAACCGCGGAAAAAAGAACCTGGTTTCGTATCGCCTCTGAAATGCATTGGATGCCGGAAACAGACACTCTCAGGCAAATGCTGGATCAATCAAAATCAGAGATCCTTGCCGAACTGCATTCGGTGACAGAGCGTCATCTGCCCAATTCACATTCCATGGAAACGCTCGCTCAAACATTGACCACGAAAATCGATAAACTTGATCGTGAAATTTCAACCTCAACGAATATCCTCGTGAGCTTGAAGGCCATGTACCAAGCGCTTGTACCATCTCCACTCAGGCGCGTGGGCGCAGTGTTACGGGCGCGCTCAAAGCGGCACAACAAATCGCCGTAGCCGAAAATATCCCGACCACCTCAATTGCAAAAGCCCCCGCGTCCGGAGATACGGGGGCTTTGGAATATCGCACCAATCCTGTCGATTGGCCATTTCGGTCTCAGCGACGGGCGTCCAACAGGTCGTTCACTTTGTCAATTTGCGCCGTCGTGAGTGTCCGATGGAAATCCGTGCTCAATTTGGCTTCAGCGGCTTCAAGGGCCTGCTCCCGCAATGTGGGATCAGTAATGGCAAGGGCTGCTTCGCGGCTGCGTTCGTAAGCGGCGATCTTGCCGACGGAGGAATTGGGGGCTGCCCGCTCCCGTGCCCGCGCCGATGCATGTGCTGCGTTGAGCGGACCCAAGGTATTCTTGTCCAGATCCCTGTCGCTCAGATCAGCTTCCTTGGTCTTGGATTTGTCATTTGCGTGGTCGCCCTTGGCATTGCCATGGCCTTCGCCGCCATTGCCTTTTCCGCCGCCCTCGCCGCCACCGTTGCCATTGCCATTTTTGGCCAGTGCAGAACCGATAAGGCTGTAATTGCCCGTCGTCGAGAGTGCAGTGCCGGCAACCAGCAAACCAAAACATGCAACGGCAACAAAACCGCGCTTCACAAGAGTCATACCCATCTCCTCAATATGTCCCGGTGATCGTTCCCCTGCCGGAACGTTAATAATCCGTTTAGGGCCATTATGAGGCGCTAATAGCGATAATAGTGCCTGTGATGACGATGGTGCTTCCAATAGCCGGGCCGATGGTGCCGATTATTCCAGTGGTGGCGGCGATGGTGGTGACCTCTCCAGCCGTGCCGATAATGATGGCGGTGGCCCCAATGCCTGCCGCGATTGTGCTTGTATTTGACCAGTTCCACATTCGAAGCGATCGGCGCGCGTTGGACGGAGATCGGCGAGGCCTGCGCGGATACGATTGATGTCAGGCCCATCACCAGCGCGATGAGGCCGGCAGCCACTAGGGAAAGAATATTCTTCATGACAGCTCCCTCCAGTTTATCCCGCTCCACACTACGCCGTTGTTGATGAACATTCAAACAAGGACACCGCAGCAAGCGAAAAGCAGGCGGGTCTATTCACCGCGCGGCAATTTTTCGAGCACAAGCTGCAGAGTGGACGTCAAAACATCAATATTCTCTTTGCCAGCGACGCTTTCCCAGTTCTGTTGAATGCGTTTGCCCGCCGCCATCGCCGTGGGCTGCACCGCCTGCCCCCGGGCTGTGAGAAAGACCAATCGCCCCCGCTTGTCCCGAGGATCGGGGCGACGCTCCACATACCCAAGCTTTTCAAGCTCTTCCACCGCCTGGGTGATCGATTGTTTGCGGGTTTTTGACAGTTTCGACAGTTCGCTGACCTGAATTCCGGACGAAGGCGTAAAGGCCAATACATTCGAATGGGATGGACGGATATCGACGAACCCCGCCTCGTCGAGCGCGGTGTCGATGGCCTGCGTCCATTGCTGATGCAGGAGCCGCAGAAGAATTCCGAGATTGGGCGTTGGTGAACTCATCAGCGTGCTGTTTCCCGTTGGTGTGCGGAGCCAGATTCCTTCAGATATTGACAGGCAACTGTCTATATCGTATTAGACAGGCACCTTACCATATCTGAAGAGGACAATCTCATGCCATCCATTTCCATCCTTGATTCAACCCTATACTACGAAGAAGCGGGCCTGGGCACACCCATTGTGTTCCTCCATGGAAATCCCACCACATCCCATTTGTGGAGAAAGATCACCCCCGCCCTGCCTGGCTATCGCCGTCTGGCTCCCGATCTGATCGGCATGGGGCGCTCGGGCCGCCCCTCCCTCGACTACAGTTTTGCCGATCAAGCCCGCTATCTCGATGCCTGGTTCGATGCGCTGGGACTGACGGACGTCATCCTGGTTGGTCATGACTGGGGCGGCACGCTTGCCCTGGATTGGGCGGCGCGTCATCCGGAGCGGGTGCGGGGCGTCGCCTTCATGGAAACAATTCTGCGGCCGATGCGCTGGGCCGATTTTCCGCCGGAGGTTGCGGAACGGTTTCGCGCATTGAAGACGGAGGGGCTTGGCGAGACCATCGTGCTCCAGAGCAACACTTTCATCGAACAAACCTTGCAGGCAACGGTGCTTTCCGGCCTTTCAGGCGACGATATCCATGCCTATACGCAGTCGTACACCACCCCTGAAAGCCGCCGGGCCATTCTCGAATGGACGCGCTCAATGCCTGTAGACGAGGAACCGGCAGCGCTGATTGAAAGAATGCGGGATTTCAACACCTGGCTTGCCGACAGTGTCGATGTTCCGAAACTGTTGATTGCGTTCGAAGGATCGGGAAAAAACCTGGCGATCGGGGCGGACGTGGTAGCCTGGTGCAAGGCCAACTATGCCAACCTCAGCGTTGTCAATTGCGGTGCCGCCAAACACAATGCACCGGAAGATCAACCCGAGGAAATCGCGCAATCACTTGGCAAGTGGCTGGAGCAGATCAATATTTGACAACCCGGTTCAACGCGAGGCGGCATCCTTGCTGCCGTCTTGCGTTCCATGCAAACAAGGGATGGAGCGGGTGAAGGGAATCGAACCCTCGTATGCAGCTTGGGAAGCTGCCGTTCTACCATTGAACTACACCCGCCTATGCCCGCGAACTTGCCTCGGGGCAGATAACCGGAATGAAAAGCAGCCGGGATCGATAGTCAACCGGATTCGCACATCATCCTGCAAACAGCGTGTATATCAGCTGCGGCGCATGCGGCCGGCGATGGCGACAATGCCAAGGCCGATCCAGCCAAGCACCGCAATCAGCAGAAGCGGCGCGGCCGGGATCATCAGCCAGCCCAGCACGCCCATGGTGTAAAGCGTATCGCCAATGTCGATGCCGCCCAGCAGACACGGGTGAACACTGTTCTCATCCACCGTGCAGCCAAGCGTATTGGCGATCGCATAGGTCACCAGGACTGACAACAGCGGCAATAGCGCAATGAACGTCAGAATGGCGAGCACAACAGCTGCCGCACGCCGTTTCGAGCCGGTTTTCCGAGGCATCGCAAACCTCCAATCCTGCATGACAAATCCCAGGAATACATCCAGGCCGTCAAATCGGCGTCTTGTCAATCAACCGCGGTTCATGACCGGAAATGTTTGGAGAGTTTCAGGCCCTGCGCCTGATAGTTCGAGCCGAGGTCGGTGCCATAAAGGGCCTTGGGCCGCTCCAGCATATGTTCATAGATCAGGCGGCCGACGATCTGGCCATGCTCGAGAATGAATGGCACCTCGTGGCTGCGCACTTCAAGCACCGCGCGGCTGCCGGTTCCGCCTGCGGCGGTGTGCCCGAAACCCGGATCGAAGAACCCGGCATAGTGGACGCGGAATTCGCCGACCAGCGGATCGAACGGCGTCATCTCCGCCGCATAAAGCGGAGGAACATGCACGGCTTCACGCGACACGAGAATGTAGAATTCATCGGGATCGAGCACCAGTTCGCGCGCGCCGCGATCATGGATCGGCTCCCAGAAATCGAAGAGGTCATGCGCCCCGCGCTTGTCGACATCCACCACCCCGGTGTGGTGCTTGCCGCGATAACCGACGAGGCCGTTCGCATCGCCGGTCAGATCGATGGACAGGGCAATGCCGCCGCCCGATATGTTCGGCGTGTCCGACGCCACGAGCGTCTCGCTTGCATGCAGTGCAGTCAGTTCCGTCTCGTCGAGCTGCGCCCGTCCGGTGCGGAAGCGTATCTGCGAGAGACGCGATCCTGCCCGCGCGACAATCGGGAAGGTACGCGGGCTGACTTCGAGATAGATCGGGCCATTATATCCGGCCGGCACCTTGTCGAATTCCTGTGCCCCGTCAACGATGACGCGGGTGAAAATATCAAGACGGCCGGTCGAACTCTTGGGATTGGCCGATGCCGAAACCCCGGCGGGCAGCGCCAGGCTTTCCAGCAGCGGGACGATATAGACACAGCCGGTTTCCAGCACGGCACCGTGACTGAGATCGATCTCGTGCAGCTTGAGTTTTTCCAGCTTGTTGATGACAGGGGTTCCGGGGCCCGGCATGAAACTGGCGCGCACGCGATAGGCTTTCGTGCCCAGGCGCAGGTCCAGGCTGGCCGGTTGGATCTGATCAGCGTCGAAATCACGCTCGGTTTTCAGTGCACCGGCCTGATGCAATGCCCTGATGCCGCTATCCGCCAGAATGCCCGCTTCACGTATACTCATATCGACCGCCGAAACCTCATATAATTTCCCAAAAGCTTTAGCGTCTCACCCGATTGACGCAAGCCGCCAAGAGGACTAAAGCAATTTTATCCCGTGGTGATTTGGCCGGCCGGCTTGCAGCCACGTTAAACAATTTGCTAAAAGAGGCCCGGTCTCGTCCGGCCTTTTTGCGATTCCCGCAAGGCCGGTTTTTTATTGGCCAGATTCTGGCAGATTGAGAAGACGATGACCACAACCCGTAAGCTGCGCCCCGCGACACAACTCGTTCATGCCGGAACCTTGCGCTCCGGTTTCGGTGAAACATCGGAAGCCCTCTTCCTCACCCAGGGCTTTGTCTATGACACGGCGGAAGCTGCCGAAGCCCGCTTCAAGGGCGAAGAACCCGGCTTCATCTATTCGCGCTACGCCAATCCGACAACCGATATGTTCGAAAAGCGCATGTGCGCGCTCGAGGGCGCGGAAGATGCGCGCGCAACGGCTTCGGGAATGGCTGCGGTTGCGGCGGCAATCCTGTGTCAGGTCAAGGCCGGAGACCACGTTCTGGCAGCGCGCGCCCTGTTCGGCTCGTGCCGCTACATCATCGAGACGCTCCTGCCGAAATATGGCGTGGACTTCACCTTGATCGACGGCTCCAGGGCCGAGAACTGGGAAAAGGCCATCCGCCCGAACACCAAGGCGCTGTTCCTGGAAAGCCCGACCAATCCGACCCTCGAGATCGTCGATATTGCCGCCGTGGCCAAGGTCGCCAATTCCGTCGGCGCCAAGCTGATTGTCGACAATGTGTTTGCGACCCCGCTGTTCCAGAAACCGCTGGAACTTGGCGCCCACATCGTCGTCTATTCGGCCACCAAGCATATTGAAGGCCAGGGACGCTGTCTTGGCGGCGTCATCCTTTCCGACAAGAAATGGATCGACGAAAACCTCCACGAATATTTCCGCCACACCGGCCCGGGTCTCAGCCCCTTCAATTCCTGGATCATGCTGAAGGGCCTTGAAACCCTGCCCGTCCGCGTCCGCCAGCAAACTGAAAGTGCGACGAAAATTGCTGACTTCCTCGCGGACCATCCGGCAGTTTCCAGGGTTATTTACCCCGGCCGTGCGGATCACCCGCAGGCGGATATCATCGCCAAACAGATGACCGGTGGTTCCACGCTTGTGGCCTTCGAACTCAAGGACGGCAAGAAGGCGGCCTTTGATTGCGAGAACGGACTGGAAGTGGTGCGGATTTCCAACAATCTTGGAGATTCGAAGAGTCTCATCACACACCCCGCGACAACCACACACAAAAACCTTACAGATGAAGCACGTGCAGAACTTGGCATTTCGGACGGGCTGCTGCGCCTGTCGGTTGGCCTGGAAGATGCCGACGATCTGATCGAGGATTTCGATGCTGCCCTCAAGGCAGCCAAGTAAGACAGGACCAATCCCGCACTGAAACCAATTTCAGTGCGGGAGCGGTATATTTAAGTATAAACGTTGCAGAATGTTGGCTATTCACATTAAATTTAATCATCTTTATGTATTGTAATGGTTGACGAGACGGCCACGACCCGCAATATCATTGATAAGACAAGGTTTATCATGTATCGCGCAGTCACTCAGAATATTGAAGTAATCGTAGAACCATTCTATCTGGAGGAGCAGTCCAATCCGGAAGAAAACAGATATGTCTGGGGATACCGGATTACGATCGCCAATGAATCCGACGGCACCGTCCGGCTTCGGGCGCGCTATTGGAAAATCACCGATGGGAACGGCCAGATCGAAGAGATTCGCGGTCCTGGTGTCATCGGTGAACAGCCGGTGCTCAATCCCGGAGACTCGTTCCAGTATTCCTCGGGCTGCCCGCTGACAACGACATCCGGTGTGATGGTTGGCCGTTATTCCATGGAAAGCGAAACCGGAAACTTGTTCGACATCGAGATACCGGCTTTTTCGCTTGATTTGCCGGATCAATTGCGGACATTGAATTAATTCTCGACCGGACTGTTGCCTTTGCAGAGCGCAATCGTTGCAAGCGCCATTTTGATCACATGCATGAGTACACGCCCTGATGACCAGCCAAACTGAAATGCCGTACCTGAAGGCGCTTGCCTGCTCCGTTGTCACCTTTGCCATTGGTGTCGGCGCACTTTTTATGGGCTATACCCTGCCAAGCATTCAGGCCGGCAAGGCCGGTATGCCCGAACTTCTGGCGCTGGCGCTTGTGCCGGGCCTTGTCGTCGGCCTCTTCGCCAAACGTTCAGCGAAGCCGTGGCCGTTATGGCTGATCATCGGTGCGTTCCTGATTGTCCTGGTTGCCGTCACCGCTGCCCACGAGGCGCTGGTATCCTGGCGGATCGCCAACGGGCTGCTGAAATAGCAATTCACCTGCGGCGGTTGTGACGCCGCACTACGCCTTCTTGACGAATTCCGTTTTCAGAACCAGGCCTTTGACCTGTTTGGTGTTGCACTCGACTTCACCCTCGCGGCCGTTCAGGCGGATATTCTTGACGAGCGTGCCCCGCTTGATCGTCTCGGACGTTCCCTTGACTTTCAAATCCTTGATCAAGGTGACGGAATCGCCGTCCTGAAGCTCATTTCCGTTGCTGTCACGTACGTCCACAGGGGGCAATCCTCGTTCGAATGATCAGTTCTTTGGCGGATGATCAGTTCTTTGGCAGGAATTCCGCGGGGTCAAACTCGTAATGGGTCGAGCAGAACTCGCAGGTCACGCTGATCTTGCCATCTTCGATGCTGTCCGTGATCTCTTCGGCGGTAAATCCGGAGAGGACGCCTGCAATTTTGTCACGCGAGCAGGAACAATCGTCGTTCACCGGCACGGCGTCGAATACGCGGACGCCGCGTTCATGGAACAGGCGGTACAACAGCCGTTCGGCACCCACCTGCGGATCGGTCAGTTCCGAACTCTCGATGGTCGCAACCAGAGCCTTCACTTCAGCCCAATCATCGTCCTCTTCAATATCGTCCTCATCCTCGTCGGTATCCGGCGCATCGCCCGCAGGCAGATCACGCTGGCGGATACGCAGCTCGGATTCCGGCAGGAACTGCACGATCAGCCCTCCGGCGCGCCATTGCTCGACGGGTTTGCCATCCTCGCCGCGCTCTATGAGCTTGGCGACGGACAGGCGGATATCGGTCGGAATCTGCTCCGACTGGCGGAAATAGGTCTTGGCTATTTCCTCCAGGTTGGAACCGTCGAGTGCAACGATACCCTGGTACCGCTGGGTGTACTCGCCCTGATCAACCGTCAGCGCCAGCGTTCCCGTCCCCATCAACTGCTCCGGCGAAAGCCGGTGTGCGGCGATCGCCTCGGCCAGCCGGTCTTCGTCATAGCGGGCATAAGCGCGCACCGAATTCGGCGTGCGGAAATCAACCACCAGCATGTCGACAGGCCCGGCGGACTGAGACTGGAAAATGAACTTGCCGTCGAATTTCAGTGACGTTCCCAAGAGCACGGTCAGGACAATCGCTTCGGCCAAGAGCTTTGCAACCGGCTCCGGGTAGTCGTGTCGGCTGAGAATATCGTCCAGCGTCGCACCCAATTGCACCGCACGGCCGCGTGCATCGAGTGTCTCGACTTGGAACGGCACAACCGCATCGTCCCCGGCGAAGACGTATTCGTCGGAGCGCTTGGTGATGTCAGGCATATCAGACACGCGGGCGACCTCCTTCGAGACACCAGGCTAGAATGGCTTTTTGCGCATGCAACCGGTTTTCGGCTTCATCGAAAACGACCGAGTGCGGCCCGTCAATAACGGAATCCGTTACTTCTTCACCGCGATGGGCAGGCAGGCAGTGCATGAACAGGGCATCGGGATGCGCGTGCTTTATCAGGGCATCATTGACCTGATAGGGCATGAACACATTGTGACCGCGCGCACGGCCTTCCTGTCCCATCGAAACCCACGTATCGGTGACGATGCAGTCAACGCCCTCGACAGCCGCAATAGGATCGGACGTCAGCTTGACATTGCCGCCGGCGCTCTTGGCCCAGGCGAGATATTTGCTCTCGGGCTCGCTGCCTTCGGGCGTGGCAATGTTCAGGTTGAAATCAAAGCGCGCAGCCGCTTCGACGAGCGAATGCAGCACATTGTTGCCATCGCCTGTCCAGGCAAACGTCTTGCCCTTGACCGGACCGCGATGTTCTTCGAACGTCATGATATCGGCCATGATCTGACAAGGATGCGTGTCGTCCGTCAGGGCATTGATGACGGGAACCGTGGCATTCTCAGCCATTTCGATCAGCCGGTCATGGGTCGTCGTGCGCATCATGATGATATCGACGTAGCGCGAAAGCACCTTTGCCGTATCCGCAATGGTCTCGCTGCGGCCGAGTTGCATTTCGGAACCGGTGAGCATGATGGTTTCGCCGCCCAGCTGGCGCATGCCGACATCGAAGGACACGCGGGTCCGCGTCGAAGGCTTGTCGAAAATCATCGCAAGCACCTTGCCTGCAAAGGGCTTTTCGATATTGCCTGCCTTGAGGCGGTTCTTGCGCGCGCGCGCATCATCAAGAATGGAACGCAACACACCGGAAGAAAGCGCCGAGATATCCGTGAAGTGACGGAGGTCCTGCTTGATTGTCATGACAGTTCCCTACGCACTCTTCTGCCGGGCCGTGACCGACAGACGTTCGGCAGCGGCTTCAATCCGGGAAAGGGCCTCACGGGCCTCTTCTTCGGTCACGACCAAAGGCGGCAGCAACCGAATGACGTTGTCGCCGGCACCAACGGTGAGCAGGTGTTCATCACGCAGGGCCTGAACGAGCGCTGTATTGGGAACAACACTCTTGATGCCCATCAACAGGCCGCGGCCGCGTACTTCCGCAATAACCTCGGGATAGCGATCGGAGATCGAGGCAAGGCCCTGCTTCATGAAGAGGGCGACCTGCTGCACATGCTCGAAAAAGCCGTCAGCGAGAATGACATCGAGCACGGCATTGCCGACGGCCATGGCGAGCGGATTGCCGCCATAGGTCGTGCCATGCACGCCGGCTGTCATGCCCTTGGCTGCCTCGGCCGTTGCGAGACAGGCGCCGAGCGGGAAACCGCCGCCGATGCCCTTGGCGACAGCCATGATATCGGGCGTGATACCCGACCACTCATATGCAAAGAACTTGCCCGTGCGTCCGACACCGGACTGCACTTCATCAAGGATCAGCAGCAGGCCGTTCTCGTCGCAAATCTTGCGCAGACGGCGCAAATCCTCATCCGGCACGGGACGCACACCGCCCTCGCCCTGGATCGGTTCAATCAGGATGGCAGCGGTCTGGGGACCAATGGCCGCCTTCAATGCCTTCTCGTCACCAAAGGGCACCTGGTCAAAGCCGGAGACTTTGGGGCCGAAGCCTTCGAGATACTTTTCCTGGCCGCCGGCAGCGATCGTTGCCAGCGTCCGACCATGGAACGCGCCTTCGAACGTGATGATATGAAACCGTTCCGGGTGACCGTTGACATAGTGATAGCGCCGGGCGGTCTTGATCGCGCATTCCAGCGCTTCCGCCCCGGAATTGGTGAAAAACACCTTGTCGGCAAACGTGTTGTCCACGAGACGCTGACCAAGACGCCTTTGCCCCGGAATTTCATAAATATTGGACAGATGCCAGAGCTTGTCAGCCTGGGTCTTCAGGGTTTCGACGAGATGCGGATGCGAGTAACCCAGCGAATTGACGGCAATGCCGGCAGCGAAATCCAGATAGCGTTCGCCGCTCTCGGTCGTCAGCCAAACACCGTCTCCTCGCTCAAAGCGCAAATCCGCACGAGCAAAAGTGTCGTATAGCGGTTGCGCGTTTGCGTCCGTCATGTCGTTTCGGGCCTCCAATACCCTGTTTTGATCTGCTGTTTGCTAAGAAGAAACCGGCAGCGATGAAATCAAAAAGCCGCCCACAAGGGCGGCCTGACGCTGGTAATATCATCATTCAATCCGCAATTGTCAAATGAACACTTCAAAAACATAGCCGCGACAGTGCGTCCGCGCGAAGCGGTCTTTCCATAAGGTTTTCAAATCTGTAGCCAACCGGCCATACGAAAAGCGACGGGATTTGCGAGAAATGTCATTTATGCCGCGTTTTCACGTGCAAGTTGGGGAAAACCCAAAAAAGCAAGCCGCTTCCCACGCCCGACTCTTGTCACAGAGTCATCGCATATTGTAGCTTGAGAAACGGAATAGCTAGATTTCGTGCGGCGGACCTCGTCACCTGGATAGATATAGTATCTGCAATCTGGAGCAATCCAGATGTGAGGGAAGGATTCAGCCTAGAGTCCGCACAATACGGAGCCAAGGAAGATGAACTGGACAGATGAGCGCGTAGAACAGCTGAAGAAGCTTTGGGCCGAAGGTCTGAGCGCAAGCCAGATCGCAGCACAGCTGGGTGGCGTCAGCCGCAATGCGGTCATCGGCAAGGTGCACCGCCTGAAACTGTCAGGCCGCGGCAAGACCACATCGACCCAGACACGCAGCAAGAAAGTCAACACGACCGCTTCAGCCGGACACCGCAGCAGCGTCAGCACGTCGGCGCAGATGACGAGCCGCGTTGTGACCAAGAGCGTTGGCGCAACAGCGCTACAGCAGGAATATTTTGTCGACACGGTTACGCAGACCGTGATGAAGCCCTCGACGGATGTGGTGGTGCCGATCTCGCGGCGCCTTGAGCTGGTGCAGCTCAGTGAGCGCACCTGCAAGTGGCCGATGGGCGATCCGTTGCAGCCTGATTTTCACTTCTGCGGAAATGATGTCGGCGAAGGCGGTCCGTACTGCACCTATCATGCCCGCCTGGCCTATCAGCCGGCGTCCGATCGCCGCCGCGCCCGGTAATCGGCAAGGCACATAGATAGGGAAAGGCGCCGTCAGGCGCCTTTTTTGTTGGCGTCAAGCCTTGGCTTTCTGCGGGCCGAAGGCAACCGTGAACGATGAGCCTTCGCCAACGCGGGAGCGAACGACAAGCCGGGCCCGGTGCCGCGTCAGGATGTGCTTGACGATTGCCAGACCGAGGCCAGTGCCTTTCTGGGCCCGGCTCGTCTCGATATTGACGCGATAAAAGCGTTCGGTCAGCCGCGGTATATGTTCTTCCGGTATGCCAGGGCCAAAATCCTGAATAGTGGCTTTGATCCCCTCGCCATTGTTTTTGAGCTCGACAACCACCTTCTTGCCGGACTGGCCGTATTTGCAGGCGTTCTCCAGAAGATTCTGGAAAACCTGCGTCAGTTCATCCCGATCGCCGAGGACCATGACCGGCCCGGGATCGATGTGTCGCTCGATTTCAATGTCGAGGTTCGTGGCGAGCGGGCGGAGAGTGTCCACCACATGATTGAGAACGATGGTCAGGTCCACCTGGTCCTTCACCGCGATATGGGCCTTCATTTCGATGCGCGACAGGGACAGAAGATCATCGATGAGCCGTGCCATGCGCTCAGCCTGCTTCTGCATGATCTCCAGAAAATTATCGCGGGCAACGGCGTCGTTGCGCGCCGGACCGCGCAGCGTTTCAATGAAACCGCTGAGTGACGCCAGCGGCGTGCGCAATTCATGGCTGGCATTGGCGATGAAGTCCGAGCGCATGCGCTCCAAACGATGTGCCTCGGTCAGATCGCGGAATGACAGGAGATACTGGCGGTCGGAACCGCCCTGATCCAGACGCAGCACTGTGGCGCGATACCAGCGTTCAACCGGGACACGCTCGGAGTAGTCGATCGATCCGGCCTGCGCATCCGACATGACCGACTGGACCAGCGTCTGCATCTCCGGTGCGCGGAAATGCAGGAGCAGCGTACCGCCGCGCGCCAGAGGCCCGAAAGCGCCGTTGGCCGCCGGATTGACGTAAAGAATTGTCCCTTCGTGATCAAAGATGATCAGGGGATCGGGCAATTGCGCCGCAAGCTGCTGACCGGACAGGCGGAAGACCGCCGGATCGCTGTCCGGCTGCGCACGGTTGGTGTCGTCGCTGCGCGGAATGCTTGCCGACAAGGCGACCACGCCCAGAAGCAGGAGCATCAGAATGGCAAAGCTCAGCCACAAGGACACGCCGGAATTCAGAACGAGCGCGGTGAGAAAGGCAGCGGCACCAAGAATATAGCGCGCGCGAATGATCCGCTGCATCGCCCTTTGCCGCAAACCGCGGCTTTCCTGCCCTGAACCGAATATGCTCATGCGTTCAACTCCCTGCCCTGCCATGCTTGTCATCGACACTGGACGCCACAACGCTGTCCCAATAACATGGCTTCATGTCAATTGAGGGAGACTGTCTTGGCCAAAAATTCGAAAGAGAAATCCGACCAGCCACATGTCGGTAAGACAACGCTTAAACTCAGGATCGATGGGAAGAAGCGGAGTTTCGATATCGACGATGCCAAACTGCCGGACTGGATTGACGACGGCGCCCTTGCGTCCGGTGACTTTCCCTACACGGATAAAATGAACAGGGCCGAATACGAAAAAACACTTGAGCAGCTGCAGATTGAACTGGTCAAAATGCAGAGCTGGCTGCAGGAAACCGGCGGCCGCGTGATGACCGTCTTCGAAGGGCGCGATGCCGCCGGCAAAGGCGGAACGATCTTTACCTTGCGCCAGTACATGAACCCCCGCAATGCGCGCAACGTTGCCCTGCCCAAGCCCACGGAAACCGAAAGCGGACAATGGTACTATCAGCGCTACGTCTCGCATTTTCCGACAAAGGGCGAATTCGTCACATTTGACCGCTCCTGGTACAATCGCGCTGGTGTTGAACCCGTCATGGGTTTCTGTACGCCGGAACAGCATGAATCGTTCCTCGAGGAAACACCCGGCTTCGAACGCATGATCGTTGCCGACGGTATCTTCTTCTTCAAATTCTGGCTCAATATCGGCCAGATCATGCAGTTGAAACGTTTTCACGATCGACGCCACAGCCCGTTGAAGAACTGGAAGTTCTCGCCGATGGATATCGCCGGTGCCGAAAAATGGGATGACTACACCAACGCCCGGAACGAAATGATGGCCCGGACCCATACGGCCCATGCGCCATGGACCGTGGTGCGCTCCAATGATAAGCGCCGTGCACGCATCGCCGTTATCCGCCGGGTTTTGCTGAGCTTGCCCTACAAGGGCCGGGATGTCGGGGTGATCGGCAATGAAGACGCTCTGATCATTGGGTCCGGTCCGGGGTTTCTTGAGTAGATCGTGCGGGCCGATGCGGCGTTTTCTCCCATAGGAAAGGCCGTGTGTTCAACTGCCCCAAAGCGCGCCATGCCGCAAGGGACATGAGCAACCAGTAGAGCGGTATCCATGGCAGGATCCTGCCGGGCATCCCCTTGCCCGCCAGCGCGCGCTGCCCCAGCCGGTGGAACGAGAGATACCCCATCACGATATTGATGAGATCGATGCAGAGAATATCCCGATGCCGGGCAAAGACATCGCTTCCGGAAAGCCAGCACAAGGTGACCGAGAGCATAAACAGCAGCGTGACGGGATAGAGCAGGGATGAAACGATCATCCCCACCGCCAGGAGGTGATAGACGACGAAGCGCAGAATGCCCAACTGGACGAGAAGGGTAAATGGCTGGCGCATCTGCACAAGCCACGTCTGCATCCAGCCCTTGAACCAGCGCGTTCGCTGGCGAAACCAGATGCCGATTTCAGTCGGCGCATCCTCGATCGTCGCGCGTTCGATCATATCCGTCCGATACCCCAGACGCGCCAAACGGGTTCCGAGCTCCGCGTCCTCCGTAACGTTATGCGGATCCCAGCCTCCGATGGCGGTCAGGCAATCGTAACGAAAATGATTGGAGCTGCCGCCAAGGGGCAAGACCAGCCCGCGATGCGCAAGCCACGGCAGGAAGCTCTGGAAGTGCGCCGCATATTCGAAGGCGAACAGACGCGCCACAAGACTTTCATGGGCATTGGCGACCTTCAACGGAGCCTGGAGGCAGCCGAGCTTTTCATCGGCGCGCTGGAACCGTTGAAAGGCTTCCAGCAACTGGTCTGGGTGGGGGCGATCCTCGGCATCGTAAACCACGACAAACGCTCCCCTCGACAGCAAGAGCCCGTAATTGAGCGCCTTTGGCTTCGTCCGCGGGCCATATCCGGATACGGAAATGATATCGAAGGACTGAGGCAACCCCTGGCGCCTCAATGCGGCGAGTGTCGCCGCGTCATCCCCTTCGCAGAGGAAGAGAACCTGAAGCTTTGATCGCGGCCAGTTCAACGCCAGCATGGCTCTGACCAGCTGTGGAACAATGTCTGCTTCCTGATACAGTGCGATCATAACCGTATAGACCGGAAGCTCTGCAGGATTTATTGCCAGCAGGGGTAACGGATTGTCGCCCCGCGCATTTTTGCATGCCACCAACCGCAGCAGGACACAGGCAAGAAAGAACAGCGAGAGAATGACATGCGCACCCTTCCAGCTCAGCTGCTGCTTCTCAAAGGCGTCCAGCAGCAGACAGCTTGCCAATATACCGATCAGGATGCCTTGCTGAGCAGTCAGGACAGTTTTGGCCGAGTATTCGCAGCGGGAGTCTTCGATCATTCTTGCGGCTCTATCGGCTAGCAGATGCTGATGCCCGGCCCTGAGAAGCGCGCGCACCCCTGAGGGCGTGGTCACGCTCAAGCGGCCAGCCAGCTCTTTGCGGCTCGACAGATAGCCTTTGACAACAGCAATGTCGGCGATTGTCGGCGCAATATAGGTCAATGCATTGCTGTCGTGGTTGAGTGTCGTCGCAATGCGTGCGTGCGGCAGAATGGTGATATCCGGGCTCGATCGCAGAAAAATACCGGTTGTTTGCGGTGCCGCTTCAAAAGCCAGTCCTGTTATGTCGGCGATACATTGGCCGATCAGCGCATCTTTGCCGCGAACGCTGGCATAGAGTTCGTCAATAAAGGACGTGTTGCCGGCAATGGAATCCCTGAAGGCCCGTACGATCAGGATTTTCGCCAATCCGGCGCGGTAGAGACGCGCGGCCAGAGCCACTTCGATGTCTCGATGCAGCATCTTCCCTCTACCGAGAGCCTGATCTTTGAATATTATCGACCGTCAAGGCGCGTGTTTTTTGTAGAGTGAACGCCAACAGCATGAACTCAACTCACAATTCAAAATTGAAAATAAAATTCGGAACAATTTATAGCGTTATAAGCGAAGAATAATATTGTCAGGCCTCTTTATACCAATGGCAATTCTTCATAAGTCGAAGAACGGCACCTATTGCAGTCCATCACTCTGTGCAGCGGCACAGGACGGCCATCAAACCTGTCATGTCAGGATCACCCATGCTACTCTTCGGGCAAATCACATGGGCTTCTCAAATCGAATGCATATCCGCACAATCGCTTTTTGCACGGCAGTTTTCCTTGGGGCAGGATTGTCTCAAATCAGTGCAGCATCGGATTTCCCGCACTATTGGGATGGCCGGGAACATGTTGCCAAGCCAAATCTTTCGACGGTCGAGCGCATCCGGTTTGTGACCACGGTGGATTACCCTCCGTTCAATTTCATCGATGCCAGCGGACGGATATCCGGTTTCAACATCGACCTGGTGCGGGCCATCTGCAGCGAACTGAATGTGACCGCGATTTGCCAGATCGAAGCGCGTCCATGGAATGAACTTCAGCAGACCGTGGAAAACGGCGAGGCCGAGGCCATTATCGCCGGATTGAAGCCCACGACGCAATTGCGTGAAAAGTTTGCATTCACCGCCCCCTACATGCGGCTGCCTGCCCGTTTCGTCACCCTGAAGGAAACGACGCTGGAGGAACCTCTAGCAGACAAGCTCGACAAGAAAGTGGTTGGCGTCGTGGACGGGTCGGTGCATCAGGCGATTTTCACCGATTACTTCCCCAGGGACAGATGGGTCGGCTATCCCACACGCGCGTTGATGCTGAAGGATTTGCGCGACAAGAAAATCGATGCGGTTTTTGGCGACGGATCCGACCTGTCGTTCTGGATCGGCAGCCCGGAAGCGCAGAATTGCTGCACATTTTCCGGCGGCCCGTATATCGCACCACAGTTTCTGGGCGACGGCATGATGATTGCCACAACCGCGAAGAACACCGATCTCGTCGATGCCTTCAATTTTGCATTGAAATCCATGGAGGAAAAGGGCACGACCTCCGAACTCTATCTACGGTACTTCCCCGTCGATTTTTATTGAAACCGCATGCAAAAGCCTTGTGTGACGCCGTGGCAATTGACGCGGCGAAGCTGCCGCCATAGTGTCCGCGCGCTTCACCACATGGCAGGAAAACAGGAAACCAAGAATGACTTCGCGCCCAAACACCCAAATCGAACTGACCCCCGAGCTGATCGCGGCGGCAGCAGAGGCCAAAGCATGGCCCTTCGAAGAGGCGCAGAAGATCATCAAACGCTATGAAAAGTCCGGCTATCCCGACTCGATCCTGTTCGAGACAGGATACGGCCCGTCCGGCCTGCCGCATATCGGCACGTTCGGCGAAGTCGCGCGCACGTCGATGGTCCGTCATGCCTTTCGTGTCCTGACGAAGGACAGCGTCAAGACAAAGATCCTTTGCTTCTCGGACGACATGGACGGATTGCGCAAGGTTCCGGACAATGTGCCGAACCGGGAGATGATGGCTTCGCATTTGGGCAAGCCGCTTAGCCGCATTCCCGACCCGTTCTCCAACGAGTATCCATCGTTTGGTGCGGCCAACAACGCGCGGCTGCGGGCGTTTCTCGACCGTTTCGGTTTCGACTACGAATTTGCCTCGGCAACGGACTATTACGCTTCCGGCCGGTTTGACGAGACATTGCTCAAGATGCTGGCGGCCTATGATGATGTCATGAACATCATCCTGCCCACCCTGGGTGAGGAACGCCGGGCAACCTATTCGCCTTTCTTGCCGATCAGCCCGCGCACCGGCGTTGTCCTGCAGGTCCCGATGATCGCCCGCAATGTGCAGAAGGGCACCATCACCTATGAAGACCCCGATACCGGCGAACACGTCGAAACGGAAGTGACCGGCGGCAAGGTCAAGTGCCAGTGGAAGGCTGACTGGGCCATGCGCTGGACCGCCCTTGGCGTTGACTACGAGATGGCCGGCAAGGATCTCATCGACTCCGTGACCCTGTCGTCCAAGATCTGCCGCGCCATTGGCGGCAGGGCGCCCGAAGGCTTCAATTACGAGCTCTTCCTCGATGACAAGGGGCAGAAGATTTCCAAGTCGAAGGGCAATGGCCTGACCATCGATGACTGGTTGACCTACGCGCCGACCGAAAGTCTGGCACTTTATATGTTCCAGAAGCCGAAGACGGCGAAGAAGCTGTATTTCGACGTGATCCCGAAGGCCGTGGACGAGTATTTCACCTTCCTGTCCGCCTATCAGCGGCAGGAATGGAAGGAGCGCCTCGGCAATCCGGTCTGGCATCAGCATTACGGCAATCCGCCCGTGCTCGACATGCCGGTGCCCTTTGCCATGCTGCTCAATCTCGTCAGCGCGTCGAATGCCGAAAATGCCGACGTTCTCTGGGGGTTCATCTCCCGCTATGCGCCTGGCGTGACGCAGGAAAACAACCCGAAGTTGAACGAGCTCGTCACCTATGCGATCCGTTACTTCAACGATTTCGTCAAGCCGACCAAGAAGTTCCGCCCCGCGGACGACGTTGAGCTTGCGGCCTTGAAGGGTATTGATGCGCAGCTTGCCACCTTGCCGGCGGATGCGGATGGCAATGCCATCCAGAACGCCATGCTGGATGTTGCCCGTGGCATCGAACGCTATCAGGATCACACCAAGAAGAGCCCGGAAGGCGGGCCCGGCGTATCGGTGTCGTTTTTCCAGATGCTCTATGAACTGCTGATCGGACAGGAACGCGGGCCGCGGTTCGGTTCCTTCGTCGCGCTTTACGGCATCGCCGAAACGCGGGCCCTCATTAAAAAGGCGTTGATGGGCCAACTGGCATAGTTGCTCCATATCTGGAGCGAAATCGAGGGAGGACGGAATGATTGACCATATCGGAGTGAATGTCAGCAATTTCGACGAGAGCAAAAAGTTCTACCAGAAAGCCCTCGCGGCCATTGGCTATGAATTGATCCTCGAGTTCCCGGCATCCGTGACCGGGAGTGCCGACGTTGCCGGCTTTGGCGAAGGCGGCAAGCCCGATTTCTGGATCGCCAGCGGCATCGCGAACAATCCACCGGCTCACATTGCATTTCGCGTCAACACGCGCGCACTCGTCGATGCCTTTCATAAGGCAGCTCTGGAAGCTGGCGGCAACGACAATGGCCAACCAGGGCTGCGCCCCCATTACCATCCGGACTATTATGGCGCCTTCGTGCGTGATCCGGACAACCACAATATCGAGGCCGTCTGCCACGAAGGCTGACACCTCGAGGCTTTCTACTGCGGCTTTGGCGGGAACGGCGCATCCGGAGCGGGTACAGCCAGCGGTGCCGGCTGTGGTTCTGCCGATGGCAGCGGCAGCTCGCCAGCGGCAACGGGAGATGGCAAGTCGCTGGTGGCGGGAAGCGATGGCGGCGGGCTGCCGAAAATACCGCGTTTTGCCTCCTCAGCCTTCTTCATATTATCGGCCAGGGGCGAGCCGTCACTGGCTCTCGCCCAGCCATTGTCAACAAGCCATGCGGCCAGATCGGTCGTGCCAAGCTTGCACTGGGTGGAAACGAGCGCTTCCGGAGGAAGGTCGGGAACATTGCATTCTATGGCGCGCGAACGCAGCCAGTTGCGGAAGGCAGTGCGGGCCGCCGTGCCGCATGGCCACGACGTCCCGCCATCGACAGCGCATGTTTCTTCCGGCGGCACGACATTGATCCCCTCGATGGCGATCCTGTAGCCTGAGACATCCACGGTTCCTGCGGCCGTCGCTACCGGGCGGTAAAGCAGTTTGGGCCGTGCCGTCGTATCGACAGGCACAGGAGGCGGAGGGGGTGCAGGCGGGGTCGCGTGGCCCATGTCACTCAAGGGTTGGCGTGGTTCGATACGCTGCAACGGCCCGGATTCCTTGCCGGTCATCGAAAATCCATCCGGATCGACCTGCCGTGCGGCAGTGGCGGTTTGTGCCGGAGGTGGTGCAGATTCCGGCGGTTGCGGCGGTGTGTCCGGCGCGGCCTCACCTGTATCAGCCGGTACCTGAAAATTTTCGGGGGCAATCGTCACGTCCTGCCCGCTTACACCTGCTGCTGGCAGCCCGATATAGAACGGGGAGATAAAGACATAGGCCAGACAGAGTCCGACCAGAATGGTCAGAACGTAAAGCGGTATCCGGCGCATGGGAAATGGCTCCCTGTTATTGGCTAGCCCACAGGATTCGGGCAATCCAGTCGATATGAACCGCATCGAACGTCCGGTTGGCATGCTCCGGATTCATCGATTGCAGTTCAATGGTGCGTGGGGTCTGGCGCGTCAGAATCTTCGCCATGACCTCACCTTCCTTCGTGCGGACCACGACGCGGTCGCCGCGGCGCACCGGAGCGCCAGGAGCGACAATGATCGTATCGCCGTCGCGATAAAGCGGCAGCATGGAATCCCCGGAAACCTCCAGCGCATAGACCGCTTCCCCGGAACCAACGGGAAACTCAACCACATCCCAGCCCTGGCCGACCGGGAATCCTCCATCGTCGAAGAAGCCGCCGGCGCCCGCCTGCGCAAACCCCAGAAGCGGCACGGACCGCATGGCACCCATGCCGGCCCTTGTACCCTTGCCGCCGACAACCAGCGTCATGAATTCATCGAGCGAAGCGCCCGTCGCTTCCATGATCTTGGCCAGCGATTCCGTCGACGGCCAGCGGGCACGGCCGTCGACCGCATAGCGTTTGGATTTGTTGAACGTGGTCGGATCAAGCCCGGCGCGCTTCGCCAGACCCGAAACGGACAGCGAATGACGTTCTGCCAGCGCATCGATGGCCGCCCAGATACGGTCATGTGAGAACATGGGACTCTTCCAGATAAAGGAAAAAATACCTTCACTAAAGTTTTAGGAGGGAATTGGGGAAAAGTCGAGATAAAACGCGGAAAACTTTCTTATATTGCGAGAGGACTTGTGCGTGGTTCGACAAGCTCACCATGAGGGAGGGAGAGGATTGCAGGGAGCACTATTCTGCAACGTTTGCGATTAGCCTTGCAGCCAAATCACTCCCCTCATGGTGAGCTTGTCGAACCACGCACCAACTGCAATGAGGGGATCAGCAAGTGATCCCCTCATATCCCAGTCAGGCCGCCTTTTTCTTCTTGGCTTCAACCGGATAGGGATTGAAGCGCTCATAGAAGGTGTCGCCCTTCTCGGCCATGTCGAGCAACAGCTTCGGCGCCTTGAATTGGGCACCGTATTTGCGTTGCAGGCCCTTGGCGATTTCCACGAACTTCGCCGCGCCGATACCGTCGATATAGGACAGCGTTCCGCCCGTATAAGGTGCAAAGCCGAACGCCAGGATCGAGCCGACATCCGCTTCGCGCGGATCGGTGACAATCCCCTCTTCCATGACCCGGGCCGCTTCCAGCGCGATGGTGAACAGGAAACGCTGCTTGAGCACGTCCACATCGATCTTGTCGGCGTCCTGCTGCGGATAGAGCGTCTTCAATTCCGGCCACAGATGCTTCTTGGCCGGCTTGGCCGGATAGTCATAGAAGCCCTTGCCGTTCTTGCGGCCACGGCGGTCGTACTTGTCGACAAGCGTGTTGACCAGCTCCACATGCCGCGGATCGACGGCCTTCGGTCCAAGATCGGCAAGTGTCGCCTTGAGGATTTTCTGCGACAAATCGATGGCCGTCTCGTCATTGAGCGCGAGAGGACCGACCGGCATGCCTGCCATGCGGGCGACATTCTCGATCATTGCAGGCGGAACGCCTTCAACGAGCATGTTGTAGGCTTCCGACATGTAGCGCAGAACACAGCGATTGACATAGAAACCGCGTGTATCGTTGACGACGATTGGCGTCTTCTTGATCGCACGCACATAATCCAGCGCGACCGCCAATGCCTTTTCCGAGGTCTTCTTGCCGAGGATAACCTCGACCAGCATCATCTTGTCGACGGGCGAGAAGAAGTGGATGCCGATGAAGTTCTTCGGACGCACTGATACCTTGGCAAGGCCGGTGATCGGCAGGGTCGAGGTATTGGAGGCAAACACGGCCGCAGGCTTCAGCACGGCTTCCGCCTGCTCCGTTGCCTTGCGCTTGACATCGCGGTCTTCGAACACGGCTTCGATCACAAGGTCGGCACCGTCAAGCTCGGCATATTGCGTGGTGGCGGTGATCAGGCCAAGGAGCTTTTCCTTGTCTTCTGCCGTCGCCTTGCCACGCTGGATATCCTTGGTGATCAGCTCAGCCGTATGCGCCTTGCCCTTGTCGGCGGCTTCCTGCGTCTGATCGATCAGCACAACGGGAATCCCTGCCTTGGCTGTGACAAAGGCAATACCTGCTCCCATGAAACCAGCACCGATGACACCGACCTTCTTGAACTTGGTCGGCTTGACGTCGGCCGGGCGGCGCGCACCCTTGTTCAGTTCCTGCAGGGAAACGAACAGCGATCGGATCATCATACCCGCTTCCGTGCTCTGCAGGATGTTGGTGAAGTAGCGCTGCTCAATCTTCAGACCGGTATCGAAGGGCACGAGGAGGCCTTCATAGACGGATTTCAGGATCGCGGCCGCACCGGGATAATTGCCATAGGTTTCGCGGCGCAGGATAGCTGTCGCAGCCGGCCAGAGATTGGCACCCGCTGCCGAATAGATCGCACCACCGGGGAGCTTGAAACCCTTTTCATCCCATGGCTGGACTGGCTTCAAACCGGCCTTGATCATCTTCTTGGCGGTTTCGACGAGCTTCTTTGCCGGCGCGATTTCATGCACGAGGCCCATGGCCTTGGCACGCGCGGCAGTCAGGCTGGAGCCCGTCGTCATCATCTGCAGGGCATCCTGCTGGTTGGTCAGGCGCGGAACGCGCTGTGTGCCGCCGGCACCCGGGAAAATACCGACCTTCACCTCAGGCAGGGCCATCTTCACCGATGGATCATCGGAGACAACGCGGCCATGGCAGGCCAGCGACATTTCAAATGCGCCGCCCATGCAGGTGCCGTTGATGGCCGAAACCCATGGCTTGCCCGATGTTTCGAGCTTGCGGAACAGGCCGCCCATCTTGCCGGTGTTTTCGAACAGGAGTTCGACGGCTTTCTTGGGGTCTTTGGCCTTTTCCTCCTGGAACAGCTGGAACATGCGCTTGAGCATGGTCAGGTCCGCGCCGCCGGAGAAGGTATCCTTGCCGGATGTGATGACCGCACCCTTGATCGCCTCGTCCTTGGCAACGCGGTCGACGATGGCGTCGAGTTCCTTCATCACCTCTTCGGTGAAGACATTCATCGACTTGTCGGGCATATCCCAAGTGACCAGCGCAATGCCGTCCGCGTCGACGTCGAATTTGAAGTTTGTATAGCTCATCTTCTGCTCTCCCTCAGACGCGTTCGATAATCGTTGCGGTGCCCATGCCGGCACCAATGCACAGCGTGACCAAAGCCACATTCAGGTCACGGCGTTCCAGCTCGTCAAGCACCGTGCCGAGGATCATCGCACCAGTTGCCCCGAGTGGATGGCCCATGGCGATGGCGCCACCATTCACGTTGATCTTGTCGCGCGGAATGTTGAAGGCCTGCATGTAGCGCAGCACAACAGCCGCAAATGCCTCGTTCAGTTCGAACAGGTCGATATCCGAAATCTTCATCTTGGCGCGCTTCAGCAGCTTTTCCGTCACATCGACCGGACCGGTCAGCATCAAGGCCGGATCGGAACCGATATTGGCAAAGGCGCGGATGCGGGCGCGCGGCTTGGCGCTCAATGCCTTGCCGGCACTTTTCGAGCCGAGCAGGACACCGGCGGCACCGTCAACAATGCCGGATGAATTACCAGCATGGTGTACGTGGTTGATGGTCTCAACTTCCGGATGCGCCTGAATACCAACGGCGTTGAAGCCGCCCATTTCGCCCGGCATCACGAAGGAGGGATTGAGCGACGCCAGCGCCTGCATGTCCGTTGCCGGACGCATGTGCTCGTCGTGATCAAGGATGGTCAGGCCGTTCTGGTCCTTGATGCTGAGAACGGAATTCTTGAAGTAGCCCTTCTTCCAGGCTTCCCCGGCACGCTTCTGGCTTTCAACGGCATAGGCGTCGACGTCATCGCGGGTAAAGCCATACTTGGTGGCGATCAGATCGGCCGATACACCCTGCGGCATGAAATAACCGGGAAGGCCCACCGACGGGTCCATGTACCAGGCACCGCCGGACATGCCCATGCCAACGCGCGACATGGATTCCACACCGCCGGCGATGACGATGTCATCGGCACCCTGCACGATCTTGGCGGCGGCAAAATTCACCGCGTCGAGGCCTGAGGCACAGAAGCGCGAAATCTGCATGCCGGGCGCCTTGAAATCATATCCGGCTTCGAAAGCCGATGAGCGCGGAATGACAGCGCCGGCTTCACCGACGGGATCAACGCAGCCATAGATGATGTCGTCGACCAGCCCCGTGTCGAGACCATTGCGGTCACGCAGCGCTTCCAGCACCTTGGCGCCGAGACGGACGGCGGGCACTTCATGCAGGCTGCCATCCTTCTTGCCCTTGCCGCGCGGCGTGCGGACGTGGTCATAAATATATGCTTCGGCCATTTCATTCTCCCTTTTCGAACCGCACCTCAGAGGCTGCGGGCGATCAAAAGCTTCATGATTTCATTGGTTCCGCCATAGATCCGCTGGACGCGGGCATCGCGGAACATACGTGCGATCGGGTATTCGTTCATATAACCGTAGCCGCCATGCAGCTGCAGGCACTCGTCAACGATCTTGTTCTGCAGGTCGCTCAACCAGTATTTCGCCATGGAGGCAGTGACCGGATCGAGCCCGCCATTGACGTGGCGTTCCACACAGTGATTGTAGAAGACGCGTCCGATGGTGGCTTCCGTCTTCATTTCGGCCAGTTTGAACTGGGTATTCTGGAAATCGATGACCGCCTTGCCGAAGGCCTTGCGTTCCTTGACATAGTCCGAGGTAATCGCGATGGCGCGCTCGGCCATGGCAATCGCCGTGCCGCCGATCTGCAGACGTTCCTGCGGCAATTGCTGCATCAACTGCACAAAGCCCTGACCCTCTTCGGTTCCGAGCAGGTTCGCTGTGGGCACGCGGACATTGTTGAAGAACAGTTCCGAGGTATCGTTCGATTTCAGTCCCACCTTGTCGAGGTTGCGGCCGCGCTCGAACCCTTCCTGCCCATCCGTCTCGACCACAATGAGCGATGTGCCCTTGGCGCCCTGCGACGGGTCCGTCTTGGTCACGACGACAACCAGATTGGCGAGCTGGCCATTGGTGATGAACGTCTTCGAACCGTTGATGACGTATTGATTGCCGTCCTTCTTGGCGCTTGTCTTCACGCCCTGAAGGTCAGAACCGGCACCCGGCTCCGTCATGGCGATGGCGCCGATCAGTTCGCCGGTCGCCATCTTCGGCAGCCACTTCTTCTTCTGCTCTTCCGAACCATAATGCAGAATATAGGGAGCAACGATTGAATTGTGCAGGGCTATGCCGAAGCCATCGACACCAACATGGCTGATGGCTTCCAGGATGGCGCTTTCATGGGCATAGGTACCGCCGGCACCGCCATATTCTTCCGGCATGGAGGCGCACAGAAGCCCGTTCTCGCCGGCAAGCTCCCAGATGGAACGGTCAAAGATTTCCTGCTTTTCAAAACGGTCGTAGTGCGGCAGAACCTCCGCTTCGAGAAACTTCGAAGCCATATCCTGCAGCATCACCACATCGTCAGTCTTCCAGTCGGGTTTTGGTACGCCCAACACGTCTTCCGGCCGAATAGACATCTCTAACCTCCCTAGAAATCACCTTTCGCTGCATATGGGAGCCTCCGCTCCCTTTTGCATCAATCAGAATGCCTCCGCCGTCAGCGTCATCATCGTGTCCGCACCGGTCTGGATGCGGGCGAGATGCGCCGATGTTTCCGGCATGACGCGTTCCATGAAGAATTTCCCGGTGACGAGCTTGGTCTCGTAGAAATCCTTCTTCTCGGCACCTTCCGCCAGTTTTGCATGGGATGCCTTGGCAATCTGCGCCCACATGTAGCCAAGCGACACCAGACCGAAGAGATGCATGTAATCGGTCGATGCTGCCCCGGCATTGTCCGGGTTCGCCATACCATTCTGCATCAGCCACATCGAAGCGGCCTGCAGGTCATTGAGACCTTTCTTCAGATGCTTGGTGAAGAAGGCGAGGTTTTCATCGCCGCGGTTCTCCTCGCAGAAATCACCGACCTCCTTGAAAAACGCCATGACGGCGCGGCCGCCATTGGCGCCAAGCTTGCGGCCGACGAGATCGAGCGCCTGAACGCCATTGGCACCTTCATAGATCATGGCAATGCGCGCATCGCGCACATACTGGCTCATACCGTGTTCTTCGATGTAGCCGTGACCGCCATAGACCTGCTGTGCCATGACCGCGTGCTCAAAGCCCTTGTCCGTGAGGACACCCTTGAGAACCGGGGTCATCAGGCCGAGAATGTCGTCGGCAATCTGCTTGTCACCCTCGTCATCGGAACGATGCGCGACATCCGACTTGAGCGCGGACCACAGGATGAAGGCGCGGCCGGCTTCATTGAACGACTTGATCGTCATCAGAATGCGGCGGATATCCGGATGCACGATCAGCGGATCGGCTTTCTTGTCCGGCGCCTTCGGCCCGGTCAACGCACGGCCCTGGAGACGCTCGCGCGCATATTCCACCGCGTTCTGGTAAGCGATTTCCCCGATGGACAGGCCCTGCAGGGCAACGCCGAGACGCGCCTCGTTCATCATCGTGAACATGGCGCGCAGACCCTTGTTCTCGCCGCTGATGAGGTAGCCTGTGGCTTCGTCATAGTTCATCACGCAGGTCGAATTGGCGTGGATGCCCATCTTCTCTTCAATCGAGCCGCAGGACACGCCATTGCGGGTACCGGCATTGCCGCTGTCGTCGAGATTGAACTTCGGCACGATGAACAGGGAAATACCTTTCACGCCTTCCGGCGCACCCTCGATACGGGCAAGCACCAGATGGATGATGTTTTCCGACATGTCATGCTCACCGGCGGAGATGAAAATCTTCTGGCCGGAAATCTTGTAGGAGCCATCGCCATTGGGCGCGGCCTTGGTGCGCAGCAGGCCGAGATCGGTGCCGCAGTGCGGCTCGGTGAGGTTCATGGTGCCGGTCCAGGTGCCATCGACCATTTTCGGCAGATAGGTCTGCTTCTGGTCGTCAGTGCCATGCGTCAGAATCGCGGCAATCGCGCCCTGCGTCAGGCCGGGATACATCACCAGTGCCATATTGGCCGAGGACATGTATTCGCCAACGGCAACATGCAGCGCATAGGGAAGACCTTGACCGCCGAATTCCGCCGGTATGGCCAGGCTCATCCAGCCGCCTTCGCGGTACTGATCGAAAGCGGCCTTGAAGCCTTTGGGCGTGGTGACCGTGCCGTCCGCATGACGCACGCAGCCTTCATGATCACCCGACTGGTTGATCGGAAACAGCGTGTTTTCGGCCAGCTTGGCGCCTTCGCTCAGGATTGCCGCAACGATATCGGGCGATGCATCGGCGAAACCTGGCAGGTTGTTGTAGCGTTCATAGCCCAGGACATCATTGAGAATGAAAAGCGTGTCTTCAACGGGCGCGCGATAACTCGGCATCAGTTTCCTCCAAAACATAAACGAGCAAAACGGCCCGGAGACTTCGGTGCCGTCGGATTTTCCATCTCTTTAACAAATTTTGACGTTTCCGTAAACGTCAAAATTTTGTGAAGTTTTGCTCCTGTGGATCGATCTTTCTGAATGGGATGCCCTGTTCAACGAGACGATAGCGATGAGAGATGGATTCCAGCGATTTCGGCTGGTGCCGCGTCTATGAATTACAATGCCAGCGTATCACATTTTTAACGCTTCCGGCCCATCTCTTAACCAGTTGTTTACCACGTTTCGCCAATGTCACGGTGTCGGTAAACCGTGTCTATGAGTGATTTGTTTTTCACGGCTTGTCGGACCGCATGGGGCAAACGGTCCCGGCTTTCCGGATTGGCAATGTGCAGAACGCATTCTTGAGCTTCGGAAGACCGAGACCAGACAAAGCCAGAATGGCAGGCGACCATCGCCAGCGCTTCCGGCCGTGCCCCGTGGAACAGAATTAACCCGCCGGATCACTGGCGTAAACACGGCAAAGCAGGCGTCCATGACGAACCAAAGGTCACTACTGGAACAGGTCAATGTGAACCGGTCACGCCGCGAGACCACATCGCTCGACAGTATCAACCGCACGCTCGAAGCGCTGGAAAGCCAGCTGCGCGAGACGATGGAGCCGGATTATTCGGATTTCGACCAGGACCAGACGGATATTGCCGACCGCTTCGCCGCACTGGCTTCCCGCGCCGGCGCGGCATCGGCGCCGAGACACAAGCCATCCGACGACCTGCCGTCCTTTGCCAGCAAGCCCCACAATGGCAAGCACGATCTTTCGGCCATTGCTGCCCGCATCAAGCAGTTGCGCGAAGAAATGCGCGACGATGCCCGTGCACCGGCCCGGCATCATGCTGAACCGCACACGGAAACCTTGCGGCGCCTGCACCAGTCAACTGCAAGCCGCAATCTGGACGACAGGTCCGGTCGCGCGGACAATGGTCATCTGTCGATGCTGCGCGGCGATCTTGATGAATTGAAGCGCACCGTTACAACACTCGCCCGCGAAGAATCGGTCAAAAGCCTGAACAATCGCTGGGATGCGATGGACGAACGCTTCGACGCCTTCCGTCAGGATCATCCGCTGGGCGGGCGGCTCGACCAGATCCGCCAGGCGGTGGATGTATTGCCGCAATCGATTCCGCTGAAGAAGGTCGAAGACAAGCTCAAGACACTGGCAAGCGCCGTGGAGCAGATGTCGCGCACGGGAACATCAGGCGTGAATGGCGACTTCATGCGCCAGATGGACGAGCGGCTCGATGAAATCAGCCGCGCCATCGTGGCAACGGCCCGCCCTGCCCAGGCAAATCACATCGACACCGATGCCTTCGAGCGCCTTGAAGCACGCATCGCAACCCTGAGCAGCAAGGTCGAAGCGGTTGCCTATGACCGCACCTCGGACACGATCCTGCAGCGCATGGGCGAACTGGCCGAGCGCGTTGATCATCTGGGAGCGATGCGCGCAACACCAACCATCAATCTTGACGCGCTGTCCGAACAGCTGTCGTCCGTCACCCGTCATCTGGAGAATACACCGGCCTCCATCAGCATTACCGATTTCCGCGATCTGGAAGACCGGGTCCTGCACATCATCCATCGTCTGGAAACAGCGCCCCAGCAGGCACCGGCCGCCGATCCGGCATTCATGCACCAGATCGACCAGCGCTTCGAAGAGCTGACCCGCCGCCTCGATGACCATCACATGATGGCCGAGCACAGCGACATCCGGCTGACCGACAATCTCGAAGCCCGCTTTGACGATATGGCGCGCTATATCGCCCAGAACGTGCCGCAGGTCGATGGTTCGAACGATGCCATCCGCAATCTCGAGTTGCAGATTGCCGGTATTGCCGAGCATCTCTCGCATTCCAACGATCGTTATGCGGAATTTGCGGCCATCCCGCCGCGTCTCGACGCCATCGAGGAATCGATGGCCATGAACCGCGACTTCGTCGTGGAAGCTGCACGCCAGGCGGCATCGGAAGCCATCCGCAATTCGGCCAATTTCAGTAACGCCCATGACGGCGTCATCGCCCGCGAGCTCGCCGACGATCTGAAAACGCTGGAAAGCCTTGCCCGCAAGTCGGAAGACCGCAATTCCAAGACTTTCGAGGCCATTCATGACACGCTTTTGAAGATCGTTGACCGCCTTGGCTCCCTGGAGAATGGCGCTGTCGCCGGATCGCATGTCACGGCGGCCGCCAAAACCAAGACCGTGGTCGATGCCTATGAGGCACCATACCGCGACGCCGAGACCGCTTTTGAAGCCCCGGTTTTTTCCAAGCTGGATGATGTTCCGGCGCACATGACAATGGCCGCAGACGACGCTGACCAGCTGGAACAGGCGGCTCGGGCGCGCAAATCCCTGCTGGGCAACCTGACCCGTGGCATGAAATCCCGCAGCAAACAGGAACAGGCGCATCGGGAGCCAACCATCGAGACAATCGGCAGCGATGAAAAGATCGACGACAAGGTCGATCTTGACGCCGAAATTCTCAACCGGCCGCTTGAACCCGGCTCGGGCATGCCGGATCTCAACTCCATCCTCAAGCGCGTGCGTGACGAACGCCGCGAGATGAACCTTGGCAGCGATACGGGCATTGGCAAGGCGGATTTCATTGCCGCAGCCCGCCGCGCTGCGCAGGCAGCGGCAGCGGAAGTCGAAAGCCAGACACGCGGTTCCAGCCGCAGGGATAGCGCGGAGGGCAAGAAGGGCAGTCTGCTGGCCCGCCAACGCAAGCCCATTCTCCTTGCCATCGGCGCCATCATGATTGCGATCGCCGGCCTGCAACTCAAGAACGCCTTCTTCAGCGGGCCCGCAGCAGTGAACGGCGATACCGGTTCGGTCGCTGCGCCGATGGTGCCGACAGCCGAACCCAAGGCGCAGGTTGCCGCATCGGCAGTTCCTGCAGCACCGGCACCGTCCGCTCCTGCCCCCGCGCCGCAAACTGCCGCCGCAAGCACCCCGAACGAGGAGCAAACCGCTGCGCCTGCGCCAACCCAGGAAACCGTGGGCAGCCTGATTGCCGCCCAGTCTTCCGGGACGGATGTCCCGGCATCGGCGAAGGTCGATACGAGCGTGAGCCAGATTCCTGCCATCCCGGTCGAAGCAGGCCCGGAACCGCTGCGCGAAGCGGCGGCCAGCGGCAATACCAAGGCTCTGTTTGAAATCGGCGACCGCTACATGGAAGGCCGGGGCGTCCAGAGCGACTACGCGAAGGCCGCCGAATGGTACACGCTTGCCGCCGACAAGGGCTTTGCGCCTGCACAATACCGCCTGGGCAATTTTGCCGAAAAGGGTCTCGGCGTCCCGCGCGACCTTGCCAAGGCAAAGACCTATTACCAACTGGCCGCCGAACAGGGCAATGCCAGCGCGATGCACAATCTGGCCGTGCTGTTCGCAGCCGGAGCGAATGGCGCGCCGGACAATGAATCCGCGGTCATGTGGTTTACCAAGGCGGCCGAACTCGGCGTGAAGGACAGCCAGTTCAACCTCGCAATCCTGTCTGCCAAGGGCATGGGGATGCGGCAGGATCTGGAAGAAAGCTACAAATGGTTTGCGCTGGCCGCCAATGCCGGTGACAAGGACGCCGGCCAGAAGCGCGACGAAGTTGCAAAGGCCATGACCACCGATCAGCTGACCCGGGCCCGCGAAGCCACCGCGCTGTGGAAGCCAAAGCAGATGAATCCGGAAAGCAATGCCTTGAGTGTGCCGGAGGAATGGCGCGAGAGCCCGACCACCACCGGTTCGATCAACATGGAAAAAGCCGTCCGCAACATTCAGCTGATCCTCAACAAGAATGGCTATGACGCCGGCGGCTCGGACGGCAAGATGGGCACGAAAACCCGCGATGCCATCATGGCGTTCCAGAAGAGCAACGGCTTGAAGCCGACGGGCAATATCGACAAGGATCTGGTCAAGCGGCTGCTCGAAAAGAACACCTGAACCGGCCAAGGCGACTGTTGCGACACATGGGTTCGTGTTTGGGGCAACACGTTGACGCCCCAGCAGTCATTGTTTGACTTGGCGCGCGGCTGAGGGCAAGAAACTTTAACGCATTCTGTGTCAGCCTGTGCGCAGAATGCATTAAAGAATTTCTGTCATCATGGTGTGCGAACAATCGCCATAACGCCGTGATGGGTTCGGGGTCTGAATTGGGAATCTACCTGCCAATAGCCGAGATTTCGGTCAATATCTTCGTGCTGTTCGGCATGGGGGCAGCGGTTGGATTCCTGTCGGGCATGTTCGGCGTCGGCGGCGGATTTCTCATCACGCCGCTGCTGATCTTCTACAACATCCCGCCCGCCGTTGCCGTTGCCACCGGCGCAAACCAGGTTATTGCCTCATCCTTCACCGGTGCGCTGTCGCATTTCAAGCGCGGCACGCTCGACGTCAAGCTGGGAACGCTGCTGGTCATCGGCGGCGTGGTGGGGGCAGGCGTCGGCATTTACGTCTTTGTCCTGCTGCGCGAACTCGGTCAGCTCGACCTGATCGTGTCGCTGCTCTACGTGATCTTCCTGAGCACGATCGGCGGGCTGATGCTGCTGGAAAGCGTCAGGTCCATGCGCCGGACAAGGGCCGGCCAGCTTGCCAGTCTCAAGAAACCGGGACAGCACAATTGGGTGCACCGGCTGCCCTTCAAGATGCGGTTTCGCGCCTCGAAGATCTATGTGAGCATCATCCCGATCCTGGCGCTGGGCGCGGCCATCGGCTTCCTATCGTCGATCATGGGCGTCGGCGGCGGCTTCATCATGGTCCCCGCCATGATCTACCTTCTCAAAGTGCCGACCAATGTGGTTATCGGCACATCGCTCTACCAGATCGTTTTCGTGACGGCTTTCACCACCGTCATGCAGGCAACGACCAACCAGTCGGTCGATATCGTGCTGGCCTTTCTGCTGATGAGCGGCGGCGTCATCGGCGCGCAGTACGGCACGCGCATCGGGCAAAAACTGCGCGGCGAACAATTGCGTGCGCTGCTGGCCACGCTGGTTCTGGCCGTGGGCCTGCGCCTTGCCATCGAACTCTTTGTCACCCCCGACGATCTCTATTCGATCGCCATCGCGCTTGCCGCGCCGGGGGCATCATGAGCAAGCTGGCAACCGCCCTTCTTCTCATCCTGGCATCGCTGTCCGCGGCCATGGCACAGCAGTTGCCGGGGAACAAGGAAACGATCGAGATTGGCCTGTCGACCGATACCATCGCCATCACTTCGGGCTTTCGCGGCACGGACCTGACCGTCTTCGGCGCGCTCGACAATGCCGACCCGCTGATCCAGCGGCAGGGCCGTTATGATATCGTCGTGATCCTGCAGGGGCCCGAACGCGATTTCGTCGTGCGCCGCAAGGACCGGTTTTTCGGCGTCTGGATCAATGCGGAATCGGTGTCGTTCCAGCACATTCCGGCATCCTATTCCCTGGCCTCGACGCGGAACCTTCAGGACATCGCCGTTCCCAAGACGTTTGCCCAATTGTCACTCGGCGTGAACAATATCTTTTACGAGCCCATGCCCGACGGCTTCGGCTCCAGCGCATCGCTGCGGGAATTCACCAAGGAGTTGCCACGGCTGAAGCTCAAGCAGAACCTGTACAGCCAGCGTCCGGGTGACGTGCAGTTCCTGTCATCGACCCTGTTCCGCGCAACACTGTCCCTGCCTGCCAATGTGCCGGTGGGCAAGCATCAGGCGCGGGCCTTTCTGTTCCGCAATGGCGAATTCCTGCGCGAAAGCTCGACCAGTCTCAATATCGTGAAAGCCGGGCTGGAATACCGCATCTACAAAGCAGCGCACGAAAACAGCCTGCTCTACGGTCTGTTTGCCGTGTTCCTGGCTGTGATTACCGGCTGGATGGGCCGCTTGATGTTCCGGAAAGACTGATCAGGCGCGCCCGGCAACGACGATCAGCCCCTGCAGGGGCTCACCGCGGTCAAAGCGGATCGCCTCGCGCCCGATCGTTGCCGGAGCAAGGCCATGTTCGGCCAGAAGGCGGCGGACATAGTCTTCCGAATGGGTATAGCGCAGCGAGGATTGCAGGATCAGTTCGCCATCGTCGGCATGGGTTTCCACCGAAAAGGCAAACAGCCCGTTGGGGCCGAGCGCGTGGACAAGACGCGCGAAGGCTCTGTCGAGATCGCCGACATAGACAAACACATCCGCCGCGATAATGAGATCAGCCGAGCCTGCGGGATAATCGAGTTCGTTGACATCGCCTTTGAAGAGGCGGTCATAGACGTGCTTTTCCTCGGCCTTCTGCAGCATGGCTTCGGAGAGGTCCATGCCTGCCATATGGTCTACATCTGCCCGGAAATAGTCGCCCATCAGGCCCGTGCCGCAGCCGACATCGAGCATGGACAGATAGTGTCTTCCGGGCGCCGCCGCCTTGATGGCCTTGGCCAGCAGTTCCGGCACGCGATAGTGCAGCTTGTCCAGAAGCGCCGCCTCGAAGGTCGGGGCATAGGCATCGAACAGCGTCTCGACATAGGCCGTCGGCGGATTGTCCGGCACCACCGCATAGCCCGAGGCCGCCAGTTTCAGCGTCGCACCGAAGCGGTCGTCGGGATCGAGTTCCAGCAGGCGCCGCCACGTCTCGGCTGCGGCGTCCTCGTCACCCGCGGCTTCCTCCATTTCGCCCAGGCGATAGAGTCCGGCGGTCCATTCCGGCGTGATGTCCAGCGCCTGCCGCATCAGATCGGCGGCGGCCACGTGATCACCGGACTCGAACAACATATCGGCATAGGAAGCGCGGCGGTCCGCAATCAGATCACCCGAGGACAGGAACGCCCGTGCCATGCTGGTTCAGTTCGCAACCAGCACGCGGATGGAAAAGATATCGATCGCTTTCCCCGTGCGCGCAATGTCCGAGTTGATCTTGATGATACCGCCCGCACCCGGCTTCTTGCCTTCCGGGAATTGCAGTTCGAACAGATACTCGTTGCTCGCATCGGTCACGTCGTAACGCTTGCGTCCGCAATCGCCGAGGGCACCGAAATCACAGCTGACCGCCATTTGCGTCGCGGAACCGTCCTCGGCCTTGGCGATGATATCGAAGATGGCATGTTTGCCCGCCAGTTGCTGCAGAACGCCCTGCCCGACCTGGAAGCTGATATCGTCGTTCTCGCCCGGCGACTTGATGCGCACGAATTTCTGCAGATTGTCGCCGGCAACGCTGGCGGTCGCCCTCCCCGCCATCGAAACGCGGGTCATGTCAGACGGGTCGAAAATCGAAATCCAGTTGCCATCCGCGGCAAGCTGTCCGCCCTTCATCGGCTCATGGCTGCCAACGGCAGGACCAGCACTCGACGAAGGCGGTGTACTGCCCGATGGCTTCGAATTGATCAGACCCGATGCAACAAGCCAGAGAAGGCCGATGGCTACCAGCAGGATCACCACCATGATGACGAATTTCTTCAGGCCACGCGCCTTCTGGCGTTCGCGGGTCTTCTTGACACGCGGCTGGTTGTAGGCGGGCCGGTAATTGTCGGCGCGGCTGTTGTCCGTCGGGCCAAGGTCGGAATCCAGCGATCCGCCCATGGAGGGTTCGACGCGGCCGGATGTTGTCTGCCTGGATTGCGCGGGGCCCGCCGACATGGAAGGCTCGCGCCGTTCCGCGACGGGTTCCGGCGCAACACGCGAAGAGTCGCGCGATTCACCCTCTATGCGTGTGATCGTGGCCTTCAGATGCTCCCGGCGCTCTTCACGCTCGGCCTCATCCAGCGCGCCGTTGGCGATCAGCGAACGCTCATGCGCGGTCCAGGCTGATTCGTAAATTTTCTGACGAACGGCAGGGTTGCTCACATCCGCTTTGGCGAAAGCATTTCGGATGGCTTGTTCAATCGCTTCCAACTCGACGATTTCCCCTTCAAAGCAGCTCGTATGACCCGGGTAGGCATAGACGATTTGACTGCTTATTCAAGACTACCGCGGCGCAATGATGGCGGTTTTCGCCCGAATTGGCGCTCTATACAAAGCGAATATCCCCGGCATCGAACGCGAGCGGACGGCCGGGGGATCGATATTCAGATGAAACGGCTGAGAAACGCCCGCGTGCGGGGATGCTGCGGGTTACCGAGAACGTCTTCGGGTTTGCCCTGTTCGACGATGTAGCCGCCATCCATGAAGACCACCCGGTCAGCGGCTTCCCGGGCAAAACCGATTTCATGCGTGACCACAATCATGGTCAGCCCCTGGTCAGCCAGATCGCGCATGGTGGCCAGCACTTCACCGACGAGTTCCGGATCGAGCGCCGAGGTCGGTTCGTCGAAAAGCATCAGTTTGGGCCGGATTGCGAGGGCGCGTGCGATGGCGATGCGCTGCTGCTGGCCGCCGGACAATTGCCGGGGATAGGCATCGGCCTTGTGGGTCAGCCCGACGCGGGCCAGCAGTTCCATGGCAAGTTCCGTGGCTTCCCTGCGGCTTTGCTTGTGTACGCCGATGGGCGCTTCAATGATGTTCTGCAGGGCGGTCATGTGCGGGTAAAGGTTGAACTGCTGGAACACCATGCCAATCTGGCGCCGCTGCACGGCGATGGCCCGCGCCGGCAGCTTGTTGAGCCGGCCATTGCGCAGGGAATAGCCGATCTGTTCCCCGGCCACGACAATCGAACCGCGGTCGATCGCCTCCAGATGGTTGATGCAGCGCAGGAACGTGGATTTGCCAGAGCCCGAAGGGCCAAGCACAACCACGACTTCACCAGGGGCAACATCGAGGTCGATGCCCTTCAATACTTCCACTTCGCCAAACGACTTGTGGACATTGCGGGCCCGCACCAGCGCTTCGCCCGGTTCGGTGCCATTCATGGAAAACTGCGCGGTCATTTGCTTGCCTCCTGCGCCAGGGCCGGCACTGCGGCGCTCAACGCGGCAGCGGCAACCTTGTCCTGTTTCCTGGCTGTTGAAGAACCCCGCTCGCCGCGACCGTAGTAGCGCTCGATGAAGCCCTGCCCGACGTTGAGGATCGACGTGATGAACAGATACCAGATGACGGCGACCATCAGCATCGGGATGACCTCGAAGGTCCGGTTATAGACCGCCTGCACCGAATAGAGCAGATCGGCCATGGCGATGACGCTGACGAGTGACGTCGCCTTGATCATGCTGATCAGCTGATTGCCGGTCGGCGGTACGATGGACCGCATGGCCTGGGGAATGATGATACGCCTGAGGGCGCGGGTGCGCGTCATGCCGAAAGCTTCGGTGGTTTCGATCTGCCCCTTGTCGACCGACAGAAGACCGCCGCGAATGATTTCGGCCATATAGGCAGCCTCGTTCAGCGCAAGGCCAGCAATGGCCGCCGTCATCGGCGTGATCAGATCATTGGTGTTCCAACTGGCCAGTGTCGGGCCGAAGGGAATGGCAATGGAAATTTCCGGAAAAAGCGTCGAGAGGTTGTACCAGAAGATCAGCTGAACCAGCAGCGGTGTCCCGCGGAAAAACCAGATGTAAAGACCCGCCAGGGAACTTGCCAGCCGGTCGTTCGACAGGCGGGCTATGGCAAGAACCAGCCCGATGACCACGCCGATGGCCATGGCAACAACGGTCAGGCCAAGCGTGACATAGAGGCCGCGCAGGACGGTGGCTTCGGTGAACCATTGGAACACGATCGGCCAGCCGAAATTCTGGTTGTTGGCGACGATCCAGAGGAAGTTCGCGGCAATGAGAAGCGTGATACCCCACAGGAGCCAGCGATCCGTGCGAAAGGGCTTATGCGCATTCGCCACATCGCGAAGCGCAGCCTCCGCATCGCCCTTTGCGGGCGATGCCAATGTTTGCGTGTTTCCGGTCATTTTGCGGCTTTGCCCGCGAGATTGATCCCGGGCTCCTTCAACATGTTCTTCTCAAGGCCCCACTTCTTCAGAATGGCGGCGTAGGCGCCATTGTCCATGAGCGTCTTGATGCTTTCCAGGAGGACGCCGCCAAGCGGCGAACCTTTGGCGACCACGGCGCCCTGGAAAATATCGTCGAAACCATTCTTCAGGCCGGTGCCCGTCAGTTCAAGCTGGCCATTGGCCTGCTCGACGAAATAGATCAGCGGCGCCTGCGAGGAGAAGAAAGCGTCGGACCGCTTTGAGCGAACCGCCAGGATGGAAGTGGGCTGGTCGGTGAAGGACTGGACCTCGATGGCTGCCTTGCCATCCTTGGTGCATTTCTCCGCCTGCTCCTTGATGACTTTTTCCGCCGAACCGCCAGCCATAACGGCAATGCGGCTGCCGCAGGTGTTGTCGAGCGAGGTAATGCCCTTGGGATTGCCCTTCTGCACGGCAAACACCACGAACTCCTGCACATAATCGACAAAATCATTGGCGCCCTGGCGCGAGGGATAATCGCCCACGGGGCCCATGGCGAACTGGTAGCGGCCGGAATTGATGCCGCTCAAGAGCGCCGGAAGGCCGCTGACCGTTGCGTGCTTGATCTCGACACCCCACAACTCGCCGACAGCCTTGGTCAGATCGGCGCTGGCGCCCTGCATTTCAGTGTTGCCGGTGACGATTTCATAGGGCGGGAAGGAGCCGTTGTTGACCGAGGTGATGCTTCCCGCCTTGCGGATTTCCTCGGGCAGCTTGGCCCGCAATGCTTCGTTGACCGTCTGCTTGGCGATGGCCACCTCCGCAGCCATTGCGGGTGCAGCGACGAGCGTTGCCGCAAACAGCGCGGCAAAGGTCAGGTGTTTGAGTTTCATTATTATTCCCCTTTTTATATCTTTTGAAAACCTATTGCGTTCAGGCAGTCGTATCGGCCAGTTCGGGCCGGGCAAAACGGCGGTTGGCGAGAACCGGCAGGACCGCACGCGCATGACTGATGCGCTTAGGGTCAATGTCGGCAAAGATCAGTGCGGGGCCTTCCCCCGCCCGCACGACGGCCACGCCGAGCGGGTCCACCACCATGCTGGCACCGATGTTGCGTTCGCCGCACTCACCCACGGCAACGATGTAGCAGGTATTTTCCAGCGCCCGCGCCGTCACCAGCACCTCCCAATGCGCCTCCTTGCCGGGGCCCTTGACCCATGCGGCGGGAAGGATGAGCACATCCGCGCCATCCACCGCATGGCGGCGCGCCAGTTCTGGAAAGCGCAGGTCGTAACAGGTCATGAGGCCAAGCTTGAGCCCTGCAATGTCGATAAGACCGGGAATCTCGCCGCCCGGCTGCACATTGGTGGATTCCTTGGCGGCAAAAGCGTCATAAAGATGAAGCTTCAGATATTGCGCGACGATTGCGCCACCGCGGATGGTCACCAGATTGTTGAAGACGCGCTGACCGCCGGTCGGAACGTGCACGCACATCATCACGGTCATGTCGCTGTTGCGGCTTTCGGCCAGCAATTGCGTCATGAACGGGCCATCCAGCGGCTGCGCCGTCTTCAGCACGATATCCGGATCGGTGATGTCACGGGCAAGGATGCCTTCCGGCAGAACCAGGAGATCGGCACCGCCCGCATGCGCATCGCGCATCAGCTTTGTGCAGATGTCGGCATTTTCCTGCCAGACCTTGCTGACGGCAAATTGACCCAGCGCGACCCTCATGCCGGCACTCCCGTGCGGCTGGTGGAGCCGGAAGTCTGGCCGCTGTGATGCGGGAAAAGGTCGGCGGGCGAGAGCAGCATCGGTGTCAATCCTTGCAGGTGCAGTTGTTCGGCAAAATCGGCGATCATCCGTTCGTTGACGGCAAACCCGCTGTCGTTCCAGTGGGCCGGCAAATCCCGGGCGACGTGGCCAAGCTCATCAATGATCCATGGCGTGGTATCGGCATATTTGCGCCGCTTCTCCAGCCAGACCCGCTGGGATTCATCCAGCAGGTTGCTGAGCTCTTCCGGCAGCCAGGGATGCTCGGCGACAAAGGATGTTTTCAGGCCCAGAAGATGCATGCCGGGAACGTAGCCAACCTCGTGGAAATAGGCGAGTTCCTCCGCCCGGAAATCCGTCAGCACATGGCGGAACTTCGAAGCGGGGCCAAAAAAGCCCTCCGGCATGAATGGGGTGAACACGGCATCAAGTTCGCCGGTTTCCAGCAGCTGCATCATCGGCCGCTCGCCCGGCACCGCTTCGATGCGGCCGGGGCGGCCAAAACCGTCGAGCCTGTCGGTGATGGGATGGGCCTCGGTCAGGCGGCCGGCATACCAGAATGCGTCCTCAATACCGACGCCGGCATGGGAAAGCGCCGCGCGGGTCCAGGTATTGCCGGAATCGCGCCAGCCGGTCACGCCGATCTTCTTGCCCGCCAGATGTTCCAGCCGGGTAACCGGGCTGTTCCTGGCCGTGATGATGCAGCGATGGCGAAAGCCGCGCATGACAAAGTTGGGAACGCCAAGGACATCGGTTTCGCCGTTGGCGCGCGCCGAGGCATAACGGCTGAAGGACATTTCAGCCGCATCGTGATGCGGATCGGCGGCGACATTGCCGATCAACGTGCCGACGCGATCAACCTTGACATCAAGCCTGTCGGAGGTGACGTCACCCAACGCCAGCGGCGTATAATAATCCCAATCGCGAACAGCCAATCGAACAGTGATACGCAAGACATTTCCTCGTTGCAATTTCGGTTTTCGTGCGCGAAGCTAAATGTTCATTATTGACTGATCAAATACTATTACGTTACTGAACATTTAAAAGAGGGACAGATATGAGCGAATTGGCCTCAGTTCAGTGGTTTGCAGAGAAGTTGCGTGACCGGACGATGCGCGGCATCGCCATCGAGACCAGCGCACTGATCCGCGCCGGTGCCATTCCCGTTGGCACCAAACTGCCCGCCATCCGCGATCTTGCCTACACCCTCGGCATCAGTCCGGCGACAGTTTCCGAGGCCTGGAGCGAGCTGCGGCGGCAGAAGATCATCACCGGGCGCGGGCGCAACGGCACATGGGTCAGCGGCGACCGCATTGCACCGAAACCCCTGCGGCTGGCGAGTTCGGGCGATTACGGCGATGGTGTGCTCAACCTTGCCATCGCATCACCAGACGTGGATGTGCTTCCGCCTCTGGAAGAGGCCTTGAAACATGGCGCTACGGCAGAAGCGCTGAACAGTTACCAGCGCGTCCCGATACTGCCTGAATTGCAGGCGGCGGTGGGGCCGAACTGGCCCTGCAGGCCGGAAGCGTTTCTTGCGACCAATGGCGGCTATAACGCCGTCTACGCCCTTCTGCATGCGCTCGTCATGCCGGGATCATTCGTGGCGATCGAGGAGCCGACAGCCCTCAGGCTTCTCGACATCCTCGAGGATCTCGGAGCGCACATCCTGCCGGTGGCGTGCGATGAGAACGGCCCGCTGCCGGATGCTCTGATGGAGGCCCTCAAACGCAAGCCGGCTGCATTCCTTTTTCAGCCACGCACCCACGCTGTGACCGGACGGGGTGTCAGCCGGGAACGGCTTACGGCGCTGGGCGATGCCCTCGCCGACAGCGACGCGCTCATCATCGAGGATGACGGTGTCGGCGATATCTCGTCCCTGCCACCGATCAGCCTCGGGGACCGGTTTCCGGACCGGGTCATTCACATCGTTTCCTATTCGAAATCCCTCGGCCCCGATCTGCGGCTGGCAGTCCTGTCGAGTTCGACGCGCATCGTCGAACAGATCCAGTCCTACCGCCTCTTCAGCTCAGGCTGGACCAGTCGGGTGCTGCAATCAGCCGTGGCTTTCCTGATCAAGGACGCGGCAACACAGCTGAGCTTACAGAGGGCAAGAGGTATCTACCGGGAGAGGCGCGAGGGGTTGATGCAGGCACTGCGCGAGCGCGGTGTTCATCTTTCCGGCGGCGAAGGGTTCAGCCTCTGGATTCCCGTAGCTTCGGAACAATTTGCTCTCGTGACCCTTGCCGCGCGCGGAATCGCGGTGGGCGTCGGCCGCAAATATGTCGTGAACCCGTCGCCGCATGTTCGGGTTGCCACGAGCATATTGCGCGAACGGCAGGACGACGTCGCCGATGCGATAGCCCTTGCGGTGAGACACCCGGATCATCTTTACTGAGATCAATGCATCGCCACGCTCACACGCCTTTGATCAGGCGCAGGCAACCGCGCCAACCTTTCGCTTGATCACGGCACGCGGTCTGATAAAAAGAGTTACGTTTACGGAAACGTCAAAATTTATTCCATGGGAGGAAACACATGGCATTGCCCGAAATCCTGACGAAAAAGCTGCGCATTCCCGTTGTCGGCGCGCCGCTGTTCATCATTTCGCATCCGGCCCTCGTGCTGGCGCAATGCAAGGCTGGCGTTGTCGGCTCCTTCCCCGCCCTGAACGCACGGCCCGAGGCCCAGCTCGACGAATGGCTGGCCGAGATCACCGAAGGCCTGCGCGACCACGACGCTAAAAACCCGGACCGCCCGGCAGCACCGTTTGCGGTCAACCAGATCGTGCACCGCTCCAACAAGCGGCTCGAACATGATCTTTCCATGTGCGTGAAATACAAGGTTCCGATTGTTATCTCCTCTCTCGGCGCCGTACCGGAAGTCAACGCTGCCATCCACTCCTATGGCGGGATCGTGCTGCACGACATCATCAACAACCGCCACGCCAACTCAGCCATCCGCAAGGGCGCGGACGGGCTGATCGCGGTTGCCGCCGGTGCCGGCGGGCACGCCGGGCCATTGTCGCCCTTCGCGCTCATCCAGGAAATCCGCGAATGGTTTGACGGGCCATTGCTGCTGTCCGGCGCCATCGCCACGGGCAAGGCCGTCCTGGCAGCACAGGCCATGGGTGCCGACCTTGCCTATGTCGGCTCGCCTTTCATTGCGACCAGGGAAGCGCGGGCCGTCGACGCCTACAAGCAGATGATCGTTGATTCCGTCTCGTCCGACATTGTCTATTCCAACTACTTTACCGGCATTCACGGCAACTATCTCAAGCCGTCCATCGCCAAGTCTGGCATGGATCCCGATCACCTGCCGGAAGCCGACCCCTCAAAGATGGATTTCGAAGCGGCAACCACCGGCGCCAAGGCCTGGAAAGACATCTGGGGTTGCGGCCAGGGTATCGGCGCGATCAAGGAAGTAACCGGCGCCGCAGAATATGTTGAGCGGCTGGAACGCGAATACCACGAGGCGAAGGCAAAACTCTGCGCCGCCTAACGCGGCGGAGCATTATCCAGAACGATCTGCATGAATGTCAGGTCAAGCCATTTGCCGAATTTGGTTCCAACTTCCGGCAGATGGCCCACCACCTGAAAGCCCAGTTTTTCGTGCAGGCGGATGGACGCCGCATTGCCGGACTCGATGCCGGCAACCATGGCGTGCTTGCCCGCCTCCCGCGCTCTGTCGATCAGCGCCAGCATCAGGGCCTTGCCGATCCCGCCGCCGCGCGCCGCCTTGTGCACATAGACGGAATGCTCGACCGTGTGACGATAGCCATCGAAAGCGCGCCAGTCGCCGAAGGAGGCATAGCCGGTGACACCGCCGTCATCATCGATGCTGACCAGCACCGGAAATCCCTTTGACTGCCGCTCGCTGAGCCACGCCTTGCGGTTGGCCAGATCGACCTGCGTTTCGTTCCAGATCGCCGTGGTGTTCAGCACCGCGTCGTTGTAAATCTCGAGAATGGCTGGAAGATCCGCCTCACTGGCCGCACGCACGATCACAACTTGCATCCTTTTCAATCGTCTACTATAGTTTCATTATGTCTCATAAAATAGACGATGTCGACGCAAAAATCGGTGCCCGTATCCGAATCGAGCGGGAGGCACGCGGCTGGTCGCTGACGGAACTCGCGGAAAAATCCAGCGTATCACGCGCGATGATCAACAAGGTGGAGCGCGGCCAGAGCAGCCCGACGGCCATGCTGATGGCGCGATTCTCAGGCGCCTTCGGCCTCAGCATGTCGACGCTGATGGCACGGGCGGAAATGCAGGAGGGACGGCTGCTGCGCCACAAGGACCAGCCGCTGTGGACCGATCCCGAAACCGGTTACATTCGCCGCCATGTCTCGCCCGCCTCCGACCTGCCCATGGATGTGGTGCATGTCGACCTGCCGGCAAAGGCGCGGGTGGCACTCCCCGCGTCCGCCTACACCTTCCAGCGGCAATTGATCTGGATTTTAAGCGGCGTGCTGAGCTTTACCGAGGGTGAAACGTTTCACCGGCTCGAAGAGGGCGATTGCCTCGAACTCGGCGCGCCCCATGACTGCACCTTCGCCAATGAGAGCGATGCACCCTGCCGTTATGCAGTGATCGTACTGCGGCGGGCCTAGCCCGCGATCTCCGCAACGGCACGCTTGGCCATGACCTTCACCAGATTGGCACGGTAGTCGGCCGAGGCATGCATGTCGGACATCAGGCCATCGGCGGAAACCACAACGCCGTCCAGCGCCGCAGCACTGAAACTCTTTGCCAGCGCTGCCTCCAGCGCCTGCGCCCGGAACACGCCATTCTCGCCAGCCCCGGTCACCGCGACCCGCACCTCATTGCCAGCCTTGGCAACGAACACGCCGGCCATGGCATAGAGCGACGCCGGATTGGGGAACTTTTTGTAGGCAGCCCTATCGGGCGCGGTGAATTCGACGGCCGTGACAATCTCGTCCGGCTCCAGCGCTGTTTCGAACAGACCGGCAAAGAAATCCGCGGCGGCAAGCGAGCGCGCACTGGTGATGACGGTTGCATTAAGGGCAAGCAGCGCCGCGGGATAGTCGGCCGCCGGATCGTTGTTGGCGACCGAGCCGCCGATGGTGCCCATATTGCGCACCTGCGGATCGCCGATATGTGCCGCGAGATGCGTGATCGCCGGGCAGAGCCTTGCCAGCTCCGCATGAACAGCGACGTCATAATGCGTGGTCGCCGCGCCGATACGCACGGTTTTGCCCGTGATGGTGATGCCTTTCAAGCCGGGAATATGGCGCAGGTCGATCAGATGGCTCGGTGACGCCAGCCGCTGCTTCATGGTCGGGATGAGGGTCATGCCGCCGGACAGGAATTTGCCGTCCTCGGCCGCGCCCATCTGCCTTGCGGCGTCCTCGACCGACGTGGCCCGATGATACTGGGTTTCATACATGGCACATCTCCCTATTTCGCCGCCTGAATGGCAGCCCAGACCTTTTGCGGGGTCGCGGGCATGCTCAGGCTGTTGTTGCGGATGGCATCGGTGATGGCATTCATCACGGCAGGCGGCGAACCGATGGCGCCAGCCTCGCCGCAGCCCTTGATCCCCAGCGGGTTGGACGGGCACGGGGTTTCCGTCGTCATGATGTTGAACGACGGCAGGTCCTGTGCGCGCGGCATGGTGTAGTCCATGTAGCTCGCCGTCAAAAGCTGGCCGCTTTCATCGTAATGCGTGCCTTCCAGCAGCGCCTGGCCGATGCCCTGCGCCAGGCCGCCATGCACCTGCCCTTCGACGATCATCGGATTGATGATCTTGCCGAAATCGTCAGCGGCAACGAACTGCACGATCCTGGTCGTCCCGGTTTCCGGATCGATCTCAACCTCGCAGATGTAACAGCCGGCCGGGAAGGTAAAATTACTCGGGTCGTAGAACGCCGTTTCCTTCAGCCCCGGCTCCATGCCGGATGGCAGGTTGTGCGCGGTGTAAGAGGCGAGCGCCACCTGGAACCACGGCAGCGACTTGTCCGTCCCCGCCACCCGCACATTGCCGTCCTTGATCTCGATATCCGCCTCGTCGGCTTCGAGCAGGTGCGCGGCTATCTTCTTGGCCTTGGCCTCGACCTTGTCCATGGCCTTGACGACCGCGGACATGCCGACCGCACCGGAGCGCGAGCCATAGGTGCCCATGCCCATCTGCACCTTGTCCGTGTCGCCGTGGACGATGGAAATGCTGTCGAGCGGCACGCCGAAACGCTCCGCCGCCAGCTGGGCGAACGTGGTTTCGTGCCCCTGCCCGTGCGAATGCGAGCCGGTGAGGATTTCGATGGTGCCGACGGCATTGACCCGCACCTCGGCGCTTTCCCACAGGCCGACACCGGCGCCCAGCGCCCCGACCGCCGCCGACGGCGCGATGCCGCAGGCCTCGATGTAGCAGCTCATGCCGATGCCGCGCAGCTTGCCGCGGCCGGCGGCCTCGGTGCGGCGCTTTTCGAAACCGGCATAGTCCGCCGCCTTCATGCTGGCGTCGAGCGTCGCGTCGAAATCCCCGGCATCATAGGCCATGATGACAGGCGTCTGGTGGGGGAAGGCGCGGATGAAATTGCGCCGCCGCAATTCCGCCGGCGATATCTTCAGCTCGCGCGCCGCCGTCTCCATGATGCGTTCCAGCACATAGGAAGCCTCCGGCCGCCCGGCGCCGCGATAGGCATCGACCGGCGCCGTGTTGGTGTAGACCGTCTTCACATTGGCGTGGATCGCCGGAATGTCGTACTGGCCGGACAGAAGCGTCGCGTAGAGATAGGTCGGCACGGAACTCGAAAACAGCGACATGTAGGCGCCGAGATTGGCGATGGTTTCCACCTTCAGGCCGAGAATCTTGTGGTCCTTGTCAAAGGCGATCTGCGCATGGGTGGCGTGGTCGCGCCCATGCGCATCGCACAGGAAGCTTTCCGTGCGGTCCGCCACCCACTTGACCGGAACACCCGTCTTCTTCGATGCCCACAGGCAGACGATCTCTTCCGGATAGATGAAAATCTTCGAGCCGAAACCGCCGCCGACATCCGGCGCGATCACCCGCAGCTTGTTCTCCGGCGCGACATTGTAGAACGCGCTCATCACCAGCCGCGCCACATGCGGGTTCTGCGAGGTGGTCCAGCAGGTGTAGTGATCCTCCGCCGCATCGTACTGGCCGAGCGCCGCGCGCGGCTCCATGGCATTGGGCACGAGGCGGTTGTTGTCGATATCGAGCGTCGTTACATGCGCCGCGCGGGCAAAGGCGTCAGCCGTCGCCTTTTCATCGCCGATATCCCAGTCGAAAATCAGGTTGCCCGGCGCTTCCGGGTGCACTTGCGGCGCGCCCGGCTTCAGCGCCTCGACGGCACTGACGACGACGGGCAGCTCCTCATAGGCGATTTCCACCGCCTCGGCGGCATCGCGCGCCTCGCCCTTGGTATCGGCAACGACGATCGCCACCGCATCACCGACATAGCGCACCGTATCGGTGGCGAGCGGCGACCAGGCGCCCATCTTCATCGGCGTGCCATCCTTCGACTGGATCATCCAGCCGCAGATGAGATTGCCGATGCCGTCGGCCTTCAATTCCTTGCCGGTGAGCACCCCGATGACGCCGGGCATCTTGAGTGCCGCGCCCGTGCTGATCCCGGTGATTTTCGCGTGGGCATGCGGGCTGCGCACGAAGACCGCGTGCTTCATCCCCGGCACGACCATATCGTCGGTATAACGGCCCTTGCCGGTGAGAAACCGCTTGTCCTCCTTGCGCAGAACGCGTGATCCAATGCCTTCGACACCCATGACACTACCTCCCTGTCGCAGGCGCCTCGCCAAAATGTCTCAATTGTCTGTTTGGCCGGAAGCGGACTGCACGACGTGAATTTGATTTCTCAGGCGGCCTTGACGGCGCCCTTGCCCATTTTTTCCGATGCATCGAGCACGGCCTGAACAATGTTGTGGTAGCCGGTACAGCGGCAGATATTGCCTTCCAGCTCCGCGCGCACCGTCGCCTCATCGAGCCCTTCCGGGTGGCGGCGGATCATATCCACCGACGACATGATCATCCCCGGCGTGCAGAAACCGCATTGCAGGCCGTGATGTTCGCGGAAGGCCGCCTGCACCGGATGCAACTCGCCATTGAGAGCGATGCCCTCGATGGTTGTCACCTCGGCGCCGGACGCCTGCACCGCCAGCATGGTGCAGGACTTGACGGCCCGCCCGTCCACATGCACGACGCAGGCGCCGCATTGCGAGGTGTCACACCCCACATGGGTTCCCGTCAGTCCCAGATTTTCACGCAGGAAATGCACAAGCAGCGTGCGGTCTTCGGCTTCGCCCTTGACGGCGCGCCCATTGACCACCAGTTCGACTTTGGCCATCGGTTCCTCCCAGAACGCCTTGGTCACCGCCCCTCCCTGGGCCGCATGACCACAACCGAAAGTTTAACCTGTCCTGCACGCTTGTCTATCGGCAAAATGGAAATATTCCAATCTGGCTTTACCGTGCGGGACAAGCGTTGGTGAGCATGGGATTTTCGCGGTTTCAATCAAAAGCCGGCATGACGAGGCTTGCAATCCTGATGCAATAACGCTATCAGGCGCGTCATCCCTCCGGCACATTCCGATGGCCGGTCCAGGGATCGGGAAGTCCCTTCCCTGCCGCTTTAGCTCAGTTGGTAGAGCACATCATTCGTAATGATGGGGTCCTCGGTTCGATTCCGGGAAGCGGCACCATTTCTTTCTCATACAAACTGCCTACTTCTCTTTGTATCATTCTGCAACATCGCTTACTTAAATCACAACCAAATCATCATCAAACTTTCTTCAGCGCAAAGACATTTAACGGATTGCGTCATTCAAAAAAGTGAACATAATGAGAACATAGCTATCAATTGAAGAATCACCATGAGGCAACAGCAGAATGACTATTTTCCAATCTTTTTGGCTGGCATCCTCTCAGGAGTGATTTTTGCGGTATCGGTGTTGATTGGAATTAAAATCACCCCTGGCGAAATGCAGAATATAAATATGTCTTATCCTGACTTTATAACCATAATGCTTACTGCTGTTACCGTAGTTATAACTATTTTGGCGATTTTTATCGCCATCCTTGCATTTTGGGGATATTCACAGTTTCAAAAGATGACTGAGACTGCCTCCAAAGAACACCTCGAAAGACTTTTGAAAGAAGGTCCTTTTGCCAAAGGTATTGAGGGAGTGATTGTTCAGCATGTCTCAGAACAATTGGAGCGCGGTAAGCTTCGTTCGATATTGATCGAACGTGTTGACAGCATTCTTCTCAACGATGCCTCGCGGCGGGCTGAAATAGATCCGGCGGCGAGTAATGACAAACCGTTCACTGACTAAGGGAGAGCCGCATGATGAGTCGCGAATGGCACTCTTTAGAACAAGAGATCACTGACGAAATCGAACGATTGCAAGACGCAGCACCTATACGACTGTCGACAATTGCCAACGCACTTGGGCTCAAAGTTATAGCTACAGTTCTACCGAACGGAATTTCTGGCGAGATCAGACCAGATCCTGATCAACAAGGGAAGTTCATTATCCGAGTGAACAAAAACGATTCGTCGCGTCGTCAGCGGTTTACAGTTGCTCACGAAATAGGACACTACCTACTTCATCAAGACGAAATTGGAGACGGAATTACAGATGATGTTCTTTACCGATCAACCTTGTCTGATCGTCGTGAAGCACAAGCTAATAGAATGGCCGCTGACTTGCTGATGCCTCAGACGCTGATCGATGAATGGCTTGAAAGAGCCAAATCTCTCAAGGTTGACAATATAGTTGGATTTCTTGCTGATAAGTTTAATGTATCCGAAGCAGCTATGAAGATTCGGCTTGGCTTAAGCTAGAATAAATTGGGGGATTTTTATGGATTTTGGCGCATTCGGTTATGTACCTATTCTTGGAGTGCGCCCCTCTGAAATGCAGGCCCTAGAAGAATTATCTCCTCAGGTAAAAATAGGAATACTTCCATATATCATTCTCCAGCCGTGGACGACGGCTAAAGAATTTCCTAGCACTTTGGCAAAAATTACTGCGTGCAGCTCAGGAAAACCTATAATCGTTGATTTGACGGATGAGATTTTTGATGGGAATCGCAGACCGGTTCATGCTGCATTGGACTTGTTGAGAGATTCTAAAGACGGATATGTCAATTGGCGGTCATTTATCGAAGAACAGTCGACCTTCACTCCTGCTATACAGCTGCGCGTGCCCAATGAGATTTGGCCTCAGATCGTTGCATTCAAGGCCTTAGGTCGCGGTGTTGTTATTAGATTACACGAGCAGATTTTCAGTTCAGCAAAGGATATAGCAAAATTATTTAAGTCATTCCCTTCGAATGAAGACGTTTATTTCATTATTGATTTTCAAAAGCAAGACAAGAACATTCTAACAAAAGCATTAATCGCCTATAACACCTGCAAATCCATAAGAGATGAGATACCCGATTGTTTTATATCGGTTTCGGCATCTACGTTTCCATCATCTTTCACCGGTATAGCGGAACAAGAAATATTTGAACGGCAATTCTATAATCTAGTAGCTGCGGAACTTGGTACACAACGAAACATTTATTGTGACAGAGCTAGCGTACGAGCAGAAAAACAAAATGGTGGTGGCGGCAGTCCTGCTCCAAGAATCGATAACGCATTCGCTGCTAAGTGGAAATTCTTCAGAGAGGCAGAAGAGGAAGATCGGGAAGAAGCTTATCAAATGGCTGCTGCAAGGGCGATCGAATGCCCTGAATGGAAGGACCAAGGCATATGGGGTACAGAGATGATAAAACGCACAGCAGCGGGACAGGATAACGCGATTTATTCACCGAAATTGTCCACTTCAGCAAGAATCAACATTCATCTTCACACACAATCTGGGTCTGATGATCAAGATGGCGAAGTTGAATGGACGGACCTTTAGGCCCAATTGTCTTGTAGGCTTACTTTAGCAGCTTCGCGCCAGCTATCCCAGAAGGCGTGCTGTTGTTCTTGTTTGCGATTATTTTCAATGCGCACGGACGCAAATCTACTCAAGGCTTGCAACGATTGTGGTGATATTTTTTTGCGATAGGTTTCTGCCCAAAATTTACTAGAAGTTTCCGAGTATACCTGTTTAAATGAGTAAATTACTTCCCGAAATATATCTTCTTCGGGCTGACCGTTCATAACCTGGATTAGTTCTTTCTTTTTGATAATCGAATTGGATGGTAGCTTAAGCGCTCTCTTCAAATCTCCAGTAGTGAGCATTTTTAGGAGCTGCGATTTGATCTTTATTGGCGAAATTTCTTGAGCACGGTGCAATTGTATCCCGCACTGGCTATCAACTTTCCATATTTCGATACTTGGGCCAGCGCGCAAAGTTGCAGATTCGACATGCCTTTCGTCAACAACTAACATCACACGGGTGAAGCATGATCTGTAAACCTCAAGCTGGTCGGATAAACGGGCCAACGAGTCATATCTGCTTTTAATCTCAATTCCTATAAACGAGGTGCCGTTTAAAATAGCAAGATCAGCTCTGCGCCCAGTTGATCCTATCACGTACTCGGACGACAGGATCGAGCGCGCATTCAACAACTTGCTTCTACGCAACATCAGAAGTAGCTCACATTTTATGCGAGTTTCATCAATTTTGTCGTTCATGCGCGGCACCTAACAATAGCTCCCGATAGATTATTGCCAGAGCCTTCAACCAATTCTTAACAACGTGCCGTTGGTTAAGCAATTTCTATTAATTGAACCCATCGCAATCTCTCATAAAGCGCAATAGTGCAACGCAAACTGCCCCAACCAATAATCTCATTCCCCCCACCCCTTTCACCTCCTCCCGTTTCCCACTATGATTCCCGGTGAGACCGGTCGAAACGGATCGGTCTTGGGGCTTCGTATCCCCTCCAGTAGCGGTCGGTGTCGACCGCAAAGGCACCTCCTCAGCCCTATGGCCGGGGAGGCCTCGGCGTATGTCCAGAGCTTCGGCTTAAAGGCCGTGGCGGTCGTCTGTTGGCGGCTTATGAACTCCCCGGTCACCAGAGGATAAACCTCGGGTGGCCGCTTTCCTCACGCGAGAAAGGGAGTGCACATGAACGATTACAATTTCTGGTCAGACCTGCTCGATACGTTCCAATCCTCGCCGGACTGGATCAAGGCGCTGTGGCTGCTGATCCCGCCCGGCTTTCTGCTTGGCCTGGTGGCGCTGATGCTGCGCTTCCGGATCGCCGCCAAACAGATGGACCAAAGCCCAAAGGGCGAGCTGATTTATTCGATCCACCGCGATGCGGGCCAGCTGCGTGTCGTCAGCCATATCCCCGTTGTCGACGGCAATCCGGCACTGCTCCTGCTTGATCCACCCAACAGCGGCGAAGCCGGATCGCCGGAGACGAACCGTCTCGCCCCGCCCGCATAGGAGGCGTCAGAGCGCACAAGCGGCCTAGAGGCCGGTTATCGGCGCACAGACAGCCTTATCCTCGCTGTGAGGTTGATAATTCGGATCGGCTGTCAGTGCGGAGCTGCTGGAGCCGCCGGTCAATGTTATGCGTCTATCGCTCCATCCCGACGGTCTTGCACCGCGAATCCTCAATCTCGACGACTGGGCCGATCATCTTCTGACAAGATTGCGACGCGAAGTCGAACTGACGGCCGACCCACGACTGTGTAACTTGCTGAAGGAAGCCGAGACATTGCATAGACCATCAGGGAAACCGGCTCATTCACCTCACCCTTCCGCACTTGCGATCCCATTGCGTATCCAGACAAGACTTGGTCCTCTGTCATTCTTCAGCACGATCACCGTCTTCGGCACGCCGGTGGATGTGACGATCTCGGAAATCGCGCTTGAAATGCTCTATCCTGCTGACCATGAGACTGATTTGATCGTCAGAGCAGCATCAGCAAAATGAGCAATTCTTAGATCGAACAGCGCGTCTTGTTCGCCTCCAAGAATTCGGATGCCTAAGTCAATTTTCAACCCTGCTCCGGATTGCCGGGATATCTTTGCGGGGATCGGTTTTGGGGTTTACCCCTGTACTCGGACTGCAGCCCCAATGACCGTCAGGTGGGCGATAAACTCAACAATCCCTGCCGAATGGAATGCTCGAATGAAAAAGTGCCGCGCAGGCGTCTCGAACAAAGTGCTCAGCGAAGCGCGTTATCCGTGCCCCTTCAATGTTCACAGACCTAAAATCGCAAGATCGGTCGAGCGCGAAATGCACGGAAAGGTGTAACTGATGTCGTCACGAAGAAAGAGACGATGAAGATAACACTTGAAAATTACCGTGCCCGAATGCAGCGGGTGCTGACCCATATAGATCAGCACCTTGATGACGATCTGGATCTGGACACCGTGAGCCGCATCGCGGCATTCTCGAAGTTCCATTTCCAGCGGCAATTCAGGGCAACCTTTGGCTTGTCCGTGCATCGCTATGTCCAGCTCACCCGTATGAAACGTGCTTCGTACGGGCTTGCCTGCAAAGACGCTCAAAGCATCACTGATATAGCGATGGATGCCGGTTACGAAGCACCGGATGCCTTCGCCCGCGCATTTCGGCAACGGTTAGGACAATCGCCGTCGTCGTTCCGCAAATCTCCCGATTGGGGGACGTGGCTTATGGCTTTGGGGCCGCTTGACAACGCAAGGAACAAGTTCATGCACATAACCTTTGACCATGACGACGTAACGATACGAGATGTCCCCACCACGCCGGTGGCGGTCATGCAACATCGGGGTGACCGGACGAGACTCGCAGACACATTCAAGCGATTCAGGGCCTGGAACAAGGCAAACGGCTTATCGCCGGAGACAAGCCCTACTTTCATGGTTTTCCGTTCCGAAAGGGAACCAGCGATCGCCGCCGACTATAGCATGGATCTATGTATCAGTACTGATCAGCCGATTGAGGCGAACCATGAGCAAATGAAGGCCGGCGTTATTCCTGGCGGGCGTTGCGCGGTATTGCGTTATCCAGGCAATACCAACAATCTGGAGCCCGCTGCCCACTACCTTTACCGGGATTGGCTTCCAACCAGTGGCGAAGAAGCACGCGATTTCCCGATCTATTGCCAACGCCGGCTGTCGTTCATTCCAGAAGTACCAGCATATGAGGTGGTCACAGAACTGTTTCTGCCGCTGAAATAGTTTTTGCATACCTATTCCAATTTGGCCGCTATCTTTCGCAATAGTGGGAATAAGGGAGAGCAAACAATCATCGGCTGCTTCGCGCGCCCACATACCTGTCGATAGGTAATTGTGGCTTCGCCCGGAAGCCCACATTGCGGTGACCGCCTAAAGTTCATAGTCGCACCAGAACCGGCCATTCCCGCAAGTTCTGTGTGGGTCACGCCCGACTCGCCCGAACGCTCAGCCACCGATCATGGGGCTTTCCAACGCACCGACGTACCTCACTGACGATCCAGCCGGCGTCTGTGAGTGCGGACCGCAGGGCAGACTCGCGCCAGTACGTCTCGACGTAGCGCCGGGGCGCTGCAGCACTGCCGTGTATGGACACATCCTCGCCGTCGCCCTCTCTAACGGAGGCGTGCAATCGGCCACCGGTCCGGGTCGCCTCGGCAAGACGCCCAAGCACCGTGCCAAGATCCTCGCGCGCAACATGAATCAGGCAGGCACAGGCCCAAATCCCGTCGTAAGGCATACCGGGATGCTGCGGGTCGGCCAAGTCTTCTGTCAGCGGATCCAACGTGTCGGCCTCAAAGCCACTTTCACGAAGCAGTTCGACGAAACCCTTTGAAATGTCGGTGCGCCGGACGCTAATTCCCCGCTTCTCAAGCTCAAATGCATCGCGCCCGCCACCGCTTCCAATCTCCAGCACCCTGCCCGAGCCACCCAGCGCGGTCACGAACACATCGATCTCTGTCGCCACCCATTCGGGCATCGCCGCGGCTTCAGCAGCGTACTGCGCCGCGACCGTATCATAGGACCGCACGGTATCCAGATCGGTGCTCATCTTAGTGCTCCTCCTTCATGACAAAAGGCTCGATGAGCGACAGGCCCATCAGCCCATTGCGCCTTTCACACTTCGGCAGTTGGTGACTTCGCGGGCGATTTGCTTCCCAGCTTACGCCGAAATGCGGTCAGAGACACCACCGACCGATTGCCAAGCGGAGTGCTATTGGCGCCGGCACCAATGGAGTTTTTGTAACTGAGCCTAACAACGTAACATCTCCTTATCAGAAGCTGTTTCATTACCCTTGACCTCGGTTCGCCAAGAAGCAAATATCCAGATTTAGCTGACCCAAGCGGTAGCCAGTCCGTCATATCAGTCACGCCAGAGCGCCGTGCTCGAGGCGGGGAACTCAGCTAGACAAGGTCTTGATCGAAATGCGTATTCAATGGTTCCGAACGGCGATGATCGCCGCCGTCGTCGCTACAGGCTGCGTTGTTTTGTCTGCAAATGCTCAAACTCTAACGTTGCCTCCCGTCCACGGTAAATTCGACTACCAGATTGGAGGCGATTACAACCCGCAACGCAGTGTTAAGATTGTTGTCCGGGACAGAAAGATTGCCCCTGCAAAAGGTAAATACAATATCTGTTACGTGAATGCCTTCCAGACGCAACCGAAGCAGAAGGAGTGGTGGACAAAAACCCATCCGAATCTGCTGATCAAGAAAGATGGTGAGTATGTTACCGATCCAAAATGGCCAGAAGAGTATATATTAGACACATCCTCAGACGCAAAACGCAAGGATCTGATGAAAATAATCGGTCCCTGGATCGACAAATGTGCGGCTGACGGCTTTAAGGCCCTCGAACCTGACAATCTCGATTCATGGGACAGATCCAAAGGCGTTTTGTCACCAGAAACCAATATCGAGTTTGCCAAGCTGCTGGTCAAACGGGCTCATGATGCCAATCTCGCTGTCGCGCAGAAAAACGCCTCGGAACTTGCGCCCAAGGGCCCAAAGATAATCGGCTTTGATTTTGCGATTGTCGAAGAATGCGAATACGAGAAGGAATGCAGCGAGTACACCAAAGTGTATGGCAATCAGGTTTACGAGATCGAATACAATGACAACAACAAGGATACCAATGGCAATCCCGTTGATCCCGTAAGTTTTTTCAATGCCGCGTGCGACGCACGCGGTGACAAGATCTCTATCATCTACCGTGACCGCAAAGTCGTTCGGGACACCTCGCCCGGTTACGAATACGAAGTGTGCGACTAATCAGATTGACATACGGTCTGGCTTATTTTGCCAACAAAATTTCTAGAAGTAGAGGCTGCATCGCTGCAATCGACTGGATGATGGACGCGCCAATTTCCGTAATTCTTTCGATACGATGTTCTCCCATACGCATCGATTACGCCAGCACCTGGACGTCAGTTGATTGGCGCGATTTGCAGCGGATCATCGTCGGGACCATAAGGAATTGTGGTGTTGATTTCCACTCGGAACTGAGCCGGTTGGAAAGACCAACAGCGAGGTCATCGCCTATCAACAACGCGCACGCAAACCGTCGCGGCGCAACAGCTGGGTCGAGGAACGAAGGGAGCGCATACTACGGGAGCAGGCTGCCACAGATCTATTCACTGTCGCCGGGCAGAGCTGCGATATTGAGGTCTCCGCCCTGCCCGTCGACGAGCCTCGTCATCTGTCAGGATGACATTTTAACTTTGCACAACAAGCGACATTTCTAATGGGCCGCCACACTTGGCAAGCGGATGATGACTTCAAGTCCACCATGACTGGAACGTTCAAACGCAATCGTTCCGTTGTTGAGGGAGACAATCTCGGAAGCAATCGCCAGGCCAAGGCCAGTGCCTGTGACTGTCTCGTCCAACCGCCTGTCACGTAGACCAATCGTACTGTGATCTGAGAACTGAATGCCCGGACCATCGTCGGATATTTGCCATTCGACGAACGCGCCATCCTGCTTAGCCTTGATATGGATTTGCGTGTTCGCCCATTGCGCTGCGTTCTCCAATATCACACCGACAAGCTCGACAAGGTCGTTTACGTCGATGTCGACGTTCAGACCATCCTTGACATTAACGACCCAGACCAGTTGTTCGCCTTTGGGTGTTCTTTTCAACACCGCAATCGTGCGGGGAACAACGCTGCTTAATGACGCGCTGAGGGCGTGCATCCGAACGCGTTGACGCAGTCGGACCAGCCTCAACTGATAATCTATCCGGTCACGCATCTCGTTCGTCAGATCGACGATTGATGCTGCGCTGCGAGTGTTGCCGCCTTTTTCCAGCTCATAGGCGATCGTGCCCAACACTGTCAGCGGGGTTTTAAGCCCGTGAGCAAGATCGGATGCACGGGATCGCGCAAAATCCATCGATTTCTGTTGCATGGCAAGGAGGGCATTTACTTCGCCGACCACAGCAACAACTTCCAGCGGGTAGATGGCATCGATTGAAGACGCAACGCCGTTGCGGATACTTTCAATATCCTTACGCAATTTCTTAAACGGAGAAAGACCGAACTGCACCTGCAGGATGACGGCAACGACAAGGACAAAGCCGAGGACCAGGAGTGCTAAGGCCAGTTCCCTCCCAAAGCGTGTGATCGCCTCATCGAGGATAGACCTGTCTTGAGCGACGATGATCTGAAAACGCCGTTCACCTTTGGTTTCTGCAAAGCGTGCCGTCAGGGACAATGCAAGCAATGATTGGCCCACCGGCCCTTGAACGGTCGACAGCTGTCCGCCTTCATTTGAGGGGCTAACCTTGAGAACGTAATCCCAGAGCGATCGCGAGCGGATGTTTTGCTGGGTACCAAGATCTGTGATCTGCCAATAGAGGCCGCTGACCGGTGTCTGATAGCGTGGATCAGGCAAAGCGCCAGTAAGCAAAGGTGCGGCACTGAGGGCGTCCGGATTGATCAAGGCGACAAGGCGCCACATTGTCGCCGATAAATCTGCGGACGCGCCTCGTTCCACGTTGTTGGTGAATAGATATCCGATGGTTACACCCGCCAAGACGAGGGCAATGGCAATCCAAATACCAGCTCCCAGTATAAGACGAACCCGTAAAGACTGGATTCTCAAGGGGCATCCCCACCGAGGATATACCCAAAACCTCGACGTGTTGCGATGATATCGGCACCTAATCTCTTGCGCAGGCGACCGACCAAGACTTCAACAGCGTTCGAACCGCCCTCGAAGTCCTGCGTATAGAGATGTTCGGTAATCTCGACCTGTGAAACGACACGTCCGCCCTGATGCGCCATGAAAGCGAGCAGCCGGTACTCTTGTGGTGTCAATACGATTGGAACGCCCGCGCGCGAGACCTGTCTCATCCGTGTGTCGAGAACCAGTTCGCCAATTTCAATCTGAGATGATGCAAAGCCACCTGCCCGGCGCACGATCGCACGTATGCGTGCCACGACCTCCTCCATCCGGAAAGGCTTTACAACGTAATCGTCAGCGCCGGACTCGATTCCTTCCACTCTTTCGTCCCATTGTCCGCGCGCAGTAAGAATCAATACGGGAACGTTACGTCCTGCGCGGCGCCAGCGCTTCAGGATCGTCAAGCCATCCAGTGTTGGAAGGCCCAGGTCAAGGATCACGGCATCGAATGTCTCGGTGTCACCACGGAACCAAGCGTCTTCTCCATCTCTGGCATATTCCGCAAGGAAACCGGCGGCCGATAGCGCTGTGCCAAGCGTTTCGGCTATGCGGCGGTCATCTTCGGCAACAAGTATCCGCATGTTTATCTCACTCTTATGAGTTTGCCTGTGCGGGCATTGAAAGAATAACGGCTGACTTCACTGTTGGTCTCGAGCACCTTCAACTCATATTGGAGAATACCCCTCACGGGGCGCAACCGCGCGTCAATGATCTGGCCGTTGGTAAGGTGGCGGGCAATGGTTACAATGTCGTCTAGTGGGAGGGCTCTGTTGGCTTGGACGGCTCTTAAAGCGCCATTTGGTCCTTCAAATTTCTCGTCGGGTCGGTTGCCTCCAGGACCGTCGGTGTAAGATTGCTGATCGCTTTCGGAATCGTCCGAATCGGAGACGCCATCGCTCGAGTCCGATCCACCCGTAGAGCCACCGTCGCTCGAAGATCCATCCGAACCGCCGTCGTCGGAGATTTGGATAAAATGAACACCCTCTACGTCACTTGTCCATTCGTGTGCCTGCACCGCCTTGGGAAGGTGTAGTGCTAGGACAACGACCGCAAACCGCAGCAAGGCTCTCAAGGGCCGAAAACGCACTCGGATCCTCCTAAAACCATCTAAGCCCTTCAAGGGGATAGCTTAGATCAACGAAGCTGACAATTCGCTGACAACGCACTCACGCGTTTTTCAGGCATCATAAAGTATACCCACCACCGTCGAAGCAAAACAAGTGAATTGGCAACGAGGTCAAAATCCATGCAACCGAGCAGACATTAGACGATCGCACACGATGGTATGTCTCTTCGAGATTCGAGCAAAAACCTGGAGCTGCAACATGAGAGTGCTGTTTCGTTTTGTACCAGTCGTCATTTATGTGACTGCGCTATCCGGAATGTTTTTTACGATATTAGTTGCCTGGCCCGACATGCCTGCAGGACGTTTCAGATTTTCATACAGTATCGGGCAAACCGGCGGCCCTCATGTCAAAACAATAAACTGGTGACGGGTCTTCACCAGTCTTCGATATGCCCGACCGACACGAAATCCCAATACCCTAAATCGCAACGTCCCAACCCTCAGAACCGCACCGATTAAAGCCTCCAAGGTCACATATCTTCGACGTTTGATAGCACCAAAAGGAATACAAAATGCAGACGCTATTTCGCTTTATGCCAGCTGTCATCTATATGGTCGCTCTATTTGCAATCATTGCGTCGATATTGATCGTTCGGCCATCGCATGTCAGCAGACCGTTCAACTTACATTGCCAGTATGAAAAATACGCCGATTGCAAAATGGTGCGTTGAGATTGAATGCGCGGCGTAGAAGGCCCCTTCTTCATGGTGCATCCACCCCTACTGGGTAACCGGGCTGTCACCTCCACAGGTTTGTTCGAATCATTGTTTGAACGATGCTTAACACCCGACATGACCAGACGCTTTGCCGCTCCACAGGAGAAGCATACAGGGGTCTGTTCGGATGAACTTTTCAGCACAAAAGCAAACGCGCAGACCAAGCCCAACAGTGATCTGGACAAACCGAAGCAGCTCCAAAGCCGCATCCGAACCTGACAACGCTGCGCGTGCAACTTGCCCACGCCTGCCCAATACGCAAGAGGACAAGAATGAACTCGATCAGAAAAACGCGCCGCATAGCAATGATGTTGAGCAGCGCCCTTCTTTTGGCCATGACCGGATCAATCACCGTTCCTTTGTTTGAGAGCAGCCAGGCTATGGCTGCGTCATCTGCAAAGATTGACGCAGCCCAACTGCAACTCAATATGCGCCGCTCTCTTTCAACTATTCTTGTTGCTTACAAAAACGAACCCAAAAAAGGCTCGCGGGCGGATGCCATGCTTGTGAAAGCGACAAACCAAGCACTGCAGGCACTTGGGAGCCTTGAAAAAGGTATTGATGCCCGCGACCCCAAGAAAATGACGACTGCTACAAGCAGTCTCTCTGTTGCAGTTGGCCGCGTTGAAGCAATTTCGGATTCTGCCAGGATTGCCAATCCGACGGTGCGCGAAGGCGTCAGGGCTCTTTCCACGAACTGGGCCGCCTATGGGACGCGCTATGCGCTTATCGAACCAGTCAAATCAAAACCCGTGAAGGCAAGTTTCGAGCAGGTAAAAGAACTCAAGGCGCAGGTAGCTAAGCTTCGCTCACAGGTGAACAGGCTGCAAACCGAAACAAGGTCAAATACTCAGCTCGCAGCCAATATCAGAAGACTGTCGACCCAATTGGACCGGATCGAACAGGACCGTATTGATGAGGCAAACTATCAGCGAACCGTCTTTCTCCTCGGTTCGTTTATGGGCTGGATGGACGGCTATCGGGTCGTCACGACGACTTACTACCCGGCTTATACCCACTACTTCGTAGTGGAACGGGTTACCTATGAATATTGGGAGACCTGCTGGACCGACTATTACGAGCCCTATTACACCTATACAGACTGGAGCTACTACGATGATCCGTTTACGCCTACCGTCAACATTAACATCAATATCGACGCATCGACACAAGTGGTGGTCAACAACTACGCTGAACAGAACATCAGCGTCATGATTGACGAGAGTCATCAAACTGAAAATTATTTCGAGAACCTGCCAATTGCCGAAACTGATGTTGACATGAAGCAGGTGGACTACACGCCTTCCACACCGGCTTATGAATTGGAGAAAGAGATCACCAGATCCTCATTGGACTCTCCAAAAACGATACCGGCTCCGATTGAGACAGGCAGCCAGGTCAAGCCCAACGACAATACTGCCGATGAAACTTCAACGGGTGATTCAAATGCACGAGTGCCATCGGTCGCAGAAGAACCAGTAGCTGAGCCTATCGTCCCGGCTAGCGAACCGGGAGAACAAAATAGCAGCGTGCGGCCTGAACCATCCGTCCGCACCTCAGAAGAAGCTATAATCGTTGATCAGGATGAACAATCCCCATCCACGAAAAGAGAGCAGGTCATCGAGCCTTCCGACAATGATGACGCGAACGTGCAACCGCCTGATCGCGAGCCGGCGACAACCGCAGAAGCATCGCATGAAAGTGAAGATGAGCAGCCTGCTCAATGAGGCAGGAATATGTAAGTTTTGCCGCCTGATGAGCCGTTTTCCAGTGGTTGACCGGATTTGATTGAGATTAAGTTGTAATCAAATAAAAGGTCACGAAGTGTAACTAGCATTCCAACCACGTATGAACTATGAGTTCCGGCTAGAAGTGACTATTTCATTTATTGAGAGGATCGGATGGATCGCCTTGAGGCCATGTCGATGCTGCTGGAAGTTGTCGATCATGGTAGCTTCTCCGCTGCCGGGCGGGCGATGCGGGTATCGCTGCCAACGCTGAGCCGCCGGATTTCCGAACTGGAGGCCCTGCTTGGTGCGCGCCTGCTCACGCGCACGACCCGCAAAATCACACTCACGGATGCCGGCGCTGTTTACGTCGCTGCCACACGAGAGATTCTCAATAAGGTGAAACAGGCGGAGCGCGAAGTCGCTGGCGAGTTCGTCGAGCCGATCGGCGAATTGGTCGTAACAGCTCCCACGATGTTCGGGCGCCTTCATGTCTTACCGATCATTACTCAGTTTCTGGAACGTTACTCCGGAATTCATGTGCGGTTGGTGCTGATCGACACCAATCTGGCGCTCGTCGAGGAGAATGTAGATGTGGCGATCCGGATCGGCCAGCTTCCAGACAGCGCCATGACCAGTAGCCGTGTGGGATCGGTCCGGACCGTTCTGTGCGGCAGTCCCCGTTTGTTTGTAGACAAGGGTGAACCGCGCACACTGGATGATATCGCCCACTTTCCCTCAATTACGGTAAACATGCCCATTCCAGTTGCGCAGTGGCGCTTTGGTGTTCCCGGCTCGCTGGACGCACGCATTCCACCATTGTCGTCTCGCCTGACGGTAACAACGCCGGAGGCGGCAGCGGCGGCAGCGATCCAGGGAGCCGGGCTTACACAACTCCTGCATTATCAAGTGGCCGATGCTGTAAGAGCCGGAACGCTGCGGATCGTTCTTGAGGAGATGGAACCGGCCCCGTCACCGATCCATCTGCTCCATACATCAAGGGCCCCGCTGCCGCTCAAACTTCGCCGTTTCCTGGACTTTGCCGCGCCGCGGCTTCGCAGCGACCTCGCGGCTCTGTCATAGCTCCAAGCTCATCGTGAACCGTCGAGTGGTCGCGATACTTCCATTTAATGAAATAATATCTTGTCGATTTGCGTAGTTCCGCACGCCTGACGCAGCAGTTAGACGTGCTGTCGACAGGCAATGGTGCTGTGAGTTCTTTGTAACCTCGCAGACCCCCGCCCGTATTACGAAGGAGGCAGAATAGTGGCTACAGCAGAGTTTTCACAAGACCACACGACTTCCATGCAAGGAGATACCAAAGAAGCCGCGCCCGGCACAACTATTGTGCTGGTGCACGGGGCGTTTGTGGATGGTTCGGGTTGGCGAGCGGTGCACGATAGACTGACCCGCGACGGTTATCGCGTCGCGGTTGTGCAGAACGCCATCCGATCACTTGAGGATGATGTTGCCAATACGCGGCGTGCGATCGCGGCAGCACCTGGCAACGTGATCCTCGTTGGCCATTCCTACGGTGGCGTCATCATCTCAGAAGCGGGCAATGACCCGAAGGTCGTTGCCCTGGTGTATGTCGCTGCCTTCATCGCCGATGCGGGAGAGTCGGTCCAGACGTTGACGGCCAATCATGCGCCGGGCGGATCGAAACCACCCTTCCTGCCGACCGGGGATGGCTATCTCCTGTTTGATGCCTCCAAATTCTCTCAAGTCTTCGGCCAGGATATTCCTCCCGAAACGAGCAGCTTTATGGCAGCGGCGCTTAAGCCTTGGGCCATCGCATCGATGGCGGGCAAGGTTACTGCCGCCGCGTGGCGCGTGAAACCCAGCTGGTATGTGGTCGCCACAGACGACAGGCTTGTCCACCCCAGTCTTCAACGCAGGATGGCGGAGTCGGCCGGCGCGCGCGTCGTTGAAGTGGGCGGCAGCCATGCGATCTACATGACCCAACCCGAAACCATCGCCATGACGATTGTGCAGGCGGCAAAAGCCACAGCGAGTTCTAGCCTAGAGGCTTACCCGCCGCACAGATAGAGCGATGCAGTGATTGCCGCATCCGGTTACAAATAAGGACTACTTCACATGTTGACGCTTTATTACTTTCCCCATGCCTGCTCGATGGCTTCCCACGTCGCACTGGAGGAGGCGGGTGCCGCCTTTGAGTTAAAGAAGGTAAACATCCTGACGGGCGAACAGTTCAAACCTGAGTACCAGGAGATCAACCCGCGGGCAAAGGTGCCGGCACTTCGCTTCGACGATGGTCAGGTTCTGTTGGAATCCACTGCCATTCTCGGCTGGATCGGGAGTGCATTTCCCGATCAAGCGCTCCTCGGCAGAGATCCGTTTGAACGGGCGCAGACAATTGCGACCTGTGCCTGGCTCTCCGGCACCGTCCATCCCACGTTCACGAAGTTTTACCATCCCGAACAGGTGGTTTCGGACCCGAGCCTGTTTGCAGCCGTAAAGGCGAAAAGCAAGGAGAACTATTGGGACCACCTCCAGGAAATGGATCGCATCATGGAAGGTCGTACATGGATGATGGGTAGTCATTTCACTGTCGCTGATCCATACGCCCTGGTGTTCTTCTCATGGGGACGCGATCTTGGGCTGCCGATCAGCGACCTAACCAATCTCATGGCCCTGAAAGACCGTCTGATTGAGCGGCCGGCAGCTCGTCGGGTGCTTGAGAAGGAGAAGAGCGTCCTACTGTCCTTGTGAGCGGTTGGCTGATGCCAAGTTGATCACCACGACCAACTACGTAGATCTCTTAGGTGATTACCAAAAAAATATGGCACCTATTGCAAATCGAAAAAAGCTGGTGATAGCCCTCCGGCTGGATCATTGACAGGCTAGCTCCGAGTACACATGAAACCTAGCGGAATGCGAAAGTACCGAGCACATTATTGAGGAATCGCTACATGCAGCCCTTCCAGATCAGTATTGCCGACGAACAGATCCAGGATCTAAAAACACGGCTGCGCCAAACGCGCTGGCCCGGCTCGATATTTCAGGGCGGGGACGAGGATGGGGTGAGCCTCGCACTCGTTCAAAAACTTGCAACACATTGGTCGGACACGTTTGATTGGCGTGCGAGGGAAGCGCAATTGAACGAGTTGCCCCAATTCACCGTTGATATCGATGGGCAAAACATTCATTTCATTTATAAAAAGGGCGTGGGACCGAATGCGCGGCCCCTTATATTGACACACGGTTGGCCGGGGTCGTTCGTAGAGTTCGAAAGAGTAATTCCACTGTTGACGGACCCGGGCTCACACGGAGGTGACCCGTGCGATGCATTTGACGTTGTGGTGCCCTCGCTCCCTGGCTTCGGCTTCTCAGCAGCGCCAAAGCAACCTGGATTTAATGCTCGACGGGTTGCCGGACTTTGGCAGAAGCTGATGCTTCAACTTGGCTATGAACAATATTTTGCACAGGGTGGCGACATAGGAGCGGGAGTATCGGCCTGGCTTGGTGCTCTCTATCCGGGCTCCGTCGAAGGGATTCACTTAAATTACATTCCCGGAAGTTTTCGACCGCCATTGGGGGCGGATTATCCGGCCATTACAAGCGAGGAACAGCAGTTCTTGGACCGGGCAACAAAGTTCGCGAGTCTGGAGGGGGCTTATTCCCTGCTGCAGGCGACCAAACCGCAAACGCTCTCGTTCTCCTTGTCGGATAGCCCGGTCGGTTTACTGGGCTGGATAGCCGAAAAGTTCGCAAGCTGGTCTGACTGTGACGGCGACCTGGAGACGGTGATATCTGCAGATGCATTGCTGACGAATGTATCAATCTACTGGTTTGGAAACACCATCGACTCGTCCCTTCGAATGTACAAGGAAAATCGGCTGCAGCCTTTTTCGTTTCCGGATGTTTCAAAAGTAAGCGTGCCGATGTCGTTCGCACATTTCCCGAAGGAACTGCCAACTCCACCGCGTTCATGGGTCGAGCGCGTATTCGATGTGCGGCGATGGACAAATATGGCGAAGGGCGGCCATTTCGCCGCGCTTGAACAACCCGAGCTCTTAGTCCGTGATATTCAGGATTCATTCCGCGTGTCTGACACGCCAATATCCAACCGTCTGAGATGATTGCAGAATATAACTGGTTATGATGGGATCCTCGGTTCGGTTCAGGGAAGCGGCTTCAAGACTGCGCCAGACGCTTCCTAATTACCTTCCGCACACGCCACCAATAAGTCTGCTCCGCAACGTCGCTGCGATACCACGCGCGCTCATGACGGGCGAACGCTTCACGTTCCGGGTCGGCGGAGCTGGCAATAATATCACCTGCCATGCTGTCGATCTCAGCTTCTGGTATCATTCTCGGCTTAATAGCGTCTATCCAAACGACCCATAGGATGAGGCCAATGAAAGTCACAACCTGACCGCCGCAGAAGATCAGCAGAAACAAAGCTATACCTTGGAAAATCATATCCAACATTTGCCGTCCTCCGATACATGACAGTATGTAGAATATAGTCAACAGACTGAAAGCGGAAGCATTTTTGTGGACTATAATCCGTTGGACTATTGTCTACAGCATGATCAATCCGCAGAATGGAAAACGTTCGCGGAATTCTGGCGCGCAATGTCAGGCTTGGCAGACAGCAGCTGCATCTTTCTCAGGAAGAGCTCGCAGCCCAAGCAAATATTGACCGCACCTATATCTCAGGCATCGAGCGGGAAACGCGAAATCCAACCATTACGATCGTCGCCAAGATCGCGGAAGTTCTTGGAACCACGGCGGCAGCGCTGCTTACCAATCAATCAAAAACAACAGAACGATAACCTTGCAGGACATAATTCTCGCCCCCGCACAGCCACCTGCCAGCACATAAGGCAGCGCCAATGCTGGCATCGGCGGCCAAGCAAGCCGCCTCGGAGGCCGTCCGCGCTGGCTACTTCGTCAGCTTCTCGACCTGCGTGCTGATGATGGCAATGAACAATTCGGGATCGCCAAAAGCCCGCGCGGAGAGCATGGCCCCATGAACCGAGGCCATCAGCATCTGGGCCTCCTCCTCGGGCCGCCCGTTCAACCGGAACAGGTCCTGCTGCGCTCCGGCGCTCAGCACCGACGCAAGCCATGCCGCGAGGCTTTGGAAATGCGCACGGACACGGGATGCGACCTCATCGGGCAGCATCGGTATCTCGCCAGCCAGCATCGCGCAGACGCAGAAGGGCTGCGAGGCATCGCGAATGCATGTGTCCCAGTACTTCAGGTAGAACTGCAACTGTTCGGCAGGGCTCGCGACTTGCGCGCGGAGCGCTTGCAAACCGGTCTCGGCCTGCTGCCTGTAACGGTCCACCAGCGCCGCGACCAGTTCCGCCTTCGTCGGAAAGTGATGGTGGATGCTCGCCTTTCGGATGCCGATCGCAGCCGCGATATCGGCATAGCTGAACCCGTTATAGCCTCCCGCGACGATGAGAGACTGCGCGATATCAAGAATTTTTTCTGAAGTCGAAGTCATTGATTTCATAGCGCTGCCTACCTTCTGGTAGGCTGAATGTCAAGATTGTGCATCGCTCCCGCTTTTCACAATGAGGTGTTCGAGCACCGGATTGACTCACAAGCTTTACCTTCCTACTGGTAGGTAGATAGCAACAAGGAATCTACCGATGCAAAGCCAATCTTCAACCCCGTCCAGCTGGTTGCGAACCTATTATTTCGCACGCGCCATTTTCTCCGTCGCATGGGTTGCCGCCGCCATTCTCTTCAGTGCGCAACCCGCTCTCGCCGTGGTTCTGCTGGTCATCTACCCGGCATGGGACGCCCTCGCCAATCTGGTTGATGCAAGGGTCAATGGCGGGCTCAAAGCCAACCCGTCCCAAGCATTGAATGTCGCGGTCAGCACGATAACGACGATTGCCGTCATCGCAGCGTTGAGCAGCAGCATGTATACCGTTCTTGCGGTGTTTGGCGTCTGGGCGATCTTTTCAGGTCTGCTGCAGCTGAACACAGGGATAAAACGCTGGCGTCACTACGGCGCGCAATGGCCGATGATCCTGAGTGGCGGGCAATCGGCCCTCGCCGGTGGCTTCATGATCAGCCGATCCATCGGCACTGTTGCGCCGACCATACTCGACATTGCTCCCTATGCGGCGTTCGGCGCATTCTACTTCCTGCTTTCCGCAATCTGGCTTGCCGTCACGGCCAATCGCAAGGCAGTTGCCTAGGCGTTATCGCTCCCTAATCGCGGTCCGGCGCGGTGGTGAATACTGCCCGTTGGGCTGAGAAGGCGCGCTGGTAGGCGGGGCGCGCTTCGCCGCGCGCGACATAGGCGGCAAGGCTCGGATATTCCGCCAGTATCCCCGACGCCCGCAGCCGGATGAGCACGTGCACCATCATCAGGTCCCCGGCGCTGAACGCGCCGTCGAGCCACTCGGCATCACCCAGCCGGGTGGAAAGTTCGCCGAGCCGATCCCGGATGCGGTTGTCGACGAGAGGCATGCGCTCCGCGCGCCAGTTCCTGTCCCCCTCCGCAAACAGGGCGACCTGACGCTCGAGGATGGGCGGTTCCACCGTGGCGACAGCAGCAAACATCCAGGCGATGGCGCGCGCCCGCGCATTGGCATCATCCGGCAGGAGGCCGGGGTGGCGCTCGGCGATATGCAAGACGATGGCTCCGGATTCGAACAAAGCGAGCCCGTCTTCCTCATAGGTCGGAATCTGCCCGAACGGCTGCAGCGCCAGATGCGCGGGCTCCTTCATCGCCCTGAATGAAACAAGTCTGGTGGTATAGGGCTGGCCGACTTCTTCCAGCGCCCAGCGCACGCGCATGTCGCGCGCCAGGCCCTGTCCCTTGTCGGGGGAGCGTTCAAAGGCGGTAATGGTGATCGTCATGGCGGTTCTCCATCGCTTCTCCGTCCTGAAGACGATTGGCTATGCGGGATTCCGACACTGCTTGCTTGCGATAATCTTCGCCCTTGGGGAAGCGTCATCCTTGACCCGCAGGTCCATATAAGCCTCCGGCCAGCCGATATCGTCAAGAATATGGTCGGGAAGCTCGTTGATATGCCGGTGCGTGCGGGCCTTGCGCCAGCGCCGCGCAAGAGGGCCGGACAGGCGCTTCATCCCGGTGATGACATGTGAAATCAAATCGGCCATTTCAGCCTCCATCCTTCTGGTTTCCCGGTTGGTGCGGCCGTTGTCTCCCCCCGGAAAGGGGGAGATCCCGTTGCCACGGAAATCGCGGGCGCCGGTCAGGACCAATGCGCGCGCAATTCACGGTTGAATGCTTCCGGCCGCTCCTCTGGGAAGAACAGCCGGGCACCCTCGAACTCGACGACGCGGCGCGTACCGGGAATGCGCCCGGCCAGCCAATGGGCCCATTTCCGGTCGAAATAGACGTCATCGGTCGCCCAGACGATCAGGGTCGGCACATCCAGCATGCGCAGTTTCGGCTCGATGGCGACGGTCTGGCTGTTGTCAAAGGCGGCAACGAAACGCTCAAGCCCGCGGATGCGATCAGGCGCGGAGAAATAGGGCTTGAGATAGATGTCGATCGTCGTGTCGCTGACGCTTGTCGTGTCCTCGTAGCAGGGGCCGAGCGCGCCAGGCGAACGGAAGATGTCTTTGTTGTCCAGCATCGCCGCCAGCGTATCGCGCAGGCCGCCTGACGCGCACAGGTCGACAAAGCCCTGGAACGCCTGCGGCGGCCAGTTGTCATGGGTGTCGCAGTCCGTCAGGGTAAGGCTGCGGACACGGCCTGGATGGTTGACGGCAAAGATCTGGCACACCGCGCCGCCGCCGTCATTGCCGACGAGATCGACCGCATCGATGCCAAGCGCATCGAGAAACTCCGCCAGCATTGCCGCCTGCGCGGCGGTGGACAGGTCCTGCGTCGCGGACGCCTCCGTCGCACCGTGGGCGAGCGTGTCGATGGCAATGCAGCGGCGGATATCCGACAGGCCCGCCAGCTGATGCCGCCAGAGATGGTTGTTGACGAGAATGCCATGGACGAAAAGCGCAACGGGGCCCGTGCCAGCCTCGGCATAATGGATACGCCCGGAGGGCGTATCCACGTGCTTGCGGGCAGCCTGAAACTGCTGCACGGTCATGACGGCTTCCTCGGGGCGGCTTCCCGCAGCTTGCCGGCGCATTCCTCACAGCAGACTTCCACGGTCTGGTCGCCGATCTTGACTTCGATGACGGTCGCATCCAGCGCGTCATCGCAGACGGCACAGGTTTTCTGGCTCATGATCTCAACTCCTTTTACCCGCCTATCGGGCAGGTGCAGGAGACCATTGCGGGCTTTTCGCTGCTATCGAGATCTTTAGCTGTTTCCGGGGTGCGCCGACCGGAGAAAGGCGCTTGGCGAACGGCCATAGGCCTGTTTGAACGCCGCGGTGAAATGGCTGTGGCTGGAAAAGCCGAGATCAAGTGCCAGTGCCGTCAGATCATCGCAGCGCGGCAGCAGATCGAGCGCGCGGGCAAGGCGCAGGCGCAGGTGATAGCGGTAAAGCGGCATGCCTTCGACCTGCTGGAACACCTGGGTGAGATAGACGGGTGAGCCGCCGATCTCCCGGGCAATGTCCGCCAGGGTCCAGCGGCGGGAGAGATCGCCCGCCAGCAGCAGTTTGACCCTGTCGGCCAGACGGCTGCGGGCAAAGCTGGCGCGCGGCACGTGTGAGGTGCGCGGACCAAGGCTGCGGCACACCAGCGTCAGCAACAGGCTTTCGGCTTCCAGCGGTTCGATGCTGGCGTTTTCCAGATGGTGCCGGAGGAGTGCCACCAGCGCCTGCGCGCGGGGGTCGATGCGCTGATGCTGGCCGCGAAACCCGGACACACCGCCCTTTTTCAGCAGGGACGGCGGCGCCAGCTCCTGCAAAACCGTTTCGGGCAGCGCCATGGACAGGCTCAAGTCACCGCCGTCAACGGGGTGGCTGACCTGATAGCCCTCGCCCGCATTGAAGAACAGCACGTGGTTGGCATCGGCCACCGCCTGCCCGCTGCCGACATGCCTGACATAGACACCGCGATAGGGGAAAACGAGGTGGGTGGCGGATGTGCATTCCTCAGCGCTGCGATGCCGGCAATGGCCGTGGCAGCGGACATTCTTCAGCGATACGACATCCGTATCGAGAAGATCGCTGACTTCAAATTCAGGCATTCCGGCCGTATTGCAAGGCTCGTTCATCGAAAGTCCAATTTCCCGCGCTGCTGTTTCAGCCTACAACAGGGCTCCTGACATCCTGATGTCAGGAGCTTTGAACAGACAATTCATCGGCAAATGATTGCTCGCCAATCGCCAAACAAGCCCTTATAAGGGGGCGCAGTGCGGTTTGTTGGGGATAAAGTTCCGCGTGCCTCGATATTGCCATGTTAGACAATAGCCTCGCGCGCAATGGAAGCGTGACGTACGGGACCTGATGACGCGATCAAACGCAAAAAGCAGAATCGAACAGGCAATCGACGATAATTTTGGCGCCATCCGCCAGATATCGCGCATTGTCCGCTTTTCGCTTTTCACCCATGCGCGCTTCCTTTCGGCCATTCTGGTCGCCGGGATTGCCTCTGCCGCCATGTTTGCGGGCGTCCTCACCGTCATGAACCGGCGCCCGCCCGTGGCCATCGCCGCCATTGCCGCACCGCTGCGCACGCGGCCCGAAGCCGCGCCGAAGGGCGACCGCCTCCCCCCGCCCGCCATCGTGCAGGCGATACCGGTGGCCAAGGTGCTGGAAAGCCAGGCGGACGGTTCGACGGAAAAATTCGCCTATCATCAGGTCAAGATCGGCGCGAACAAGCAGGCGCAGACGCGGACCGGCCCGGGCCACGCCGCCGCACTCGCCCAGCGGTTTCCGCCCGCCAGCACCGATCCGTTCCAGTCCATTTTGACGGAGAAATCCACGAAAACCAAAACCACGGCCATGCCCGTGGCATTGGCGAGTTTGGGCGAAGAACGCATTCTCGTGCGCGGAACGCCGATCAATGTCAGCACGGCCAAGGTGCAGCCAGCCCCCGCTGTCGAGCAGGTGGTTGCCCTGCCCACGCAGGGCGGAGACATCGGCGGTCTCCTGGCCGCAGCCAACATGACCAGCGAGGACCGGGCGGCGCTGCAAACGGCACTGACGGCAAGCAGCAGCGCGTCGCCCGAGCGGATCGAGCTTCTCCTGGAAAAGGCGCCGCGCAAGGATGCGCCGGAGCGACTGCTGATGGCGCGGCTTTTTCGGCATGACAGCCCGCCATCCGATCTGGCGCGCGACGATGGCGGCATCCTGCGGCGTGTCAGCAACCCGCGGCAGTTCGAACGCCTCGCCCATGATGCCCACATGGCAAGCGCCGATGTGACCAGCCCCGATACGCGCAGGGACGACCGGGCGCAGGCGGCCGAAAAGGAATTTCCCGCTGCCATGCAGCAGCTGGAAAAGCTGAATGTTCCGGCCCACATGGCGGGACAAATTCTGCAGCTTGCCAAGGAAAACGGCATCAAGCTGACTGATGCGGCTCTGCTCGACCAATCCGTCGAACTGGTGTTCCGCACCAATGAACAGGGCGAATCCGAACCTGTTGCCGTGACCTTCAACACGAAGGACAAGACCAAGCGGTTTTACCATTACCGCGCAGCGCCCGGCAACAAGGCGGAATTCTTCGACGAGGACGGCCAGTCGGCCTCCAAGACCCTGATGAAAAACCCGGTTCCGAACGGGCGGCTCGGCGATGGCTTTGCCTGGCGCACGCACCCGATCCTGAAAGTGCGCAAGCACCACAACGGCGTCGACTACGCTGCGCCCTTCGGCTCGCCCATTCTCGCGGCGGGCGATGGCGAGGTGGTGCTGATCTCATCGGAATCCGGCTATGGCAAATATGTCCGCATCAAGCATGATGGCGGGTTCTTCACCACCTATTCGCATATTTCGCGAACCCCGCCATCGCTGAAAGTCGGCCAGCGTGTCAGCCAGGGGCAGGTGATTGCCTATATCGGCTCGACCGGCCTCTCCACGGGCCCGCATCTCTACTACGAACTGCGCATCGGCGATAAATATTACGACCCGACCGCAACACCGTTACCTGCCGGAACCGATCTTGAAGGCGCGCGATTGACGGATTTCCGCAAGCAGATCAGCCACGTGGAAAACATCGAGAACTATATCGGCGCCCGTATCGCCACCGCATTTGCCCCGCCGGACGATGGCCGGGTGCACACGGCCATCCATTAGATTTTTCGCAGGACCAATCGGCGAAGGCCGATCAGTGACTGCCCGCTTCGCTGTCAAGATGCGCCATCTGCGCGGCGGCATAGCGTTCTCCTGCCGCAGCGCCTTTCGGCACAGCCTGCTCGATGCGCTCCAGATCATCCCCGGACAAGGTCAGATCCAGCGCGCCCAGTGCTTCGCTCAGGCGATCCCGGCGGCGGGCACCAACAACGGGAATGATGTCATCGCCCTGTGCAGCGACCCAGGCAATGGCAATCTGCGCAACGGTGACACCCCTGGCTTCGGCAATTCCCTGCAGGGCATCGACCAGACGCAGGTTCTTGTCGACATTCTCACCTTGAAAGCGTGGGCTGTGGGCGCGGAAATCGGCAGGACCAGCCGCATCCTTGCGCCAATGGCCACTGATCAGACCACGTGACAGCACGCCATAGGCGGTGATGCCGATGCCCAGTTCCCGGCAGGTGGCGAGAATACGGTCCTCGATACCGCGCGAAATCAGCGAATATTCGATCTGCAGATCGGCAATCGGATGGACGGCGGCAGCGCGGCGGATGGTTTCGGGACCAACCTCCGACAGGCCGATATGCCTGACAAACCCGGCCTTCACCATGTCCGCGATGGCACCGACCGTCTCCTCGATCGGCACATTTGGATCAAGACGCGCCGGGCGATAGATATCGATGTAGTCGACACCCAGCCTTTGCAAGGAATAGGCGAGCGAGGTCTTCACCGCCGCGGGCCGTCCGTCAAAGCCGATCCAGCCGCCAGCAGGGTCGCGCTGCGCCCCGAACTTGACGCTGAGGATCGCCTGATCGCGCTTTGCGCCCTTGAGCGCTTCGCTGATCAGCAGCTCATTGTGGCCCATGCCGTAGAAATCGCCGGTATCGAGCAGGTTGATGCCTGCTTCCAGCGCCGCGTGAATGGTCGCGATACTCTCGGCACGGTCAGCGGGACCGTATATGCCGGACATGCCCATGCAGCCCAGACCCAATGCCGAGACCTGCGGACCGGTTGCACCCAATGGACGAATTTGCATCTTGTCGAACTCCTTTTGCCGCCGCACTTCCTGCGGCAGGTTGGCTCTTTATAAACCAGTGGCATTTGTGCGATAATCCGCCATACTATGTACGGGCTGTACGGAAAACCGAACAATGAACGATCCCAATCTCAGCGATCTCGATGCGCTTGTGTCCGTGGCGCGAGCCCGCAGCTTCCGCGGCGCCGCCAAGCTGCGCGGTGTCTCGGCCTCGTCGCTCAGCGATGCCATCCGCCGGCTGGAAGAGCGTGTCGGCGTGCGCCTGCTCAATCGTACCACCCGCAGCGTTACGCCCACGGAGGCAGGCACACGCCTGCTCGAACGGCTGACGCCGGCACTGGGCGAGATCACCGGCGCGCTCGACGCGCTCAACAGTTTTCGCGATAGCCCGACGGGAACGCTGAAGCTGAACGTTCCCACCATCGTCGCCCACAGCATCCTGCCGCCGATTGTCAACCGGTTCCTCGCGGCACATCCGGGGATCAGGCTGGAAGTGACCACCAACGACACCTTCATCGACGTGCTGGCAGCTGGTTTCGACGCGGGTATCCGCTATGATGAAAGCATCGAGCAGGACATGATCGCCGTGCCCATCGGCCCGCGCACCCAGCGTTTCATCTGCGTTGCAACACCGGCCTATCTTGAAAAGTACGGCGAACCGCATCACCCGAAGGACCTGCTGCAGCATGCCTGCATACGCCACCGCTTTGCCAGCGGCACCATTGCGCCGTGGGAGTTCGAGCGGAATGGCGAACTGGTGAAGGTCAACCCGACGGGACCGTTGATCGCCTCCACCATGGATCTGGAACTCGGCGCGGCGCTGGCAGGTCTCGGCATCATCAGTACATTCGAGGAATTTTTGACGGAGGGCCTCGAAAGCGGCGCCTTCCGGCCCGTCCTCGCCGAATGGTGGCAGAGTTTTTCAGGCCCCTTCCTCTACTATCCGAGCCGCAGGCTCATGCCGGCTCCGCTGCGCGCATTCGTGGATTTCATCAAATCCGGCGCCGCGAAGCCTTGAACGGGGGATGCCTATTCGTCCTCTTCGTCGTCATCATCGGACTCGATCACATCCCAGATGAAGGCGTTCAAACGCTCTTCGATGCTTTTTCTGGAAGCACCGGCTTTTTCCATCTCGCGCTTGATCTTGACGAACTGCGCCTTGTCTTCGGGCGAGAGGTATTTTGCAGCGTTTTCGAGTGATGACATGGAACTGGACATACGCGGCTCATACCTTTTCGGGCGCGACAATGGAAGGATCATATCACGCCCGGAGCCAGTCCACCCTTAAGAAGTTCAGGCAATATGCTGCTCGCGGCCGTGCTCTGCCTTGTCACCGCCCGCCGGGTCAGCCAAGAGCAGCGGTGGATTGCCGTCACCAAGCGGCATGTGGCTGAGGATATGGATCCGGTTTTGCGCATCGCGACGGATGGAATAGACCAGTTCCCCATCAAGCCCGCTGTTCATCCGCCTGCCTGCAAGCCGGAACCGCAGCGTCAGCGCCACCAGCCCCAGCACGAAGGCGGGCGGAACGATCAGCCACAGCACCTTCAGCCAATCGGAGAGCGATTGGTACGTGTCAAAAAAATCCTGCCAGAAATTGTAGGTATCCACGGAGCGCTCGAAATCATTGGTACTGAAAAGGCAATAATATCCTATAATGGGATAATCCGAAAGTGGGATTAATGACGATGCTCCAGTTTTTGGTTGGAGCACATGACAAAGTCCCTTCATTCAGAGCCTTATGCCGATTTCTTGGCCGTTCTTGTCGCCGCTCGACGGGCGAAGGGATTTACCCAACAGGCCGTTGCAGACCGGTTGCAAAAGCCGCAATCCTATGTAGCGAAGATTGAAGGCGGCGAGCGCCGTCTCGACATCATTGAATTTATCGCACTTGCGCGCGCGTTGGAAATCGACCCATCGGCAATGTTCGCCGACACGCTGCGTGCAATCGATAACACCATTTAATACGAGTTTAAATCGAAGTTGGGCGATGCTTGGCATCCCGGCTCTGCGTGGTTCGACAAGCTCACCATGAGGGAGGTGAGTTGGTGACAAGGCCAATCGGAACCGTTGTAGAAGATGGCTCCCTGCAATCCTCACCCTCCCTCATGGTGAGCTTGTCGAACCACGCAGGCTCAGCTTGCAGCGTGCAAAACCATCTCCGGCGCCAAGCCCACCAGCTGCGTGTAACGCGCCGGATCCGTCGCTCCCTCGGTGTTGACAATGAACACGCGCGAACCGGCATCAAGATGGATAGCTTTGCGCAACTCATGATCTTCAGCAACAGCGAGCAGGCCAGCCAAACCGGCGCCGCCGCTTTCCCCCGCAACGACGGCCATGTCCTTTCCCAGCGGCCGGGCCAGGCGGTTCATCGCCGCGACGGCCCCGTCCTCTTCAACCGTTATGAATGCATCGGCAGCGCGGGAGAGGATACGCCAGGCCACGGGTGACGGTTCGTAGCATTCGAGCATTGCCATGACAGTGGCTTCACCGTGGGCGATCTTGACGACCTCGCCCGCCTGCGCGCTGGCAAAAATGCAGGCGGCGCGGGCCGGTTCGACCACGATGAAGGCCGGACGTTCTTTTCCAAGAACAAGCGACAGATATGCTGCGAGTGCCGCGGCAACGCCGCCCACACCGGCCTGCACGAAGACATGGGTTGGCGTTTGCGGCAGTACACGCAAGGCTTCGCGGATGATGGCCGTGTAGCCCTGCATCACCAGCCCGGGAATGCGTTCATAATCCGGCCAGGAAGTATCGGACACGACGGTCCAGCCATTGGCTGCGCATACCCGCGCCGACTCCCGGATGGAATCGTCATAGGTGCCGTCGACACGGATCATCTCGGCGCCGTAGCGGGCAATGGCCGCCACCCGTTCATCGCTCACCCCCGCATGCACGAAGATTGCCGACTGCGCACCCACAAGCCGGGCCCCCGCCGCGACGGACTTGCCGTGATTGCCATCGGTCGCGCAGCCGAAGGTCATGCCGCGGGCGATGGCGCGAACGGGCGGCGTGTGGAGTTCCGCAATATCCACGGCGCGTTGCAATTGCCGTTCCGCTTCCTCGAGCACGAGCCGGATCACGGCATAGGAGCCGCCCAGCGCCTTGAAGCTGCCGAGACCGAGGCGCGCGCCCTCATCCTTGACGTGGAGCGCGGCAATGCCGAGACCGGCGGCCAGCGCGGGCAGTGCATGCAGCGGCGTCGGCGCGTGATTGTCCCGATGGGACAGATACCGCTCCACTTCCGCCGCCGCGTCGACACCAAGGGTCTCCGCGTCCCGCGGGTCGAGCGGCTCATTGTGGGTGGGATGCCGGTTAAGGATCAACATTGCTCTTTCACTCCTGCCGTTTGCGCATTTATAGTGCGCTTGAAGCGAGAAAAGCGCTCTTATTTGGCTTGGCTTGCGCAAGTTTGTTGCATGAAGGAGGTGTTCCATGGCCAAACCACTGCTGACCGCGCCAGCCGAGCTCGACCATTTCGATCTTGCGATCCTCGACATCCTGCAGAAGGACAATACAACGCCGCAACGGGTCATCGGCGAAGCGGTCAACCTTTCCGCTCCAGCGGTGCAGCGCCGGATGAAGCGCATGGAGGAAAGCGGCGTCATTCAGGCCAATGTTGCCGTCCTCGACCCCGCCAGGCTCGGGCAGCCGATCACGATCCTTGTTGAAGTGGAGGTGGAAAGCGAGCGCATCGATCTGATCGATGCGGCGAAAAAGAGCTTTGCCGCGGCACCGGAGGTGCAGCAATGCTACTATGTCACCGGTGAGGCCGATTTCATGCTTGTGATCGTCGTTGCCAGCATGGCCGCCTATGAAGGCCTGACACGGCGGCTGTTCTTTGCCAACCACAATGTCAAACGCTTCCGTACGGTTGTGGTGATGGACCGCGTCAAGGCGAGTCTCGCCATCCCGCTGACCTGATCTTCATCCCGGTTTTCGAGGCCGGCGCGCGCGACCGCGCGCCGGATTAATGCTGTTTGCCCGTTCTGGATCAAACTTGACGGGCAGCGCCATGTCTCAGCCGTGCCAACAGGTTGAGCCAAGGCATCCCATGGAAAATGCTCATCAGCACATACATGAGGGTCATGCCGCTGAAGGGCGATGCATTCTGCATCGCCGAGCAGATCATGTCAGCGTCGCCGGAGAGGGCTGTGACGAGCGCCATGACAGCGAATGTCGGTGCCGCGGCGAGACGCAGCCAGCCGGCAAGGCCGGGATCGGAAGCGCTGCCGGAATCCGGGCGGAACATCGACGTTCAACCCTGACCGTATTTATCGTGATGGCGCCACCAGACACCGTTCTCATTGCGGCCAAGCGGTGCACGGTCCAGCCATTGATACATACCCCAGATGCCGTCGAGGCCGCGCGCATAGCTGGAATAAGTGTGGTAGACGACGCCCTTATCGAGCACGAAAGCGCTCAGCCCCGGCCGGTCACGGGTGAAGGTGGCCGCATCGGTACCGGTCATGGCCGCAATTTTATCAATTGGCGCTTCCTCACCGCGCGGCTGCAATTCCGGAGCCGCTTTGCCCGTCGGCGGCAGGGGCATCCGTGTCTCCCGGCGGAAATTGTATTCTATACCGCCGTTGCGCTGCTGCTCCTCGGTGAACCAGACGCTGAAATCCTGATTGAAGTCACTGTTGAACGACGAAGCCCATGGGAAACTCCAGCCCATGCGCTGCTTGAAACCCTGCAGTTTTGCCAGCGGCGCACGCGATATCGCCGAGAAGGCGACGTCGTGATTTTCCAGATGGACGGTGATGCCGTTGAATCCATCAGCAATCGCCGAGCAGGACGGGCAGCCGGCTGTATAGTCGGGTCCGAACATGAAGTGGTAGACGAGAAGCTGCGAGCGGCCCTTGAACAGATCCGCCAGCGAGGCGCTTCCCGCATCCGTATCGAACCGGTATTCCTTGTCGATGCGAACCCAGGGCAGTTCCTGGCGCCGCTGTGTCAGCGCGTCGCTGCGCCGCGTCAGATCCTTCTCGTCCTTGAGCAGATCGATCCGCGCAGCCAGCCATTCTTCGCGCGTTCCAGTTATATGAGATGTCATCATTCTTCTCCTTCGATTGTCGGTTGCCTGTCGTCCGTCATTGCCGGTGCGACATGTTGCTTACCGGCCCTGAGTTTAGGGCCGGATACCGAAAGCATGGGAGTTACAATTGTGACGGGATTTCCTTGCGCATGTCCCTTGCATGGTCACGCACCGCATGGTGTGCCATCGCAATTGTCCGCGAACCTCAGGAACTGAGCGGTTTGTCCGGTCCCGGGTCGCCGCCGGCTGCCGCCACCACCAGCCTGCGCAGGTAGTGGTTCCAGCCCTTTTCGTGGTTGACGCGTTCCGTCTCGTCCGGCAGCCCGCTATGGGTGAAGCGCACCAGCGTGCCTCCCTCCTTCTCGATGAGGTCGATCTCGACCAGGCTCGAACCCGGCGGCACGTTTTCATGCCCTTCCCAGCCGAAACTGTAGGCGAGGCGGTGGACAGGAATCACCTCGGTGAACTGACCGCGAACCGTGTGCGCGTCGTTGATGCTCAGGAGATAAATCCCGCCGGGATGCGGCTCGATTGTCGCTTTCGTCCCCATCCAGCGCAGGATCTTGTCCGGATCGGTGAGGAAGGCGAAGACCGTCGCCTGCGGGGCGGCAATCTCGATTTCATTGCGAAGCGTCTCGGTCATCGGCGATCTCCTCCCAACAGGACGCACACTCACTTCGGCATCGCGCAATGTAAGCCAATCGGGATTTCGCGCAAGAAACAAAAGCGGATGACAGGGACCCGGCATCGCTGCATGATGGTGGGCATGCAGTTGCCGTCCGCTCTTTCCTTTCTCGTCGACGAAGCGACCGGTATGCCGGATGGCGATGCCTTTCTGACGGCGCTCGCGGCCCGGCTCATCGCCGACGGCCTGCCGCTGGCCGGCGGCACACTCACCCAGGCAGCGCCCCATCCGGTCATTGGACGGCGCACCTGGCTGTGGCGCGCCGACACGGGACAGGTCATCGAGGCGCTGGGCCTGGCTGGTCCAGCCGAGTCCCAGGACGCCAACCTTGCCGGCAACTGGCTGGCCAGCCTCGGGACGAATACCGTGCAGGAGGATTTCGCCAATGGTGCCGTGCTTGGCTGGGCCGCGCACCGCCCGCTCAGCGGGGAGGAGTCGGACCTGCTGCGGCAGACCGCCCGCTTTGCCGCTGCGCCGCTGGCATTGCTGGCCGCGCGTTCGACGCTGACCGCACTCCTGACCACCTATCTCGGCCGGCGCAGCGCGACGCAGGTCCTGGCCGGGCGTTTGCGGCGCGAGCCGGGCGAGACCATCCGGGCCGCCCTGCTGTTCGCCGATCTTCGCGGCTTCACCGAATTGTCGGAGACAACAGGAGCGAATGACGTGATCGCCGCACTCGACGCCTGGTTCGACCGGATCGCCGGTGCCGTCCATGCCTTTGGCGGCGAGGTGCTGAAATTCATCGGCGATGGCGTTCTGGCGATTTTTCCGATTGGCGAGCGTGATGCTGCCGGCGCCTGCGGCGCGGCGCTGCGTGCGGTCGCCGCTGCCCGTGCCGGGATGGACCACCTCAACCGCGACCGCGCCGTGCGGGGTGTGCCGCCGCTGTCGTTCGGCACGGCACTGCATCTCGGCGACATGCTGTGGGGCAATATCGGCACGGCCGACCGGCTGGATTTCACCGCCATCGGCCCTGCCGTCAATCTGGTCAGCCGGTTGGAGGGCCTGTGCCGCCCGCTTGGCCACACCGTCTTGCTTTCGGGCGCCTTCGCGGCGGAAACGGCGCAGCCGCTGATCCCGCTCGGCGAGCACCGGCTGCGCGGCATTGCCGTGCCCTGCGCTGTGTTTACACCGGCACAGTGATGCACCGCATTTTTCCCGGAGGGCGGCTGGCTTCAACCGCCCTCCGGCAAGCCACCCGATGGTTACAGGGTGGCCATATCGATGACGAAGCGGTAGCGCACGTCGCTCTTGAGCACGCGCTCATAGGCTTCGTTGATATCCTTGATATCGATGGTCTCGATTTCGGCAACGATGTTGTGCTCGCCGCAGAAATCCAGCATTTCCTGGGTTTCCTTGATCGAACCGATACCTGACCCGGCGAGGCTCTTGCGTCCGGCGATCACCGAGAAGGCATTGACGGGAACCGGGTGCTCCGGTGCCCCGACGAGAACCATGGTGCCGTCGATCTTGAGCAGGCCGAGATAGGCATTCCAGTCAATCGCCACACCGGCGGTGCAGATGATGACGTCAAAGGTTCCCGCAAGAGTCTTGAACGTTTCGGGATTGCTGGTTGCATAATAGTGGCTTGCACCGAGCTTCAACCCGTCATCCTGTTTCGACAGGGTCTGGCTGAGCACCGTGATCTCCGCCCCCATCGCGTGACCCAGCTTGACGCCCATATGGCCAAGTCCGCCCATGCCGACAATGGCGATTTTCTTGCCCGGCCCCGCCTTCCAGTGCCGCAGCGGCGAATAGAGCGTGATGCCGGCGCACAGCAGCGGAGCGGCAGCGTCAAGCGGCAGGTTGTCCGGAATGGAAAGGACGTAACCTTCCCTAACCACGATGGAATCCGAGTAGCCGCCCTGCGTGGGCGTGACGCCATCGGCTTCAACGTCATTGTAGGTCAGGACGATGCCCGGCATGTACTGCTCGAGATCGGCATCGCGTGCTGCGCATTTCGTGCACGAATTGACGAAACAGCCAACACCAACGCGGTCGCCCTTCTTGAACTTCGTGACCTTTGCGCCAACGGCCGTCACGATCCCGGCGACCTCATGACCCGGCACCATGGGGAATTTGGAGCCACCCCATTCGTCGCGTGCCTGATGGATATCGGAGTGGCAGACCCCGCAATATTTGACCGAGATGACGACGTCATCGTCATTGGGTTCCCGCCGTTCGAAGACAAACGGGGTGAGCGGTTTGGAGGCGTCGGTTGCCGCATAGCCTTTAGCAAGAGCCATGAATGATTCCTTTTGAGATGACGAGATGTGTCGGGCAACCAGCTATGCCGCAGGATCGGCCCGGAGCAGTAGCGCAATCCTGCAGGCTTGTTGCACAATCCTCCGAATTGGAGGCAACTGCTCCCTTTGGGCATCCGAAGGACCGTCTGCGCATGTTGTATCGGCTCATTGCGCCAAGCAGAAATTGATACCCTCAGGCGGCGTCGCGCTCTTTGAGCCAAAGGCCGAACTCCTGAACAACAGCCACGACCTTTTCCAGCCGCCGGCCGTCATCCGTCAGCGCATATTCAACCTTGACAGGCATTGTTGGATAAACCGTACGCGTCACGAGGCCCGCCTCCTCAAGCGCACGAAGGTCGAGTGTGAGCATCCTCTGAGATATGCCCGGCACGAAACGCCGAAGCGCGTTGAAGCGTTTAGGCCCGTCAACCAGAAAGGAGACAATCAGCAGACGCCAGCGACCACCTAGAAGATGCATCGCTTCTTCGACAGAACAGCCGGTTACAGTGTCTTTCATTGTGTCGCACCTCAATGATACCCTTGGTATATTTTATGTACCTAGATGTCAAACTTTTGCGTTCTTACGTTTTTATACTGCCTCGCCTACATGGATCGGACGCCTCCTTTCAAAGCTAAGGAGGCATTTAAGCCATCATGGAGACCAAAATTGAAACTCTACTACATGCCCGCAAGCTGCTCGCTGTCCCCGCACATCATCATCAATGAACTCGGCCTCGATGTCGAACTGGTGAAGGTCGACCACAACACGCACAGGACAGAAGCCGGCGAAGACTATTTTGCCATCAATCCGCACGGCCATGTTCCGACCCTTCAGTTCGACGACGGTACGGTGCTGCGCGAAGGAACCGCTATCGTGCAATATCTTGCCGACCAGAAGCCGGAGCGCGGATTGGTTCCGGCCAACGGCACATATGAGCGCTACCAGCTTCAGGAGATGCTCGGTTTCCTCTCGACGGAAATACACAAGGGTTTCATTCCGCTGCTCTATGCGCGCTTAGCGGGCAACTATGTTGAAACCGCACGACCCAAACTTGAAAAGCGCTTCGCATGGCTCAACGAACACCTAGCCAGCAGGGATTTCCTGATGGGGAACACGTTCACCGTCGCGGATGCCTATCTGTTCGTCCTGACGAGCTGGGGACAAGCGCCATGGCTCAAGTCCTATTACAAGACCAGCATCCATTTCGACCAGTTGCAGCATCTTGAAGCCTGGTATGGCCGGATGCGCGAACGGGATGCAGTCAGAAGATCCATCCTTGCGGAAGGGCTGGCGTTCTAATCCGTCTCAGACCTGCTTTGTCTCTCGATCAAGCCATGCAGCGGCGTGCCGCTGGGAGACGGGTCAAGCACGAGCAGGCCCGGATTGCCCTCGGCCAGCGGGATATGGCTGACGACACGCAGTTGGCCCGCATCCCGATGGATCGAATAGATCAGCTCACCTTTCGGGCCTTGATTCAACTGTCTGGCGGCGATCCTGAACCGCATCGTCAGCGCCACGAGACCAAGCAGAAAACCGGGCGGGATCAGCAGCCATACGGCCTTGATCCAGTCCGGCGAGGATTGAAACGTATCGAGCAGGTCTGACCAGAAATTGTAATTGTCCATGTGCACTCCCTTGTCTCGCGAGGAAAGTGGTCACCCGAGGTTTAGCCTCTGGTGACCGGGGAGTTAGAAAGCCGCACGAAGACGACCGCCACGGCCTTTAAGCCGAAGCTCTGGACATACGCCGAGACCTCCCCGGCCATAGGGCTGAGGAGACATCATTGCGGTTGATGCCAACCGCTTCGTGAGGAGTTTCTAAGCCCCAAGACCGATCCGTTTCGACCAGTCTCATCGCGGACCATAGTGGGAAATGTGGGGAGGTGAAAGGGGTGGGGAGGAAATGATAGGAATGGTTTGGTGCTGAGACGGAAATACTTGCGATTGATAAAGCAACACTCCGAGTGTACCGCCACAAACGCTTAAGGTATTCAAAGAGAAATACTTCCTATGGAAACTTTAAGAGTAACTACCCACCGAAGTTGAAATATGCAAGTGGTACAAGTGAGCATTGCGCTTGAATTTCGCGAGAAATGGGGGATCTCTTGGTACAGAAGAAGAAGGAAGGCGCGCTTACCACCGCCGAAAAGCGTATCGTCAAGGGGTTGTTAGCGCAGAACTGGCGCAATCAAGATATTCAGGCGCTTGTTAATGGCGGCCGGAATGGGACGATCAACGGCGCGCGCATTTCAGCAGTCAAGAAAGATGCAAGCCAAGAGGCCGCGACTACTGAGGAGGTCGAGTTCTGGCTCATATGGAAAAAGGCGACCGATCCTCAAACTGGTCTTAATAGATATGACCACGAGAGACTAATTCGCGCACGTGAGGCAATGGTCTTAGCAGTTCAAGTGTTCAATAGTGCTGGGCTGCGCTTTAAAACCGAAGTGTTCACGATGCTTGCAAATGTAGCTTGGACCTATCTCATGCACGAGTTCTACACTCGAAAAAAGATAAGTATTGTCAAGGATGATGGAAAGACGATGGCTCTCTCTGAGCTTTGGGGACGTCAAGATTTCCCTTTAAACGAAGGCATGAAACAAAATCTTATGGCGCTGAAAACCCTTCGAGATGATGTGGAACACAAGCTCCTCGGCAAAGCGGATTTGAAATGGCTTGGGATATTTCAAGCATGTTGCCTTAATTTCGAGAAAGCACTCTGCGATCTTTTCGGCAAAGATTTGACGCTCTCGAACGACTTAGCGTTCGCATTGCAATTCGCCCGAATGAACATCGAACAGGTAACCACTATCAACAAATACGAACTGCCGCAGCATATTGATGCGATAGATGCTCGTTTAACCGACGGTATGAGCGACGAGCAGAAGAACAATATAGAGTTCCAATTTCGAGTTATCTACACGCTCGACTCTGCTTCTAAAACGCATTCACATTTTCAGTTCGTGAAGCCCGACTCGTCAGAAGGAAAAAAGATTCACAACGTTCTAGCGCAAAAGGTAGCGGCCGATGAGCTGTACCCTTTAAAGCCCCAGAATGTAGTCAAACTCGTTGTTGAAAAGAGTGGCGTTCTATTCACTTCTAACGACCATACGAAGGCATGGCGATTATTCAAAGCCCGTCCGATAAAAGGTGCGCAGTCACCAAATAACACGGACAAGCGATATTGCATCTACCACTCAGCCCACAAGGACTACACATATTCCCTTGAATGGGTCAAGCGGCTGGTAGAAGAAGCGCAAGATGCTGAACGGCTCGCGACGATCAGAGCCATGAAGTTGTAACTGGCAAGAAACGTTCGTCTAGCGCGTTAATCGATAGCCCAAAGACTAGCCCCCTACTTATCAATGAAATCGCGCACGGCCTGGTTGTAGCCCGCCGGGTCCTGCAGCATGGCGAAGTGGCTGGCATTGTCCAGTATCACCAGCCTGGCGCCGGGAATGGTCTTGGCCATGTAGTCCGTGTGCTCGCGGCTGACCGCCTCGTCATGATCGCCGAGGACGACGGCAATGGGTGTCTTGATCGTCTTCAGGTCATCGTCAGTCCAGTTCGGCTGGCTGGCCCACATGCCGCTGATCTGCTCGACAAAGGCATCGTACTCCGCCGGTGTCGGTGAGATTTTCCTGTACACGCCGCCGGCCTTGTCGATGTAACCGGCAAAGGTCTTGTTCTGCAGCACATCCGGCTTGACGCCATCCACCGTGGTGTTGGCGGCCTGCGCGAAAACCTTTGTCAGACGTTCCGGGTGATGCATGGCGATGTCGATGCCGATGATACCGCCATCGCTCCAGCCGACCAGCGCCGTCTTGTCTATCTTGAGATAGTCGAGCAGGGCCAGATAGTCAGACGCCATCAGGTCATAGCTGAAAGGATCGGCGTTGCGGGTCGAGCGCCCGTGGCCGCGGCTGTCGGCGACAATGACCATGTGGTCCTTGGCAAGGTCAGTCACCTGCCCGCCCCAGATATCGCTGTAGCCGAGCCCGCCATGAATGAGCAGTACGGGCGATCCGGAACCGTAGACCGCATAATACATCTGGATGCCATTGACCAGGGCGGTGCCGCTCTTGGCGGCCACCGGCATAGGCGCGGGATCCGGCAACTGCTCCCAGCGCTCGGCGGCGGATGCCGCCGCCGCGCCAGCGGCAAAGAGGAGTCCCAGCGACAGAAGAAACGTCTTGAGGTTCATGATTGCTCTCCATGACAAGGCAGCATGCCTGCGCAGGGAAAGATCAGCATTTTTCCGTCAGGGCTGCAATGGGGCTGCCGGGAAGACGAACGAACGGCGGAACCTCTCCTATTCCGCCGCCTCGGCCACGGCCGTGTCCAGCTTCTTGGCCGCAGCGGCCACGGGCAATTGTACCGGCTTCAGGAGCAATGCCATCAGCAATCCGAACAGGGCGATGCAGGCTGCCGTCAGGAACAGCGGCGTGAAGGCAGCGGCATAGCTGTCGGCAAGCATCCGGCGCGTTGCCTCGGGAAGTGCCGCCATCATCTTGGGCGTCAGCTCGCCGATGTTGCTGACGCCGGGAATGGCACCGGCACCGTGCGGCAGGTTGGCCGCGATGATCGCGCCATAGGCTGATATGGCGATCGAGGCACCGGCCATGCGGGCCAGCGACACGGAACCGGTCGCCGCGCCGACATCGCGGCTGCCCGCTGCATTCTGGACACCGATAATCGGAAGCTGCTGTCCGATGCCAATGCCGGCACCGTGCATGAGCATCAACAGGCCGATGATGACCACAGGCGTTCCCGCATGCACCTGAGTAAGCAGGCCGAAGGCAATGGCACTGAGCGTGAGACTGGCCACCGACAGGTATTTATAGCGGCCGGTGGTCGAGATCAGCCGGCCGGTCAGCAGCGAGCCGCCGACAATGCCACCCGTCAGAAGGATGAACAGCAGCCCTGCGAGCGACGGGGACAGGCCCGTCGTGGTCTGCAGGAAGAAGGCGAAGTAATTGACCATGCCGATGGCGATCGAACCGCTGGCGATCGAAATGATCAGGAACAGGGTGAAGGTCGAATTGCGGAACAGCGACAACGGTATGATCGGTTCGGGCGCTTTGCGCTCGACCAGGATCCATGCCGTGGCGCAAAGGACGGCAAATGCCACGAGCGAGACAGTCTGGGGTGCCAGCAGCGAACCGAACAGCTGGGCGCCATCGGCGGCCAGAACAAGGCTGGTCGTGGTCAGGGCGAGCAGGATGGCACCGGCATAGTCGATCTTCGGCCGGCGTGCCGGTTTGCGGTAGGGCAGCATGAAGGCCAACCCGGCAATGACGGCAATGCCGATCGGCAGGTTGATCAGGAAGATCGAACGCCAGCCGAACAGGTCGCTCATCGTGCCGCCGAGCACCGGCCCGATGGCACCGGACGCCATGAACACAAGACTGATATAGCTCTGGTAACGGGCGCGCTCGCGCGGCTCGAACAGATCGGCAGTCACAGAAAAAATCGAGACCATGACGCCGCCGCCACCGAGGCCCTGCAGCACGCGCGCTGCAATCAGCGTGTTCATGGAAATGGCAAGACCGCAGACCGCCGAACCCAGCGTGAAGATGGATATGGCGGCGATCATCACATATTTGCGCCCGAACAGGTCGCCCAGCTTGCCATAGACCGGCATCACCGCACTGACGGCAAGCAGATAGGCCGAGCCGATCCAGGCGAAGCGCTCAAGCTCGCCGAACTCGCCGACAATGGTCGGCAGCGCCGTCGACACGATCTGATTGTCGAGCACGGCCATGAACATGGCCGCCATCAGGAAGAAGAAAAGCATCAGACGCTTGCGCGGGTCCGCAACGAGCGGCTCGAACGTATTGGGCGTGTTCATGGAGCGGGGTATCCGGTTTTGATTGGCGCAATTTATGTGCTATTAGCATACATATGTCAATCGCACTTTAATGCCTTTTGCATATTTTAATGCCGACAGGCATCTGTTATGCTGGAATCATGACAGAAATCACGACGACACAAAAAATTGAAACCCCGCAAACCGGGTCGAATGATGATCTCCTGCGCATCGGGCGGGTGATGACCCGCATGCGGCTGATGACGGGCCGGCGGGTGATTGGCCGACTTGCCATCCAGAAGCTGGCACCCGGTCTCGAACTGACCCATCTCGACGTTCTCGATGCGGTCCGCCGCGGGGAACTCGCCGGCGAGGTGACGGTCGGCGTCATTGCCGAAACCCTGCGGATCGACCCCTCGCGCGCCAGCCGCATCGTGGCCGAGATGGTCGCCAAGAACGTGTTGCGCCGCAAGGCCTCGCAGAACGATGCACGGCGGATCGTCGTGGTCATGACGGCGCTCGGACAACGGCTGGTCGCCGAACTTCACGCGCTGAAGCAGTCCATTGTCGAAAGCGTGGTCGCCGACTGGTCGCCTGAAGACATCGAAATCTTCTCCAAGCTTTTTGAGAAATATGTCGATGGGTTCGAACAGCTGTTTGCGCGCAGCCCAACCGACCCGGCGGATTAGATGAGCTTGCGCAGCGTCAGCTCGTCCTTCAGATAGGCGTAGTAGATAGGGGCGGCGACGAGACCGGCCACGCCGAACCACGCTTCCAGCACTACCATTGCGAGCAGCAATTCCCAGGAGCGGGACTTGATCCGGGCGCCGATGATCCGGGCATTCAGGAAATATTCGAGCTTGTGAATGACGACGAGGAAGGCGAGTGAACCGACGGCAGCGATGAACGACACGCTCAAACCCACAACGACGATGATGGTATTGGAAATCAGGTTGCCGATGACCGGCAGGAGACCGGCGACAAAGGTCACGACGATCATGGTCTTGACCAGCGGCAGGTGCACGCCAAGGATCGGCAGGATGACGACGAGGTAGATCGCCGTCAGGAACGTGTTCAGCGCCGAAATGCGGATCTGCGAGAAAACGATGTTGCGGAACGCGCCGCTGAGCAGGCTGGCCCGCTCGACCAGCGCGACAGCCAGAGGGCCCGGCTCGCGCGACATATTCACCGTGCTCAGCGCGATCATGCCGCCGATCACCATGCCGACGATGACGCGAACGATCAGGACACCGAAATCGCGCCCGACAAGCTGCAGCTGGCCGGCATGTTCGCGCAGCCACTTGGCCGCCATGGATTCCAGCTCGTCGAGGCTGGCCGGGAAATACGCCTTCGCCCAGTCCGGCAGGTGAACCTGCGCCGTATCGATGATCTCAGCCATCTTCTTGAACAGCGAGACAACCCCTTCGGTACCGTTGGTCAATTGTCCGAGTCCGCTGACCACGGCGGCAACGATCAGAAGAATGAAAATGATCGCCAGCAGGGCCAGCGCCAGGGTCTTCGTCAAGCTGTTGGAAACACCCAGTTTACCCAGCTGTGGCGCGGCCAGATGAACAAGATTGTAGACAAGAAGTCCGGATAGCAGAGCCGAAAGCAGTCCTAGCTGCAGGACGGCAAAGAGGGCGACAAGCGTCAGGGCGAAAGACGCAATATAGAGCCGTGTGGCAGTCAGCAAGTGGCACCTTGAGAAGGGCGATCTGTTTCGGATTGTTCCTAGCCTTGAACGGCGTATGGACGCAAGCAAAAGCGGCTCAAATATGGACAAAATTTAATGGCTGCGGCAATTTCCAAGCAACCCCAATACCCGCTAATGTCCTGTTTAACTTATGCCCTTTCGAGGGATGACAAGAACAGGTGAATGAATGGTATCGAAATCGCGTGTCCTGGTATCGATCCTGGTCATTGCGGCGCTGGGTGCAGGCGCTTATGTGACGCGGGATCGCTGGTGGACAAATGGTCTGGGCGTTGCGGCGCAGAATGCTGCCGCCCCGTCCGGCGGCCAGAGTGACACCGGACGCCGGGGCGGGTCACGGCGCGGTGGCGGACAGAGCCTCGGCCCCACACCTGTCCTGGTGACTGACGCCAAATCCGCCGATGTCCCGGTCTATATCGATGGCGTCGGATCGGTGCGGCCTCTCAATTCCGTGGTGGTGCGTTCGCAGGTCAGCGGCAAACTGGCGGCCATCGAATTCCAGGAAGGACAGGACGTGAAGGCGGGCGACGTGCTCGCCCGCATCGATGATGCGATCTACAAGGCACAGCTCGACCAGGCGACGGCAAAGAAGGCACAGGATCAGGCACTGCTTGCCAATTCCAAGCTTGACCTCGAACGGTATACCAAGCTTGCCCAGACCAATGCCGGCACCCAGCAGCAGGCAGACACGCAGCGCGCGCTGGTGGCGCAATACGAAGCGCAGATCAAATCCGACGAGGCCGCCATCGAAAGCGCGCAGGCAACACTCAACTACACGGTCATCCGCGCGCCCATTGACGGGCGCACCGGCATCCGCAATGTCGATATCGGCAATATCGTCAGCACCTCCGATGCGACGGGCATCGTGACACTCTCGCAGATCAAGCCGATATCGGTGCAATTCGCCATTCCCCAACAGCAATTGAGCAAGATCAACCGGGCAAGTTCGGCCAGCACATTGGCCGTACAAGCCATTTCCGGCGACGGCAAAACCGTCATCGACAACGGCACGCTTGCCGTCATTGACAATCAGGTCGATCCGACAACGGGAACGGTGAAGCTGAAGGCCAATTTCCCCAATGACAAACTCGTTCTCTGGCCCGGCGCATTCGTCAATGCGCGCCTGCTTGTCCAGACGCTGAGCGGTGCGATTGTCGTCCCCACCGCAGCGGTGCAGCGCGGGCCATCGGGAACCTTTGTCTATCTGCTCCAGCAGGGCGATACGGTTGCCATGCGCCCGGTCACCGTGGGACAGCAAGACGATGTGCAGGCAGTCATTACCGATGGCGTCGCAGCCGGCGACCGCGTTGTCACCACCGGCTTTGCCCGCCTGCAGGATGGCGCCAAGGTGCAGGTGACCAGCGCCGGGGATCAGGGGGCTGCGCCTGCACCGGACAGCACCCCGGCGGCCGATGACAAACAACCGGCGGGCGCACCCAAGAGCGGCGAACGGCAGCACAAACGGCGCAACCAGAAGAATGCTGGCGCAAACGGCGAAGAGGCTGACAACGGAACCGCGAAATGAGTGTTTCCACCCCCTTCATCCACCGTCCGATCGCAACCTCGCTGCTGGGGATTGCCGTCCTGCTCGGCGGCATCCTCGGCTATCTCGCGCTGCCGGTTGCCCCCTTGCCGCAGGTGGACTTTCCGACGATCCAGGTGACGACGCAGCTGCCGGGCGCCAATCCCGACACCATGGCTTCGCTCGTTACCGCGCCGCTCGAAAGGCAGCTGGGGCAAATTCCTTCCCTTTCGTCGATGGTTTCATCAAGCGCTTTCGGCATCAGCCAGGTGACCCTCCAGTTCGATCTCGACCGGGATATCGACGGGGCAGCGCAAGATGTACAGGCCGCGATCAACGCCGCCGGTTCCATGCTGCCGCGAACCCTGCCCTACCCGCCGACCTATGCGAAGGTAAATCCCGCCGATACACCGATCATCACCCTTGCCCTGCGCTCGACGAGTTATTCGATCCGCAACCTTAGCGATTTTGCCGATACGATGATGGCGCAGCGCCTGAGCGAAGTCACGGGCGTCGGCAATGTCAATATCCAGGGCGGCGTGCGGCCGGCGGTGCGGATACAGGCGGACCTGCCGCGGCTTGCCTCCTATGGCATATCGCTTGAAGACATCCGCTCGGCAATCACCAATGCCAGCGTCGCCGGCGCCAAGGGCGCGCTTGATGGCACCCATCAGTCCTATACCATTTCGGCCAATGACCAGATCGTCGATCCGCAGAATTACAATGCGATCATCGTGACGTACAAGAATGGTTCCCCCGTCCTGCTCAAGGACGTGGCGACGGTAGTTGAAGGGCTGGAAAATGCCCGTGTCGGCGCCTGGTACCAGGGGCAGCCCGCGGTCGTCATCGACGTCATGCGGCAGCCGGGTGCCAATGTCATCGATACGGTTTCGCGCGTGCTGCAACAGATTCCGCGGCTCAAACAGGCCTTGCCGGCGGGTGTCACGCTGGATGTGGTGAACGACCGGACCAACACCATCCGCGCATCGATCCATGACGTGCAGCTGACCCTCGCCATCAGTGTCGCGCTCGTCATCCTCGTCGTCTTCATCTTCCTGCGAACTGTCCGGGCCACCATCATTGCGGGCGTTGCCCTGCCGCTGTCGCTTGTGGCGACATTCGGCGTGATGTGGTTTGCCGGGTTCAGTCTTGATAATCTCTCCTTGATGGCTCTCACCATCGGCACCGGCTTCGTGGTCGACGATGCCATCGTGATGATCGAGAATATCGTGCGTCACATAGAAGATGGTGAAGGCCCGCTGGATGCAGCGCTCAAGGGCGCGGGCGAGATCGGCTTCACCATCATATCGCTGACCGTTTCGCTGATCGCCGTATTCATTCCACTGCTCTTCATGACGGGCATTGTCGGGCGCATGTTCCGCGAATTTGCTTTGACGCTGACGATAGCAGTTGTCGTGTCGGCGGTGGTTTCATTGACGCTGACGCCGATGATGTGCGCCCGCATCCTGCACGGCAAGGGCGAAGGCGAGCGCCGCGGCATTCTGCATGGCATTGATCGCGGGATGGACCGGATCATAGCGGGTTACCGCAGCAGCCTTCTCTGGGCGCTGGACCGCAGCAAGCTCATGCTGCTGCTGACAGCCATCACACTGGCGGCAACCATTGCACTTTATATCATTATTCCCAAAGGCTTCCTGCCCTCGCAGGATACGGGGCTGATAACCGCGATCATCGAAACCGAGCCGACAACCTCGTTCGAGGCGATCAAGCGGACCCAGGCTATCGTCACCGACAGGCTGCAGCACGATCCCGACGTCGCCGGTGTTGTTTCCGTCGTTGGAACCAGCACAACCAATCTCACGCCCAACACGGGCACACTCAGCCTTGTGCTGAAACCGCAAGACCAGCGGTCGGATTCCGCCTCACAGATCATCGATCGCCTGCGCAGCGAAACCACCGGTATTCCCGGTGTGCAGGTCACGTTCCAAAGCGTGCAGGATATCCGCATCAGCACCCGGACCAGCCGTGCACCCTATCAGTATACGTTGACCGGCACGGACACGGCGACCGTCGTCAACTGGGCGCAGCGGCTTGCAACGGAACTGCAGCGCGATTCGTCTCTTATCAATGTCGCTTCGGAAGTGGAAATGGGCGGCGGACGCATCTTCGTCAATGTCGACCGGGAAACCGCATCCCGGCTCGGTGTGTCGATGCAGGCGGTCAGCGACACCCTCAATGATGCCTTCGGGCAGCGCCAGATCGGCACCATTTACGGACAGGCGAACCAATACCGCATCATCCTCGAGGCCTCGCCGCAATATCAGGCAGACCCGAAATCGCTGGGGAAGCTTTACGTCAGCGGCGCCAACGGCACGCAGGTGCAACTGAGCGCGTTTGCCACTGCCTCGTTCACGACGGCTCCCCTCGTCATCGGCCATGACGAGCAGTTTCCTGCCGTTACGGTCAGTTTCGACCTTGCTCCGGGGGCATCGCTCAGCCACGCAGTGACCGCAATCCAAGCGGCGCAAAAGGCAATCGCCCTGCCCGACTCCATCCGCGGGCAATATTCCGGCGATGCCGCTGAGTTTGCCAACTCTCTCGCGGGTGAGCCATGGCTGATCCTCGCGGCCATCGTCACGATCTACATCGTGCTTGGCGTGCTTTACGAAAGCGCGATCCATCCGATCACCATCCTGTCGACACTGCCCTCGGCGGGTGTCGGCGCATTGGTTGCACTGATGCTGTTTGGCCAGGACCTGTCCATCATCGCGCTTATCGGCATTGTGCTGCTGATGGGTATCGTCAAGAAGAACGCGATCATGATGATCGACTTTGCCCTCGAGGCGGAACGAACCGAAGGGCTGGATCCGCGCGCAGCGATTGTCAAAGCGTCGATCCTGCGCTTTCGCCCGATCATGATGACCACGCTCGCGGCGCTCTTCGGCGCCCTGCCGCTGGCGCTTGCCCAAGGGACAGGATCGGAACTGCGTATCCCGCTCGGCATCAGCATCATTGGCGGCCTCGTCCTCAGCCAGCTTCTGACCTTGTACACGACGCCCGTCATCTATCTCGGTTTCGAACGGCTGCGCAGCCGTATCGTCGGACGGCCGACCGGCACGCCCGCCCCTGAAACGGACGGCGCCCTATGAACATTTCGGACCCGTTCATCCGCAGACCTGTTGGAACCACGCTTCTGGCACTGGGGCTGCTGATGCTCGGGATTGTTGCCTATGGCTTTCTGCCGGTTGCCAGCCTGCCATCGGTCGACCTGCCCACGATCCGCGTATCGGCCAGCCGTCCCGGCGCCGATCCTGCGACAATGGCCGCCAGCGTCGCCGCTCCGCTGGAACGCCGCCTGGGCTCCATCGCCGGCGTTACCGAACTGACCTCGGTCAGTTCGCTCGGATCGACCAACATCACAGTCCAGTTCGATCTGTCGCGCGATGTCGACGGTGCGGCACAGGATGTGCAGGCCGCGCTCAATGCGGCGGCAACCGACTTGCCGTCCGATCTGCCGACGCTGCCCAGCTTCCGCAAGGTCAACCCGGCAGCCGCACCGGTCCTCATTCTGGCGCTGACGTCGGATACGATCTCTGCCAGCGCCATCTATGATGCGGCAGACACGGTTATCGTCCAGCGCATTTCGCAAGTCGACGGCGTCGGCGAGGTGACGGCCAGCGGCGCTGATCAGCCCGCCGTGCGCATCCGCCTCGATCCCGACCGGCTGGCCGCCATGGGCATGTCACTCGACAATGTGCGCACGGCGATCACCAACGCCAATGTTGCCGAGCCGGTGGGCTCCATCGACGGCGCTGATTTTGCCTTCTCGATCGGCACCAATGCGCAGCTGAAAACGCCGGAGGATTACGGCCGCGTCATTATCCGCAGCGGCGACGGAACTGCCGTGCGCCTTTCCGATATCGCCACTGTCGACCAGGGTGTGAGAAACAGCCGTTCGGATGCCTGGTATAACGGCAAGCCCTCCGTGCTTCTCAACATCACGAAGCAGGCCAATGCCAATGTCATCACCACCGTCGATGCGGTAAAGACATTGCTGCCCGATCTGAAACGGCTGATCCCTCCGGGCATCGACATTGCCGTCCTCTCGGACCGAACCACGACCATCCATGCCAGCGTCAACGATATGCAGTGGACCCTTCTGGCAACCATTTGCCTGGTGATGGCGGTCGTCATGGTTTTCCTGCGGCGCGCGACACCGACCATTGCGGCGGGGGTCACAGTGCCCTTGTCGCTGGCCGGCACTTTTGCCGCCATGTGGGCCTGGGGCCTGTCCATCGACAATCTTTCCCTGATGGCACTGGCCGTATCCGTCGGGTTCGTTGTCGACGATGCCATTGTGATGATCGAAAACATCTATGCCAATCTGGAGGCGGGCATGAAGCCGATGCGCGCAGCACTCGAAGGCGCGCGGCAGATCGGTTTCACCGTTGTCTCGATCAGCCTGTCATTGCTCGCCGCCTTCATTCCCCTCTTCTTCATGGGTGGCATTGTCGGCCGTTTCTTCCAGACATTCTCGCTGACGCTTGCATTCACCATCGCGGTTTCCACCGTGGTATCGCTGACCGTCACACCCATGATCTGCGGACATAGACTGAAGGCCCATGACACCGACGCACGCCCGGGTATTTTCGGCCGTATCGTCGAAGGCACGCTGGATGCGGTTATCGGTTTCTATGGCCGCACACTGAAGAGCGTTCTCTATCACCGGGTTCTGGCTGTTCTCGTGATTTTTGCCTGCGTAGCCATCACGATCTTTCTCTACATCAAGGTTCCCAAGGGCTTTTTCCCGCAGGACGATACGGGCTTCATCATGGGTGGCACGCAGGCCTCCACCGACATCTCCTATCCGGCCATGGTGCTGTTGCAACGGCAGGCGGCAGAGATCGCGGGCCAGGACCCGGCGGTTGCGGGCGTTGGCTCCTCGGTGGGTGGCGGCGGTTTTTCCTCCGGCGTCAATCGCGGACAACTGCTGATTTCGCTGAAACCGGAGAAAGAACGCGACCCGACCGCTGTCGTCATCGACCGCATGCGCAAATCGCTTGCATCCGTGGCAGGCCTTTCGACCTTCCTTTTTTCACCGGGCGACATCCGTGCCGGCGGCCGCTCGACCCAGTCGCAATATCAGTTCACCCTGTGGGATGCCAACTACAACGAACTGGTCACCTGGGCGCCAAAGATACTCGACCGCCTGAAGCAGGAACCGGGGTTGACTGACGTTGCGACGGACCGCCAGCCGAACGGCTTGCAGGCCAATGTCACCATTGACCGCGTTGCCGCAGCCCGGATGGGCGTTGCAATCGGCGATATAGATAGCGCGCTCAACAATGCCTTTTCGCAACGGCAGATTTCCACCATCTATTCCGCACGCAACCAGTACCGCGTGGTGATTGAAGCGAACAATGACTATGCACGCGACCCCGCGCAGATCGCCAATCTTCATGTCACCGGAACCGGTGGAATTCAGGTGCCACTCAGCAGCGTGGCCAGGATCGAGCGCACGCTGGCACCCCTCGTCGTCAACCATCAGGGCCAGTTTCCGTCCGTCACCATTTCCTACAATCTGGCTCTGGGAACGTCACTGGAAGAGGCAAACAATGCGGTGCAGGCGGCTGTGCTCGAAATGCATCTTCCAGATTCGCTGCACGCGGAATTTGCCGGCGATGCGGCATCCCTCACCCAATCCACGGGCAGCCAGCCCCTGCTTATCCTGGCAGCCCTGCTGACGGTCTACATCGTGCTGGGCATTCTCTATGAAAGTCTCGCCCATCCGCTGACCATCATATCCACCTTGCCGTCTGCCGGGCTTGGCGCCCTGCTGGCACTGGTGGTGACAGGCACGGACCTGACACTGATCGCCTTCATCGGCATCATCCTTCTGATCGGCATCGTCAAGAAGAACGGCATCATGATGGTGGATTTCGCCCTGCACGGCGAACGGGTTTCCGGCCTCTCGGCCGAAGAGGCCATTTATCAGGCGTGTCTCAAGCGCTTCCGGCCAATCCTCATGACAACACTCGCCGCCATCATGGGCGCCATACCGCTGATCATTGCCACTGGTCCGGGCACGGAGCTGCGCCGTCCGCTCGGCATCACCATCGTCGGCGGCCTCATCGTCTCGCAGGTTCTGACCCTCTACACGACGCCCGTCATCTACCTGATGCTGGCACGGCTGCATCACCGCTGGTCGGTCAGAAAACCCGCTGCCGCGGGCAAGGCCGGAATGCCCCCGGCACAAGCGAAAATTTCATAAACTTTTAACAAATCGAAACGCTGGATGAACGACGGATTCCACGTCTATTCAGGTTGCCCCGCCTATTGTCGCGCCAGTTACACCGGGGGTATCTGTCATGCTTGCACAGCGTCTTGGCATCGTCTTTTTCATCTTCCTGGCGTTTGCCTTGTCGTTTGGCAGCTTTGTCCAGCACACGGCAAAATATGGCCGTTACCCGCACCTCGCCTCCCAGGGCAAGGTCATGCAGGATGCCAGCCGGAACTGACCCGGGCTTTTCACAGGAATGCTATCGTTTGGGTTTCTCGGCCTTCTCCAGGCGTTTGAGCAACTCGACGAACTGGGAAGGGAGTTCCCGGTCGGCCTGAGACGGCTGGGAGGATTGCACCGCATTGCGGAACTCCTGCCGCGTGATCTGCGCGCGGACGACAGCGGCGACCCGTCGATGTGATGTTCCGTGTTTTACTGCCATAGCCCTTCCCAACCATTTCTGGAGCAAGATTGGCATTCACCTTCCAATGCGCACCCAATCCTCAAAGCGGCCTGTCCTGTGGGTATCCACCGGTTTTCCGCGATGGCGCTCTCTGGGCATAACGGGCTTCAAGCGCATTCGTTTCAGATTTTACCGGCCTATGGTCAACAAAAGCTGAAGGACCCTGCAGGGATGCCCTCGCGCGATATTTTATTTCGCCGGACAGGAACCCAAACCGTCATTGTCGCGTTTTCCTCAAAACCCCAAAAGGATGCGCCATGTTGATCCGTGTCGGATATGAAATTGCTATTCAATGCAACGAACCAACACCTATGACGACCTATCTGAATCTGGAGTCGGACCGGCTTTCCGACATTGTTTGTGAACGCGGCCCCGTCGCAACACCCGGTGTGAAGCTGGAGAATTTTCGCGATCTCTTCGGGAATAATTGTCTGCGCCTTCTGGCTCCTGCCGGAAATCTATCGTTGAAATACGACGCGGTGCTGCGGGATGATGGCTTACCCGACCCAGTTGACGGCGATGCCCGGGAGTTGACCGTCGACAAGCTGCCGACCGAGTGTCTGGCCTTTCTGTCGGCAAGCCGGTACTGCGAAACGGACGAGCTCAGCAATCTGGCATGGAACCTCTTCGGTCAGGTGGAGCCCGGCTGGACACGTGTTCAGGCGATCTGTGATTACGTCAATCAGCGCCTGACGTTCAGCTATGGTTTTGCCCGTGCCACGCGGACCGCCGCGCAAGCGCATGAAGAGCGGGTCGGCGTATGCCGCGACTTTGCGCATCTGGCCGTGGCCTTCTGCCGCTGCATGAACATTCCGGCCCGTTACGTCAACGGATACATGGGCGATATCGGCGTTCCCGCCGATCCCGCCCCCATGGATTTCAACGCCTGGTTCGAAGTTTACCTCGGCGGTAAGTGGCACACATTCGACGCGCGCCATAACAAGCGCCGCATTGGCCGCATTGTTGTCGCCCGTGGGCGGGACGCCGCTGATATCCCTCTTATCTATACATTCGGGCCGCACCAGCTGACGAACTTCAAGGTCTGGACGTTCGAGGAGACCAAGCCGTCCTTCTCCAACCAACACTTTGAAAAGGTTTCACTTGTCACGCCCTGGTTCAGCCAGAGATGGGCCCGGCTTTCGCGGCATATCCAAGCCAGAACAGACGCTGAAAACACGATGTAGCGGGCTTGGGACCAGCATCTAGCAGGCCGTGGAAGCCGGCTCAATACCCGTGATGCCATCTGCCATATTCCGATACGCCGCTCGTCTGTTTGCACTGCGGTAAGCTCTTCCGCAGCCGCAACAAATCGTTTCGAATTGCCATGCCGCATTTGAAGGGCTAGCTTTTTTCCCAAGCGGGATTTCATTCGATTCAGGAAAGGACTATTCCCCATGCCTTTCACAAATCCTCCAGAGCCAGCCTATTCGCAGGATGATTGGGACCTGATGCTGGCGGCCTACAACAGGGCCGCTGCCACCCTTCTCGTGCAGTCAAGCACCGATGACGAAGCGAGGATTATCGCGGAGACCGTGATGACCGCATTCAACCGCGGCAATCGCAGCGTAAACTCACTCGCCGCTCTTGCGGTGATCACGGCCGTCAATGCCCATCCGGACGTCAACGGAACGGACACCCGGCCCGAAAAGCGATACGCTTGACGCAATCCACCCGGCACACGCCCTTACCGCTTTGACATTCTGTTCCATTTGCGGCAGATGTGACCTTCATTGTTTGGGTCGAGGTCTTAGAATGAAATTCATCACTGTCGCAACACTCCTCTGTGGCCTGGCTTTGTCTGCCTGTGGCTCAACCTATGCGACATGGACACCGCGGCAAACCGAGATTACGGGGAAAAACCCGCCTGAATGCCAGCGCGGCATCGGTATTTGCCCGAGCGAGTATGGCCGCTCCGGACAAATGCGCGCCGGCAAGACGGGCTGACATCACCTATCGAAGCTCCGGCGGAATTGATCGTTGAGATCATCAACAATGGTCTCCGCCCCACTGTGCCCGCGCAAACCCGCGTTAAGGCAATCCGACGCGGATTGCTGAAAGGCCATGTAACCATTGTGGCGCGGGCGCACCCACGCCGCTTCCAATGTCCGGCGCGTTGCGGTGTAGAAATCTGACGTCGCCATATTCACCGCCTCGTCTTCCCACGCGTCCGCGTGCCCCGGCTGGCCGCCCGTGTGCGCATAAGGACCACGCTGGACGTCGCCGCTGGCAATCCAGTAGGCGAAATCGACAGCCGCTTGCCGGTGTTCGGAAAAGGCAGAAACGGCAATCCCGGTTCCGCCGAGGGCAGAACCCATTGGCCCGCTGTTGCCCGCGGTTGGAATGTCGGCAAAGGCCACAAGATGCGGCCGAAATCCCGCAATGGCGTAGTTGACGTAACCATAGATCAGCGGCGCGCAGGCAACCGCCGATCCGGCCTCGGCCATCCGTTCAAGCACGGCAATCGGGTCCATCTCGAAACACGCGGGATCGACGAGGGCACTGATCTCGCGCATCATTTCCAGCACACGAACCCCATGCTGCGGTTCGATCAACTCTCCGGTTGTCGTGGCGCAGGGCATCCCCATGTTGCCGCTCAGAGTATAAAAGGTCATCAGCGAATGCGGCGGCCGGAGCGGAAGAAGGATCCTGCCTGCGCGGGCGAGAACCAGCATTTCATCCCAGCTGCCGGGTGACCGCTCCAGGAGATCGGGGCGCCAGGCACAGACCTGCGTTGCCGTATCGATCGGAAATGCCCATTGATGTCCCTGCCAGTGGTAGCTTGGATAGGATTGCCCGACGCTGCCCTTGAGCAGCGCGCGGCGCTCCGCCTCCCGGCCGGCAACATCCAGCGGGGCGAGGCAGTTCTCTGCCGTAATCTGCCCGACATGCGGATGATCGATGACGATCAGATCGTAGGTTCGCGCCAGTTCCTGAACTGGAAAGGACTCAAAGTCCTGCAGCGAACGCTTGGCCCATTCCACCGTGACGCCTGTCTTCTCCTGCCAGAGCCTAGAGCAGGCAACCATGGGGTCGTAGCCGCGCGGATGGCTCCACGTCATGCCTTTCAACGTGATATCGCTCACAGACCGAACTCCTTGCGGATCGCCTCGCTGTGCTCGCCAATGCGCGGCGCGGCGCGGTCGGACTTTGCCCGTTTGCCGTTGACCCGGATAGGCGACCGAGTCGTGAGAATGGAAACATTGTCCGCCCGATCCACCCTTTGCAGCATATCGAGAACCTTGAAGCCGTCGCTTGCCATCAGTTCTTCCCAGTTCAGCACTTTCGCGCACCAGATATCAGCGGGTTCAAGGATCGAAAGCCAATGCTCGGTCTCCTGTGTGGCGAGTTTTTGGGCGATGATGCGTTTGATCTCATCCCGGGCGGTAAACCAGCTGGCGGGCGTATCGCGATAGGGTGCCAGTTCATCCAGGCTGAGAAGATCAGCGAGCTTGGGCAACGGCGTCATGGCAAGAGCCAGATAATTGTCCTTGGTCGGGTAAACGCCGTATGGGGCAGAGAGATAGGCATGCGCACTGCGGAAATCAGAGCGCTTGGGCAGCCGGCGGCCGTCATTCAAATGGGTGGTCAGCACTTCGAACTGGAAATCGATCAGCGATTCCAGCAGGCTTGTTTCGATATGGCTGCCGGTTCCGCTGATCCCGCGCCGCACCAAGGCGGCAAGAACCCCCTGAACCGTGGCGGCACCCGCCAGCATGTCGGCGACCGCAAGCCCGAACGGCACGGGTCCCTGGCTTTCATCGCCATTCAGCCACATCAGGCCGGAGCGCGATTGCGCCAGCAGATCCTGCCCGGGGCGGCCGACCCACGGGCCCTCCTCACCGTAGCCGCTGATGCTGGCATAGACTAGCCGCGGATTGATGGCTTTCACCGCGTCGTAGTCCAGTCCCAGTCGTTTGATGACGCCGGGGCGGAAATTCTGGATGAGGACATCGGCCTTGCCGAGCAGTTTTCGCAGGGAAGCCAGGTCGCTCTCACTTTTCAGGTCGATCGCAAGACTTTCCTTGGCACGGTTGATCGCGTGAAAAATCGTCGAGTCACCGCCGATTTCGGTATCGCTCAGATAAAGCCGGCGTGAGAGATCGCCGCCGTCGGGGCGCTCGATCTTGATGACCCGCGCGCCGAGATCCATCAGGCGCAGCGAGGCATAGGGGCCCGACAGGAATTGGCTCATATCAACGACGAGCAGGCCGGCAAGCGGCAGATCAGCATTGTCCGTGGTCATCACTTCTCGGTCTTTCCAATAAAATCGGCGGGATTCTGGTATTTCACCGTTTGCAGATGCTCGCAGTAGAGGACGAGCTCGCCTTCGTTCTTGAACACTTCATAGCTGGCGCGGATCAGCCCCAAATCCTTGTAGCGCGGACGCTTATCGAGATTGGTCCTGATCGTATAAATCGTATCGTTCAGGAACACGGGTTTGATGAAACGCAACTTGTCATAACCATAGGAAAAGGCGTTGACGCAGTTGGTCGCAACAAGGCCAAGCCCGGCGGAAAAGACAAAGGCACCGGCGACGAGCCGCCTGCCGAAAATGCCTTCGCTTTCCGCAAACATCTGGTCCTGCACATAGGGATGGATATCGGTGACCAGCGTGTTGAAGAGGTGACTGTCGCTTTCGGAAATCGTGCGCCGCAGCGAACGGATTTTCTGTCCGACCGGCCAATCCTCGTAAAACCAGTTTTCAGCATTCCAGACCGGCAAAGCCGCATGATCGGCCGGCATGTTCTTCGGATGCGTCGAGGAGACGCCGACAGTCGGTGCAAACCCGGTCACGGCCGCACCCCGCCGCGGTCTTCACGCACAGTTCCGCGCTGTTCCAGACACCTGAAATCGAACGGGTGTTTCATTGTCCTCGCCTCCTCCATCTTCTTTTGTAAATATTATTTTCACATATGGGTATTTCTGACAAGCCAAAAATCAGGGAAATTTGTGCCACAATGCAAAAAGCCCGATGGCCGGACATTTCATCCGGCCATCGGGCTTCTTTGTTCTAAATCTTGTCCTTCGACGCATTAGCGCATGACAATGCCCTTACCCATCAGGCGCTCGCGGTCATGCGGCCGGTCGAAATCAATCAATGGACCGGCAGGCACAATACCCGTCGGATTCACAGAGGCGATGGAATAGTACCCCGCCTTGATATGAGCGATTTTCACCGTCTCGCGCACGTTTTCAAACTGATAGAGCTCTCGCAGATAATGCGAGAGATGATGATAGTCCTCGAGCCGCCGGATGTTGCATTTGAAGACGCCATTATAGGCAGCATCAAACCGGACGAGCGTAACAAACAGCCGCCAGTCGGCTTCGGTCAGGTACTGCCCCGCGAGATACCGATGATCGGCCAGATGCGCTTCCACGCGATCAAGCGCCGCAAAGACATCGCGCACGGCTTCATCATAGCTTGCCTGTGATTTTGCAAAGCCGGCGCGATAGACGCCGTTGTTGATGTTGTCATAGACGACGGCGTTCCACCGCTCGATCTCCGGCCGCAGGCGTTCGGGATAGAAATCCCTTTTATCGCCGGTCAGTCCGTCAAAAGCGCTGTTTAGAATGCGGATAATATCGGCAGACTCGTTGTTGACGATCTGCCCCTCGCGGCGGTCCCACAGCACGGGCACCGAAACCTTGCCGGTATAGGTCGCAAGGCTGGCGGTGTAGAGCTGGTGCAGATAATGGATCGGCGGCGCTTTTTGCCCGGCATCGACGAGATTGGTGAATGTCCAGCCGTTTTCACCGAGCGCGGGCTCGGCCACCGCAACGCTGATGATGTTTTCCAGCCCCTTGAGATGACGGAAGATCAGCGTCCGCGACGCCCAGGGACACAGATATGAAACGAAGAGCTGATAACGCCCGGCCTCTGCCTTGAAGGTTGGCGTTCCCTCCTTGTCGAGCACGCCATCTGCCGTGATCCAGTTGCGAAACCGGGTCGGCTCGCGGTGGAAAGCTCCATCTTTCATTTCACTGGCGGCGACGTCGCCCTTGATCCATTGTCCATTCACCAAGGCTGGCATGTGCTGATTTCCTGACTATTCGACTGCGCGTCAGGATCGCATTTCATGGGTGGCATTCATACCACCCATGCCTTGACAGACTGTTTTTGCCATCGCGACAATGGGAAAATCAGTCTCCCTAGCCCGTGACTGCGCCTTCACTGGCGGATTTGGTCAGCGTGGCAAATTTCGCCAGGACACCCCGTGTATAGCGCGGCGCGGGCTGCTGCCATGCCTTGCGGCGCTCTTCCAGTTCGGCATCGCTGACTTCAAGCTGCAGCAGCTGCTTGTGGGCATCGATGGTAATCATATCGCCCTCCCTGACGAGAGCAATTGCGCCGCCCTCGAACGCTTCCGGCGTGACGTGGCCGACCACCATGCCCCAGGTTCCCCCGGAGAACCGTCCGTCGGTGATGAGCCCGACGCTTTCACCCAGACCGCGTCCGATGATTGCCGATGTCGGCGCCAGCATTTCCGGCATGCCGGGTCCGCCCTTGGGGCCGAGGTAACGCAGGACCAGCACATCGCCCGGCCTGATTTTGTCAGAGAGGATGGCGTCCATCGCCGACTGCTCGTCGTCGAACACCCGTGCGGGACCCTGGATAACCGGGTTTTTGAGACCGGTGATTTTTGCAACAGCACCGCCCATCGCCAGATTTCCCCTGAGGATAGCCAAATGTCCCTCCTTGTAGAGGGCCTTGTCGATGGGTCTGATGATGTTCTGATCGACGGGCGGAGCGTCGGGAACGTGGGCCAGTTCCTCGGCAATGGTCCGGCCGGTGATCGTCAGGCAGTCACCATGCAGCAACCCGGCATTGAGCAGGATTTTCAGGACCTGTGGGATGCCGCCGACCTGGTGCAGATCCACAGCCATGTATTGGCCTGACGGCCGAAGATTGCAGATCACCGGAACCTTGCGGCGCACGCGCTCGAAATCATCCAGCGTCCATTCGACTTCCGCAGCATGGGCGATGGCCAGAAAATGCAGCACAGCATTGGTCGATCCGCCGGTGGCCATGATCAGCGATACGGCATTTTCGATGGAATTGCGGGTGATGATGTCCCGCGGCCGGATACCCCGGCGCACAGCTTCGACCAGAACGCGTGCTGATTCGGCGGTGCTGTCCGCCTTCTCGGCATCCGGATTGGCCATGGTCGACGAGGACATCAACGACATGCCCAGTGCCTCGAACGAAGAGCTCATGGTGTTGGCGGTGTACATGCCGCCGCAGGAACCGGTGGAAGGACAGGCATGGCGCTCGATGCCTTCAAAATCTTCCTGGCTCATCTTGCCCGCCATGAAAGAACCCACGGCTTCGAAAGAGGAAACAATGGAAAGATCCTTGCCCTTCCATTTACCCGGCTTGATCGTACCGCCATAGACATAGATCGCCGGAACATTGGTACGGGCAATGGCTATCATGCCGCCGGGCATGTTCTTGTCGCAGCCGCCCAGCACTAGAACGCCGTCCATCCATTGACCGTTCACGCAGGTTTCGATGCAATCGGCGATCACCTCGCGCGAGATCAGCGAGTATTTCATGCCCTCCGTGCCCATCGCCATTCCATCCGAGATGGTCGGTGTGCCGAAGATTTGCGGATTGCCGCCCGCTGCCTTGACCGCCGCAACCGCTGCGTCGGCGAGTGGCTGCAAACCGGCATTGCAAGGCGTGATTGTGGAATGACCATTGGCAATGCCGATCATCGGCTTGTCAAAATCCGCCTTCTCATAACCGAGCGCATAATACATGGCCCGGTTGGGCGAGCGCGCTATTCCCTGCGTGATGTGTTTCGAGCGTTCATTGACTGCCATGACTGTTTCTCCACTGGGATATTTTGGTTCAAGACCGGATTGCCTCTTGTTTAGAGCGCTTCCAAACACGTGTGAAATATATAATTCACACTTGATTAGGTCGTATTTTATATTAAAAATGCGGCATGGATCTGCGTCAGCTGCGCTACTTTATCACTGTTGCCGAAGAACTGCATTTCGGGAGAGCGGCGGCGCGGCTCAACATGACCCAACCACCGCTCAGCCAAACCATACTCGCGCTCGAAGAGGAGATCGGCGTCGAACTGTTCATGCGCACCAAGCGCAGCGTCGCGCTGACGCTTGCGGGTGCCCAATGGCTTGATCATGTGCGCAAGGTTCTGGACGCAGCAGGCGCGCTCCCCGGCATTGCCCGGCAGCTCGCGCGCGGCACCATGGGCAGTCTGAACCTCGCTTTCGTCAGCACAGCCGATTACAGCCTGCTGCCGGCACTGCTCGGCCGTTACAAAACGGGTTACCCCGGCGTGCAGATCGGCCTGCAGGAGGCAACGAGTGACGTGCAGATCGAAGCGCTTCTGAACGGAGACATTCACGCCGGCTTGATCATCCCGCCGTCGCAGACCAGCCTCCACGCTTCTCTCGCCTATCTGTCATTGCTTCAGGAGGAACTTGTCGCTGCAGTCCCGGAGGAATGGGTGGCATCAGGCAGGTTGGCTCTCTCCAACGGAGCACTCGACATCAAAGGCGCTCTGTCGGAGCCGCTGATTATCTTTCCCCGCCGCAGCGCACCGGCCTTTCACGATCTGATCACCGGCTATTATGCCGGCAATGGTGCCGTCCCATACATCGGGCAGGAAGCCATCCAGATGCAGACAATCATCAGCCTGGTCTCCGCGGGGATGGGAATCGCGCTGGTGCCGGAATCGCTGCGCAATCTTGGCCGTGCCGGCGTTCGCTACCTGAAACTGTCAGGCACGCCGCCACGGATCGAGACCGGGCTTGTCTGGCGCCGAGACGATCCGTCGCCGGCGCTCAGACATCTGATTGATATTGCCTCGGCGTTCAACGGATCGCCTTGACCAGATCCTTGTCGGGAAAGCAGGTGGCAGGCAGGCCTTGTTTCGTTTGCCAATCACCAATGGAACGCCGTGTCTTGAAGCCAGGGAAACCGTCGGCTCCCCCGGCGTCATAACCCTTTTTTTCCAGCGCCTTCTGCAAACCGGCAATGTCCGAGCGATAGAGCCCGCCGACATCTCCCCAACCGGCGGAAAAACCCTTCGCGCCATTGGCGATGCGGTCACCCACATGCCCGATGAAGAGCGCATAGAGATCGCTCATATTGTATTCCTTGATCACGTAGAAATTCTTGGTGACCACAAAAGCCGGGCCATGACGCCCGGCCGGCATCAGCAGGAAGCCCTCGCGATTGGTTTCGCTGGCCGGAAACGGCTTTCCGTTGACCCGGGTGATGCCAAGCTTGGCCCATGCGGCGAAAGGCTTGCCCTGATCCGGACCTTCCAGGGAGCAGCTGACAGTCTGCGGAACGCTGACTTCATAGCCCCAGTCGCGGCCGCGCTGCCATCCATACTGCGCGAGATAATGACCGATGGAACCGAGCGTATCGGGAACGGAATTCCAGATGTCCCGCTTGCCGTCGCCGTCAAAATCCACTGCATGTTCGAGATAGGACGTCGGCATGAATTGCGGCTGTCCCAGTGCACCTGCCCATGAGCTTTTCATGCTTGCAACGCCGATATAGCCTTTCTCCACGATCTGGAGCGCAGCCAAAAGCTCCTTGCGGAACATGTCCTTGCGGGTTGCCATAAAGGCTTTTGTGCCGAGGACGGCAAAGGCGTTGTAGGGGATTTTCACACTGCCATAACCGCTTTCGCGCCCCCAGATGGCGAGAACGATCGGCCCCGGAACGCCATATTTGCTTTCAACCGCTTTGAGGATTTTGGCAAACTGGCCAGACCGCGCTGTGCCACCCGATGTCACCGCGTTGACCGTCTTGTCGTTGAAATACTTGCCGGGAGAGCCGAACTCGGATTGCCGCTGCTCCTTGGGCGTCTGCGGTTTTTCGCCCGGTGTCACCAGGTCGGGCAGATCGAAATTGAGTGTGACGCCGGAAAAAGCCTGATCGAAAACCGCTTTGGAAACACCCTGTGTCTTGGCTTCGGGCCAAAGATCGTTGACAAGCCACGCCCGGAACTGTGCTTCAACTTCAGGTTTTGACGCGGCTAACCCGGCTGTTGCATAGAGAACGGTCGCAATCAACGCCGCAAGGGCAAGTCGCATCGGACGTCTGATCAAAAGCCTTCTCCCTATAAAGAGGTCCGCGCGCGCAGGGCCGCGGCCAGCGTGCCCTCGTCCAGATAGTCGAGTTCCCCACCGACCGGAACGCCGTGGGCCAAGCGCGTGATACGCACGTCAAAATCCGCAAGCTGGTCAGTGATGTAATGAGCCGTCGTCTGCCCCTCGACCGTCGCATTGACGGCGAGGATGACCTCCTTGATCTCACCTTCCGCCACGCGGCTGACAAGGCTGCCGATGTTGAGATCGTCTGGACCGACACCATCCAGCGGTGACAGCCGTCCGCCCAGCACATGATAGCGGACGTTCATTGAACCGGCCCGCTCCAGCGCCCAAAGGTCGGCAACATCCTCGACCACAATCAGCGTCGCCCGTTCGCGACGCGGATCGGTACAGATCATGCACGGATCAGATGTATCGACATTGCCGCATGTGGAGCAGATACGCACCTTGTCCGCTGCGTCCTGCATGGCAGAACCCAGCGGAATCAGCAGCGCTTCCTTCTTCTTGATGAGATGCAGCGCGGCGCGGCGGGCGGAACGCGGCCCGAGCCCCGGCACTTTGGCCAAAAGCTGGATCAGGCGTTCAATTTCGGGACCGGCGATTCGTTTCGACATATCGCCGGTTTAAAGCAAATTTTGCCCATAGGGAATCGGAGACGCGCGGCGAACTCAACCCAAGCGAAAAAGAGGCAGTTATTTTACAACCCTGCATTCGTTGTTGCCGGCGACAAACGAAGCAATCATCACCTCAAGCGTTTGTAGCGCAATGGTTCAAAGGTGAAGCAGCGGCACCGTGCCAGCCGGTGCATCGGGAGAATGGGCTACCCGACTGCGGCAACAGCCTTGCCTTTGAACTTGGAGGTGAACTATGCGGATTTTTCCGTTTAGCATCACCCTTATTATAAAGAGAACCCGGACGAGCTGGTCATGGACCGTCCGGGTAAATCTTTATAGATAAGGTACGGGTGGTGAGTGAAAACTTGCCACCCACTCCGAGAGGAAGTGTACACTATGCTGGCGCTATTTCCAACCACCTCGCGGTTGTAGGCCCGCTCTCAAAAAGGCAGTTTGAAACCCGGAGGAATTGGCAGGCCAGCCGTCAATGCCTGGGTCTTTTCCGCCATGATGGCCTCGACCTTCGCTTTTGCCTCGTTATGGGCAGCGATGATCAGATCTTCGAGAATCTCGACATCATCTTCCTTGAAGAGCGACGGATCAATCTTGAGCGAGGTCAGCGCCCCCTTGCCGGACAGCTTGACGGTGACGAGCCCGCCGCCGGAATGGCCCTCCGCCTCCAGCGCCGCGATTTCTTCCTGCATGGCAGCCATCTTGCCCTGCATTTCCTTGGCCTGTTTCATCATGCCCATAATGTCACGCATGGGAAAAACTCCTTTTGATCAATCATCTTCTTCGACGGGAGCCAGCGTATCATCGCCGGAACCGGTCCCGTCCATGCCATCCGGGTCGCCACCTGCCTGCCCGGCGGGTGTTGCGATCCGTACATTGATAATCTTGGCACCCGGAAACCGCGACAGGATCGCCGCGACATCCGGATCGGCGCGCGCATCGCTGAGCATGGAATCGCGCCGGGCCGTTTCGGTTTCGTTGATGGTCCGGCCGCCCTGTTCCCGCGACAGGGATACCATCCAGCGTGTACCGGTCCATTCGCTGAGTTTCTGCGACAGGTCTGTCAAAAGCGTTTTTGGGGCGTCGTCGGTCAGATTGATCTCGAGCCGTCCTGGCTTGATGCTGACGAGCCGCACACAGTTCTTGACCAGTATCTTGAACTGCATGTTACGCTGCTTGTCGGCGAGCGCTACAATATCGGCGATGCTGGTAACAGGAACCGCCGGCGCCAGTTCTTCGGCAGCCGGTTGCACCGGCACAACGGGCACAGGCTGCGCTGATTGTTCGACCAGCCGCATGGTTGCACCACCACCAGAGGCAACGGAACCGCGTACAGGTGCGACAGCGTCCGCCGGAGCGGCGCGGCTCATGGTCTCGCCGCCGCCATTGCCGGGACGCGGGCCATCGCTTCGCGGCGGCTGCAGGGAGGAAGACGCCCCATTTTCCAGCGATTTCAGGGCTTCATCCAGCGTCGGCAAATCGGCAGCATGCGCCAGCCGGATCAGCAGCATTTCTGCAGCCTGGACCGGACGATTGGACGCATCCACCTCGGCAATGCCTTTCAGCAGCATCTGCCATGTCCGAGAGAGAACCCGGATGGAGAGCTTTTCGGCATAATCCCGGCCGCGCAGGCGTTCATCCTCGGACAGGGAGATATCGTCCGCGACATCCGGGGTGAACCGAATGCGCGTCACCAGATGGTTGAAGTCGGCAAGATCGGAAAGAACAACACTGGGATCCGCCCCGACATCGTACTGCGCGCGAAACTCGCGCAGGGCGGACGCCACATCACCGCGCATCAGCATCTCGAAAAGATCGATGATCCGGGCGCGATCCGCCAGGCCCAGCATGGAGCGCACAGTCTCGGCGTCGACATTGCCCGCACCATGGGCAATCGCCTGATCGAAGATCGACAGGGAATCGCGCGCCGAGCCTTCGCCCGCGCGGGCGATCATCGCCAGGGATGCGGCATCAACTGTGATGCTCTCCTTGTCGGCAATCTTCTTCAGCAGCGCCGTCAGCATGTTTGCATCGATACGGCGCAGGTCAAAGCGCTGGCAGCGCGACAGCACCGTGATCGGAACTTTACGGATTTCGGTGGTGGCGAAGATGAATTTGACGTGGGGCGGCGGCTCTTCCAATGTTTTCAGCAGGCCGTTGAAGGCCTGATTGGACAGCATGTGCACTTCGTCGATGATGTAGACTTTGTACCGGGCCGAAACCGGGCGGTAGCGAACCTGCTCGATGATTTCACGGATGTCATCGATACCCGTATGCGAGGCGGCATCCATCTCGATGACATCGACATGGCGGCCTTCCATGATCGCCTGACAATGTTCACCAGGAACAGACAGGTCGATCGTCGGCTTGTCGATTTCAGCTGTTTTATAATTGAGGGCACGGGCCAGGATGCGGGCGGTGGTGGTCTTGCCAACACCGCGCACACCAGTCAGCATCCACGCCTGCGCAATACGGCCGGTCTCGAACGCATTGGTCAAGGTCCGAACCATCGGCTCCTGACCGACCAGATCGTCGAAATTCTGCGGGCGATATTTGCGGGCGAGCACGCGATAGGCGCTATCTGCCGTTTTGGTGTCCATCCCGGTTGATTCCGCTCCTGCATTACTCTTCATGGCGCTAATTGTCCGATTCTGACATTCGCATGTCTCGCGTGATGTCAAATTCGTTCCACCAGGCAAGTTTGTACCGCTGCACACCGCAGCGTCAATGCCGGATGACGGCTTTAAAGAGGATAAAGGTGGGAGGCTGGCACGGCGACCCGTGCCTGGCTCGTTGGGGCTGCTTCCTTCCGGACCTGACCCGGTTGGCGAGTGGCTCGTCCACCACCAACCTCCCGAGGCTCATATCGGCAATCTTTGCGCAAAAAGCAAGCGGGACGACAAAAAAACTGCTAATTGTTGCAAATCATGACGTTCATACTCGATAGCAAACTTGCAGCTGATACGATTCCCATTGCAAGGCTGGGCCTTTGCGATCTGCGCCTGATGAATGACCGGCGCTGGCCCTGGCTCATTCTCGTGCCGCAAAGGGCTGATATAAGCGAGATTCACGACCTTACCCCCCTCGATCAGACAATGCTTGTCTTTGAATCGGGCATTGCCGCACAGGCTCTGAAGACTGTCGCGAATTGCGAAAAGATCAACACCGGTGCTCTCGGCAATATCGTCCGGCAGTTGCACCTGCATATTATCGCCCGCAACACCGGAGATCCGGCATGGCCCGGTCCCGTCTGGGGCTATGGCACGCGCGAACCCTACGGCGAAAAAGACGCACGGGACTTTGCGAACGCCATTCTCAACGCTATCTAGTCAGCATCATCACGCAGTCCCATTCCGGACCGGTCTTCTGGAGCCACGCTTATGTCATTTCGCCTTTATGATGTTCCGGAAGCGGAAGCGAGCCGTTTCGTCGGCTTCGCCGGCAACAGGATAAACCGCCACTCTGAAAACCGCAGCGATGATGTGGTGACGGTCGCGCTTGCGGATGCAAAGGCGCGCATGCTGCTGATCGGGCAAGGCCAGATACTGGTGTCGTTGGGTAACGGCACAGGCAATGCCTTTTTCGGCCTTGAAGAAGCCGTCGCGCTGCTGCCCCACCCGAACAGGACAATCTATCTGGGAATGCAGGAGGACATGCCGGTTCTGGCCGCTGTGAGCGGTATCGATCTAGCTGCCCTCCCCGAAACGATCAAGGCCATTGAATACCGCCCAGTCTATACGCAAGGCCTCATACCCGAAGATCAGCTGGGCGCCATGGCGCAAGCCGTTTCGCTGCTGACGTGGCATGAGAATCACCGCTTCTGCGGACGCTGCGGCACGGAAACGGTGATGCGCGATGGCGGGTACCGGCGCACTTGCCCGAATTGCGACGCCCAGCATTTCCCGCGCACCGATCCGGTTGCCATCATGATGGTGGTACGCGGCGATAAATGTCTTCTGGCGCGTGGGGCCCATTTCGGACCAGGCATGTATTCCTGCCTTGCCGGGTTTATTGAACCGGGGGAAACCATCGAAAATGCCGTAAGGCGCGAGACGCTGGAAGAAACCAACCTGCCTATCGGCCGGGTGGTCTATCACGCATCGCAACCCTGGCCCTTCCCCTATTCGCTGATGATCGGCTGCCATGCGGAAGCATTGTCCGACGATTACATCCTCGACAAGGCCGAGCTGGAGGCAGGCCGCTGGTTCACACGCGATGAAGTCGCGCTGATGCTCGACCGGACACACCCGGAAGGATTGATGACGCCGCCACCCGGCGCCATCGCCGCCCATCTGATCCGCAGCTGGGTTGAGAGCGGGGTTTAAGTCCTACCAAGGTTGAATTGAAAATACTGCCCAATTGGTATATATCATTGTCATATCTCAAAGGAGGTGCGACATGGAAAAAGCCAAAATCTTCTGGTCCGGACGCTCGCAGGCCGTGCGTCTTCCAAAAGAGTTCCGATTTGACGCCACAGAGGTTCGCATACGGCGTCACGGGCAATCCGTGATTCTTGAGCCGATGCCGGAAAATTGGACTTGGCTGGATGTCCTTACAGGCCCGTTAGACGACGACTTTGTAAAAGCTGCGAGCGAGAAGCCAGTACCGCAGGAAAGACCTGATCTCGACTATTTCAAATGAAATTCTTGCTTGATACCAACGCCATCATTGCGTTGCTGAAAGGCAATGAACGGCTGCACAGCCGACTGCGTCGACATCAGCCGCAAGATTTTGCAATCTCGGCCATCGTTGCCCATGAATTATTTTACGGAGCCTACAAATCACAGCGCGCCGTTCAGAATGTCGGCCTTGTTGAAAGCCTGCAATTCCCGGCACTTGAGTTTGATCTGGACGACGCCAGACATGCGGGCGCGCTACGCGCAAAGCTTGCGCGCGCGGGTAGTCCCATCGGTCCTTACGATGTTTTGGTCGCAGGGCAGGCCCTCGCACGGTCTCTGACCCTCGTCACACGCAATGTTCGTGAATTTCAGAGGGTAGAGGGACTCAGCGTTGAAAACTGGGAGGATTAGACCGTCAATCTACTCTTCCTCGCCCTGGCTGCTGCGAAACGTGGTATCCGCCGGATAGACCCCGAGAATCCGCACCTCCTTGGAGAAGAATTCCAGCTCTTCCAGGGCATGGGCAACATTCTTGTCGTCCGGATGCCCTTCAATATCGGCGTAAAACTGCGTGGCGGTGAACTTGCCGTCAATCTGATAGCTTTCCAGCTTGGTCATGTTGACGCCATTGGTGGCAAAGCCGCCCATCGCCTTGTAGAGCGCCGCCGGAACGTTGCGCACGCGAAAGACGAAGGTCGTCATCATGAGTTCGTCGGATGTGCGCGGCGCCCACTTTTTCGTCTTGTTCAGGACGACGAAGCGCGTGACATTGTTTTCCGTGTCCTCGACATCCTCTTCCAGGATATCGAGACCATAAAGGCTGGAGGCGAGCCGCGGTGAGAGTGCCGCCATCGTCTTGTCCTTCACTTCAGACACAAGGCGTGCCGCGCCAGCTGTATCTCCGGCAATGACGGGCTTCCAGCCGTTCTTGCGGATATATTTCCGGCATTGACCCAGCGCGTGGATGTGGCTGTGAACCGTTGTGATCTCACTGCGCTTGGTGCCGGGAAGAACCATCAGCTGAAAATGGATCGGCAGGAAGTACTCGCCCACAATGTGCAGACGTGATTCCGGCAAGAGGTGGTGGATGTCCGCGACACGTCCGGCGATCGTGTTCTCGATCGGGATCATCGCCAGATCAGCCGCACCACTTTCAACCGCGTTGAACGCATCCTCAAAGGTCGGGCATGGCAACGGCTCCATGTGCGGAAACATGTTCCGGCATGCGGTGTCGGAATTGGCACCCGGTTCGCCCTGAAAGGAGATGCGGTTGGTCTTGGCCATAATCAATTGCCCTTTATTGAAGTAAGAATGTCACGTGCCCGCTCAAGATCTTCCTGGGTATCAACACCCAGCGGCACCGAATCAACGATCTCGACATCGATGCGCATGCCGGCTTCCAGCGCGCGCAGCTGTTCCAGCCGTTCACGCTGTTCGAGCGGCGACGGGCCAAGGCCGACGAATCGCTGCAGAGCTGCACGGCGATAAGCATACAGGCCAATGTGGTGGTAGAGCGGACCGTTGCCATAGGGAGCCGTCGCACGCGTAAAGTAGAGTGCGCGCATTTTCCCGGTGCCGATATCCGACCCGACGATCTTCACCACATTCGGATTGGTCTTTTCATCTTCCCTGGTAATCTCAACACACAATGTGGCGATATCGGCGGGACCTTCACGCAGCGGCAGGAGCGCGCGTTTGACCAATTCCGGATCAATGGTCGGCAGGTCGCCCTGGACATTGACGATGGCATCGACAGTGCCTTCCGGATCGAGCGCCAGCAAGGCTTCATAGATGCGGTCCGAACCCGATTCATGGTCGCTGCGTGTCATGACCACTTCAAGCCCGTGGGCTTCGACCGCCGCCTTCACCTCGGCGCTGTCCGTGGCAACAACGGCACGGCCAAGACCGGCCGCCAGGGCACGTTCCGCCACATGCACGATCATCGGCTTGCCGGCAATATCGGCCAATGGCTTGCCGGGCAAGCGTGTGGAGGCCATGCGGGCGGGAATCAGGGTCAATATTTTCATCGTCATAAGCACCCTACGGTGTCAAAAAGTCTCAGGCAGAACTGCCCTTATATGTGTTGCAAGTCTTGAGCAAAAGACCTAGTTTCCGCGCGATCACGAGGGGACTCTCGTCAAGTTATGCAGCGGTCTGCATTGACCAGATAATGAGAACCTCCGCAAGAGGAGCAATGATCGACAATGGATTCGAGCGCATTCAACAAATATGCCATGGCGTTCCTGGCAACAGTTTTCGTTGTCATGACAGCGGGCATCCTTTCGGATTTCTTATTTGATTCCCGTGCGCCCGAAAAACCCGGCTTTATCATCCAGGCTGCCGAAGCCGGCGGTGAAGGTGAAGCCGGCGCGCCAGCCGCAGCAGCTGCGGCCGTGCCGATCGCAACCCTGCTCGCATCGGCGGACGCGACGCGCGGTGAAGCGATTTTCAAGCGCTGCCAGGCTTGCCATACCGGTGAAAAGGGCGGCGCGAACAAGGTTGGCCCGAATCTCTGGGACATTGTCGACCGTCCCATGGCGACGCATGAAGGCTTCAGCTATTCCGGCGCCATCAAGGATTTCTCCAAGGGCGGCAAGGAACTCTGGACATTCGACCATCTCAATCACTTCCTGACCTCGCCCAAGGGCTATATCAAGGGTACGGCCATGGGCTTTGCCGGTGACAAGAAGGACAATGAACGCGCAGACCTGATCGCTTACCTGCGCACGCTCTCCGACAGTCCAAAGCCGCTTCCTGCTGCCGATGCCGCGCCAGCCGGCGGTGAAAAGCCAGCCGATGCTGCAAAGCCTGCAGATGGCGCTGCGCCTGCACCGACAAAATAAGTCAGCCGTCAATTCCAAGGGAAAGCCGGGTCCAGTACCCGGCTTTTTTGTATCCATCAGCCTGATCCTATCAAGACTGCGTGTTTTTTTGCCGAAGGTCTGTTCTCCGCCGCATTTTCTCTTAGACTGACCAAAAAAGAGAACCGTGGAGATCTGATTTGCAATTCCGTCCGCTCGTTGCCAGCCTCGCGCTCCTTGCCATGACAGCCGTGATTCCCCTATCCAATGCACGGGCTGCAGATGCTGAATGGCGAACGGCGGTCAGCGCCCTGGGCAAGCCGAAATACGGGCCGGACTTCAAGCATTTTGATTTTGTGAATCCCGATGCGCCCAAAGGCGGAACCTTGAATCAAATTGCTCAAGGTTCATTCGACAGCCTCAACCCCTTCGTCGTCCAGGGAACGTCTGCGGCGGGGCTTCCGGGCGGAACTATCCTGGGTGGATATCTCTACGATACGCTTCTCAGCCGGGCGCTTGATGAGCCGGCAACAAATTACGGTCTTCTCGCAGAAGCAGTTGCTTACCCAGATGATTTCTCCTGGGTGAAGTTCCGCCTCAACCCCGCTGCAAAATGGCATGATGGACAACCCATCACCGTCGATGACGTCATCTGGTCGTTCGACACGCTGAAAGCGCAAAGCCCGATCTACAACAAGTATTATCATGATGTGACAAAGGCCGAGAAGACCGGGGACCGAGAGGTTACCTTCACGTTTGCGAGCGGAGGGAACCGTGAGTTGCCCAGCATTGTCGGCGAGTTCCCCGTCTTGCCAAAGCACTGGTGGGAAGGCACCGATCAATCCGGCAAGAAGCGCGACATCACCAAGCCCACGACCGAAATCCCCCTGGGCTCGGCTGCCTACAAAATCGAAAGCGTCGACTTCGGCAAGACCATCGTATGGAGCCGGGTAGCCGATTACTGGGGCAAGGATCTCCCCACCAATGTCGGGCGCAACAATTTCGATCGTATTCGCTATGAATATTTCCGGGACGCAAACGCCATGTGGGAAGCCTTCAAGAAGGGGGGATTTCAGGATTACCGCGGCGAGCCGAGCATCGGCCGCTGGATGCGTGGCTATGATTTCCCGGCATTCACCCGGGGTGATGTCATCAAGGCCGTGTATCCACAGCGGTCGTCTGGTCGCATGCAAGGATTTCTCCTGAACACGCGCCGCGACAAATTCAAGGATATCAAGGTACGCGAAGCCTTGAATTTCGCCTTCGACTTTGAATCCATGAGCAAGAATGCATTTTTCGGTCAATACAAGCGAATAGACAGTTATTTCTCCGGCACGGAACTCGCATCGAGCGGCGTCCCGACAGGTAAAGAACTGGAGATTCTTCAAGCGGTTAAAGGTGAAGTACCGGAAGGGGTTTTCAACGAGGAATTCAAGAACCCGGTTTCTGACACGCCGCAGGCGCAACGCGATAATTTGCGCAAGGCCGTCACGCTTTTGCGGGAGGCCGGTTATGATCAGAAAAATGGTAAGCTCGTCAATACAGCGACTGGCCAACCCCTGACCATCGAATTTCTGGCGGACGATCCGAGCAACGAACGTACGATCGGACCGTTCATGACGAATCTGCGCAAGCTTGGCATAGATGCGCAGATACGTGCTGTCGATGCAGCCCAATATGCGGCCAGGGTCAATGATTATGACTATGACGTAATGGCGATTGCCGGGATCGGACAAACACTGTCGCCGGGGAACGAGCAGCGCGAATTCTGGGGATCCAGGACAGCCGATACGCCTGGCGGGCGCAATTACATGGGCATCAAAAACCCGGCTATCGACAAGCTGATCGACAGGGTCATCTTTGCCAAGGACCGTGAAGAGCTTGTTGCGGCAACCCATGCGCTCGATCGGGTTCTGCTGTGGAATTACTATGTTGTTCCGCAGTGGTATGACGACAGGGTCAAGATCGCCTACTGGAACAAGTTCGGCATGCCCGAAAAACAACCGGACTATATCGGTGTCGACCCGCTTTCCTGGTGGATTGACCCTGCCAAGGAGCAAGCTCTGAAAGCCCACGCGCAATGATGGCCGGGCGTCTCAATCGCCGCGATCTGCTGAAATACTCCGGTGCGGCGGCTCTGTCAGCCCTCACTCCGCGTCTGGCACTGGCGGATGTGAAGACGGATGTTCCGCTGCATGGTCTTTCCGCCTTTGGCGAACTCAAATATCCGAAGGATTTCACGCATTTCGAATACACCAATCCCGATGCGCCGAAGGGTGGTACGTTCTGCTTCTCGCCGCCGACATGGTATTTCAACCAGTCGACGCAAACATTCAACACACTGAATGGTTTCGGTGCACGCGGCGATGCACCGCCACGTGTGGAATTGTGCTTTGATTCCTTGATGACATCGGCGCTGGACGAGCCCGATTCCATTTATGGCCTGGTTGCTGAAAGCGTTACGGTTTCCCCGGACAAGCGGACATTCACTTTCAAGTTGCGCCCGCAAGCGCGTTTTCACGACGGTTCCCCCCTGACGGCCCACGATGCGGTGTTCAGCTATGAGACGCTCAAGACAAAGGGGCATCCCGATCTCGTGGTGATGATGGCGGAACTCACCGAAATTGTGGCCGAGGATGACCACACGTTGCGGCTGACCTTTTCCGGCAAGCATTCCGGCCGCGCCATTCTCGACATCGCAGCAGGGATACCGATCTTTTCCAAGGCATGGTACGCCACGCGGGATTTCGGCGCATCGACGCTGGAAGCGCCTCTCGGCTCGGGAGCCTATCGCGCCGGCATGATCCTTGCCGGTCAAACGATTGAATACGAGCGCGTTGCCGATTACTGGGCAAAGGATTTGCCGGTGCAACGCGGCTCCAACCATTTTGACCGCATCCGCATCGAGTTCTTTCGCGACCGGCAACCGGATTTCGAATCCTTCAAGAAGGGCGATATTTACTGGCGCTCCGAATCCGTCGCCAAGACATGGGCGACCGAATACAATTTCCCGGCCATTCAGCAGAAGCGTGTCGTCAAACGCGAATTTTCCAGCGAAAAACGGCCGGTGATGCAGGCCTGGGCGCTAAACCAGCGCCGGCAACAGTTCCGCGATCCTCGGATACGCGAAGCCATCGCCCTGTGTTTTGACTTCGAGTGGACCAGCAAGAACCTGTTTTACGATGTCTACAAACGCTCGCAATCGCTGTTTGAGAAATCGGAATTTCGCGCTGAAGGCAAACCCTCCGCCGAAGAGCTGGCCATTATCGAGCCGCTGCGCGACAGGCTGCCGCCGGAGATTTTCGGCGATGCGGTCCTGCAACCCGTATCGGATGGTTCGGGGCGCGACAGAAACAATCTGCGCCGCGCGGTCGAATTGATCACCGCAGCGGGTTATACGCGGCAGAACGGCAAATTCGTCGATGCCAGCGGCAGACCGCTCAACCTGGAAATGTTGATCCAGGCGGAAGTCTTCACGCGCTCCTCGGCACCTTTCATCAACAATCTGAACGCCATCGGCATCAATGCCACCCTGCGACTGGTCGATCCGGCGCAGTATCAGGTCAGGCTGCAGGACTTTGATTTCGATATGATGGGCGCTGCCTACTCCCTTGGTTCCACGCCGACACAGGAGAGCCTGCAGTCCATCTTTGGCTCCAAATCGGCTGCCATGCCCGGATCGACCAACTTTGCGGGCATTGCGGATCCGGTGATCGACGCGCTGATCCAGAAAGTCGGTGACGTGAAGTCACGGGCAGAACTGGTCACGATTATGCGTGTTCTGGATCGGCTCTTGCGTATAAGGCGTGACTGGATTCCAAATTGGTACAGTGCGAATCACCTCATCGCCTATTGGGATATGTTCGGCTTCAAGGAGCCTAAACCCGATTATGGCTTTCCGGTTGAAACGCTCTGGTGGCTTGACGAAGCAAAGGCAAAGGCAATTGGCAAGATTTAAAATGATATCTCCTGGAGCACCGTCTTAATGGGAGCCTATATTCTACGGCGTTTGCTTCTGATGATACCGACGCTGTTCGGAGTCCTGCTTGTCTGCTTCGTGATTGTACAGTTCGTCCCCGGCGGCCCGGTCCAGCGCATTATCGGCCAGCTCACCGGACAGGGCGGCAACGCGCTTGACCGCATCGGTGGCGGCGGTGCTGATTTTGGTCAGAGCCATGAATCGCTTGGCCTTGGTACGGCCAACTCGAAATATCGCGGCGCTCAAGGCCTCGATCCCGCTTTCATAGCCAGCCTCGAAAAGCAGTTCGGCCTCGACAAGCCGCCGCTCGAGCGGTTCCGTATCCTGGTATGGAACTATTTGCGCTTCGATTTCGGCAACAGCTATTTCCGCGATATCAGCGTCGTGCAGCTCATCAAGGAGAAACTGCCGGTCTCGATATCGCTGGGCCTGTGGATGACACTGATATCCTATGCCATTTCCATTCCGCTCGGCATTCGCAAGGCCATCAAGGACGGTTCCGCCTTCGACGTGTGGACCAGTGCCGTTGTCGTGGTTGGCTATGCGATACCGGGATTCCTCTTCGGCATCATGCTGATCGTGTTTTTTGCCGGCGGCTCGTTCTTCGACTGGTTCCCGCTGCGCGGTTTAACGTCCAACAATTTCGCCGAGCTCTCGTTCTTCGGCAAGATCGTCGATTATGCTTGGCACATTGCCCTGCCGTTGACGGCCATGCTGTTGTCGGCCTTCGCCACGACAACCCTTCTGACCAAGAATTCGTTCCTCGATGAAATCCGCAAGCAATATGTCACCACGGCGCGAGCCAAGGGCCTGACCGAGCGCAAGATTCTCTATGGACATGTGTTCCGCAATGCCATGCTCATCGTCATTGCCGGTTTTCCCAGCGCCTTCATTTCGATCTTCTTCACCGGTCAGCTGCTGATCGAGGCGATTTTCTCGCTGGATGGACTGGGGTTGCTTGGCTATGAATCGATCATCAATCGCGACTATCCGGTGGTGATAGCCACGGTCTATATTTTCGCCCTTGTCGGCGTCGTCGTCAGTCTCCTGTCCGATCTTCTCTATACATGGATCGACCCGCGCATCGACTTCGAGCGGAGGGACGTCTGATGACCGATACAAGCATTGGCACCCAGCCCTCACCCGTTGCCGTTCGGCGCCCGCGGCTGTCGCCGCTCAATGCGCGGCGCTGGCAGAACTTCAAGGCCAACCGCCGCGGCTGGTGGGCCCTGTGGCTGTTCCTGTTCCTGTTCATTGGCTCGCTGTTCGGCGAGTTCATTGCCAATGACCGGCCAATCCTTGTTTCCTACAAGGGTGAGATTCTCTTTCCCGTTCTCGTCGATTATCCGGAGGAGAAGTTTAACGGCTTCTATGCGGTGACCGACTATCGCGATCCGGTGATCCAGGACGAGATCAATGCCAATGGCTGGGCCATCTGGCCGCCGATCCGCTATTCCTACCGCACCGTCAACAACGAGCTTCCCGATACGGCGCCATCAAAACCCTTCTGGCTCTATTCGGCAGAGCAGCGTTGCGCCCGCTATCCGCAGGGTGTGAACGACGCCAACTGCACGTTCGGCAACATGAACATTCTGGGCACGGATGATCAGGCGCGCGACGTGTTTGCCCGGGCGCTCTATGGTTTCCGCATTTCCGTGCTGTTCGGACTGATCCTGACGGCAGCGTCTGCCGTTATCGGGGTGACGGCCGGCGCCATGCAGGGCTATTTCGGCGGCTGGCTCGATCTTCTGGCGCAGCGCTTCATCGAAATCTGGTCTTCGGTACCCACGCTCTACCTTCTCCTGATCATGGCTTCGATCCTGCCGCCCGGCTTCTGGATCCTGCTGTGCATCATGCTGCTGTTCTCGTGGGTGCATTTTGTCGGCATCGTCCGCGCTGAATTCCTGCGGGCCCGCAATTTCGAATATGTGAATGCCGCGCGTGCACTTGGCGTGCGTGACCGGACAATCATGTTCCGTCACCTTCTGCCCAACGCCATGGTGACCACGCTCACCTTCCTGCCCTTCATCCTCAACGGATCGATCACGACGCTCACCTCGCTCGATTTTCTCGGTTTCGGGCTGCCGCCGGGCTCTGCCTCGCTCGGCGAACTCCTGGCCCAGGGCAAGAACAACCTGCAGGCACCATGGCTTGGCCTGACCGGTTTCGTCGTCATCTCGCTGATGCTGTCGCTGCTGATCTTCGTCGGTGAGGCAACCCGTGACGCATTCGATCCGCGCAAGGCTTTCAAATGAGTGCGTCTCCCCTCCTTTCCGTCCGTGATCTCTCGGTTGCCTTCACCCAGAACGGCCGCCAGTCGATTGCCGTCGATCATGTCTCGTTCGACATCGCTCAGGGCGAGACGGTTGCGCTTGTCGGCGAATCCGGTTCCGGGAAGTCGGTCTCGGCCCTGTCGATCCTGAAGCTTCTGCCCTACCCGCCGGCCTCGCACCCCTCCGGTCAGATCCTGTTCAATGGACAGGACCTTCTGGACAGCGACGAGAACGATCTGCGGCGTGTGCGCGGCAACGACATCACCATGATCTTCCAGGAGCCGATGACCTCGCTCAATCCGCTTCATACGATCGAGAAGCAGATTGTCGAAGTCCTTAAACTGCACCAGGGCATGGCCGACAAACCGGCGAGGCAACGCACGCTTGCGCTTCTGCACGAAGTGGGCATCCGCGAACCGGAAAAGCGCCTCGATGCCTATCCGCACCAGCTCTCCGGCGGGCAGCGTCAGCGTGTGATGATTGCCATGGCGCTCGCCAACAAGCCGAAGCTGCTGATTGCCGATGAGCCGACCACCGCGCTCGATGTGACCGTGCAGGCACAGATCCTGCAACTGCTTGCCGACCTCAAGAAGGCGCAGGGCATGTCCATGCTGTTCATCACGCATGATCTTGGCATTGTCCGCAAGATTGCTGATCGCGTCTGCGTCATGACCAAGGGTAAAATCGTCGAAACCGGCCCCACCAGGCAAATCTTCGACAATCCGCAGCATGAATATACGCGCCATCTGCTTGCCGCCGAACCCAAAGGCAATCCCCCCTCCGCCGATCTGTCCGCCGCGCCCGTCATGCGCGGCGAACAGGTGAAGGTCTGGTTCCCGATCAAGCAGGGTTTCCTGCGGCGGACTGTCGATCATGTGAAGGCAGTCGATGGCATCGATGTGACTATCCGCGCCGGACAGACGCTTGGCGTTGTCGGCGAATCCGGCTCGGGCAAGACCACGCTCGGGCTTGCGTTGTCGCGCATGATTTCTTCTCAAGGTGTCATCCGCTTCGGCGAGAAGGACATCAACCAGTTTTCCTTCAAACAGATGCGGCCGCTGCGGCGCGAGTTGCAGATCGTGTTCCAGGACCCATTCGGCTCGCTGTCGCCGCGCATGTCGATTGCCGATATCGTGGCCGAGGGCCTTGCTGTGCACGAGCCGAAACTGTCGGCGGACGAGCGGGATGCACGCGTCGTTGCCGCACTCAAGGAGGTCAACCTCGATCCGGAGAACCGCTTCCGCTATCCGCATGAATTTTCCGGCGGCCAGCGCCAGCGCATTGCCATTGCCAGGGCCATGGTGCTCAACCCGCGCTTCGTCATGCTGGACGAGCCGACCTCGGCGCTCGACATGAGCGTGCAGGCGCAGGTGGTCGACCTCTTGCGCGGATTGCAGCAAAAGCACAATCTGGCCTATCTTTTCATCAGCCACGATCTCAAGGTGGTGAAAGCGCTGGCCAATGACGTGCTTGTCATGCGCAATGGCAAAGCGGTTGAATATGGCCCGTCGGAGGAGATCTTCGCCAATCCGAAGAGCGATTATACAAAAGCACTGATGGCAGCGGCCTTCAGGATAGAAACGGCGGAACAGGGAGCAGTAAGCGAATGACCGGGACAAGCGACACGATTTTTCTGGCTGTAACGGGATGGGACCCGGAGGTCTGGCTATCGGAGTTTGCCATGAACGCCCCGCAGCGCAAACTTGTCCTGAACACCGATACGGACAAGGAAAAGGTTCGCTACGCACTGGTGTGGAAACAGCGCCCCGGTTCCCTCGCGGACCTGCCGAACCTCGAAGTCATTTTCTCATTGGGCGCCGGTGTGGATCACGTCTTCCATGATGACAGGATTCCCGATGTGCCCATCGTGCGCATCGTATCCCCTGATCTGACGATGCGGATGACGGAATATGTGGTCTGGCAGGTGCTGGATCACCACCGCCTCGGCCTGCGCTACCGGCAGCAGCAGACCGGCAAGGTCTGGCATGAGGACCGGCGCCAGCCGGCGGCACATGAGGTCAATGTCGGCATACTCGGCATGGGCGTTCTCGGCCGGGATGCGGCCTTGAAGTTGCGAATGCTGGGATTCAAGGTCAGCGGCTGGAGCCGCCGTCCCCAAAGCGTCGAAGGCGTGACCAGCCATTTTGGCAGTGATGGCCTGAAGGATTTTCTGAAGGATGCGGATATCATCGTTTCGTTGCTGCCGCTGACACCGGAGACCAAAGGTATCCTGTCAATGAGCCTTTTTGCCCAGATGAAGGCGGACGGGCCGCTCGGCGCGCCGATTCTCATCAATGCCGGTCGCGGCGGGTTGCAGAACGAGGCGGATATCCTGGCCGCGCTGGAACGCGGCATGCTGTCGGCTGTCACGCTTGATGTGTTCAACAGGGAGCCCCTGCCGAAAGACAGCCCGTTATGGACGCATCCGCAGGTCATCATCACCCCGCATGCGGCCGCAAGCTCCAGCCCGTCGGCGCTGGTTCCGGAGATCGTCGCCCAGATCGAATCCTTCGAGCGCGGCGAGCCGCTTAAAAATATTGTCGACCGGAAAGCCCAGTATTAGAAAAATTTGGCTTTGACAGCCCAGAACCTTCGGATAGATTGCCCGCGCAAGTGTTCTCAGGGCGGGGTGCAATTCCCCACCGGCGGTAATCACTGGGTGTCGAAAGATGTCAGGTGCGAGCCCGCGAGCGCTTTCCGGTTTGCCGGAAAGGTCAGCAGATTTCGGTGCAATTCCGAAGCCGACGGTATAGTCCGGATGAAAGAGAACAACTGAAAGCAAGGGCTGCCTTTCCGGCAGTCCCTGACCGTTTTTGGTTGTGCCCTGATTCACGTCAACTCTTGAGGAGACCGACATGGATCAGTTTCAGAATAACAATACCCCACATTTCGCCCCGCGCATCGCCTTCATCCAGGCGCGATGGCATTCGGAAATCGTCGATCAATGCCGTATCGGCTTTGAAGGCGAACTCAAAAGTCAGGGTGTCACTGCCGGACGGTTTGACGTCTATGATGTGCCGGGATCGTTCGACATTCCCCTGCTGGCCAAGAAGCTCGCCGAAACCGGCCAGTACGACGCGATTGTCGCAACCGGTCTCGTCGTCGATGGCGGCATTTACCGGCACGATTTCGTCGCCGGAACTGTGGTGAGTGCGCTTCTCACCGCCCAGATGGAGACCGGCGTTCCCATGCTGTCAGCCGTGCTGACACCGCATCATTTCCAGGAAACCGCCCAGCATATCGACTTCTTCACCAGGCATTTCCTGGTCAAAGGACAGGAAGCGGCGCGCGCCTGCCTGCAGATCATCCGCACATTCCAGCACGTGGCTGAACTATCGGCGGCTTGAATCCAGACAAGCAAAGCAAATGATAACCCCTCTGTTCCATCGAACAGAGGGGTTATTTGACTAGAGCCGCCGCACCGCTGTCGGCTTGCCATAGAGATAGGCAATGCGTTCGATGGCATCGTGCAGAGGCTCAAGTGTCACACTCATCGTATGACCGCTTGCGTGCAGCAGCATGGAATGGCTGGCCATCATCGCGGCATGGCCCTTCCAGAAAACAAAATCACCGCGCTTCAGATTGTTGTAATTTGCATCCGGCTCGATCGCATCGCCGATCGTATCAGCCTGCATGTCGGAATCGCGCAAGACGGACTGACCGGTCATCAGCAGCGACAACTGGACCAGACCGGAGCAATCAATTCCGAAACCGGACACGCCGCCCCACAGATAAGGCGTGTGCATCAGGGTCTCGGCAACCGCCACGTGATCGTCGGTGACTTCATCGATCGGAACGAGATGCTTGGCAATGACGGCCTCGCCGCTTGGCAGAATGCCGTAGAGCGTTCCGCGGCGTTCCTCGCCGCCCTTTATCGTGACGAGCGATCCCATGGACAGTGCATTGGTTGGCGGGAACTTCAGGTCAGATCCCGGATAGACAAACGTGCGCGGTGCGATGACGATATGCGTCGGCTCGTCATAGCGCTTGTCCAGCGCCTTATCGACGACATAGCCGACATATCCGTCCCGCTCGTTCTGCACCCAGCACCAGCCATTGCTGTCTTCGAACACCAGGACGTCATCGCCGAACAGGAACTGTGTGGTTACACCGGCATCGCCGCGTGCTGCGCCACGCACATCAACGACCGGATCGGCAATGCGCATGGGCTTGCCTTCCACGAAGTGCTCCGCCTCTACCTGCCCACGCAGGCTTTCGTCTGCCAGATCGGGGCGGAACGCGTTCAACCGTTTGTCCAATGTCACAGGGGTAATCCTCTTGCCTTGGCGATGACGAGATCGCCGAGCTTTTCAACATAGAGCGCACCTTTTACCGTTCTCTTGACGAGAACGTTGCGCTTGTCTTTTTCATCACGATGCCGGTCCACCAATCCATAACCACCCATTGTATCTAGCGCGCGGGTAATCACCGGCTTCGTCACCTTCAGCTTGGCAGCCATACCACGAATCGTGTGCGGCGGCGGCTCCAGATAAACCGTCAGCAGCACCGCCAATTGCCGCATCGTCAGGTCATGCGCATCATCCCGTACTTCGGAGACGGCAATTTCCTTCCACAATGTCAGCGCCTGAAACGGCTTCAACTCAATCTGCATGAACGGCTTCCGAGATCATTTCGGTTCCGTATCATTTTATTCCTCGCGGTGCGAAGTGCAAGCGGTCATAATCGGTCGGCGGCTTCTCGGCCGGACACAGACTGGCAAATCCCCGTTACTTCCCAGCCGGGAAACGCGTCTTCAACACATGGTAAAGCGCCCTGATGGCCTGTGCTTCCCCGCCAACGGGAGAATGCGGCTTCTCCACCGGGTTCCAGCCATAGATATCGAAATGGCCCCAGATCCTGGTCTTCTCGACAAAACGCTTCAGGAACAGTGCCGCTGTCACCGATCCGGCAAAGCCATCGGTCGTCACATTGTTGATGTCGGCCACGCGGGATGAAAGCCTTGCTTCGTAGGGCTGCCACAACGGCATGCGCCAGACGGGATCGGCCACGGCTTCGGACGCCTTGGCCACATCGGCCGCAAAGCTCTCATCGGTCGCATAAAAGGGTGGCACATCCGGACCAAGCGCAACACGCGCTGCGCCCGTCAGTGTCGCCATGTCGATCAGGATTTCCGGCTCTTCCTCATCGGCCAATGCCAGTGCGTCGGCGAGGACGAGGCGTCCCTCCGCATCGGTGTTGCCGATCTCGACGGTGATGCCCTTGCGGCTCGTCAGAATATCGCTCGGACGGAATGCGTTGGCAGAGATGGAGTTCTCGACCGCAGGAATGAGGACGCGCAAGCGGACCGGCAGTTTCGCATCCATGATGATGCTCGCAAGGGCCAAAACGTTGGCGGCACCGCCCATGTCCTTTTTCATCAGAAGCATGCTGCTGGCGGGCTTGATATCAAGACCGCCGGTATCGAAGCAGACGCCCTTGCCCACCAGGGTTACCTTCGGAGCATCCTTCTTGCCCCATTCCAGATCGATCAGCCTCGGCTCCTCGCTACCGGCACGGCCGACGGCATGGATCATCGGAAAATTCTTCTTGAGCAGCGCATCGCCCTTGATCACGATGACAGACGCCTTGTGCTCATCGCCCACTTTGCGCACAGCGGCTTCCAGCGCCTCCGGACCCATATCATTGGTTGGTGTATTGATGAGGTCACGCGCGAGCGTCACCGCCCTCGCCTGCCGCTTCACATCGGCCTTATCAGCGCCTTCCGGCAGCATCAGCGCGACCTCCGCATCATCCTTCTTCGTGTACCGGGTGAACTTGTAACCACCGAGCAGGAAGCCGAGAGCGGCCAGATCAGGCGCGCTGACAGGGCCTGCCAGATGCCAGGCGCCTTTCGGCAAAGCCTGCGCGAGTTTGCCTGCCGCCAGAGGATTGTCATCCTTGCCGGTTCCGAGCAATGCGCCGGCGATCTGGCCGTTTTCGCCGGGAACAACCAGCAGCCGGCCGGCCTGCCCTTCGAACCCGTTTGCCCTGGCCCAGGCAAGTGCTGCCGGATCAAGTCCAAGCGCTTCCAGCCCGCCCTTCGCCACGAACCAGACAGGCTTGCTATCCGATGATTTTTGTTTGGTGATTTCGGCAGGCATGATCGTTTGCTCCTGGTGTCAATTTTCTGCTTTTGCGCCGGCAAAGGCGGCGTCATTAACGGTCCGTTAGGGTTAACAGAATATTTCTTTCACATGGGATTGGTTAACGCACCAATGGATGTGCGCTGGGATCTGACGGGGCAAACTATGACAAGCGCAGGGATTATTCAACGCAACCGCCGGCTCATTTTTTCCGTGACCGTGGCTGCCCTTGCAATGAGCATTTCTGGCTGCGCCACCACCGACAAGACAACCACCGGCTCCATTGCGCCAGCAGCATCGACAGCAAGTCCCACGGGCAATTTTGACCATATGAACGCGCAGCAGCTTGCGCAGGCCTCAACCAGCCTGGGAGCGCGGTATCAGAGCAACCCGAAAGACAAAGCCACAGCCATGAATTTTGCTGCGGTGCTGCGCATGATGGGGCGAAACGATCAGGCGCTTGCAGTCATGCGCAGCCTTGCTATCGCCTATCCGAAGGACCGCGAGGTTCTGGCCGCTTACGGCAAGGCATTGGCAAGCAGCGGTGAATTCGAAGCGGCGCTTGACGCAGTTCGCCGCGCCCAGACGCCTGAATATCCGGATTGGAAACTGCTTTCCGCTGAAGCTGCGATCCTCGACCAGCTCGGCAAAACCAGCGAAGCCCGTGACATCTACAAGCGGGCCATGGACCTCAATCCGAACGAGGCATCGCTGCTTTCCAATCTCGGGATGTCGTATGTGCTGTCAGGCGAATTGAATACAGCCGAAACCTACATGCGCAGGGCGGTCAACGCACAGGGTGCCGACAGCCGCGTCCGGCAGAATCTGGCGCTCGTGGTCGGACTTCAGGGACGGTTTCCCGAAGCGGAAACGATTGCGAAGCAGGAGCTTTCGCCGCAACAGGCGGAAGCCAACGTCAAATATCTGCGATCCATGCTCGCCCAGCAGAACTCCTGGACGATGCTGAAAGACAAGAAGAAGCCCAACAGCTGACAAAGCAGGAAAAAGGCCGCTCGGATCAGGCGGCCCTTTCGCTCGTGCTGCGGGCAGGCCTCAATCTTATTTGATCTTATTTAAGGGCCGTCCCGAAGAGCCCGCCCTGCGCCGAGACCTGGATCACAGCGGGCCCGAGAATAACGGCAAAAAGCACGGGCAGAAGAAACAGGATCATCGGAACTGTCAGTTTGGGCGGCAGGGCTGCCGCCTTCTTTTCCGCCGCGTTCAGCCGGGCTTCGCGGCTTTCGTCAGACAAGACACGCAATGCGCCACCAATGGACGTACCATAGCGCTCCGACTGCGTCAGTGCCTGAACCACGGCTTTGACTGACTCAAGTCCCGTCCGCATGGCAAGGTTTTCGTAGGCCTGCCGCCGCTCGGGCAGGAAGGACAATTCGGCGTTCGTCAGGACGAACTCTTCCGCCAGGGCGGTCGACTGGACTCCGATCTCCTCGGAGACTTTCTTGAAGGCAGCTTCGATGGACATACCGGATTCAACGCAGATCAGCATGAGATCGAGCGAGTCCGGCCACGCCATCTGGATCGAGTGTTTGCGCTTGCTGCCGGCATTGCTCACATAAAGATTGGGCGCGTAAAAGCCGGCATAACCGCCGATGAGACAGACGAGTATTCGGACCATCGTCGGGTATTGGATCAGGCCATTCATGCCGAACACCCAAAAGGCAGTCAGGCTGAGTGTCAGGAATGGTAGACCGAAGCGCGCCGCCAAGAACAGATTCAAAGCATTCTGTCCGCGAAACCCGGCCGTTCGCAGGGATGCCAGCGTTTTTTCATCGGCAAGCGCCCGTTGCAGGTCCAGCTTTTCCACGAACTGGCGAACACCCTGCCTCTGCACCATGCGCAGGCTACCCTGCGACGCGGCCTTGTGGCGGCTGATACTTTCCGTGGCAAGGCGGGTTCGATCCTTGGCGCGCAACTGGTCACGCTCCAGTGCGACGGATTTCATCCGCGTCTTCAACACGGAAGTGCGAAGCTTTGGCAGGAAAACCGTTACCACCGTTGCAAAGGCTGAGATTGCAACAAGGACGGTCCGGACCGTATCCGGATTGTCCTGCACGGCTTTGAGAAGGGAAGAGAACACCGCGCTTACTCCGCTCAGAACTTGAAGTTGATCATTTTGCGCATCACGGCGATGCCAATGGACATCCATATCCCGGCACATATTATGATCATGTTGCCCATATCGGTTGTGAACAGAACCATGATGTAGTGAGGACTGGACAAGTAGACGAGGCATGCAACCACGAAAGGCAAGGCGCCGATGATATAGGCGGACGCTTTGGCTTCCATCGACAGGGCCTGAACCTTTGCCTTCATTTTCTTCCGATCCCGCAGCACTCTGGAAAGATTGCCAAGTGCTTCCGACAAGTTACCGCCTGCCTGCGATTGAATCTGAATGACGATGCCGAAGAAGCTTGCTTCCGGACAGGGCATGTATTCCGACATCCGCATGGCCGCCTCCGGAATGCTCACCCCAACCTGTTGCATATCCACAATCCGGCGAAACTCGGTGCGAACCGGTTCATGGGCTTCCTGCGCGATCAATCGAATACCGTCATTGAGTGGCAGGCCGGATCGGATGGCGCGAACAATGACATCGATGGAATTGGGAAATTCATGCAGGAAAGCCGCCACGCGCCGCCGCCGCCTAAAATAGACGAATGCGCGCGGCAACCCCAAGGCACCGATCAGGAAAAAGCCTGGCGCCAGATAAAGCGGGGCGCCGAAGAAGGTGCGGAGCACAACCAGCAGCAACCCGACAATGCCCGAATAGATGTAGAACCGCTTTACGGTCACCTTCATGCCCGCTTGTTGCAGCAGCATTTTCAGCGGCGGAGACTTGATGTTCTTGTCACGCAGTTTCTGCCGCTGGTCGATATCGTTCAGCGTGTCCTGTACCGACTTGCGGCGCCTTGTTGCTTCAACCTGCTTGTCCCTGGCTGTTGATTTGCTCAAACCGTCGATCGCGGCAAGCTTGACCGATTTCAGCCGTTCATCTGACTTTTTCTGCTGTTCAATGTTGTCGAAAACGAAGAAATAGGCGAGCGCCGCAACCGCAGTCGTTGCGAGCAACACGAAGGTGAGCTGTTCAAGATCAAGCCCGAACATGATGGGTCTCCCGCCGTGCGGTGTGCATCATGACTGCAATTCCATTGTATCGATGGCTTTGGCGAGCCTGTGCTCCTCATTGTAGTAACGGGCACGGTCCCAGAATTTCGGCCGGCTTATGCCGGTCGAGACATGTTTTCCAATGAGCCGGCCATTCGCATCTTCGCCCTCGATATCGTAAAGCATGAGGTCCTGCGTGATGATGACATCCCCTTCCATGCCGACAACTTCGGTCACATGCGTGATGCGGCGCGAACCGTCACGCAGACGGGCAGCCTGAATGATGACATCGACAGAACCGACAATGATCTCCCGCACCGTGCGCTGAGGCAGGGCAAATCCGCCCATGGCGATCATGGATTCCATGCGGTTGAGGCATTCCCGCGGGCTGTTGGCGTGGATGGTGCCCATCGACCCGTCATGACCGGTGTTCATGGCCGACAGAAGGTCGAACACCTCCGGTCCGCGGACTTCACCGACGATGATCCGTTCAGGACGCATGCGCAGGCAATTCTTGACCAGGTCACGCATGGTGATCTCACCTTCCCCCTCCAGATTGGCAGGGCGCGTTTCAAGGCGCACCACATGCGGCTGCTGGAGCTGAAGTTCGGCCGAATCCTCGCAGGTAATAATACGCTCATCCCGGTCGATATAATTCGTCAGGCAGTTCAAAAGCGTGGTCTTGCCCGAGCCCGTGCCGCCGGAAATAACAATATTGCAGCGCACACGTCCGATAATCTGAAGCAGTTCGGCACCGGGTGGCGAGATCGCTCCCAGGCGCACCAACTGATCAAGGGTCAGTTTGTCTTTCTTGAACTTGCGGATTGTGAGAACCGGCCCATCGAGCGCAAGGGGCGGTGCAATGACATTCACGCGCGAGCCATCCGGAAGACGCGCATCGCATATGGGGCTGGATTCATCGACGCGGCGGCCAACCTGGCTGACAATGCGTTGGCAGATATTCAGCAACTGCTGGTTGTCGCGAAAGCGGACCCCCGATTCCTGGACCTTGCCAAGGACTTCAATGTAGGTTTTGCGCGCGCCGTTGACCATGATGTCGGCGATATCGTCACGGGCAAGCAAGGGCTCCAGGGGACCATAACCGAGAACATCATTGCAGATATCGTCGAGCAATTCTTCCTGCTCGGCAATCGACATCGCAAAATTCTTGATGGCGATGATATCGTTGACGATATCGCGAATTTCCTCACGCGCCACATCCGGATCGAGTTTGGACAGCTGGGAGAGATCGATCGTATCGATCAGGGCTGTAAAAACCTGCGATTTTGTATCGTAGTAGCTCTCGTTCTTTTCGCGCTGTGGTGCGACCGGCTTTGGCGGCTGCTCGACAACCGCCAAACGCTTGACCTCAGCAATATCCCGAGGGAGCTTTGCCGGTTCCGCGGCGAGCGAGGCATGATTCGTGGGCAACGCCGTCTCAAGCGCAAGCGCCCGGAACTCCTGGACCGGGCGGCCTTCCCCCGTACTTCCGCGTTTGCCGAACATGGGTCTATTCCTTCAGTCTCATTTCTTGCGCTTCAGCTTGGACAAGACCGTGGAAAGCACCGGCTTCTTCTTGGCCTTCAGCTCCAGCCGTCCCGTCAGGATGTGGGCAATCTCATTGATGTTCTGGACAATTGCATTGGAGGAATCGGTCTCGGCAAGCATCCGCCCATTGTTTGACGCGTTCCCGAACAATGCGGGCTCAAAAGGGATCACGCCGATCGGCGCAATCCCCAGCGGGCTGCAGAAATCTGCCGGTGCGATCTCCGGCCGTTTGGGAATGCCGACCTGATTGAGAATGAGGCGCGGCGGCCCGTCATTGGGGCGAAGCTGTTTCAACGTGTCCAGCAGGTTCTTTGTGTTGCGCAAATTGGCCAGTTCCGGCGATGCTACAATCACGATTTCGTCCGCACGCGCCAGGGTTGTGCGGGTCCAGCCGTTCCACGTGTGCGGAATATCCAGAATCACGTGCGGAACGGACCTTTGGGCCACATCAATCAGATGGGCAAAGGAATCCTCGCGGAAATCGAAGACGCGGTCGAGGGTCGACGGCGCTGCGAGCAGTGACAGGTTTTCGGCGCATTGCGCCAGCAGCCGGTCTAGGTAAACATCATCGATGCGTTCGGGCGAGAATACTGCTTCCGCCATGCCTTGCGGCGGGTCCTGGTCAAAATTGATGTTGGCGGTGCCGTAAGGCAGATCCATATCGGCGATGACCACCTCGTTCTTGAACAGCGAGGAGATGCACCATGCGATATTATGCGCCATCGTCGAGGCGCCGACACCGCCCTTGGCGCCGATGAATGCGATGGAGCTTCCCAGCGGCTTTGCGTCGGGATCAACAAAGAGACCGCCAATCACACCAATGATATCGGCCAGATTGACCGGCGCGACCATATATTCAGAAATGCCATTGCGGATCAGCTCGCGGTAAAGCCAAACATCGTTGTAATGTCCGATGATCACCACTTTGGTGCTGGGATCGCAAACCTCGGACAGAGAGGTCAGCTGTTCCAGCATGTCACGCGGGGCAGCCGATGATTCCAGAATGATCAGATTGGGCGTCGGCACCGTCTGAAAGAGTTCGACAGCCGTCGCTGTTCCGCCCATGTGAAGTTGTGCGTGGGTCTTCGCCATGCGGCGATCTTCGCTTGCACGCGATATCTGCTGTGCAACAGCGTCGCTTTCGCAAAATGCCTGTATCGAGATCCGGGGAATTGGCCGAAAGGCGTGCAGCCCCGTACCGGCCGGCCGGCCCTCGACATCCCCGAATTGATCGTCTGTTTCAAAGGCCAACTGGCTCATTTTAGCATTCCGCGTTTTGTCGAAAGGTCTCTTTCAGCAACTAATATTGTACTTCCTGCGTGAAGATCGGGGGCGGCGGCGTGGCATTTCTGTACGCATCGATAACTTTGCCGCGACGCTCTGCATCGATTGTCGTCGACGCCCTTGGCCCGAGAAGATCCGCCGGATTGGCTATCTGCGCCGCCAGATTGTTCTGGCTGGCACAGCCAAAGTTCGCATAATGCTTGTTATCCGCCGTTTCGAGGAGATCCTTGGGCCACTGACCGCAAGGTCCGGTCGAGGCCGTCATTGCCGAGTAGGATAGGCGGATCGGCGCAGAATCAGCCGAGTCAGCCCGATAACGCTCGCTGGAAATATTGAACGGCTTTACCCCGCTCCTGCGCAACACAGCGACGATGTCATCGCGCAGGCGGCCCGCCGCGCGCTCGTTCGGCGTACCCGACGGCAGAAGTATGTGAATGACGCCCGAACCGTTGGCGTGATAATTGGTCAGAACATTCTGAACGATACTGCGCTGGGTGATCGACAGCCTGTTGTCGGCATGACCGACCGGAATATCGGCAACCTGCTCTTTTTCAGAGATGACAATGGGATGGTTGGTCCGGTAATCGTCCGGGATGCTGCCAACGGTCGTACCGCGATCCGCGCATCCCGCAAGCAGAGCAACAGTGAGAAGCGCAAGCACCGGTTTCATCGGTTTCAATTTCCTCAGGGCTGACATGGCAGGGTCCTTGCTCATTTGTAGATGTATCCGACAACACCCTCATACCGGCCGGTGGGCGGGGTGGCCGCTTTTGTCCCATAGACCCGGTTGACTTTTCCGAGGAACATCCCGGCCGCATCGCTGGCAAGATTGAGATTGTCGTCGGGCCGGGCAAGAGCGTTACGGGCAACCGGCCGCACCAGATAGGGTGTGACGATGATCACAAGTTCGGTCTCGTTGCGCACGAATTCACGGCTGCGGAACAGCGTGCCAAGGACAGGGATTTTGGAGAGCCCGGGAAGACCGGAAATAGCCTGTCTCGCATCATCCCGCATCAAGCCGGCAATCATCATGGATCCGCCGGAGGGAAGCTCCACGGTCGTGTCGGCCAGGCGTTTACGGATGGAAATAACGTTGGTCGAAGGCCTTGTCTGACCGATACTCAGAGAAACCGACCCTTCCATGGTTGGTTCTGATACGGACGTACGCACTTTGAGACTGATACGCCCCGGAGAAAGAACCACGGGCACGAATTCAAGGCCGATGCCGTAATCGATCTTTCCGATATTGTACGTGATTTTTCCCTTGTCATCGACATCGGAGCCATTGATCATGTTATATTCGCCGCCCACGCGGAACGTGGCTTTTTCACCCGAAATCGCCGTCAGCGTCGGTTCAGCCAGTGTTTTCATCACACCGGCCAGTTCCATGGCGTTGATGTAGGAGTCGATCGTCGCACTGCCGATCGATATGGGAATGGTCGCGCCGGAACTGCTCAGCCCCTTCCCGACAAGGGAAGCCAAATTCTCCGAGCCGAACAGAATGCCGTCGGATTTCGTGGACCCGACCATGTTGACGCCCAGCTGCTTCATTACGGAACGGCTGACTTCCGCAACCGTGACCTTGAGCGTCACCTGATCTTCACCGGCAATCTGGATAAGGTTGACGATCTTGCTCTTCTGCCGCGCTTCGTTCTGGTCACCAATGATAACGCTGCTACTGCCATTGCCGCCGGCAGTGGCGGTCTGTTGATACTGGCCCGTAGTGGCTTCACCGCCGGTGACCAACAGGGTTGCCAGATCCGTGGCACGCTTGGCATCGAGCGGCGTCTGCACCGTGCCTGTCAGGATGACGTTGTCATTCAAGAGCTCGACCTTGATATCGGAATCCGGAATATACTTCTTGAGACTGCCCTCAAGCCCGGCAACATCGCGCTCGATGACCAGATCGAAACTGGCCAGCTGTTCGCCATTCGGTCCAAAAACGAAAACATTGGTCTGGCCGACCTGTTTTCCGAATAGATAGATACGGCGGGCCGTACGGGTCACGGCATCAGCCACCGTCGGATTAGCGACAAGAATGTCGTAGGCGTCGGCCGGAAGATCGACCACCAGTGACTTGTTGAGCGCAAGACTGATCCGCTTTGGCGCGCCTTGCCCCTGATTCAACTTGACCACATTGCTCTGCGCTACGGCGGCCGTCTGGATTGGCAAGGGAGCGATGCAGCAGCCGACAGCGACAAGTCCAGCTTTCCAAAACCGGTGCGCACGATTGCCAGATCTACCCATTCTGAAAATTGCTCCGAAACCCATTTTATTTGCGCCCCAATATTTCAGTGACAGTCCCGGATTTGATCAGCTTGACGTTCCCGGCCCGGCCGGGTGAATTGACGAGATATTCCGCTCCCGGACCTGTGGGCTCCTGTGCATCTTGCAAGGACCGCAGGACCAATGTCATGCGGCTCGCCATTTGCTGGGCCACGGCCAATATCTCCGCCTGCTGCGGTGTCAGCTCGAGTGTTGCCGTGGAACCGACCTTGTTTTTCTGGCCTGTTTCGTCTTCCTGGATTGTCTGGTCGATGGCGAGAACCCGGACATTGCTCAGGATTGTCTCCGTCGCGAACTGCTTCTGCTCTCCATCGATCTGCCGGATCATGATCACGTCGACATAATCATTGGGCAGGATGAAACCGCCGGCCGACGTATCCGCTGCAATCTGCGTTGCCACGGCGCGCATTCCGGATGGCAGTTGCGCGGACATGAAGCTCTGGCCCTTGCCGATCAGTTTTGCTTCCCGAATGGGTTCTCCCGGGAATATCTGCAGCCGCACGGTGGAGCCGCGCAATTCGTCCTCGGCATTGGGGCGTTCCGAGCGCTTGATGTAGCCATCGGCCAGGGCGGACACCGGCCACGGCTGCCAACGCATCTGGTTTCGCATTTCGGCACCGACGCCGAGCCCATCCGTGGCGACCAGTACATCCTGTAATTCAATCTGTGGCAGGGGAACTGTTTCCACGACAACCGGCGCATCAGGCTTCATATTCGTCGCGATATAGCCAGCCGCACCGGCGGCTGTAATCGCCACGACGAGAATAACAACGCGTGCCTTTTGCATCGATGAACCCCAATAGACTTTTGTCTAATTTACCCTGGGTTGCACCTTGACTTGGCAATCGTGTAATTATGGTTAACAGTTTACTTAAAAGGACAAAAAACGACGCTCACCGGCGTCTGTTTGTGCCGTCTCCCGCGAAGCAGCACCGTTTCAATGGCCGATCAACCCCTGGGCGACCGAAAGCCGTCAGGCATGGGCCAACCGGTCTATGACCCAGACGCACATGGGTGAGGACGGAAACATGATGAGACCGGCAGCGCCAAGGGCAACACCGTAGGGAACGCCTTCGTTCTTCTGTGCCAATCGATGCATGAAATCCAAACGACCTGAATACACAATGGCAAAGTGCGAGTTTCGATACTTGAGGATCGCCAGGGTGAGCGCGCCGCCGAGCAGCGACATCACCAGCAGATAGCCAGCCAGATCCATGTTCCACCCCATCCAGACCGCTGTCGCGGTCATGAGCTTGGCATCACCACCACCCATTGTTCCCGTCGCAAACAGCAGGAATGTGAAGGCAAGCACGACAGCCCCGGCGACAAAATGCAGTCCGTAGATATCCCAAGGCATCCCGGTCATGGGCGCCAGAACGGCGAAGGCGACAAGCAGAATAAGCGATACACGATTTTGGATCGTCATCGACAAAAGATCCGATGTCGCTGCAAAGGCCATGGCGAAGGGGAAAACGATCAGTATTGCTGCTTCAATCATTGCGCCGTTCCATCAAACCGAGGGGTAGAACCATCCCGCATGTCACAATCCCCACGTGCAAGACCCTCATTTGGTGACATTGCTCACCGTCGTGGCAAAGCCATCATAGGTTGCCTTTACAGCGGTTCCGAGCGTACCGGCGCCAGCAACGATGCCAACGGAGATGATACCGGCAATCAAAGCGTATTCTATGGCTGTCGCACCCGACCTGTTCCGGGGAAAACCGGTGAATATATTATCATCCGACTGAGCGAGGCGCTTTGCATTGAACATCATGTTTTCCCCCGCATGTCTGCAACCGCTCACGGCCGCCAACTCTGTAACGTGATGTCGTGAACAATATCGCTGGCGCATTGCTTTCAGCTTAAGAAAGACCGTTACGAAAGGGTGAAGGAGAACCGTAAAATCCCCCGTTTCGAAACGTCCTACCGCCGTGCCACCACGGGCAGAGCAGCAGTCACAATTATACTTAATGATAAGTTCACAGGTTTAAGTCTTCCTTCACCAATCATCGGCATCGTTCATTCAACGATTTTGCGAAGGGCACTCCCATGGTTCGATACAACGGCCAACGACGTTTCGGTCAGCATGCAACAATGATCGCACTTATGCTCGCTGCTGCCCTGTCCGGAAGCGTGCAAGCCCATGCTGACACGGGTATCCACGTGGTCATGAACCAGGCAACCGTGCTGAAGCTTGCGCGCCCCGCAGATACGGTTGTGGTTGGCGATCCTGAAATAGCGGATGCCGTTGTCAAGGATTCCCGAACGGTCGTCCTGACGGGGAAAGGCTTCGGCATGACCAATATCGTCATCATGGACGCCGAAGGCGGAGCAATCGTCGACGACCAGGTTCTCGTCAGCCGCAGTGTCGCCAACACTGTGCGCGTCTACCGGCGCGCCTTTGTGCAAACACTCTCCTGTTCTCCCTTTTGCGAGACATCCCAGAAGACGGCTGCGGAAAAGAAGTCAGACGCGGAAATTGGCGGGAACTGACCGGTCAGCCGTGACGCCTGCATTACAGTTGAGAAAGCGTGAATTCACTTATCACAATTTGCACGTTCCTTCACACGAGATTCTAATATCTGCCTGATAGAGCTTTGTCCGTGGCGGGGAGACGGAGAAGGTCCAGTGATGATGCAGGAAGCTTTCAGAGGTGAAGAACACGGAAACTCCGATTTGCCGGAAAGCGCGCGCTCCACAAGAAAAAGCTCACCGTTCAAACGCTTTCGCAAAGACAATCGCGGCAGTGTTGCCATAGAATTCGCCCTTATCGCCCTTCCCTTCTTTCTCCTGATCTTTGCCGTTGTCGAAGTTACCCTCAGCTTCACCGCTGAGCAGGTCATGTCGAATACGGTCGATGATATTGCGCGCCAGCTGCGCACCGGGCAATTGAGGACAACGGATGTCAGTGACGCCACAAAATTGAAAGCGCTGATTTGTCCCCGCTTGCTCATGGCCGCCACGCCCTGCCCCGATCTTGTGGTCGACTTGCAGACCTATGCGACATTCAAGACCGTCCCCACCACAGTCCCGCTCACATCGAACAATGACGTCGATGTCAGCACCTTGAAGGTCAATCCGGGCGGTGCTGGCACGATCAATCAGCTGCGGATTTTCTATCGCTGGCCCATTCTGACGGATTTGATGAAGACCCGTATCGCAAGCATAAAGAGCCAGGGGAAAACCCTGCTGTTCTCAACAGCCACCTGGCAAAATGAGCCGTACCTCTGATGCGTCGCCAACCAACCAATCACCTGTTTTCTTCCGCGAAGGCCCCCGCCATGCCGCCATTCAAAAGAATCCGTGAAAAAGTGGCCGCTTCCAAGCGCATCCTGGCTGCGTTCGGCAAAGACCGCCGAGGAGTTGCCGCACTGGAATTTGCATTGATTGCGCCGGTGATGATCATGCTTCTTCTCGGGAGCATTGAAATCACCAACGGTTTCGACGTGAACAAGAAGCTGGCGCGGGCCGGAGCGATGGTGGGCGATCTGGTGACACAGCAACAATCCATCACAAAGGAAAAGATCGCCGATATCATGGAAATCGGAACTTCCATCCTCTTGCCCTATTGGCGCGACCTGCCGACAATCACCATCACATCCATCAACGTGGACGCCAACGGCAACGCCACGGTTGCCTGGTCGCAGCGCAAACGGGACCAAACCATCTCAACGCCCTATGCCAAGGGCAGTACCATCACCATCGATCCCAACCTGAAGATTCCCACGTCAAACTTTGTGCGTGTTGAAACAAGCATTGCCTATATTCCGCTCGTTGCCTGGACAATGAAAGACACCGTCAACACATCCATAGGCACCAGCGGTCCAGGTATCGTCATGGGCAAGATGATCTATGGCCGGATCCGTCAGGGCGCGGAAGCCGTAGCCTGCACCAACTGCTGAATCGCCGGAGCCGGCCGTAACAACCGCCTGCGCACATGGCGTTTGTCATCAGCGTCAGTTTCACCTATCTGTGGATTCTGGTTCTGATGGAGTGAGGCATGTCTCGCGCTTTTCTTTTTGTGCTCGATTCTTTTGGCATAGGCGGTGCGCCGGATGCAGCAGCTTTCGGCGACGCAGGTTCAACGACATTCGGTCACATCGTGGAGGCCTGCGCCGACGGGCGCGGCGACAAGGATGGCCTGCGCTCCGGCCCGCTCACTCTCCCACATTTGAGTTCACTGGGCCTTGTTCACGCCGCCAATCTCGCTTCCGGTATCACTATCCCCGCGTCGGCTGCCGATCCTGTCGGGCTGTGGGGTGCTGCCGAGGAAGTGTCGAATGGCAAGGACACACCTTCCGGACATTGGGAAATTGCCGGTGTGCCGGTCACTTTCAATTGGGGTTACTTTCCCAGGACAATTCCGACATTTCCCGACACATTGATTGCCGAAGCTGTGCGGCGCGCCGGTCTGCCGGGCATTCTGGGCAACAAGCATGCCTCCGGCACCGAGGTCATCGAGGAATATGGCGAAGAACATATTCGCAGCGGCAAGCCGATATTCTATACATCCACGGACTCCGTTATCCAGATCGCCGCGCACGAACAGCATTTCGGGCTGAATCGTCTCTATGATCTGTGCGTGCTTGTTCGTGAACTGGTCGATCCCCTGAACATCGGCCGGGTCATTGCCCGTCCGTTTGTCGGGGAAACCACGCAAACCTTCGAGCGCACAGGCAACCGGCGCGACTATTCGGTGCCGCCGCCGGAACCCACTTTGCTCGACAGGCTGACGGAGGCAGGCCGTACTGTCATCGCGATCGGCAAGATCGGTGACATCTATGCGCACAAGGGGGTGTCCCAGGTGCGCAAGGCCAATGGCAATATGGCCTTGTTCGATGAAACGCTGATTGCCATGGACGACGCACAGGACGGCGATCTCGTCTTTACCAATTTTGTCGATTTCGACATGCTCTACGGACACCGCCGCGACGTGCCCGGCTATGCCGCCGCGCTCGAGGCCTTTGACCGGCGGCTGCCGGAGGCCATGGCGAAACTGCGGCCCGGCGATCTCCTGATCCTGACCGCCGATCATGGCTGCGACCCGACCTTCAGGGGAACGGACCACACGCGTGAACGCGTTCCGGTTCTGTGCTTCGGGCCCGACCTGCCGCATGGATCTGTCGGCATCCGCACGACATTCGCCGATATTGGCGAGACGGTCGCAGCCCATCTTGCCATTGCGCCCGGTCCACACGGAAAGAGCTTCCTGCGGGGCACTGCATCCCATGCCTGAGCTTCCCGAAGTCGAAACCGTCCGCCGCGGATTGCAGCCTTTCATGGAGGGAGCAACCATTGCGCGCGTCGAGCAGCGCAGGGCAGATTTGCGCTTTCCGTTTCCGGACCGGTTTGCCGAGCGGCTGACCGGACGCACGATCGACTCGCTCGAGCGCCGTGCGAAATACCTCATCATGCATATGGATGACGGACTGGGTCTGATCAGTCATCTCGGCATGTCCGGCTCCTATCGCATAGAACAAGACGGGGCAGATACGGCACCGGGTGTCTTCCATCATGACCGGTCAAGAAACACGACCCATGACCATGTGGTGATCCATGTGGAATCAAGAGACGGGATCAGAAGCCGGATCGTCTACAACGATCCGCGCCGTTTCGGCTTCATGCTGTTTGCCGAGCCAGGAGCGCTCAACACCCATAAATTCATACAAGACCTTGGTATCGAGCCGACAGGCAACCGGTTGGACGGCGCATTGCTGGCCAGGCTCTTCGCCGACAGGAATGCGCCGCTGAAGGCAGCCTTGCTCGACCAGAAGCTGATCGCAGGCCTCGGCAACATCTATGTCTGCGAAGCCCTGTGGCGTGCCGAATTATCGCCCCGGCGATTGGCCGGATCCATTGCCGGGAAAAGCGGTGATCCGGACCCCATGGCGGATCGGCTTGCCACCTCCATTCGTTCCGTCATCGCCGATGCCATCGCGGCAGGCGGTTCCAGCCTGAAAGACTACCGGCAGGCAGACGGAGAACTCGGTTATTTCCAGCATTCATTTTCTGTCTATGACCGTGAAGGCGAGCCTTGCCCGCGTCCTGCCTGTGATGGCACGATAGCCCGCATCGTCCAAAGCGGGCGTTCGACGTTTTTCTGCCCGATCTGCCAGCATTAGGAGGAGTATCCGGATGGCCTACGAAAACATCATTGTGGAGACGCGTGAGAAAGTTGGTTTCATCCAGCTCAATCGTCCACAGGCGCTCAATGCACTCAACTCCGCCCTGCTCGGCGAACTCAGCGCAGCGCTTGAAGCTTTCGACCGGGACAATGGTATCGGCGCCATCGTCATCACGGGCTCGGAAAAGGCCTTTGCCGCCGGTGCGGACATCAAGGAAATGCAGACACTGGATTTCGCCGATGCCTATCTCGGCGATTATTTCAGCGAGTGGGAGCGGGTCACGCGCCTGCGCAAGCCGCTGATCGCCGCTGTGGCCGGTTATGCGCTGGGCGGCGGCTGTGAGCTCGCCATGATGTGCGATTTCATCATCGCGGCCGATACCGCCAAATTCGGCCAGCCGGAGATCACCCTCGGCGTCATGCCCGGCATGGGCGGCTCACAACGGCTGACGCGCTTTGTCGGCAAGTCCAAGGCGATGGATCTGTGCCTGACCGGGCGAATGATGGATGCGGCGGAAGCGGAGCGTTGCGGCCTTGTCTCGCGTGTTGTCCCGGCCGGCGATCTGGTGGAGGAAGCGTTGAAGGCTGCCCGGAAGATCGCCTCGTTCTCGCTGCCTGTCGCGATGATGACCAAGGAAACGGTCAACAGGGCCTATGAAACGACCCTTTCAGAAGGATTGAGATTTGAACGGCGTGTATTCCATTCCATGTTCGCGCTGGAAGACCAGAAAGAGGGGATGGCTGCCTTCGCGGAAAAACGCGCCCCGAATTTCAAGAATCGCTGAGGCCGAAATATCCACCGGCCAGGCGACGATTCCAAGTTGACGCAATCGGAAACGTGATCTATAAGCCCGACAACGTTTGGTGGCCCCTCGGCCACCCTATTATTTTGTGACGGCCGCGTTGATGCTGCCGAGTAGCTGACAGAAAAGAGAGGCATCATGGCCAACACTCCTTCGGCCAAGAAAGCGGCGCGTAAGATCGAAGCCCGCACCGAAGTAAACAAATCCCGCCGCTCACGCGTGCGCACCTTCCTTCGCAAGTTCGAAGATGCGGTGGCAAGCGGTGATCAGGCAGCCGCTTCCGTAGCCTTCAAGGCTGTTGAACCGGAAATGATGCGCGCTGCCACGAAGGGTGTCGTGCACAAGAATACGGCATCCCGGAAGGTTTCCCGTCTCGCACAGCGCCTTAAGGGCATGTCTGCCTAATCAGACACAAATAATCTATTTTAAACCCGGCTGGTCCTTAGCCGGGTTTTTTATTTGCCATTTTTTTGGGCATAAATTCGTTTCCGATGAAAAAGATTGTGGCATATCAAAACCCTGACATATGCTGGTCATAAATAGTTTCATACAAAAAGCGACAACCATCATTTCTCATTTAATTTCAATGACTTACGGCAGGTAGCCATAATCGCCAGACCCCAGCCGGGGGAATCTGTCACCCCAGCCTATGTCAAGCGATAATTTAATATTTTTTTTTGATCGCGTGAGTCCGCAGTGCAGCAAAATCGGCATTCCAAAAAAGGCTTTGAATCCGAAGGCTTTTTCCCTGCCCAACCGGAGGTAGTTAAAAAAAACGTAAAAGCGTTAACCTTTAATTCACTAAAAAAGCGGCGCGCCTGCCCTTGCCCTCCCTGCAAAGGTTTTTGTAAGGTCCAGACATCGAAGGGGTGGGCAAAAACCCATTTAACAGGCTTATCAAATTAGTGGGTTCGGACGCAGATTTTTCGTTTGCGTAACGAGTACGTTTTTGTCGGGTATCCGGGTTGTACGACCCTGGATCGTTTCAGAAAAGAAGCAAGTTGGCGGCGCTGGCATCAGCCGGGCGTGAGTCTTTTTGCGCCAAAGTTGAAAGGGATGTGGACGTGGCGGTTTTTAGAATTTCGGTGCGAGATTGTTCAGACCTGTACTACGCGTCCCTGACCTTATCCAACAATTAGCTCCAGGAGATTGAAGGCCGGTCATAGGGGTGACCGGCTCTTGAGGACTGCAACCGGTCATGGACCGGTCCACATGCGAACACGGGCACTATCAAGCCCGAACAGATAAATATCAGGATGAGGCAATGACAATGACCAGCGGAATAATGGAAAACGGCACGAATGCAGCCATGGTCCCGCTCCATATGGACGAAGGGAAAAGTATGGTATCGGCCGGCAGCCAGGGCGAGACGATTTTCGAGAGGGTCAAGACCAAGCTCAAAGCCAAACTCGGAAATGAAGTTTACTCCAGCTGGTTTGGCCGCCTGAAGCTGGATGAGACATCCAAGAGCATTGTTCGCCTTTCCGTGCCGACCGCATTTCTTCGCTCCTGGATCAACAACCACTACTCCGACATGATCAACACGCTGTGGCATGAAGAGGATGAGCAGGTCCTGAAGGTGGAGATCGTTTTCCGCAGCGCCAGCCGCGCCAGCCGCCCCTCACTTGAGGCAGAGCCTGCCTTGCGGGCCGACCAGCGTGCGATTGCCCGCGACAAGCCGGTTTTCCCCGTTGGCAGCACATCGCAGGATAAGAAGGCACCGGCACATTTTGCCGACCGTGCAACGGATCGCCCGGGACAGAACTCCGTGTTCGGTTCGCCGCTGGATCCGCGCTACACTTTCGAGACATTTGTTGATGGCACGCCAAACCGGGTCGCCCTGGCTGCTGCGCGCACCATTGCGGATGCCGGCGCCAGTGCCGTCCGTTTCAATCCGCTGTTCATTCACGCCTCCGTCGGCCTCGGCAAGACGCATCTGCTGCAGGCCATAGCCGCCGATGCCCTGAAGCGCTCGGAGCGCGCCCGCGTGGTCTACCTGACTGCCGAATATTTCATGTGGCGTTTCGCAACGGCTATTCGCGACAACAACGCGCTGTCGTTCAAGGAACAGCTGCGCGATATCGATCTCCTGATCATCGATGACATGCAGTTCCTGCAGGGCAAATCGATCCAGCATGAATTCTGCCATCTGATCAATACGCTGCTCGACAGTGCCAAGCAGGTGGTGGTTGCCGCCGACCGTCCGCCGTCAGAGCTGGAATCGCTCGATGCGCGCGTGCGTTCGCGCCTGCAGGGCGGTGTTGCCCTTGAAATGATTTCGCCGGACTATGCGATGCGCCTGGAGATTCTCAAGCGCCGCCTGGTTGCCGCCCAGCAGGAAGACCAGTCCCTGGATATTTCGCCGGAGATTCTCGATCACGTCGCCCAGTCCGTCACCGGAAGCGGCCGTGAGCTGGAAGGCGCTTTCAACCAGCTGCTGTTCCGCCAGACTTTCGAGCCGAACCTGTCGGTCGACCGGGTCGATGAACTGCTCAGCCATCTGATGCGCGGCGGTGAAGCCAAGCGTATCCGCATCGAAGAAATCCAGCGCATCGTTGCGCGCCATTACAACGTCTCCAAGCAGGACCTTCTGTCCAACCGGCGCACGCGCACCATCGTCAAGCCGCGCCAGATCGCCATGTATCTTGCCAAGATGCTCACGCCCCGCTCGCTGCCGGAAATCGGCCGGCGTTTCGGCGGCCGTGACCACACAACCGTTCTGCATGCGGTGCGCAAGATCGAAGATATTGTCGGCAAGGACCAGAAACTGTCGCAGGAACTTGAGCTCCTGAAGCGCCTGATCAACGATCAGGCCCAATAAGGCTACTTCGCCACTTATCAACAGAAAGCCTGCGGTATGGTGCAATGCAGCCAGCCGCAGGCTTGCTTTTTAGGGTGACTTTCTGCCAATTTGCTTGACCTTGGGGGAACTTCGCCCTCTCGCCAGAAAAAGCGCCGCAGGCCCTTCCGGGCTTTGGGTCGAATAAGACAGTGAGACCGGTTTATCATGCGTGTAACTCTTGAACGTTCCAATCTTCTGAAGTCGCTCAACCATGTTCACCGCGTGGTCGAACGACGCAACACCATTCCGATTCTTTCGAACGTTCTTCTGCATGCTGAGGGTGCAAGCCTTGCCCTCAAGGCCACGGACCTTGACCTTGAAGTCACCGAAGCCACTGCCGCGCAAATCGAGCAGTCCGGTGCCACCACCGTGCCGGCGCACCTGCTCTATGACATCGTCCGCAAGCTGCCCGACGGCGCGGAAGTGATGCTGGCAACCAATGCCGACGGCAATTCCATGACCGTGACCTCGGGCCGGTCGAATTTCCGCCTGCAGTGCCTGCCGCAATCGGATTTCCCCGAACTGACTGCAGGATCCTTCACACACACATTCCGCATCACATCCACGGCGTTGAAAAGCCTGATTGAGCGGACGCAATTCGCCATCTCCACGGAAGAAACCCGCTATTACCTCAACGGCATCTATTTCCATGCCATCGAGAGCGAGGGTTCGCTGAAGCTGCGCGCTGTGGCCACGGACGGACATCGTCTGGCCCGCGCCGAGCTGGAAGCGCCTTCCGGCGCGGAAGGCATGCCCGGCATCATCATCCCGCGCAAGACCGTTGCCGAGTTGCAGAAGCTTGTCGATGATCCCGACATTGCCGTGACCATCGAACTGTCGGACACAAAGATCCGCTTCACCATCGGCTCCGTGGTTCTGACCTCCAAGCTGATTGACGGCACATTCCCGGACTATCAGCGCGTCATTCCATCCGGCAATGACAAGAAACTGACCATCGACCGCCAGAGCTTTGCGTCTGCCGTTGACCGCGTCTCGACGATTTCGAGCGAGCGCGGCCGCGCCGTCAAGCTGACGATTGCCGATGGCCAGCTGACCTTGACGGTCAACAATCCGGATTCGGGCAGCGCCACGGACGAGCTTGCGGCTGATTATGACTCCGATCCGATCGAGATCGGCTTCAATGCCAAATATCTCCTCGACATCACTGCCCAGCTTTCCGGCTCGGAAGCGATCTTCATGCTGGCCGACGCCGGCTCGCCGACACTGGTGCGGGATACGGGCGATGCGAATGCACTCTACGTGCTCATGCCGATGCGGGTTTGACGCAAACGGACAATCCCGCTGTGACCGATGATCCCAGAACGGACGCGGGCAAACCGGCCCGCGTTTCGATCAGCCGGTTGAAGCTTGCGCATTTCCGCAATTACGAAAACCTGTCACTGCGGCTCGGACCGTCGCATGTGGTGCTGACCGGCGAGAACGGGTCAGGCAAGACCAATCTGCTGGAAGCCGTCTCGTTTCTTTCTCCCGGCCGCGGTTTGCGCCGTGCCACCTATACGGATGTCACGCGCAATGACGCGCCCGACGGTTTTGCCATCCATGCCGCCATCGAGACCGAGGAAGGCTCCGTGGATGTCGGCACCGGACTTGCCGGCAATGCACCGGGCGATACCGCGCGGCGGGTACGCATCAATGGTGTCACCGCATCCAGTGCCGACGACCTCCTGGAATATTCCCGCATCCTCTGGCTGGTGCCCTCGATGGACGGCCTCTTTACCGGCGCGGCCGGGGACCGGCGGCGTTTTCTCGACCGGATGGTGCTGGCCATCGATCCGGCGCATGGCCGCCGTGTGCTTGACTATGAGAAGGCCATGCGCAGCCGCAACCGCCTGCTGACGGAAGAGCGCAGCAACGGCGCCTGGCTTGACGCCATTGAAACCCCCATGGCGGAGCTCGGGATCGCGATTGCCGCTGCCCGGGCCGAGCTCATGCGCCTGATCAACGGCATGATCGAACGCCTGCCGGATGACAGTCCCTTCCCCAAGGCAGACTGCATCCTCGACGGCGAGCTGGAAGCACGCATCGGTATCGAATCGGCAACAGACGTTGAGGAGGCCTTTCGCCGCGCACTGCACGACGGACGCAGCCGTGACCGGGCGGCGGGACGCACATTGGATGGCCCGCACCGCTCCGACCTTCTCGTACGCCACCGGCCCAAGGCCATGCCTGCCGAACTCTGCTCCACCGGCGAGCAGAAGGCACTGCTCATCGGTCTTATCCTGTCGCATGCGCGCCTCACGGGAGAACTGGCGGGAATGGCACCCATCCTGCTTCTGGACGAGATCGCCGCCCACCTTGATGAAGGCCGCCGCGCCGCCCTTTTTGACATCATCGAAGACCTTGGCGGACAGGCCTTCATGACGGGCACGGACCGCTCGTTGTTTTCCAGCCTTGCCGGCCGCGCCCAGTTTTTTGACGTGTCGCACGGAGAAGTGCGCGCCGGATAAAGCGGATGATGGCAAGCCCGCCTGCGGCCGTGTTAGCATGCCGGAGAATCGAATTCTTTCTGCAACAATCCCATGAAACAAGGCCTCCATGGACACAGGGCTGTTATCGCTCGGTGCCTTGATCCAACAAAGGAATTCCCATGTCTGATCTTTCTGCCTTCCCTGTTACCAAGCGCTGGCCGGCACAGCATCCCGACCGCCTTCAGCTCTATTCGCTGCCGACGCCCAATGGCGTGAAGGTATCCATCATGCTGGAAGAGCTTGGGCTGCCATATGAGACCCATCTCGTTGATATCGGCAGGAATGAAAGCTGGACGCCGGAATATCTGTCACTGAACCCCAACGGCAAGATTCCCGCTATCATCGATCCGGATGGCCCGGGCGGCAAGCCCCTGCCGCTGTTTGAATCCGGCGCGATCCTGCTCTATCTCGCCGAGAAAACCGGCAAATTCCTGCCTGCTGATCCGGCCCGGCGCTACGAGACCATCCAGTGGGTGTTCTTCCAGATGGCTGCCATTGGCCCGATGTTCGGTCAGGTCGGCTTTTTCCATAAGTTTGCCGGACGGGAGTATGAGGACAAACGTCCGCTCGAGCGTTATGTGACTGAATCGAAACGTCTGCTCGGCGTGCTCGAGACCCATCTTGAAGGCCGTCAGTGGATCATGGATGACGACTACACCATTGCCGATATCGCCACGCTTGGCTGGGTTCGCAACTTGGTTGGCTTCTATGGTGCGGGCGAACTGGTCGACTATGCCAGCCTGAAGAATGTCCCGGCTTGGCTCGAGCGCGGGCTTGCACGCCCGGCGGTGCAGCGCGGTCTCGATATACCCAAGCGACCATAGGCGCCCGGCTGCTGTGATTCCCTGTTGTGAACCTCTGAACGCCGCCGCTTTGGTGGCGTTTGCCTGCACCCCGGCTGGAGTGTGGTATTCGGGGTATCGTTGGGGATGATCTTCGTTCATTCCGCTTGATGTTAAACACCAAAATTACTCAGCGACCGGAAACTTGCCCCGACAATTCCGCCAGCCTAGATAGAACTCTGGAGGACGACCTCCTCGCGGCCGTAAAAGGCTGCGTCTGAACACAAGCCGGGACGGCCCGCACATGGAAAAGGATGGTCGTCATGGCCTGGATTTATCTCGTCGTCGCAGGACTCTTTGAAATCGGCTGGGCCATCGGGCTCAAGTACACCGACGGTTTTACCCGGTTGACGCCGTCGGTACTGACCGGCGCCAGCATGGTGATCAGCGTTCTCGTGCTGGGCCTTGCCCTGCGTGAGCTGCCCGTGGGCAGCGCCTATGCGGTCTGGACCGGCATCGGCACGGTCGGCACCGCGCTGCTCGGCATGTATCTTTTCGGAGAGCCGGCAACGGTCATCCGTCTCGTCTGCATCGGCCTGATCGTCTCCGGCATTGCCGGGTTGAAATTTCTTGCCTGAGACAAATCGGATGCTGCATTCGGGGTCCATCTTGTTCTAATGTAGCGCCATGAGCGACCCTGAAAACCCTGCCTTCACCTCCGCCGAACTTGAACGCTATGCCCGTCACATCATCCTGGCGGAGATCGGCGGTCCCGGCCAGCAGAAGCTCAAGCGCGCCCGCGTGCTTGTCGTGGGCGCTGGCGGACTGGGCGCGCCGGTGCTGCAGTATCTGGCGGCCGCAGGCGTCGGTACGCTTGGCATTGTCGATGATGACCGGGTTTCGCTGTCCAATCTGCAGCGGCAGGTCATACACGACACCGACCTCGTCGGCTCGCCCAAGGTCGAAAGCGCCATCCGTGCCATTGCCGCGATCAATCCGCACGTCACGGTCGAAGCCCATGAAACGCGCATTGCACCCGATAATGCCGCCGATCTCATCAGCCGTTATCACATCGTCGTCGACGGCTCGGACAATTTCGACACACGCTATCTGCTTGCCGATGCCTGTGCAGCGGGAAAACGCCCGCTGGTTTCCGCAGCGCTCGGACGGTTCGACGGCTCCCTGACAACGCTCAAACCCTATGAACGGAACGGCAAGGGCGAACAGAACCCGTCCTATCGTGATCTCTTCCCGTCCCCGCCGCCGCCAGGTCTCGTGCCTGCCTGCGCGGAAGCCGGTGTTCTCGGCGTGCTCCCCGGTGTTATCGGCAGCCTGCAGGCCACCGAAGTCATCAAGCTGATCACCGGTATCGGTGAGCCGCTGATCGGCAGGCTGCTGCTTTACGATGCATTAAGCTCGCGCTTCGAGACGATCAAGTACAAGGCAAACACCGCCGGAGCTGCGGCGTGAGCGGAGACAAGGCCCTTCGCCATGGCGCTTGATCTGACTACGGAGCAAAGGGCAATCGCCAATGGTGCACGCGGCGAGGGTGCGGCAATGGCTCTGCGCATTGTCGCGGCGACAGCCCGCTTGATGGGCGCCCCGTCGCTCATTCCCATCGCGTCCGCCCATATCGACGGCGCACTCTATCACGGTGATTCCGGCACGCTGTTTGCCGAGAAGCTCGTGGAAGGCGGGGCAAGGGTTGCCGTGAGAGCCACGCTCAATGTCGGCTCACTTGACTTGACCGGCTGTTCGAAGAACCGGCTGGAGGCGCATGAGCGCGGCATGGCCCGGCGGATGATGGATGCCTACCGGACGCTCGGCTGCGAACCGACATGGACATGCGCGCCCTATCAGGCCGGGCACCGCCCCGCCTACGGCAGCGACGTCGCTTGGGGCGAATCCAATGCGGTGGTGTTCTGCAATTCTGTCTTCGGCGCGCGGACCAACCGCTATGGCGACTTTCTCGATATCGCCTGCGCGATTGCAGGCTACGCCCCGTACTACGGATTTCATCTCCCGGAAAACCGCCGGGCCAAAATCATCTTCGATGTATCGGGGCTGGACGCGGAGTTCCTGGCGTCCGAGGCCGCGTGGCCGATCCTTGGCAGTCTTTACGGGCGGGAAATGGGCGATGCCGTGGGTATCGTCGCCGGTATCGAGCATCATCCGGGAGAAGATGCACTGAAAGCCTTTGGCGCTGCAGCGGCCTCTGCCGGTGCCGTCGGGCTCTTCCACGTGGCGGGTGTTACGCCCGAAGCGCCGGACCTTGCCACCGCCCTGCAGCATCGGGCGCCGGAAGCGGTGATCAAGGTCACCACCGACATGATCCGGGATTCCCGGCGCAGGCTCTCAACAGCGGCCGGTGCAGACGCCATTCATGCCGTGGCTATCGGCAGCCCGCATCTTTCCGGCGCCGAGTTTGATCGGCTGGAGCGGCTGATCGCCGGACGTCGTCTCCATGTTCCGCTCTATGCCTGCACCGGCCGCCATGTCCTCGCCGCGCTGGAAAGCAGCGGCAAGCGCCAGCTGCTGGAACAAAGCGGCGTCATTATCGTCGCCGATACCTGTGTCGTCGTCACGCCCATCCTGCCCGATATCGACAATGCCGTGCTGATGACCAATTCGGGAAAGTTTGCCCATTATGCGCCGGGCAATACGGGTTATGGCGTTATTTACGGCTCCATGGCCGAATGTGTGGAAAGTGCCGTTACCGGGCGTCCGGTGTTTGGAGCTGCCGAATGAACCGGTTTCAAACAGAAATTCTCGTGCAAGGCCAGCCAACTCTGGCAGAGGCGCTGGTTTTGACAGCCTCGATCAGCTTCTGGGGCGGCGTCAATCCCAAGACCGGACGGATTGCCGACGTGCGCCATCCGCAGCACGGCATCGCCATCAGCGGCAAGGTTCTGTGCCTGCCGGGAACCATCGGGTCGTCATCGGCGGCGGCCGTGCTTCTGGAACTCGTTTCTGCAGGCCTCGCACCCGCCGCCATCATCCTGCATGAACCCGACGCCATTCTCCTCCTTGGCCTGATTGTCGCGCAGGAGATGGGCCACGCAACGCCCATGGCTGTCAAACTTGACCGCAGGGAGTTTACCCCGCTGATCGATCAAACGCTCGCGATTGATATTGCCGGGATGGTCAGCGTTCAATAATTCGCGCTGTTGCCGCGATACCGGCTTAAACGAGGTTGGGCAAAACCCGGTCCGGCGGACGATGCCCGTCAATGAAGGTGCGGATATTGATGATCACCTTCTCGCCCATGTCGATGCGGCCTTCCAGCGTTGCCGAACCCATATGCGGCAGGATGACGACCTTGCCCGCCTTGGCCAACTTACGGAGCTTTGAATTGACTGCAGGCTCGTGTTCGAAGACATCAAGCGCCGCGCCGGAGAGCTTTCCGGTTTCCAGCTGGGCGATCAGCGCCTGCTCATCGATGATCTGGCCGCGCGCCGTGTTGACGATGAAAGCAGAGGGCTGCATCAGCGCCAGCCGCCGCGCCGAGAGCAAATGGAACGTCGCTGGAGTGGACGGACAGTTGACCGAGATGATGTCCATTCGGGCCAGCATCTGATCGAGACTGTCCCAATAGGTTGCTTCCAGCTCGACTTCTGTCCTTGGACTGACCGGCTTGCGGTTGTGATAATGGATCGACAGGCCAAAAGCCTTGGCGCGGCGGGCAACGGCAGTGCCGATACGGCCCATGCCGACAATGCCGAGGCGCTTACCCCAGATACGCCGCCCAAGCATCCAAGTCGGGCCCCAGCCCTCCCATTTGCCGTCATCGAGAAGAATGGATGCGCCTTCCACCAAGCGCCGAGGCACAGCCAACATAAGGGCCATGGTCATGTCGGCGGTGTCTTCGCTCAGGACATTGGGGGTATTGGTGACAGTGATGCCGCGCTTGGCGGCGGCAGGAACGTCGATATTGTCAACGCCATTGCCGAAATTGGCGATAAGCTTGAGATTCGGACCGGCCGCATTGATGATCTCTTCATCGATACGGTCGGTAACCGTGGGCACGAGAACATTGGCTTGCTGGACGGCTTCGATCAGTTCCGCCTTTGACAACCGCCGGTCATCGACATTCAACCGCGCTTCGAAGAGTTCACGCATGCGCGTCTCAACGGAATCGGGCAGTTTTCGGGTGATGACGACCAGAGGCTTTTTGTTAACCAATATTCCCCTCCCTTTTTCCGATGATATTGAGACCTCTTTAACCAAGTCATTGCAAACTGCAATTGCTCTTGAGCTCCGATACTTGTCTATCAAGGCGGCGCGTCAAAGACAAAGAAAAATAGGGATCGTTCCTTGTTCAACCGCATAATTGCCGGAAAAGAGCTCAGAACGATGAAGGACTGATTTTGTTGGGCATCTCATTTATTCGTTCTTTCACACTGACCGCCGGTATTGCGTCGGCCCTTTCCCTCGCCGTTCCCGCGGCGATTCCCGGCATTGCCACGGCTTATGCCGCCCAACAGGTTGGCCCAAGCGGCCTGCCATTGCCGCGTTTTGTCAGCCTCAAACCCGGCCGCGTCAATTTGCGCGTCGGACCGGGGCGCGACTACGCCGTGACGTGGCTGTTTCTGAAATCGGGCCTGCCGGTGGAAATTGTCCAGGAATATGACAACTGGCGGCGCATTCGCGATTCCGAGGGAACCGAAGGCTGGGTCTATCAATCCCTCCTCTCCGGCAAGCGCACAGCGATGACCGCCCCGTGGCAGCGTGACAAGGACAATGTCATGCTGAATGTCTATCGCAGCGCCGATGACAAGGCGGGCATCGTGGCGCAGGTGCAGCCCGGCGTTCTGGCAACCCTCAAGATGTGCAATGGGGATTGGTGCCGGCTGATATTCAGTGGCGCCAGCGGCTGGATGCGCCAATCGGATATCTGGGGTGCCTATCCCGGCGAGAAGTTTGATTGATCCATAGAATCCGGGCGGGCTTGCCTCACATGCCCGTCAGACTGCACAATCCGTCATCATTGATATGCGATTGGATCAGCCGCGTTTTTTGCGCAGGCGGATGATGATGTCCACGTTGACGATTTCCATGCCTTCCGGTACCGGCGGAAGATGGCCGACCATGGCCGAGCCATCCGGAATATCGATCACTTGGTTCTCGCCTTCGACGAAAAAGTGATGGTGATCGGAAACGTTGGTATCGAAATAGGTTTTTGCGCCTTCGACGGCGAGGATACGCAGCATGCCTGCCTGGGTGAACTGGTGCAGGGTATTGTAGACCGTCGCAAGGGAAACAGGCACATTGGCGCCGAGCGCCTCTTCATGCAGTTCTTCCGCCGAAAGATGACGATCGCCCTTGGCAAAGATCAGACTGGCAAGCGCTACACGCTGACGGGTGGGACGCAAACCCGCAAAGCGCAGGCGCTCTTGCAAGGGTACGTCGGCATCAATCTCATAAGAAATATGCATGGCCCGTCTGCCACTCCGTTAAATGATATCAAAAGTCTCACCATAGACTGTTGTCTATCGTGTTACATCATTGATATATGCCGTCTTGCGAAATCGATCAATAGGCCGCAATTCAGCCATTCCGTTAGGGATAAGCCAACAGACCGTTTTCAGCGAGAAACACTCTGTGATAGGGTCCGCCCGCGCAAAAGCGCCAGCATTGAAGCAATTGATGGGAGACAGAATGCCAGAACAGAAATCAAGCTACGGGTATGAAGAGCTCCTTGCTTGCGCCCGCGGAGAGATGTTCGGTCAGGGCAATGCCCAGTTGCCAGCGCCACCCATGCTGATGTTTGATCGCATTACCGAGATTTCCGAGACCGGCGGCGAAAATGGCAAGGGCTACATCCGTGCTGAATTCGACATCAAGCCGGACCTGTGGTTCTTCCCGTGTCACTTCATTGGCGATCCCGTCATGCCGGGCTGCCTTGGTCTCGACGCCATGTGGCAGCTGACCGGCTTTTATCTGGGCTGGCTCGGCGAGCCCGGCAAGGGCCGCGCGCTGTCAACCGGCGAGGTCAAGTTCACCGGCATGGTCACCCCGAAGACCAAGATCGTCGAATATGGCATCGACTTCAAGCGCGTCATGCGCGGTCGTCTGGTGTTGGGCATTGCGGACGGCTGGCTAAAAGCCGACGGCGAAACTATCTATAAGGCAACCGACCTGCGGGTTGGCCTATTCAAGGAAAGCGCTGCCTGACCCTATCGGTCAGCGCAGCACCTTCAAGGAGATCGCAATGCGGCGAGTGGTTGTGACGGGGATGGGTATCGTGTCCTCTATCGGAAATAACGTGCAGGAGGTGCTGGAATCCCTGCGTGCAGCGAAATCGGGTATTGTCTTCGCGGAAGACTATGCAAAATACGGTTTCCGCAGTCAGGTGCACGGCGCTCCCACGCTTGATCCGGCAACGCTGGTCGACCGGCGCGCCATGCGCTTCCATGGCGGGGGAACCGCATGGAATCACGTGGCCATGGACCAGGCCATCGCCGATGCCGGTCTTGATGAAAGCCAGATTTCCAACGAGCGCACCGGCATCATCATGGGTTCCGGCGGTTCATCCACCCGCACCATCGTCGAGGCTGCCGATAAAACCCGCGAATCGGGTTCATCCAAGAAAGTCGGCCCGTTCGCCGTGCCGAAAGCCATGTCTTCGACCGCATCGGCAACGCTTGCCACATGGTTCAAGATCAAGGGCGTCAACTATTCCATTTCATCGGCCTGCGCGACGTCCAATCACTGCGTCGGCAATGCCTTCGAGATGATCCAGTATGGCAAGCAGGACATGATGTTTGCCGGCGGCTGCGAAGATCTCGACTGGACGCTTTCCGTGCTTTTCGACGGCATGGGCGCCATGTCCTCCAAGTTCAACGACCGGCCTTCGGTTGCATCGCGCGCCTATGACAAGAACCGCGACGGTTTCGTCATCTCCGGCGGCGCAGGCGTGCTGGTTCTGGAAGAGCTGGAACACGCCAAGGCGCGCGGCGCCAAGATTTACGGCGAAATCGTCGGTTACGGCGTGACATCGGACGGTGCCGACATGGTTGCGCCAAGCGGTGAAGGCGCCGCCCGCTGCATGCGGATGGCCATCGAGAACGTGAAGGGCAAGGTGGATTACATCAATCCGCACGCCACATCGACACCGGTTGGCGATCTCAAGGAGATCGAAGCCATTCGCGAAGTGTTCGGCACGGCTGAGGCCGGTTGCCCGCCGATCTCGGCGACAAAATCACTGACCGGGCACTCGCAGGGTGCCACCGGCGTACACGAATCAATCTATTCGCTTTTGATGATGAACCACAATTTCATCGCCGAGAGCGCCAATATTGAAGAACTCGATCCGGCATTCGAGGACATGCCTATTGTGCGCAAGCGGATCGACAATGCCAAACTGGATACGGTGCTGACCAATTCCTTCGGATTTGGTGGCACCAATGCAACGCTGGTGTTCCAGCGTTTCCAGGGTTGAGAGGGAAGAATATGGGTGAACTGATGAAAGGCAAACGCGGTCTCATTATGGGGGTCGCGAACAGCCATTCCATTGCCTGGGGCATTGCCAAGGAACTGGCCGACAACGGCGCTGAACTCGCCTTCACCTATCAGGGCGATGCCTTCGGCAAGCGCGTTGCGCCGCTCGCGGAACAACTCGGCTCCAAGCTGCTGCTTCCCTGTGATGTTGAGGATATCGCAACCGTCGACGCCGTGTTCGAGACCCTTGAAAAGGAATGGGGCACGATTGATTTCGTCGTGCATGCCATCGGCTTTTCCGACAAGTCGCAGCTCAAGGGCCGCTATGCCGATGTCACCACGCGCGACAATTTCAGCCGCACAATGGTGATATCAGCCTATTCCTTCACGGAAGTGGCGCAGCGTGCTTCGAAATTGATGACGAATGGCGGCTCCATCCTGACGCTGACCTATGGCGGCTCGACCCGCGTCATGCCGAACTACAACGTCATGGGCGTGGCCAAGGCTGCCCTTGAAGCCATGGTGCGCTATCTCGCCGCCGATTACGGCCCGGAAAGCATCCGCGTCAACGCGATCTCCGCCGGTCCGGTCCGCACGCTGGCTGGCGCCGGCATCGGCGACGCACGCGCCATGTTCTCCTACCAGAAGCGCAATGCGCCGCTGCGCCGCACCGTCGATATCGACGACGTCGGCCGCTCGGCGCTCTATCTTCTCTCGGATATGTCGAGCGGCGTGACCGGCGAAATCCACTATGTGGACTCCGGCTACAACATCGTATCGATGCCAACGCTCGAAGAACTGAAGAAATCCGACGACGGCAAGGAATAAACCCTCCTGCCAGAATTGACAGCAGTCCCGTGAGACCAGGCTTGGTTTTGCGGGATTTTTGTTGAAAGTGGGCCTCCCTTTTTCGTCAGGAATGTCAGGAGACCCACCATGCGCCTCGTTGAAACGCTTATCTACAGCCTGTGCCCGGGAACAGGAGCCGAATTCCACAAACTGGTGTGCGAGGAAAGCCTGCCCATACACCAGTCCATCGATATGGACGTGGTCGACTTCGGCCAATCGGAGCATCACCCCGATGCCTATTTCCTCGTGCGCGCCTATGACAATCTCGACCACCTCAACGCTTCGCAGGAAGCGCTCTATTCCAGCGATACCTGGCGCAGCGGACCACGTCCCGCCATTTTGCAACGGATCGTTGTCAGCCTCAAATCCATGGCGTGGATGAGCGAGGCGGCCATCGAAGAAACGAGGCTGTGCGGTATCCGGCGGCGGCGATTGAACTGACTATTTTTTCGCTTCGATGATCTTGTAACCGGCAGTGTCCTCAATCGGCAGGACTGAGCGGAAGAGTGCCTTCAGACCCGCCTCGTAGGGCATCTGGCGGTTGGCAACGAGCAGCAGTCTGCCGCCCGGCTTCAGCCGCTTGGCGGCAGCCGCAATGAAACCCTGCCCCATGGTCGGGTCGGCACTGCGTCCCGCATGGAATGGCGGGTTCATGACGATCGTGTCGTAAATCTCGGCGATGGCTTCGCCATTCACATCATGCCAGTGGAATGACAAAGGCAGCTCGGTTGCACCGGCAAGGTTCAGCTTTGCCGCTTCCAGTGCTTCAAAATCCGCCTCATAGACTGCCAGCGATTTCAGCTTTTCCGGATGTTTCAGGACTTCGCTGGCAAGATAGCCCCAACCGGCGCCGAAATCGGCGACATGGCCGCTGATGCGTCCGGCAAAATGCTTCACGAGCAGCGCCGAGCCCTTGTCGATGGCCGTGTGGGAAAACATGCCGGGTGCGGTGGTGAAACGCTCTTCCACGAGAGTCGGTTCGGCCACAAGCGCCTCCACCTGTGCCTCATCGAGAGCCTCGGGCCGCGTAAACCAGAAAGCCACCGCATGGTGCTTGGACAGCCGGTCGGTGACCGGCGCAAATTTCTCGACCGTCTTGCGGAAACTGTCGATACCAAGTTTCTTGTCGCCGCCCACCACGATCAGGCCACCCGCTTCGACATGGCGCAAAGCCTGCGCCAGCCATGCCTCATTGCGCCCACGATGCTTGCCAAGAAGGATCAGCGCGCCCTTGAAGCTTTCCCTACCCTCAAGACGGGAAACCGCCTGGAAGCCCGCTTTTTGCAATGCGTTGTAATCCGGCCTGAATGGTTGAAAGGCTGTCAGCACATCTTTCCATGCAGGATCGATGTCGCGCTCCACCTCGGCGCCAAGAAACAGCCATGCGCTGCCCGCGCCGGGAACCGGCAGTATCCCGTCTTCAAAGGGCAGAAAGAGCGTCTTGAGTGCGCCGTTGGCCATGGCAATATCCATCCATCAATAGGTCTGTCTGAAGCGGAATTGACTGGAATGGCAACCTTCCACGACAATCGAACTCCGCCAAGAAAAAAGCGCGCCACGAGGGCGCGCTTTCATCACGTCAAAGCAAGAGGCTTATTCAGCGTCTTCTTCAGCCTGCTTCTTTTCCTGAACGATTTCCTTGCCGGTTTCCTGGTCGACAACCTTCATCGACAGGCGAACCTTGCCACGTTCGTCAAAGCCCATGAGCTTGACCCAGACCTTCTGGCCTTCCTTGACCACATCGGAGGTCTTAGCAACGCGCTCGGAAGCGAGCTGGGAGATATGGACCAGACCATCGCGCGGACCGAAGAAATTGACGAATGCGCCGAAGTCTGCGGTCTTGACGACCGTGCCTTCATAGATTTCGCCGACTTCAGGCTCAGCAACGATCGAATGAATCCACTTGCGGGCGGCTTCGATTTCCTTGGCAGAGGAGGACGCGATCTTGACCGTGCCATCGTCTTCAATGTTGATCTTCGCACCGGTCTTTTCGACGATTTCACGAATGACCTTGCCGCCAGAACCGATAACGTCACGGATCTTGTCGGTCGGAATGTTCATGACTTCAATGCGCGGAGCAAATTCGCCGAGTTCCGAACGGCCTTCGGTGATAGCCTTGGCCATTTCACCGAGGATGTGCAGACGGCCGTCCTTGGCCTGACCCAGAGCAACCTTCATGATCTCTTCGGTGATACCGTCGATCTTGATGTCCATCTGCAGGGCAGTGATACCGCCTTCAGTACCGGCAACCTTGAAATCCATGTCGCCGAGGTGATCTTCGTCGCCGAGGATGTCGGACAGAACAGCGAACTTCTCGCCTTCGAGAATCAGGCCCATGGCAATACCAGCAACCGGACGGAGCAGCGGAACGCCGGCATCCATCAGGGCAAGGGACGTGCCGCAGACAGTCGCCATTGAGGACGAGCCGTTGGATTCGGTGATTTCCGAAACCGTGCGCAGCGTGTAGGGGAACTGTTCCTTGGCAGGCAGAACGGGATGGATAGCGCGCCAGGCGAGCTTGCCATGACCGATTTCACGACGGCCGGGCGAACCCATGCGACCTGTTTCACCGACCGAATAGGGCGGGAAATTGTAGTGAAGCATGAAGGTTTCTTTGTACATGCCGGTCAGCGAGTCGACATACTGTTCGTCTTCGCCGGTGCCGAGCGTTGCAACAACGATGGCCTGTGTTTCACCGCGGGTGAACAGGGCCGAACCGTGGGTGCGCGGCAGAAGGCCGACTTCCGATACAATCGGACGAACCGTCGAGAGGTCGCGTCCGTCGATACGGCCGCCCGTGTCGAGGATGTTCCAGCGAACGATCTTCGCCTGAACCGACTTGAACACGGTCGCGATCTGTTCGGCGGAGAATTCCGGCTCTTCAACACCTTCCGGGAAGAAGTGTGCCTTGACCTTTGCCTTGGCCGCATCAACAGCGGCATAACGCTGCTGCTTATCGGTGATCTTGTAGGCTGCGCGCAGATCGGCTTCGCAAACCTTGAGAACCGCAGCTTCAACAGCAGAAAGATCTTCTGCCTGGAAATCGCGTGGCTCTTTTGCAGCAACTTCAGCAAGCTTGATGATCGCATCAATAACCGGCTGGAAGCTCTTGTGACCGAACATCACGGCGCCGAGCATGACGTCTTCAGCCAATTCGTTGGCTTCCGATTCAACCATCAGAACGGCTTCGCCTGTACCGGCAACAACGAGATCGAGGCTCGACTCAACCATTTCGTCGATGGTCGGGTTCAGCTTGTATTCGCCGCCGATGTAGCCGACGCGTGCGCCGCCGATCGGACCCATGAATGGAACACCGGACAGCGTCAGCGCTGCGGAAGCACCGATGAGCGAAATGATGTCAGGATTGTTTTCGAGATCGTGCTGGATAACCGTCAGAACGACCTGTGTGTCGTTCTTGTAGCCATCGGCAAAGAGCGGACGGATCGGACGGTCGATCAGGCGCGAAACCAGTGTTTCGTTTTCGCTCGGACGGCCTTCACGCTTGAAGTAGCCGCCTGGGATCTTGCCGGCCGCGTAGGTCTTTTCCTGGTAGTTTACGGTCAGCGGAAAGAAATCCTGACCTGGCTTTGGTTCCTTGGCGGAAACAACGGTGGCGAGAACGACGGTTTCGCCGTAGGTGGCGAGAACTGCGCCGTCAGCCTGGCGGGCAATCTTGCCCGTTTCCAGAATGAGCGGACGACCGCCCCATTCGATTTCAACTTTGTGTTGATTAAACATATCTTGTCCTTCAGTGGGGAAATACGCGCATCCCTTTGGATAGCAGCATGTTTCGCCCGTTTCGTTTCAGACCAATCACGGGCAAGACAACGTGCAACTCGTATGGCCGAGTTGCCTGCAATCCTGCCCCATGACCTGCCTCATGGTAGCGTTCATCCCTGTCGGGGATAAACAGAGACCGGCGGAGCGACTGAACGCACCCGCCGGTCCAATCCGTTAGCGGCGCAGGCCGAGCTTTTCGATCAGCGTCTGGTAGCGGCCTTCGTCTACACCCTTGAGGTAGTCAAGGAGACTGCGGCGCGTCGAGACGAGCTTGAGAAGACCACGGCGGGAATGGTTATCCTTCTTGTGGTCCTTGAAGTGCTCGGTCAGGTTGACAATGCGCTCTGTCAGAACTGCAACCTGGACTTCCGGGGAACCGGTGTCGCCTGGCTTCGTTGCGTATTCAGAGATCAGTGCCTGCTTGCGTTCAGCGGTAATCGACATCGTATGTCCTTTCTTTTGAAGGGAAAACGGGATGCCCACGGCCGGGATGTCGTCCAGCGGGGGCCGGTTAAAGCGGCAGGCAAAGCCTGTCGCTGCGGGCCGTATAGTCGAAAATGTGACAAATTACCAGCCGCAAATGATTCGACCGCTTTTCAGCTGTCGAACCGGGGGCAAAACGGTCATATACATTTTGCCATCTTATATTAGACGGGAACTGCGGCATGAGCATGGCATGTCCCTGCCCGCCCCGTTTTCGCCAATCCGCCTTTCCATACTGGTTGGCGGGCCAATGATCCGGAGTAAAATCATGAACACCATTCATCACGCCGCTGCCACGGGTTTTGCCGCTAAGGCCGACAATTATGTTCTTGGCCGTCCGGACTACCCGCCGGCACTCGATGCATGGTTGCGCGATGAACTGGATCTGGAACCCGGTAAGACCGTTGTCGATCTTGGCGCCGGAACCGGCAAGTTTACGCGCCGGCTCATGACGACGGGCGCTGCGGTCATCGCCATTGAACCTGTTGCCGAAATGCTGCAAAAACTCACCGATGAACATCCCGAGATTTCGGCCAAATCAGGCACAGCCGAATCGATCCCTCTTGCCGATGCATCCGTCGATGCGGTCGTCTGTGCGCAGGCATTCCACTGGTTTGCCACCAAAGCCGCACTCACGGAAATCCGCAGGGTGCTTAAACCCGGCGGCAGCCTCGGGCTGGTGTGGAACACGCGGGACGCGCGCATTCCCTGGGTGGCAAAACTGGCTGATATCTTTGCGCCCTATGAAGGCGACACGCCGCGGCACCATACCGGTGAGTGGAAAAAGCCCTTTCCGTTCAATGGCTTCAGCGCGTTGAGGGAACATCACTTTTCCAACAACCATACTGGTGCGCCAGAAGACGTTATCGTCAACCGGGTGCTGTCGACCAGCTTCATCGCCGCCCTGCCACCGGAGAAACAGGAACGGGTTGCCGCCGACGTTCGCACCCTTATCGCAAACGAACCGACGCTCGCTGGAAAAGCGGAGGTTACCCTGCCCTACGACACCGCAGCCTACAGTTGCATCAAGGAATGATATTCGCCAATAAGGACGAAGCGCCAGAGGAGCACACCATGAATGACACACCGGCGATCCATCTGTTTTCCTATGGAACCCTGCAGCAGGAGGGTGTCCAGCAGTCTTCCTTCGGCCGCCTTCTGCAAGGCGCGCCGGATGCGATGCCAGGTTTCAGGAAATCGATGATCGAAATCACCGATCCCGATGTCATCCGTGCCAGCGGCAGCAATTTCCATCCCATCGTCGTGCCAAGCGGCGATTCCGGCGACGAGGTCGCTGGGACGGTTTTCAAGATCACGGCGAGCGAACTCGCCGCGGCGGACGCCTACGAAGTGTCCGATTACAAACGCATCGAAGTGCGGTTGAAATCAGGAATTGATGCCTGGGTTTACGTGAAAGCTTAAGCGGTGAAAACGCGCTTGGGCTTGAACTGACCCTGTTCGATGAAGCCGATGGCAAGAAGCTTGCCCTTGCTCGTTACGCAGGCTTCGTCAGCCTCCACCGGCGCGTCGCGGCCACGCAGGATGACCGGGTTGCCCATGCGGATACGGTGCGCCTGATCGTCGGAGAGGGCGACCTGCGGGAGGCTCTCCAGCGCTGCGCGGGTATCGATCAGGAATGCATCCATCACCGAGAAACGCGCCTCGATGGCTTCGTAGGAACGGTCCTCGCCTTCCTCACCCTCGGCAGGGGCCGGCGGATGGGCCGCTTCCAGTTCCTCGAGCGTGACGAAATCCTGTTCGTCAAAGGGAGCAACTTCAATGCGGCGCAGATCGGAGATATGACCATAACAACCGAGATCCCGCCCCATGTCCCGGGCGAGTGAGCGGACATAGGTGCCCTTGCCGCATTCGACTTCGAAAATCGCGGTGGACGCGTCGGGCTGTTCAATCAGTTCGAGCCGGTCGATTTCGACTTCGCGTGAAGGGATTTCCACGTCTTCACCGCCGCGTGCCAAATCATAGGCGCGCTCGCCGGCAATCTTGATGGCGGAGAATTTTGGCGGAATCTGCTGAATCACACCAGTATACCTGGCAAGAATAGCCTTGATCGATGCCTCGTCCGGACGATGCTCCGATGTGACGGTGATCTCGCCTTCCATGTCGTCCGTGGTGCGTTCAGCACCCCACGTGACCGTGAAGCGGTAAATCTTGGTTCCGTCCATGACATAGGGGACGGTCTTTGTCGCTTCGCCCAGCGCAATCGGCAGCATGCCGGATGCGAGGGGGTCGAGCGTGCCGGCATGTCCGGCTTTTTCAGCCTTGAACAGCCACTTGATCTTGGAGACGGCTTCGGTCGAGCCCATGCCCTTCGGCTTGTCGAAGATCAGCCAGCCGGATACGGGCCGGCCTTTTTTCTTGCGCTGTCTCGACATTCAATTGTTTCCGTTGCCGTCAGGGCCATGTCCCGGCACATCGCCAGGGTTGGGATCATCATGATCATCATCGTGATCGTGATGATCATCGAGATCGCGGGTCACCTCGGGCTTGCGCAGCAGCGCATCGATCTTGGCGTAGTTGTCAAAGCTCGAGTCGATGCGGAACCGGAATTCCGGCATGTATTTCATCTGCTTCAGATAGGCCGCTGCCCGGCCGCGGATGAATTTCGCATGCTGGTTCAGCGCGGCAATCACCGCATCGCTGTCTTTCGCGCCAATGGGCGAGACAAAGCAGGTAGCGATCTTGAGATCCGGCGACATGCGCACTTCAGAAATGGCGACAACGGCGTTTTCCAGCGTGTCATCACGCACGTCACCGCGCTGAAGCACCTGAGAAACCGCGTGACGCACCTGCTCACTGACGCGCAGCTGGCGTTGCGAGGGGCCGGACGATGAGGCAAAACGAGACATATTTATCGTATCCCAAGATACAGGAGATCGCCGGTTTTTGTTCCGGCGATCCTGTTATCGATGATTTAAACGCTGCCCTTGCAAGGGCTTAGCGTCAAAGTGTGCGGGTAATGTGTTCGACGCGGAACGCTTCGATCGTATCGCCTGCGCGAATATCGTCATAGTTCTCGAACGCCATACCGCATTCCTGACCCGCAGGCACTTCGGACACTTCGTCCTTGAAGCGCTTGAGCGTCTTGAGCTTGCCTTCGTGAATGACAACGTTGTCGCGGATAAGGCGTACGCCCGCACCACGTTCGACCTTGCCTTCCGTGACACGGCAACCGGCAACCTTGCCGACCTTGGTAATGTTGAAGACCTCGAGGATCTCCGCATTGCCGAGGAAGGTTTCGCGGCGTTCCGGCGACAGCAGGCCGGACATGGCTGCCTTCACGTCATCCACCAGATCGTAGATGATGTTGTAGTAGCGGATCTCGATACCTTCACGTTCGGCCAGGTCACGCGCCTGCTTGTTGGCACGCACGTTGAAGCCGATGATCGCAGCATTGGAGGCTTCGGCAAGAGCAATATCGCTCTCGGTGATGCCGCCGGCACCCGAATGGATGATGCGTGCGCGAACTTCGTCAGTTCCGAGCTTGTCCAGCGCACCGGCAATGGCTTCGATGGAACCCTGCACGTCGCCCTTGATGAGCAGCGGGAATTCCTTCAGGCCGGTGACCTGCAACTGGCTCATCATCTGTTCGAGCGAGCCGCGCGAGCCAGCCTGACGGGCCACTGCCTTTTCACGGGCAAGACGCGTGCGGTATTCAGAAATCTCGCGGGCCTTGGCTTCGTTTTCCACCACGGCAAAGCGATCGCCAGCCTGTGGCGGGCCCTGAAGACCCAGAACCTCGACCGGCGTTGCCGGACCGACTTCCTTCACCGTTTCACCGCGATCATTGACGAGCGCGCGGACACGGCCCCATTCGCTGCCGGCAACGATGATGTCGCCCGGACGCAATGTACCCTTCTGGACGAGAACGGTCGCAACCGAACCACGACCGCGGTCGAGCTTGGCTTCGATGACCACACCTTCGGCCGTCCGTGAAGGATCGGCTTTCAGGTCGAGAATTTCAGCCTGGAGCAGGATCGTTTCGAGCAGCTTGTCGAGACCGGCACCGGTTTTCGCCGACACTTCCACGTCGAGCGTTTCACCGCCCATCGATTCCACGAAGACTTCGTGCTGCAACAGGCCATTGCGGACCTTCTGCGGATCGGCGGACGGCTTGTCGATCTTATTGATCGCCACGATGATCGGAACACCCGCTGCCTTGGCATGGTTGATCGATTCAATCGTCTGCGGCATCACGCTGTCGTCGGCGGCAACCACAAGGATAGCGATATCCGTGGCCTGTGCACCGCGTGCGCGCATCGCCGTAAAGGCGGCGTGACCCGGCGTATCGATGAACGTGATCTTGTGACCGTTCTGCTCGACCTGGTAGGCACCGATGTGCTGGGTGATGCCACCGGCTTCACCGGACACCACGTTGGCCTTGCGGATGGCATCGAGCAGCGATGTCTTGCCGTGGTCGACGTGACCCATGATCGTGACAACAGGCGGACGAGATTCGAACGCACCTTCGTCGTCCTGCACGTTGAAGATACCTTCTTCAACGTCGGATTCCGCAACGCGGCGAACCGTATGGCCGAATTCCTCGGCAATCAGCTGAGCCGTATCGGCGTCGATCAGATCGCCCGGCTTCATCATCTGGCCTTCCTTCATCAGGAACTTGATGACGTCAACCGAACGTTCGGCCATACGCTGTGCAAGTTCCTGAATGGTGATGGTCTCCGGCAGAATGACTTCGCGCGCGATTTTCTCGCGGGTGTCCTGCTGCATGCCACGCTTGAACTTTTCCTGGCGGCGGCGCATCGCGGACAGCGAACGGCTGCGGCCTTCATCGTTCAGCGCTGTGCCCAGAGTGAGCTTGCCACGGCGACGCTCGTCTTCACCTTTGACGACCTTGGGTGTGCGCACTTCCGGCTTTGCCGGAGCGGCACTGCTGCCGCGGCGGGCGCCAGCAGGCCCACGACGTTCTTCTTCTTCGTCAGCGACGGGCTTGCGGACGGCACCCTTCGGCGCAGCTGTATCTTCGGCCGCTTTCGCGGTTTCAGGCTGGCGCTTGCGGGCTTCCTCTTCCGAACGCTGCTTGGCTTCGGCTTCCTTGCGCAGGCGCTCTTCTTCCTCAGCCTGGCGGCGGGCGGATTCTTCGCGCTCCTTGGCGCGCAAAGCATCTTCCTCCGCACGGCGGGCAGCTTCAACAGCCGCACGCGCACGATCTTCCGCATCACGAACTTTTGAACCCTCAAGTGCCTTGCGGCGGGCTTCAAGCTCGGCGGACGACAATGTGTTCAGCACCATGCCCGAACGGTCGTTCGGACGCGATGAACGGTAGGGCTGCTGGGCAGGCCGCTGCGAATGCGCCGGAGCAGCGGGACGCGCGCTCGCGGATGCAGAAGCGGCAGTCGTGCTTGGCGCAGGAGCCGCCGGACGCGGCGCTGGCGCAGGAGCAGCATTTGATGTCGTTGCCTGTACGGGTGCAGGGGCCGGCTGGGGAGCCGCCGGGCGCACAACCGGTGCAGAAGGAGCAGGTGCCGCAGATGCGGGCGCCGGTGTTGCCGGTGCCGGCGCAGCAGGAGGCGTTACCTCCGGCTTCTGATCCGGAAGGCTAAACTTGCGCTTCTTGGTTTCAACGACAACAGACTTCGTGCGGCCATGACTGAAATTCTGACGCACAGTGCTCTGTTCAACGCCAGGCCGCTTCAGGGTCAGGGTCTTTTTATTGACGCCAAGCGTCTTGTCGTCTGTCGATTTTGTATCGCTCATTCCGTTTCCGTTTCCTTCGCGGCAGATGCCGCTTTAGCGTCGGCCAGATCCGTACGGCCATCGCGAAAATGCTGTAGCAGCCAAGCTCGCTCGACGAACCCGGCAGCTGCCTTCCCCTTGAGTACGGCAGCATGTATCACATTTACCCCGCCTAGTGCCAAATCCATTTCACTGCTTTCAAACAATGAAAGGGCGGGAATTTCCGGTCCGCCGGCATAAACTACCGAACGGCGGGCCTGGTCAAGCTTGCGGATGCCATCTTCCGCTGCTTCACGGGCATGAAGAACCATCGCTGCGGTGCCGTTGCGGATAGCTGAGTCCACTTTTGCGGCCCCTGTTACCACAACACCGGCCTTGCGCGCCAACCCAAAACTGCCAAGCGCGAATTTTACCAGCATCTGCTCAACAACCAACCCGAAATCGTCCGGGACAGTCACATTGGTTTTCAATGCGCGCGGGAAGAGCTTTCGCTTGACCGCTTCATCAATATAACGCCGCTGGGCCTTCACCCAACACCCCCGCCCGGGAAGATTGCGCTTCAAATCAGCGACAACCGCCCCGTCCGGGCTTGCAACGAACCGGATCATGTCATCGACAGAACCGCCTTCGCGCGTGACAATGCATGTCCTGTCATTCATTTCCGGTTCCACGTACAAAGGCCTCTCGCTCTCAGCCAGCGACCTCTTCGTCCGGCACTTCATCCGTCTCAACAGCAACCAGATCGTCTTCGGTGATCCAGCCTGCCTTGAGGCGCGCTGTCAGAACCATCTGCTCCGCATCGGTACGGCTGACTTCGAAAGCCGAGAGAATGCCGGGATGGTTGATTGTCTCACCATCCTTGCGCTCACGCCAGCCGGTCAGTTCATCCACCGCATAACCGGCAAAATCTTCGACCGTCTTGACGCCGTCTTCGCCGACAGCAACCAGAATGGCATTCGTCATGCCAGGCAGATCGCGCAGTTCATCCGAAACACCCAGCTCCTTGCGGCGGGCATCACGTTCAGCTTCGATGCGGCCGAGATATTCCTGGGCGCGCTGCTGGATTTCGCTTGCCGTCTCCTCATCGAAACCATCGATGGAGGAAATTTCATCGCCATCCACATAGGCGATTTCCTCGACGCTGGCAAAACCTTCCGATGCGAGAACCTGACCGACCATCTCGTCGACATCAAGCGCTTCCATGAACAGGTTGGAGCGTTCGACGAATTCCTTCTGACGGCGTTCCGACTCTTCCTGCTCGGTGAGGATATCGATATCCCAGCCGGTCAGCTGCGATGCAAGGCGCACATTCTGGCCGCGACGACCGATTGCCAGGGATAGCTGGTCATCCGGAACCACAACTTCAATGCGTTCAGCATCCTCATCAAGCACAACCTTGGCGACTTCCGCCGGCTGCAGCGCGTTGACGATGAAGGACGCCGGTTCAGGCGACCACGGAATAATGTCGATCTTTTCGCCCTGGAGTTCACCGACAACCGCCTGAACGCGCGAGCCGCGCATACCAACGCAGGCACCGACAGGATCGATCGAGGAATCGCGCGAAATCACGGCAATCTTGGCGCGCGAGCCGGGATCACGGGCAACCGACTTGATTTCGATGATGCCGTCATAAATCTCAGGCACTTCCATGGTGAACAGCTTCGCCATGAACTGCGGATGAGTGCGGCTCAGGAAAATCTGCGGGCCGCGCTGTTCGCGGCGCACGTCATAGACATAGGCGCGAACCCGGTCACCGTAGCGGAATGTCTCGCGCGGGATGAGTTCGTCGCGGCGGACAATGGCTTCACCACGACCGAGATCGACGATGACATTGCCGTATTCGACGCGCTTGACGCTGCCGTTGATGATTTCGCCGACACGATCCTTGTATTCGTCATACTGGCGGTCACGCTCGGCTTCACGCACCTTCTGCACGATAACCTGCTTGGCGGACTGGGCGGCAATGCGGCCGAAATCCATCGGCGGCAGCTGATCGGCAAGGAAATCGCCGGGCTGCGCATCGGGATTGCGGTCGCGCGCGGCATCCATGCTGATCTGCGTTACCGGATCTTCAACGTCTTCGACAACTTCCAGCAGGCGCTGCAGCTTGATCTCGCCGGTCTTGGCATTGATATCGGCGCGGATATTGGTTTCCTGACCGTAACGCGAACGCGCGGCTTTCTGAATGGCATCGGCCATTGCCGCAATAACGATCTCGCGGTCAATCGACTTCTCGCGGGCCACCGCATCGGCGATCTGCAGAAGTTCTAGCCTGTTTGCACTGACTGCCATGTCTTTCTCCTTGAAGTTCCCCTTGGGGGTTCATCGCACCGCTTCTCCCGCGGCGTATGAAGATCAATCCTGTTTTGTCTGTTCCTGCTCAGCGGATTCGGCGTCGTCAGGCGCTACAGCGCCCTCCTCGGGAATCCGGCCTTCGCGCAAATCCTTGTCGCGGCGCAAGGCATCGCGAATGAGATCGTCCGTCAAAATGAGCCGCGCATCCGAGATCAACTCGAATGGCACCTCGATCACCGGCTCATCACCATAACTCGCCTGATCGCTTTCTATCGTGACACTGTCATCAGTAACGGCAGCGATGCGGCCGCGGAATTTCTTGCGCCCGCTCAGTACCGCAGATGTATCAACCTTGACGACATGACCGGACCACGTGTTGAAATCCGACTTGCGCACCAGCGGGCGATCGATACCCGGCGACGATACTTCCAAGTGGTAATGACGGTCGATAGGGTCTTCCACATCGAGAACCGGCGACATCGTCCGGCTGACCAGTTCGCAATCCTCGACGGTCATGGTGCCATCGAAGCGTTCGGTCATGATCTGCAAGGTCAGGCCGTTCAGTCCGGAAAGCCGAACACGCACAAGGCGGAAACCAATGGATTCCAGCACTGGCTCGATAATACCAGCAATACGGGCATCGACGCCCGTCTCGGTGATAATGCGCTCTTCATGCGCGGTTGTTTCAACCGCTTGGTGTTCTGTTTTGGTGCCGTCTGTCACGCAGAATTTTCCCTGTTTCGGCCCCAAGAAACAAAAAAGAGCGGGACCTGTGTGGACCCACCCCTGTTCTATCGACCAAGAATATGACTTCTATATATCGAAATGAGGGGAGAGTTTCAAGCTCTGTGACGAATTTCTGCGCGTCCGCCGCAGTTCGGCGATTTCAACGCCGCATGCAGCCGCACATACCGCTTCCCGCGTTGCAAGGGCCGGCCGTTCAAACGGCGATATGCCGGAATGGTCAAAAATCATCCAAACAAATGGATTCGGGCTTTTGTAAGGGCCGAAGATGCCGAATTCATGCCACCGCAATGCATTTTCGCATGGCTGCCGTGCGCTGCGGGGCCTAACCCTTTCGAGCCAACTCCCCTATCTATGCTGCATCGCAATATAACTGCGAAAGGAATGAGCCATGACCAAGAGACATATGCCTTACAAGATCAGCCGCTTTCTCAACGTATTCGGCAGTGCCGTTGCTGTTGCTTCTGCAACACGCCTCGGTCATCAGCCGATCCCGTCGGATTTGCGCAATCTCGGCATTGACCCTGTTCAGTTCAGCACAATCCACCGGAATTAATATCCCGGTGGACCGGGCTGATCGCTGATCAGTCCTCGTTCGCAGCAAGCTGCGACAATACCCTGCCTTTGCCCCGTGCCCGCAAGATCAGTGGCACGACCACGGCACAGACCGCCAAAACAAGCAGAATGATCGCAATAGGCGACCCGACCAGCACGGTAACGTCGCCCTGGCTGATTGCCAGCGCACGGCGCAATTGCTGCTCGGCCATCGGCCCGAGAATCAGGCCGACCACAACCGGCGCAATCGGATAACCGAACCGGCGCAGAATATACCCCATGACACCGAATGCCAGCAGCATGCCAAGCTCGAATGTCGACGGGTTGGCGCCGATGGTGCCAAGCGTGGCAAACACGAGAATGCCGGCATAAAGCCAGTGCCTCGGGATGGACAGCAAGCGCACCCAGAGCCCGATCATCGGCAGATTCAGCACCAGCAGCATGAAATTGGCCACGAGAAGGCTGGCGATCAATCCCCAGACAATCTGCGGGTTCGTGGCGAACAGCAACGGTCCGGGCTGCAGGCCGAACTGCTGGAAACCGGCCAGCATGATGGCTGCGGTTGCCGTCGTCGGCAGCCCAAGCGTCAGCAGCGGGACCAGTGTTCCAGCAGCCGATGCATTGTTGGCGGCTTCCGGACCTGCCACACCTTCAATGGCGCCATGGCCAAATTCCTCCGGCTTCTTCGCCAGTTGCTTCTCCACCGAATAGGACAGGAATGTACCGATCTCGGCGCCGCCTGCCGGCATGGCGCCGATCGGGAAACCGATGACCGTGCCGCGCAGCCACGGCTTCCACGACCGCGACCAGTCTTCCCTGTTCATCCACACCGATCCCTTGACCGGCTCGATCTTTTCATCCCCGCCGTAGCGGGCAGCCGCGACACTGAGGGTCTCGCCGATTGCAAACAGGGCAACAGCAAGGGTGGTGACTTCCACACCATCCAGAAGGTCAGGAATACCGAAAGCCAGCCGCGCCTGCCCCGTCTGGAGATCGATGCCAACCAATCCGAGGGCAAGGCCGAGAAAGAGTGCCGTGAGCCCACGCAGGGTTGAATCGCCGAAGGCGGCGGACACGGTCATGAACGCCAGGATCATCAGGGCAAAATATTCGGCCGGACCGAACGACAGGGCGAATTTGACGATTGTCGGCGCAATCAGCGCAAGCCCAAGCGTTGCGATCAGGCCGGCAACGAAGGAACCGATGGCGGCCGTTGCCAGCGCCGGCCCTCCGCGTCCGGCGCGGGCCATCTTGTTGCCCTCCAGCGCCGTGACGATGGAAGCGCTTTCCCCCGGCGTGTTCAAAAGGATCGAGGTGGTCGAGCCCCCATACATGCCGCCATAGTAAATGCCGGCAAACATGATGAGTGAACCCGCCGGGTCAAGCTTGTAGGTGACCGGCAAGAGCAGCGCCACCGTCAGCGCCGGCCCGATGCCGGGCAGAACGCCGACAGCGGTACCGAGCGTGACACCGACGAGCGCGTAAAACAGGTTCATCGGCTCCAGCGCGACCAGAAAGCCGTGGGCGAGGAGTGTAAATGTATCCATGGCTGTGATGCCTTTTAAATGAGGTGCTCAAGCGGCCCGGCAGGAAGCGACAATTGCAGCCCCTTGGCGAAAATGATCCAGACGACGAAAGAAAGGGCGATCCCAATCGGAATCGTCATCCACAACGGCCTTTTGCCAAAACCGCGGGCTGTCGCCGCAAACAATATGCCGGTTGCAATGGAAAAGCCGACCGTGTTCAGGAGCAGCATCTGCGCGGCAAGCCCGCCGACAATCCAGATGACAGGGCCAAACTCCTGCGCCTCGCGCTCGGGAAAATCCCCGCGCCAGGCTTCAATGCCGGTCCAGACGGACAGCACGAAAAGACAGCCGGATATGGTGTAGGGAAATGCGCCGGGGCCGATGCGCGTGGTGCTTCCACCGTGGGCGGTCGCGGTGCTGTAGACAATGACAGCTGCAACCAGAGCGAGAACGACGGCTATAACCAGCGCCGCCCGGTCAGGGCGGCGCGTTGCGGATGCAGACACGTTGTTTGTCATTTTACCAGGCCGATATCTTTCAGGATTGCCGATGTTGCTTCGGTATCCTTCGCCAGCTGCGTCTTGAACGCATCACCTGCAAGATAGGTGTCTGCCCAACCCTTGGTGGCAAGCTGATCCTGCCACGCCTTCGACTTCACCATCTTCTCGACATCGGCGCTGATCACAGCTTCCTGTTCTTTGGAAATGCCGGGGGCCGCAGCAACCATGCGCCAGTTCTGGATGGCCACATCGATGCCGCCCTCCTTGAACGTCGGTGCATCAACGCCTGCTACCTTCGCATCGCTGGAAATGCCGATAATGCGCAGTGTACCAGCCTTGATCTGCGATTCGAATTCGCCATAACCGGAAATGCCCACCGTCACCTGATTGCCGAGAATGGCAGCCAGCGCTTCGCCACCGCCGGAGAAAGCGATATAATTGACCTTGGTCGGGTCAACACCCGCCGCCTTGGCGATCAGGCCCGCCGTGATGTGGTCCGTACCGCCAGCCGAGCCGCCGCCCCACGACACCGAACCTGGATCGGACTTCAGCTTTTCCACGAGATCGGCCATGCTCTTGATGGGCGATGCTGCGGGGACAACCAGCGCTTCGAATTCGCCGGTCAGCCGGGCGATGGGGGTAACCTGGCTGAGATTGACCGGCGACGCATTGGTCAGGATGGCGCCGACCATGACGTAGCCGCCGACGATCAGCTGCGCAGGATCGCCTTTTGCCGAATTGGCAAACTGGGCAAGGCCAATGGTGCCGCCAGCGCCGGGAACATTGACCACCTGAACGCTTCCGGAAATCTTCTCATCCTGCAGCACGGACTGGATGGTGCGGGCGGTCTGGTCCCAGCCACCGCCGGGGGCAGCCGGTGCCATGATCTTGTAATCGGCAGCAAAGGCCGAACCCGACACAATCATCGCGCCGGCAGCAGCGAAAGCAAGCAACATTTTACGCATTGTAGAAATCCTCCCGTGACAGCATTCCGCCGTCTGTTTTTGCTGGTTCTTTGAAGAAGCCGGGAGGCGGCAACAGTCAAAGTCTTGAACTGACGCCAAGCGCGCAATTCAACGTACACCAATAAACTATAGGACAGCCTCCCAGCGGTCTCCTCATGCTCAGATTGACAGGAGAAAACTGTCTGGAAGCTGTCACGTATTGGAGAAGACCGGCCAATATCGGCCGGATCGGCAAATCAGCGGCGTGAAAAAGTCAAGTAAGCACCGACACGCCCTTCGCGATGCGCTTTCTGCTCATAGCGGGTGCCGGGCCAAGCCTCATAGGGCGTGTGCCAGTCGGCGGATGTTTCGGCCTGCCACGCGAACGCGCCATGAGCGCGGCAATGCTGCAATGTCCAGTTGACGTAAGTATCGATATCCGACGCAAAACGGAACGGGCTGCCCGGCTTCAGTACCCGGGCAAAACGGTCAAGGTTCTTCTGGCTGACGAAGCGGCGCTTCCAATGTTTCTTTTTCGGCCAAGGATCCGGATAAAACAGATCGATACCGTCAAGCGATGCGTCCGGCAGCCAGTCCAGGACCTGCGTTGCATCGTCGTCGTACAGGCGAATGTTCTGCAGGGGATTTTCGTGCAGATCGACAACCAGCTTTGCCATGCTGTTGACGAAAGGCTCGACACCGATAAAGCCGGACTTGGGAAAACGGGCAGCTTCATGCAGCAGGTGCTCGCCGCCGCCAAAGCCGATTTCGAGCCGGACCTTGTCGACCTCCGCAGTAAAAAGACTGCGAAGGTCGCCGGGTGCAGGTTCCGACAGATCCAGTTTCAGCAGCGGCAGCAACTCGTCGCGGATGGAGCGTTGCAGGGGCCGCAGTGTCTTGCCATTGCGTCTGCCGAAAAACGCTTCCGTTGAGCGCTCGCGCCTGGGCTCTTCTGTATCTGTCATCATCTTCAATCAAACTGGCTGCTTACGCAGCCAGTGCACTCTTCAACTGCTTGGCCAGATCGGTCTTTTCCCAGGAGAACGAACCGTCACGACCGGGCTTGCGACCGAAATGGCCATAGGCGGATGTCTTGGCGTAGATCGGCTTGTTCAGGTCAAGATGCTTGCGGATGCCGGTGGGCGACAGGTCCATGACCTTGCGCAGGGCAGCTTCCACCGCATCTTCATTCACCTTGCCGGTGCCATGCAGGTCAACATAGACCGACAGAGGCTGGGCAACGCCGATGGCGTAGGACAACTGGATTGTGCAGCGATCGGCAAAGCCGGCGGCGACAACATTCTTGGCGAGATAGCGCGCCGCATAGGCAGCCGAGCGGTCAACCTTGGTGGTGTCCTTGCCGGAGAACGCACCGCCGCCATGGGGCGCCGCGCCGCCATAGGTGTCCACGATGATCTTGCGGCCTGTCAGCCCTGCGTCACCATCCGGTCCGCCGATGACAAACTTGCCGGTCGGGTTGATGTACCAGACGCAATTGTCGGCAATCTTGAGATCGCCCAGCGCTTCACGGATGTAGGGTTCAACGACCTTGCGAACCTTTTTGGAATCCCAGCTGGCATCCAGATGCTGCGTCGAAAGAACGATCTGCGTCGCTTCCGCCGCTACGCCATCGACGTAACGAACCGTCACCTGGCTCTTGGCATCGGGGCCAAGCCGGCCGGCCTCGCCCTCGCCCTTGTGGCGGGCAGCGGCGAGAAGCTCGAGAATCTTGTGCGAATAATAGATCGGAGCCGGCATCAGGTCCGGTGTTTCCCGGCAGGCATAGCCGAACATGATACCCTGGTCGCCTGCGCCCTCTTCACCCTGACGGTCAGAAGCATTGTCGACGCCCTGCGCAATGTCGGCCGACTGCGGATGCAGCAGCACGTCAATCTTTGCGGTCTTCCAGCTGAAGCCATCCTGCTCATAGCCGATATCGCGGATCGCACGGCGGGCGGCAGCGCGGAAGCGGGAGGGATTGATGACCGGATGACCCTTTGCGTCATGAACAACGGCGCCGTTCTTGTCCTTCTTGAGCAGCGTGTCGGGGACACGCACTTCACCGGCAATAACAACCCGGTTGGTCGTTGCCAAGGTTTCACAGGCAATACGCACAGTCCACGGATCAACACCCGTTTTCTTTGCTTCCTTATAAATCATGTCGACGATTTCATCGGAAATACGGTCGCAAACCTTATCTGGATGACCTTCCGATACAGACTCACTGGTAAAAAGATAGGAACTGCGTGTCACGGGAAACCCCTCTTGAAACAAACGTACGCCCATTCCACAGGGAACGAGCCTGCGTAGTGTTTGCCAAGGTCCAAGGATTCAGTCAATCGCTTTCGTTTTCAAACAAACAGCATTGGAAGAATTTTTCTACTGTTTGAACGGAAAGACCGACAGGCTAACGGGAATCTATCCTTCGGGATCTTCTTCGTGGCTCAATGTCCGCACCAGATCGAGGATTTTCCGGCGAATCTTCGGGTCGCCGATCTTGGCGAAGGCCCGCGCAAGCTGTATCCCCTCGGAGCTGTTGAGAAAGCCCACCACGTATGTGTTGTCACTTTCCTCCTCGAACCCCTGCACCTTCTCCGGCTGGTCGGGCATATCATCAAAGAAAAACGTGACGGGTACGTTGAGAACGTTGCCAATCGCTTGCAGACGGCTGGCACCTACCCGGTTGACACCCTTTTCGTATTTTTGAATTTGCTGAAATGTAATTCCCAGGCTATCGCCTAGTCTTTCCTGGCTGAGGCCAACCATGTTCCGGCGCAGACGGATTCGGGCGCCCACGTGGACGTCAACTGGGTTCGGTCGCTTTTTATTATCGGGCATGAAAATCTCATTCGTATGAAATGGGGCTGAAAACTAATTTTATCATCAATGTATCAACAGACCAAATATAACGGTATTCGACAGGGCAAAGGTAAAAAAGTCAACCGAGACGCCTTCTATCCCGATAAAAATACGCCAGTACGGCAGCAAAAAGCAGACCGAGTACAATCAGAAATTGAAATCTGCGTAAGCCTTCACTTAATGGTAGTTGAACCCTGCCGGGAAGCGCCACATCGATCACACCCACTGCATTCAGTGCCAGGGCATCGATGATTCGACCGTAGGGATCGACAACCGCTGATAGTCCATTGTTGGCGGCACGGACAAGCGGCAAACCCTGCTCGACCGCGCGCAATTGCGCCTGGCGGAAGTGCTGATATGGACCCGGCGTATCGCCATACCATGCATCATTGGTCACATTGATGATCGCGTCGGCCGCCGGCCCCTGATACCCCATTTCAGCCGGAAAGATCGCTTCATAGCAGATGAGCGGCAAAGCCGTGAGATTGTCGTTCACCTTGAGCGACTGCTTGGAGGCGCCTGCGGTAAACCCGCCAGGCATTCCCGCAATTTCGCTCAAACCCAGGCTGCGCAGAATGCCTTCGAGCGGAAGATATTCCCCGAAAGGAACCAGATGTACCTTGTCGGCAGCACCAGTAATCTCACCGGCATCATTGATGCTGTAGATCGTGTTGTAATACAGCGGCGGCTGATTGCCTCCCGGCTCCTCCATCCGCACGGCCCCGGCGAGCAGGACTTGCCCCTCTTTCAGCATTCCGGCAATGGCCCGCAACGCGTCGGGTGTTCTCGTCAGGATATAGGGGACCGCTGTTTCCGGCCAGACAATCACGTCGGGTGCGGGGGCGCCGGATCGCGGCGGCTTGCCGCTCATGGCGAGATATTTATCAAGAATATCGCGGCGCGCTTCCACGTCAAACTTCAGATCCTGCGCGATCGACGGCTGAACGATACGAACATTGGGGCCCTTTGCCACAAGGCTGGCCGTCTGCAGCCTGTAAAACCCGTAACCCGCATGGGCGCACACCAGGATCAGCGCGACAACCAGGCCGGTTCTGATATCCCGGCGGCCAGCAAGCAAAGCGGGCATGGAAAACACCGCAACGGCCAGCGCATTCATGCCCAGAAGGCCGACAAAAACCGATGACTGCATGAGAACGGGAACCGGCATCGCCGCATAACCGATTGCATTCCAGGGGAAACCGGTGAGCAAAGTCGAACGCAGCCACTCGGCAATACCGAAGGCAAAGGCCAGCGACAGAACACGGCCCATCCCTTCGCTCCAGAACAGCCGCGCCAGCGCTGCAGCAAAAGCGTAGAAAACGGCGAGAACGGCCGGCAGTCCAAGCACGGCAAGCGGAATTGCCCAGGCAAAGCCGGCAGCGTCCACCAGCAGTGCATTCCCCAGCCACCAGAGGCCAAAGACGAAATAACCGAAACCAAACCACCAGCCAATCATGGCTGCCGGCCAAAGCCTGCGGAGAGGCCCGGCGCCCGCATTGTCGACGGCGCCGTCAATCAGCCAGACAAGAACCGGAAAGGAGATGAAGCAGACGGCAAAAAAATCATAGGGCGGCAGCGCGAAACTGGCCAGTGCACCCATGAGAAATGCCAGCGCAACACGCTTCCATCCCCACAGCAGGATGATTTTTCCGGCCAGACGCTGGATCATGCCATGCCCCACCCTTGGTGATTTTTCGTCAGTATAAGCGGGTGAGACTTGCGCCAATCATTCGTCCATTTCAGCGGGTTCATCCGCCGCGCCCGGACGCGGAGCGCGCGGGCGGCGCTCGGCATGGCGCAGCGGCACGATGCGGACCTTGCGGATACGGCGCGGGTCAGCTTCGAGCACATGGAACTCATAGCCCGGAACCGCCTGAACCATCTCGCCGCGCACGGGAATACGCCCGAGAATCGAGAAGATCAGACCGCCGACCGTGTCGACGTCTTCGCCATGCTCGCCAACGACAAAGCCGGGCCCGATCTTTCCCGCGACCTCTTCAAGATCGGCGCGGGCATCGGCGATGAAGACGCCTTCCGGCTCCTCCATGATCATCACTTCGTCGTCGTCGTGCTCGTCTTCAATATTGCCGACGACCATTTCGACGATATCTTCCAGCGATACCAGGCCGTCGGTCCCGCCGTACTCATCGATAACCAGCGCTATCTGAATGCGCTGTGCCTGCATGCGGCCCATCAGGTCATTGGCAAGCATCGAGGGCGGCACGAAAAGGATCGGCCGCATGAGACTGAGCTCTGCAATGGTCTTGGTCAGTTCGACATTGCCCAGATCAAACTTGGCAGCAGCCGGTGCCTTGGGTGCCTTCGCCGACGTTCGGCGCTGGGTCTTCACCCTGGAAATCTTGGTGATGTAATTGACCACATCACGGATATGCACCATGCCGCGCGGATCATCCAGCGTTTCCGCGAAAACCGGCATGCGCGAATGGCCGGATTTCTCGAAAACCTCCAGCAGATCGCCGAGAGTCGTGGTGATATCAACCGCCTCAATATCGGCGCGGGGGATCATCACATCCTCCACGCGCAATTCGCGCAGGCGCAGGATGTTGTGAAGCATGGCGCGTTCTTCCGGCGAAAACGCCGTATCGCCATTATCCGTGCCCGCCAGCGCCGCATCGATATCCTCTCGCAGGGATGTGCCCGGGCGAGCGCGCAGAAATGGAAAAATTGCAGTGAGAAGCGAGCGCTTTTCGGTTGCGGGCGCTCTGGTGCTACTTTGCCCCTCGGCGTCACTCTCCTGCCCGGTTATGCCCTTGGCGGGCGCGGCAGGATCGTTCTGGTGCGACGTGTCAGACATGGTCCTCAATCGGATTGATCGTCAGTGACCGATAGCGCATATGGGTCGGGAATGGCAAGATGCGCGAGAATTTTACGCTCCAGATCTTCCATCTCTTCCGCTTCGCTCTCGATAATATGATCATAGCCCAGCAGATGCAAAAAGCCGTGCACGATCAGATGCGTCAAATGATGGTCGAAAGGTTTCTGTTCATCGGCAGCTTCACGCTCGACCGTTTCCCGTGCGATGACGATGTCGCCGAGCATAGGGCCGGGTTTCTGGCCGGGCTTGATCGGAAAGGCGGGAAATGACAGAACATTGGTTGGCTTGTCCTTGTCGCGCCAGTCATTGTTGAGTTCGCGGATCGCCGCGTCGTCGGTAAAGACGAGGCTGAGTTCACTCACCGGTTGCGGGCCGCGATCCAATGTCTGCCATGCAGCAGCAATGGCCTTTTCGGCAAGCGCCTGCAGGGTGGCCTCCTCGGGCCAGCCGTCGGTTTCAACGAGAATATCGGTATCGATCAAAATTGTACCATCAAGCGTTGGATATCTTTCGAGCACTCAGCCCGTTGAGTCGGATAATGCGGTTTTCAAGAACCGGAGCGCCGTGGACATTGTAGTCCATAAACGCCGGAAGTGCAGAAAATCGCATCAGACGGCCAACGGGATAAAGTGATCGAAATATCTCAGGGCTTGGCGCCTTCCTTGTCGTAGGCACGGACGATTGCCGCAACAAGCGGATGGCGGACAACGTCCACATCCGAGAAGCGGACTGTGACAATCCCGCTGACGCCATCGAGAATTCTCAGCGCTTCAACCAGACCGGATTTCTGGCCAGGAGGAAGATCGACCTGACTGGGATCACCGGTGATGATCATGCGTCCGTTTTCACCAAGACGGGTGAGAAACATCTTCATCTGCATGGCTGTCGTGTTCTGCGCCTCATCAAGAATGATGGCAGAATGCGCCAGTGTGCGTCCGCGCATGAAAGCCAGCGGTGCAATTTCGATGACACCGGCAGCAATGGCCCGTTCGACCTTGTCGGCGGGCATCATGTCATACAGCGCATCATAGAGCGGCCGCAGATACGGATCGACCTTTTCCTTCATGTCGCCGGGCAGGAAGCCAAGACGTTCACCAGCCTCCACCGCCGGACGCGACAGAATGATCCGGTCCACCAGACCACGCTCAAGAAGCATGGCGGCATGGGCAACGGCCAGATAGGTCTTGCCGGTACCGGCAGGGCCGACGCCGAACACCATTTCCGAGCGGTCCAGTGCCCGCATATAGGCATCCTGTGTGGGCGTGCGGGCAAAAATCGTCTTCTTGCGGGTCGATATCTGGGCTGCAGCCATCTTGCTCTTGTTTTCCATGCTGGGAAGCGTCAGTTGATCGTCGGCGGCAATAGCCATGCGCAATGCGCCATCCACATCGGATGCCGAGATATCATGGCCCTTCTGCAGCTGTTCATAGAGCTGATCGAGGGCCCTTCGGGCCTGTTCGGTCGCGCCCGGTTCGCCGCGAATCGCAAGCTGGTTTCCCTTGGAGCGGACATCGACACCCAACTTCTGTTCGATGCGGGCAAGGTTCTCGTCGAACTGACCGAACAAGGCGCTTGCCAGCCGGTTATTGTCGAATGTCAGTACGATATGCGCCAGATCCGAGGCCCCTGACGGAGCGGGTTTCAGCTTTTCGGTGGCGGTCAATCGGCTCTCCTTACCAAAAGGTGTTCAGTGCTTATATAGTCCCGTCGCTCGTCGTTTCCATCTCACGAACCCCAATCAGGCTGTTGGTTCCCGTGCTGATGATTCGTACGCTGATTATGTCGCCGATTTCGCCGCCATGTACATCGATAATTACAGGTTGTAACCAGGGAGATCGTCCAACCATCTGTCCGGGTTCCCGCCCGGCCTTTTCGATCAGCACGTCCATAGTTTGACCGACCAGACTGCGCTGGAATGCATATTGCTGTTCAGACAGCAGGGCCTGCAGGCGCTGCAACCGTTCGTCCTTCACGGCTTCGGAGACATGATCTTCCATATCCGCACCAGGCGTGCCGGGGCGGGGCGAGTATTTGAACGAATAAGCCGCGGCATAGGTGACGTCGCGCACGATCTGCAGTGTCGCCTCGAAATCCGCGTCGGTCTCGCCGGGAAAGCCGACGATGAAATCCCCGGAAAGGGCAATGTCCGAGCGCGCCTCGCGAATCCGGTTGATCAGCCGCACATATTCCGCAGCCGTATGCCTGCGGTTCATGGCCTTGAGAATGCGGTCCGACCCCGCCTGTACCGGCAGGTGCAGATAGGGCATGAGCATCGGCAGGTCGCGGTGGGCATGGATCAGCGTGTCATCCATATCGCGCGGATGGCTGGTCACGTAGCGCAGGCGCGCAATGCCGGGTATCTCAGCCAGACGGTAGAGCAGCTCGCCCAATCCCCACTCGCGCCCGTCGGCGCCTTCGCCATGCCAGGCATTGACGTTCTGGCCGAGCAGAGTCAGTTCGCGCACGCCGGCATCAGCCAGCTTTTCGGCTTCCTTCAAGATCTGCGCGACCGGTCGCGAGACTTCCGAACCGCGGGTATAGGGCACCACGCAGAATGTGCAGAACTTGTCGCACCCCTCCTGGACAGTCAAAAAAGCCGTCACACCACGGCTTCTTGTCTGCTCCTTGCGGGGAGCCGGCAGATGCTCGAACTTGTCTTCGATCGCATATTCCGTCTCGACGACCCGCTCGCCCTGCCGCACACGGGCAAGCGCCTGCGGCAGGCGATGATAGGTCTGCGGACCGACCACCAAATCCACCACCGGCGCGCGGCGGGTGATCTCGTCGCCTTCCGCCTGCGCCACGCAACCGGCAACGCCGACGGTCAGCTCGCGACCTTCTTTGGCGCGGGCGTCCTTCATCTTGCGCAGGCGGCCGAGCGCCGAATAGAGTTTTTCCGAGGCTTTCTCGCGAATATGACAGGTGTTGATCAACACCAGGTCGGCGTCCTCCGCCGTATCGGTGGGGCTATAGCCTTCCGCCGCCAGACTGTCCGTCATACGCTGGCTGTCATAGACATTCATCTGACAGCCATAGGTCTTCACATAGACCTTGCGCGTGTTCGCAAGTGCTGGCGAAATGGATACGGTTCCGGATGTCTCGTCCGGTTTATGCGAGGTGATGATATCGTCCATGCGAGGCTTCTAAAGCTTTTTGAGGCCTTTGAGAATAGCAGAGTCACCCGGAATGGCTGACTCCGGCGTTTCTCCCGCCGCTGCGACAAGATCCCGGCCAAGGAGCGACGACAGCATCATCTCCCTCACCCGCTTCTCCATCAACCGTGCCAGCATCTTGCGGTTGGTCTTGCTGTCGATGGTCATCGGTTCGCCGAACCAGACATCGACATCGATCGCACCGTCCTTCAAAAGCCCGATCAGGCTCGGTCCCAGCGGCACGTCGCCCGGCCAAGAAATGATCGGGCGATGGAAGCGGCCCATCGGCACGCCATGCACCCGCGTATAGGCAATCGCGACGGGTTGCACCGTCACTGTTTCCACGCTGGTTTCGCGGATTGCCACCTGGGCGGCACCGAAAAGCGAGGTCTTGAAGGGCAGGACACGATTGCCGTCGGAGGTGGTTCCCTCGGCAAACAGCACCATGACGTCACCGGCGGCCAGACGCGTTGCGATCTCGCTCGCCTGATCATGGGTCTTGCCGCGCTTTTCCCTCTCCACGAAGACGGAGCGCTGCAGTTTGGAGAGCATGCCGAACAGCGGCCAGCTCGCCACTTCGATCTTGGCGATAAAGGACAATTCCTTGAGCGCCCCCAGCACCACGATATCGGTCCACGATGCGTGATTGGCCGCCAGCAGCAGCGGGCGCTGCGTTGCCATGTCCCCATGCATGTGGATGCGCAAGCCCAGCAGTTTGGCAACGATGCGGTGATAGAAAATCGGAAACCGCTTGCGCAAGCCCCAGCCGGCCTTGAGGAAAAAATACTGCAATGGCACCGAGATCAGGGTGACCAGCGCAAAAGCCGTGGCCGTGACAGTAAAACGGACCCAGGACATCATGTCAGCGTGCCCGCTTCAGGTCACGGCGCATGGTCAGGGCCGCGGAACGGCCGCCCGCAGTTTCATAATAGCCGGGACGTTTGCCCACCTGCTTGAATCCAAGGCGGCGGTAGAGCGCCAGGGCCGGCATATTTGTCTCGTCCACCTCCAGAAACAGCATTTCCGCCCGGGCATTGTGCAGATGGCGCAGGGTCGCGTCCATCAGAGCATGGCCAAGACCACGCCGTTGCGCGGACGGCGCCACCGCAATCGTCAGGATTTCCGCCTCGTCGACAACGAGCCTTGCCAGCACGAAGCCGCCGGGAGGCGCAGATCGCCTGCCCTCTTCCCGCGCAATGAAACCGAAGACATTCCCTTGCATCATCAGCGCATGGAATTCCTCATCGCTCCATGGCTGGCTGAACGTCAAGGCGTGCAGCTTTGCCAGGTGAATCGAATCCGTGCTTGCCAACGGTTCAATGACAAAAGGACGGTTGCGCAGATTGCCCAGGGGAAAGCCCATCATTCCGAGACCTTCCTTCGCAGGACAAAACCCTGCTGTGGCTTGACGTCGAGCCCGCGCAGATAGAGCGGCTTCGGCGCTTCCCCATCAACCGCGCGCAGAGCGCCCAGCCGGGCAAAGGCTTCAATCGTTCCCGTCGACGTGGTCACGGCCACATCGAGCTTGTGTTCCTTGCCATCATTGACGAGGGCCGCGCCCGACCCGGACAGCACGACATCGTCCGGCCGTTCCGACAAGGCAGAGAACACGTCCGGTAGGGTTGTCACACCGGGCACCGAACCGGCAGAACCGTCCGGCGCAAAGAACTGCGCATAGATCTCGTCGCGACGTGCATCGATAATCGACAGGACGGGACGTTCCGGAAACACACGCCGTGCATCAAAAGCCAATGCTTCAAGCGTGCTGACACCCACGACCGGACATTGCAAGGCAAGACCAAAGCCCCGCGCCGTGGAAACGCCGACACGCACGCCGGTGAACGATCCCGGACCGATGCTGACCGCGATCTTGCCAATGGCACTGATCGGCACCGCTGCATGGTTCAACGTCTGTTCAATGAAGGCCATCAAACGCTCCGCATGTCCCTTGCCAATATCCTCACTCGTTGCGGCAAGCACGGTCCCGGTCTCGACATCGAGAACAGCAACGGAGCAACGAGTGGAGGCCGTATCAAGCGCAAGCAGTTTCATGGCCAATCGCGTAAACAAGAATCAGCCAGCAAACAAGTAGTGTTCGGGGCGGCACGCATTAATCTGGTCAAAATTGCACGAGGCTTTTCAGTCCTGTTGCTGATTGCCGCCTCGATCGCGAACACTGAACCCTGTACCTTGTCCGCATCACGGAAAGTCAACGTTGAGTTGCAGGCGAGCGGCAGCGGCAGCCAATCTCTTGTCTCTGCTCCACAACCGCGTGCCGGGTGTTAGCCGCGTTGCCGCCAGCAAGTGCGCGTCGACATAGCCGATACCAAAACCGAACAGCGCTTCGGCATCGATAAAATGCAGGACTTCCTCCTCGTTGGCTATTTTCACCTTCGGCAGATCACGAAGGGCAGCCAGGATGAGGTCACGTTGCCGTAAAATGCCTAAAGCAATTTCACCCACGATGAATGGGTGAACCATTATCTGATTGGTGTTGAGACGCAGTTTTAATTCGGCATCGCCAACGCGCAAATGATCAATCCATATCGATGTATCGGCGAGGATCACGCCTATGCGCCCGATCCGATGCGGCGGCGGGGTATCCTGTTCAAACCTGGTTCGCTCCCTCCAAGAAGCGCCAACCGGCGTGCGCTTTCGCGTTCGATCAAAGCCTTGAGGGCTTCCCGAACGAGGGCGGATTTTTCATGCAATCCCGTGAAATCCTGTGCTTTGGCAATAAGCTCATCATCAAGAGCAAGTGTGGTGCGCATTTCGGGCTTCCTGGTTCAGGCATGATTTTAGCATCGAATGATGCGGCAAACAATGCATACCAAAGTCGATCCACGCGCCGCCGACCGTCCGTGCGGATTGACCAAAGATCTTGATCAATTATCCATGACCAGTGCCAGCGGCGCCCTGAACCGCGCCACAAGCCCTTCTTTCTCATACTGAATATCGGCATCCCCGGTGCCCGACAGGCCAAAACGGATCAGGCGCGAGCCAAATCCCTTCTTTTCGGGAGCAGTTGTGGCCGGGCCTCCGCTCTCGCGCCATGTCAGAACAAATTCCATCTGCGACGAAGCACGCTGGATTTCCCAACTGATCTCCACCTTGCCTTGCCTGTTGGACAGCGACCCATATTTCAGTGCGTTCGTGGCAAGTTCATGCAGCAGCAGCGACAGGGAAAGAACGGCCTTTGGCCCGAGATTGAGATTGGGTCCGCGCAAGACGAACTGCGCTGTTTCGCCGTGCAGCGCCAGGACGCTCTCCAGCACTGAGCGGATACGCGCGGCCGACCAGTTCTGGTGCAGCAGCACATTGTGCGCGGAGCTGAGCGCCATCAGGCGCTGCTTGAATGCCTCGACCGCGTCCTGCGGCGCATCGCGCAATGTCTGCGTCGCAATGGCCTGAACCATGGTAAGCGTGTTTTTCAGGCGATGGCTCAATTCCTGATTGAGAATACCCTGTTCATGTTCGGCCTGCAGCTTGGCAATCGCCGCGTAGGTTCGGTCGGCAATGCTCACGACAAACTGAATCTCGTCGGTCTGCCAATCCCTCGGATTCTCACCGTGAACAAACATCAGCCCCACGAGTTCACCGGCATGCATCAGCGGTACATTGATGAACGACCGGGCTTGAAGGGCGGCATAGCCGTCATAGTCCTGCGCCAGCCAGTCCGTTCCCGGTATGTCGGAGACGGCAATCGGAATCCCGATCTGTGAGTTCTTGATCGTCGCCTTGAAGTTCACCAGCGAGTGGCGGCCGGCCATGGACTTCAGTGCGGCCGCTGTCCAATCCCGCTCGACATTGAATAGATCCGCCGTCAGATCGATGATGGCAAATCCCGCACGACCGGCATTCAGGTTTTCACCGAGAATCCGTGAGGCAATTTCCGCAGCTTCGCCCGTTGTATGGGCGTCGCGAATACTGTCACCCAGTTCGAGGAGGGCAGCCTGGCGGATTTCCGCCTGCTTGCGCTTGGTGACATCCTGGACCGTGCCACGGAAAAACGCGGGTTGGCCAGCCTCGTCATGGGTGAGCTCGCCACGGCGGCTCAGCCAGCGCAGCGACCCGTCATCGGCACGGCGGATCCGGTATTCGATATCAAGCATGACGTTGCCATCAAGGCGCGATGGTTGATCGGAAACCAGATGCCTGTCGTCCGCATAGGTCAGCACCTCGAACGTCGGAGCGGAATATTGCTCGCTCTCCGGCAGTCCGTATAGCCTGCACATTTCGGGTGTAACGCGCGCAATATTGGTTTTAAGATTGAGTTCGAATGCCCCGATGCCCCCCGCCTGTTGCGCGGGACCAAGCCATCCATCGACCCGGTACTGCTTGTTGCGCGCCGCTTCACTCGACAGGGCCCGTTTCAGGCTGGAGCGAATCGAGCGCTGCTGCTGGAGAACAACGTCGTTGCGGTTTTCCAGCACCCGGCGCAGTTCGAGGATGGTAATGACCTGCTCGGCAAGGTCCTGAAGGGCCTCGGTTTGTGCTTCGGTCAGCCCGCCGGGGCGCGGCACGCTGTCGATCACGCACAGGGTTCCGATCGCCTCGCCGCTGGGTGTATTGAGAACTGCCCCGGCATAGAACCGGATATGGGGTTCTCCCGTCACCAGGGTATTGTGCCTGGTGCGCTCATCCAGTGTGAGATCGGGAATGACCAGGACAGAGCCCGTCGGCAGCGCATGGGCACAAACCGATTGCTCCAAAGGTGTTTCACAGGTCTCAAAGCCGGACCGCGCCTTGAACCATTGCCGGTCTCCGGCGACCAGGCTGATCAAAGCAACCGGTGTCTCGCAAATCTGCTTGGCAAGAGAGACAATATTATCGAATGCCGGCTCTGACGGCGTATCAAGGACATCATATTCAGCAAGGGCAGCCAGCCGATGGGCGTCCTGAAGAACTGAATGGGGCAAATCGCTCATGGATAAACCCAATCGCCAAATTATATGAGAGACACGGGAGTTTTCGTGATTATCAAATAGTCTAATTTTGCTCCGTGACAATTGCTATTTGCAAATTCCCGCGATCCGCGTCGCCGCAGGGAGAGGAAATGCCGATCCAGCACGATATCTGAACGGGCTTGGCCATTATCAGGATATGGGACAGCTGCCGGCGGTCACGTCGAAACTCCTGGTGGCAAACTCGCGCCCATGCGTGTCCTGCAGGGAAAAGGTCCAGACACCGGAAACCAGTTCGTAGCTCTTCTCGAACACCCAGCCCGCATAGCGCTGCTGCCGGATGGCGCCGTCGGGCCAGCTGCTGCGCTGCATACTACGACCATCAGGCGTGTGAATGACCGGATGCCGGACAACGATCATGATCGGCACGACCTGGAAATCGGGGACATTGAACGCGGCATACATCACGCCGAAACTGGTCCCGAGGCAGGCGGTTATTTTGTCGGCCCTGACAACCTCGACCGGCCCGTCGACGAGCCGGTTATAACCTGTCGGTGTATCCGGTGCCGCTTCAGTGCCGACATCCCTCGCCCGCGTCAGACCCCAGTTGAGGATTTCAATGGCCGGTTCTGCGCCCTGCGCCCTCGCAAGCCCCGCCCCGGCCAACAATGCCGGAAACACCAGGGCCAGGAGGGGAAGAGCGCGCATCGGCTGCTATGCAGCCGCGCGCTTGGCTTTCAGTTGCAGTCTGCGGCGGTGCAGGACCGGCTCGGTGTAGCCGTTCGGCTGTGCCCGCCCCTTGAACACCAGATCGCAAGCGGCCTGAAACGCCACCGATGCGTCGAAATCGGCGGCCATCGGCTGATAGTGCGGATCGCCCTCATTCTGCTTGTCGACGACCCCGGCCATGCGCTTCAGCGTTTCCAGAACCTGCGCCTCGCCGGCAACGCCGTGATGCAGCCAGTTGGCAATGTGCTGGGCGGAAATGCGCAGTGTGGCGCGATCCTCCATCAGGCCGACATTGTTGATGTCCGGGACCTTGGAGCAGCCGACGCCCTGATCCACCCAGCGCACGACATACCCCAGAATGCCCTGGGCGTTGTTGTCGAGCTCGCGCTGGATATCTTCCGGTGTCCAGTTGGGCCGCGAAGCGACCGGCACCGACAGGATATCACTGAGTTTGGCGCGGCCGCGCGTCTTCAGCTTTGCCTGTACCTCGGCCACATCAACCTTGTGATAGTGGGTGGCATGCAGCGTGGCGGCCGTCGGCGACGGCACCCATGCGGTGTTGGCACCGGCCTTCGGATGGGCAATCTTCTGTTCAAGCATGGCTGCCATGAGGTCCGGCATGGCCCACATGCCCTTGCCGATCTGCGCGTGGCCGGAAAGGCCGCATTCAAGCCCGACATCGACATTCCAGTTTTCATAGGCGCCGATCCACGATGCCTGCTTCATGTCACCCTTGCGGATCATCGGACCCGCCTCCATCGAGGTGTGAATCTCGTCGCCGGTGCGGTCGAGGAAGCCGGTATTGATAAAAACAACCCGTTCTTTCGCTGCACGGATGGCTTCCTTGAGGTTGACCGTCGTACGACGCTCCTCATCCATGATGCCCATCTTCATCGTGTTGGGCTGCATGCCGAGCAGGGCTTCAACGCGCCCGAACAGCTCTGAGGCAAAGGCGACTTCTTCCGGGCCGTGCATTTTCGGCTTGACGACATACATCGAACCGGCGCGCGAATTCATGCGGCGGCCCTTGGGGCCGACGTCGTGCAGGGCGATCAGGCCGGTGATTGCCGCATCCATGATGCCTTCCGGCACCTCATTGCCATCCTTGTCGAGGATGGCCGGATTGGTCATGAGATGACCGACATTGCGCACCAGCATGAGCGAACGGCCGGGCAGCGTCAGCGGCTTGCCGTCTTTTCCCGTGTAGTCCCGGTCGGGATTGAGCTTGCGCGTGACCGATTTGCCGCCCTTTTCAAACGTATCCTGCAAATCGCCATTCATCAGGCCGAGCCAATTGCGATAGACAACAACCTTGTCTTCCGCATCGACGGCAGCAACGGAATCCTCGCAGTCCTGAATCGTGGTGAGTGCCGATTCCAGCACCACATCGGCGATATTGGCCGGGTCGGTTTTTCCAATGGGATGATCGGCGTTGATGACGATCTCCACATGCATGCCGTTCTTCACCAGCAGAATGGAGGATGGCCTGGAAGCATCGCCCTTATAGCCAACGAGCTGTGCCTGATCCTTCAGCGACGGCGAGACCCCATTGGCGGTCTTGAGCACAAGTGTGCCGCGATCAACGGAAAGACCGGTCACATCGGCCCAGTGTGCGCCATTGAGTGGCGCGCTGTCGTCGAGAAAGGCCTTGGCCCAAGCGATGACCTTGGCGCCACGCAGCGGATTGAATGCCTTGCCCTTTTCCGCGCCGTCGGTTTCCGGAATGGCATCGGTTCCATAGAGCGCATCGTAAAGCGAACCCCAACGCGCATTGGCCGCGTTGAGCGCATAGCGGGCGTTCATGACAGGCACCACGAGCTGCGGTCCGGCCGTTACCGCGATTTCCGGATCCACATTGTCGGTCGAGACGGAGAATGTTCCGCCCTCAGGCAGCAGATAGCCAATTTCCCGCAGGAACGCTTCATATTGCTCCGGCGTGTATCCTGTCTGCCGCTTTTCGCGATAGAACGCATCGAGCTTTTCCTGAAATGCATCGCGCTTGGCGAGCAAGGCCCGGTTCTTGGGCGACAGATCATCGACAATTGCTGCCAGACCCTGGAAAAAGGCGTCGGCATTGATCGATGTTCCGACCACCGCTTCATTAGCCACGAAGTCGTAGAGCTCTTTCGCCACCTTCAGACCATCGATCTCGACCCGCTCGCTCATACCATACTCCTTAAGATTTTCTGTTAGCGTACCCTTGAACACACCAAAGCATTCCTCGTCAATTCGGCCTAAATGAACATGATTTGTGCCAGAAGGGAAACAATCAATCAGTGGGCAATGCGAGGCCTGCCGGTTGCGGTTGCAACCAGCACCGCTTCGATGAATTTTCGCTGGTCTTCAACAGTCGCAGCGCTGATGTTTCGGGCGATGGTGACCTGTGCCTCGTCGGTGCCAGCCTCCAGCGCGAAACTGCGAACCTGCCCTTGCAGCGTTTCTTCAGCGAAGGCAATCGCGAGATCTTCCTCCTGAAAGTCCTTCATCGCCTCCCCCGCTGTCACGCGAAAAATCCCTTCGGCGGGCTGGCCGATGTGGGCTTCGACCGATACGCGCACCTGCCCGACCACGGCACCGAGCGCATTGGCAACGTCCGTATCGACGGGAACAATGCTTGGCGCACCCAGCATGGCTCCAACGGCGGGATAATAGACGGGAGCGGAAGCACCCAGGCCGATCAGCGGCCGGTCAATATCAAGCTTGACGCCGGCAATACCGCCCTGCCCGGAAAGCGCGCGCTGGGTCAGCGGACTGGCCACCATCTCAGGTCCATCCAATCCATCTTCGGCAAACACGGTTTCCAGCACCACTTCCGATGAACGGCGAATGAGCGCGTCATAGGTGCGCCGCGAAATTTCTTCCGGCGTATCGCACAGCGGGCGGCCCGCGCCGTCCTTGCGCCTGGCATAGAGAATGGCGCCATAGCGCGCCGCCTCGCCGTTCCAATTGTTCTGCAGATGGAGAACATGGCAGGCATCGGACGGCGTGAACCCCGAGAGATGAACGAGTCCCCGCGCAACCAGCCGATTGATCGTCGCGGTCTGGGAAACCGAGTTCAGGAGCCGGTCGAGCGGCTGCGGCTCCCGGGTGATCCGCTGATAGAGCTCGGCTTCACCCTTGCTCAATCCGGATGCCATTTGCTCGGGAACGCCGGTCAGCAAAGCGAACCGGCCATCCAGGCGTCCGGGATTGGCCGTCTTCACCTGCCGCGCCAGATGATCGATGACGATGGCACCGTGATTGGCCGCAAGCAGGGACAGCGGCACCAGCCGCCGTGGTCCAAGCATGATGCGCGGTGCCATGGCATTGTCGTCCAGCGACACCTCTGAATCACCGCCCAGCCCGAACGTACGCATGGCCACCGCCTCGACCATGGTGCGGAAACCGCCAACGGTGGCGCCATTGGGATCAAGCCGTGGACGGCCATTGTCGAGAACGGCAACGTCCGTGGTCGTCCCGCCAATATCGGACACGATAGCGTTGTCGAGGCCCGTCATGTGGCGCGCGCCGACAAGACTGGCAGCCGGTCCCGACAGGATCGTTTCAATCGGACGGTGCCGTGCAAAAGCCGCCGAGACCAGTGCACCATCGCCGCGCACCACCATGAGCGGCGCATGTATGCCGCGCCGGTCCAGAAATCCTTCCGTTGCCGCCACCAGACGGTCAATCATGGCGATGAGCCGCGCATTGAGGACCGTTGTCAGGGCCCGGCGCGGACCGTTCAGCTTGGCCGAAAGTTCGTGACTGCAGGTAACAGGCAGACCCGTCTCAGCGCGCACAAGATCACGAATGGCAATCTCATGCTCGGGGTTGCGCACGGCAAAATAGGCGCAGACTGCAAAGCCCGTCACCTCCTCCTTGAGGCGCGGCAAGGCCTCCTGCAGCGTCGAGACATCGAAAGGTTGCGGGCGGCCATAGACATCGTGCCCGCCGGGCAGGAAGACGACGGGATCGGAGCCAAGGGCAGACCCGAGGTCCGCCTTCTCGAGGTCGGCCGGCGAGAACCCAACCATGACAAGCGCGATCCGCCCGCCCTGTCCTTCGACAAGAGCATTGGTGGCCAGGGTCGTCGACATGGACACAAGGCGGATATGGCCGGGATCAACGGAAGCCTCTTCGACAATGCGCTCGACCGCCCCGGAGATACCCACACTCAGATCGTGACGTGTTGTCAGAGCCTTTGCCTTGGCGATAACACCCCGCGCCTCCGACCAGAGAACCGCATCCGTATAGGTGCCGCCCGTATCAATACCGAGGAAAATTGCGTTCTCTACCTGTGAATCAGCCATGATGCCCTGCGCCGTTTGTGGCAGGGTTATCCCATGACGGCACCAACGACTAGCGTCATTCCGACCATTTGCCGCCGCAACAGCACAACAGTGCCGGAACCATTCAAATCCTGCTACGTTGAGACGTGGGAAAAGGGGGCTTCTATGGCATCACAATCTGGCAGTCATGCGGGATCGAAGAAGGTTATCTATGCCGCCATCCTCGGCAATCTTCTGATCGCGGCCACCAAGTTCATTGCCGCCTTCTTCACCGGCAGTTCCGCCATGCTGTCGGAAGGCGTTCATTCGCTTGTGGATACGGGAAATGGCGGCCTGCTTCTCTACGGTCTGCGGCGGGCCGCCAAGCCAGCCGACAAGGCGCATCCGCTCGGGCATGGACGCGAGCTTTACTTCTGGAGTTTCATCGTTGCGTTGCTGGTGTTTGCCGTGGGCGCCGGTGTCTCGTTCTATGAAGGCCTCACCCACATTCTTGAGCCGGAGCCCGTCGCCAATCCCACTGTCAACTATGTCGTGCTTGGCTTTGCGCTGCTGTTCGAGGGCATCTCATGGACAGTCGCGCTGAAAGAATTCCGAACCATGAAAGGCAAGCTTGGCTATCTCGAAGCCGTGCAACAGAGCAAGGACCCGAGCGTCTTTACCGTCCTGTTTGAGGATACGGCTGCGTTGCTGGGACTCATCGTAGCTTTTGCCGGCATTTCAGCGGCGCAATTCTTCGACATGCCTGAACTCGATGGCGTCGCCTCCATCGGCATTGCCATGATCCTCGGTGCAACCGCAATTTTCCTCGCCCGGGAAAGCAAGGGCCTGCTGATCGGCGAGTCGGCACTTCCCGAGGCGGAACAGCAGATTCTTGACATCGCCGGCAAAGATCCGGCCATTCAGCAGGCAAACGGCGTGCTGACCGTCCATATGGGACCCAAGCAGATCGTTGCCGGGCTCAGCATTGAATTTGAGGATCATCTTGCCGCACCCGAAATCGAAGCCTGCGTCGAGCGTATCGAAACAGGGATCCGTCAGGCCAACCCGGACATCGTGTCCGTCTTCGTCAAACCGCAGACTGCAAGTAGCTGGAAGACGCGGCGGCAAAAAATCGTTGAGGGCTAATCTTCATCCACCACGCGCAGGCGCAACTGGCCCGTTGCCGATGCTGCCGACCTGTTGGCATCCGGCCCCTTCGCGGGTTCGCCGGCCGCCGGATCGACAAACTCCAGCGCCTCGATCTTCTGGCCGCGCTTCGTCACCTTGCTGGACGAGACGAGAATATCGTCAATATCCTTGCTCGCCTGACCGAAATGCGTCTGCAGCCGCCGGACCCGGTCGTCCAGACGCCCGACATCTTCCATCAGGCGGATCACTTCACCCTGAATGAGATGGGCCTGCTCGCGCATGCGCACATCCTTGAGCACCGCCTGAATGACCTGAATGGACAGCATCAGCAGCGATGGCGAAACGATGACGATGCGCGAACGATGGGCTTTTTGCACAATGCCTTCGAAATTCTCGTGAATTTCGGCAAAGATGGATTCCGATGGGACAAAGAGAAATGCCGTATCCTGGGTTTCGCCATTGATCAGATATTTCTCTGAAACATCGCGAATATGGATCTCGATATCCCGGCGGAACTGGGCAAGCGCCAGTTTCTTCGTATCCGGTGTCTCGGACTCGCGGATGGCGTTCCATGCTTCCAGCGGAAATTTGGCGTCGATGACCAGATTGGGCGCGCCATTCGGCATGCGGACGATACAATCCGGCCGGCTTCCATTGGAAAGTGTAGCCTGGAACTCATAGGCTCCCTGCGGCAGGCCATCGGCAATGATGGTTTCCATGCGCGCTTGGCCGAAAGCGCCGCGCGTCTGCTTGTTGGCGAGAATCGCCTGCAGCTGGACAACCTGTCCGGCCAGCGACTGGATATTGTTCTGCGCGGTATCGATGACCGCCAGCCGCTCCTGCAATTTGGCCAGGTTTTCATGGGTCGACTGCGTCTGTTCCGTCATGGTTTGGCCGATGCGGCTGGTCATGCCGTCAAGGCGCTCGCGGATCGACTGGTTGAGCTCCGCCTGGCGCGAACCGAAAAGTTCCGCCATGGTCTGCATGCGGCCCTGCATCTCTGACTGGCTCTTCAGGATCTCGGCCATCCGTACTTCCGCATCACGCGCACGGTCTTCCGCCTGGAATTCCGCGATCAGCCGTACCCGTGCCGAACGCCAGAGCGCGATCCCGCACAGGACAATGGCAAGTGCAACGATGATAGCCGCCATTACCAGCGCGGTACCGACCGATATCGAGGTGGCACCAAGCTGAAACAATGGCTGGTCGAGTGAATGTGATGTTTCCATGGGAAGCAGACTAACCGATTCGGATGGCAAATGTGAGATCAAAACGAGAACATTTTCACAAATGCCATTTATGCCGGGATTGACGGTTGAAAGCCGAGATATTAGGTGATGCTCATGTCTATCAAACCGCTTGTCATTCTTCCCGATCCGCTGTTGCGCCAGGTTTCCAAACCCGTGGAGCGCTTTGACGCCGATTTGCGCAAATTCTCCAACGACATGCTCGACACCATGTATGACGCGCCGGGGATCGGCCTCGCCGCCATTCAGGTGGCGGAACCGCTGCGCATGCTGGTGATCGACCTTGCCAAGGAAGACGAACCGAAGGCACCTCAGGTTTTCATCAACCCCGAGATTTTGTCGTCGAGCACCGAACGCAACATCTATGAAGAAGGCTGCCTGTCCATTCCGGATTATTATGCGGAAGTGGAACGTCCGGCAAAAGTGCGCGTCGCCTATTTCGACATCGACGGCAAAAAGCATGAAATCGAGGCGGACGGTTTGCTGGCGACCTGCCTTCAGCACGAGATCGACCACCTTAATGGCGTTCTGTTCATCGATTACATCTCGCGCCTCAAGCGTGAAATGGTGATGAAGAAGTTCAAGAAGCTTGCCAAGGATCGTGTTCCGAGCCGGCTGGCGGTGTAAGCCATGAGCCTGCGTATCGTCTTCATGGGAACCCCGGAATTCTCCGTGCCGGTTCTCAACGCGCTCATTGGTCAGGGCCATGAGATCGTCGCCGTCTACAGTCAGCCGCCGCGTCCGGCAGGCCGGCGCGGGCTGGAACTGACCCCCTCGCCCGTTCATCGCAATGCCGAAGAATTCGGCATTGAAGTGCGCACGCCCAAAAGCCTTCGCAGCCCCGAGGAACAGCAGGCGTTTTGTGATCTCAATGCGGATGTTGCCATCGTGGTGGCCTATGGCCTGATCCTGCCCACCGCTATTCTCGAAGGCACGCGCCTTGGCTGCTACAACGGCCATGCCTCGCTTCTTCCGCGCTGGCGCGGCGCCGCGCCGATCCAGCGTGCCATCATGGCGGGCGACAGCGAAACCGGCATGATGATCATGAAAATGGATGAGGGGCTGGATACCGGCCCGGTCGCCATGGCCGAAAAGGTCAAGATCACGCCCGACACGACCGCGGGCGAACTGCATGACCAGCTCAGCATGATCGGCGCCGACCTGATGGTGCGCGCTATGGCCGCGCTGGAACGGGACAGCCTCACCCTGACACCGCAATCGGAAGACGGTGTCACCTACGCGTCGAAGATCACCAAGGTAGAAACCCGCATCGACTGGACCCTGCCGGCCATTGACATCCATAACCGTATTCGCGGTCTGGCACCGTTTCCGGGCGCCTGGTGCGAGATGGAGATCGGTGACGGCCTTGAACGTGTCAAGTTGCTGCGCTCGCTGCTTGCAACCGGTGCCGGCGTGCCGGGCACGGTGCTTGATGACGATCTGCGCATTGCCTGCGGAGAAGGTGCAGTGCGTTTGCGCGCGCTGCAGCGCGCGGGCGGCAAGGCGATGGACGGGCAGGAATTCCAGCGCGGCGCCAAGATTGCGCAAGGGGCAAAGCTGCCATGAGCAGCATCACCATTCGTCGCGTACAGCCCGCGGACCGCGCGTTGATCTCAGCTATCGTCGAAGACGCTTTTGCGGGACCGGATGAGGCAAGGCTGGTCGAGCAACTCAGTGGCAACGGCGATATCGTGCTCGAACTGGTTGCGGAATTCGATGGTGCCCTGGCGGGCCACATCCTGTTTTCAAGGCTGCGCGTTGAGAATGGAACCAGCTTTGACGCGGTTGCACTGGCGCCGCTCAGTGTCGTCTCCGGTCACCAGGGTAGAGGCATCGGGTCGGCACTGATCAGGGCCGCGCATCAGGAATTGGTGCTCATGGGCGAAACCCTTTCCATTGTCCTCGGCGATCCCGGCTATTACGGTCGCTTCGGCTATATGAATGCACGGGCATCGGGTTTTGCCAGCCAATATCAGGGCGAGTATCTCCAGGCGCTGGCTTTCGCTGATGCACCTCTGTCGGGAACGCTGGTCTATTCCAGAGCGTTCGAGGGCCTTTGATGCCGCGCTACAAACTCACCATCGAATATGACGGCACCCCCTATGCGGGTTGGCAGCGGCAGGAAAACGGCCATACCGTTCAGGCAGCCATCGAGCAGGCCATCTTCAAGTTTTGCGGCGAAACCATCTCCCTCGGCGCAGCGGGCCGCACCGATTCCGGCGTGCATGCGATTGCCCAGATTGCCCATGTGGATCTGACCAAGGACTGGAGCAGCGCCAAGGTGCGCGAGGCGCTCAACGCCCATCTCGTCGTGGCCGGAGAAACGGTCGGGATCATCAATGTCGAGCGGATGACCGAGAATTTCGATGCGCGTTTCTCCGCGACGGGCAGGCATTATCTCTACCGCATCATCAATCGCCGCCCGCCGGCACCGCTCGAAGCATTCCGCGCGTGGTGGGTGAAGAAGCCGCTCGATGCGGAGGCAATGCACGAGGCGGCACAACGGCTGGTCGGAACCCATGATTTCACGACCTTTCGCGCCACCCAATGTCAGGCAAAAAGCCCGGTCAAATCGCTCGATCACCTCAGTGTGCTTCGCAACGGGGAAATCATCGAAATCAGGGCATCCGCGCGCTCGTTCCTGCACAACCAGATTCGCTCATTTGCGGGAACGTTGAACGAAGTGGGTTGCGGGCGCTGGACAGCCGATGATGTCAGCGATGCCCTTGCGGCCCGGGACCGCAAGGCCTGCGGCCCTGTCGCGCCGCCTTACGGGCTCTACCTCGTCGGCGTGGATTATCCGAGTGTGACCGGCTCCGGCATGGCAATGCCCAGCACGCTCTGAAGAACGACCACCAGGATTATATATCCCGTGACCAGAATGGCGAAGAACGCCGTCGTATAGGCATAGGTTTTCTTCAATGCCACATGCGTCAATCGATAGGTCAAAACAAGCGCAACGGCGTTGAGGATGAGGTCGACACCCAGAGAGAGCTGCGGCCGGGTTGGAACGAAAATATGAACCAGTGTGGCGGGCACAACCAGCCAGTTCACCAATGCGGACCCCCAGTTGCTGGTGATCACATAGACACTGAAACGGTTGCGCAGGCCAATGCGCGGTGCAACAAAAAGCAGCACCACCAATGGCAGGACCCACGCGGTCAAATCGACAAAGGCGATCCGGCCGATCAGGGACAACCGGGTTCCTGTTTCGGGCCGGAAGGCCACCGCATCATTGGCAAAAACAATCCAGCTCAAAATCAGGGGTGGCAGCGACACCGTGATGGCCTGGAATGATTGCCAGAAGCCGTCTTCGGAAAGGTCGAACAATTCCAGACCGTCGGCATGGCCGTTCATGATCCGCCACGAGCCCCAGAAATAACGCTGGATGTCTTCAAAATTCAGCATGGTCGCTCAGGCAAAAAAGTCGGCAATGAACCGCTCGTAAATTTGTGTCAGCGTTTCCAGGTCTGCGACCGCCACGCGCTCATCCACCATGTGCATGGTCTGCCCCACGAGCCCAAATTCGACCACCGGGCAATAATCCTTGATAAAGCGCGCATCGGAGGTGCCGCCCGACGTGGACAGCTGCGGCCGCTTGCCGGTCACGGCTTCGACCGAAGCCGTCAGCGTGCCGATAAGTTTTTCATCATGGGTGAGAAAGACGTGGCTTGGCCGGTCGCGCCAGACCAGCTCGTAATTGACCGGGGTTTTCCGGCCCGGCCGCAGCTTGCGCCGCCCGGATGCCTTGTCGAGACGGTTGTGGATTTCCGCCATCAGCGTCTCATCCGTCCATGTGTCGTTGAAACGGATATTGAACGTCGCGGTTGCCTTGGCCGGGATGACGTTGACCGCCGGATTTCCGACATCGATCGTCGTGACTTCCAGGTTGGTCGCCTGAAAGTTCTTCGTCCCCTTGTCGAAAGCCGGATAAAGCAGGCTGTCCACCAGCGTCACTAGCCCGCGAACCGGGCTGTCGGCCAGATGCGGATAGGCCGCGTGCCCCTGAACACCGTGAACGGTGATTGTTCCCGAGAGCGAACCGCGCCGGCCGATCTTGATCATGTCGCCCAGCTTGTCGGGATTGGTCGGCTCGCCGACGATGGCCGCATCCCAGGTTTCGCCCCTCGCCTTGGCCCATTCCAGCAATTTACCGGTACCGTTGATCGACGGGCCTTCCTCATCGCCGGTGATCAGGAAGGAAATCGAGCCCTTCAACGCTCCGTTCTTCGCAATGTGCCGAGCAACGGCGGCGGCAAAGCAGGCGATGCCGCCCTTCATATCCACCGCACCCCGGCCGTACATCTCGCCCTTGTGGATCGCCGCCGAAAATGGCGGGTAGGTCCAGGCCGCCGCGTCACCGACGGGAACAACATCGGTATGACCGGCAAACATCAGATGCGGCCCATTGCCCGAACGTCTGGCATAGAGGTTTTCAACGTCCGGCGTCCCGTCTTCGCTGAAGGTGGGGCGCTCGACGGAAAAGCCCAGCGGCGCCAGCATGGCTTCAAGCGTGGTGAGAGCACCGCCTTCCGCTGGTGTAACCGACGGACAAGCAATGAGTTGGGCGAGGTTTTTTACGGGATCTGTCGAGGATGTCATGTGCAAAGCGATAATCCAAAAGCAGCATCCTGTCACGCACTGGATCACAATGCGCGCATCTGTTTTAATGGCTGACGATTGCGTCAAACCGGGGCCCGCCAATGCTTGAAAACGCCAGCCGCATTGTTGTCGCAGGTGCCGGTTCCATTGGCTGCTATGTCGGCGGGCAGCTTGCCGCCGCGGGAAAAGCAGTCACGTTCCTGGTGCGGCCCCGCGTGGCGGACGAAATCCGGCGCGCCGGCCTGAAAATTGTCAATCTCGACGGCACGGAGCGGCTTCTACCCCCGGACCGGCTTTCCCTCACCCAGGACCCTGCCACTGCCTTCGACAAGGCGCGGATCATTCTCGTGGCGGTCAAGAGCGGCGCGACGCAAGAGATGGCGGGGCTGATTGCCAGATACGCGCCTGCAGACAGCATTGTCGTGAGCCTGCAGAACGGCGTTGGCAATGCCGACGTTCTGCAAAAGAACCTCCCGGAGAGCATGACCGTGATTGCCGGGATGGTGCCTTTCAACGTTGTCCAATCGGATGCGGGCGCACTGCCCCTGACCGTACGCCGCACCACGCAGGGCACGATCCTTGTCGAGAACAAGGTCGAAGGCCTGACCGAAGCCCTGTCGACGCCGGACCTTCCGGTCAGCCACCACGACAATATGCAAGGCATTCTCTGGGGCAAGCTGATGATGAACCTGAACAACGCGCTCAACGCCTTGTCAAACCTGCCGCTTGCCGCACAGCTTGCGGACCGTGACTGGCGCGTCTTGCTTGCCGATCAGATGGGCGAAGGCCTCAAGGTCATGCGCGCACATGGCATTGTTGCAGCCCCGGTCCAGGGCGTATCACCCGCGATACTCCCATGGATTCTGCGATTGCCCGATTTTCTCTTCCGCCGCATCGCCCGCCGGATGCTGGCTATCGACCCGCGTGCCCGATCATCCATGTGGGAGGATTTTTCCCGTGGCCGGACCACCGAAATCGATTACCTCCAGGGTGTCATCGTGAAACTGGCCCGGGAAAAGAATGTCCCCACGCCCCTGGCGCAAAAGGTCATTGCCTGCGTCAAACAGGCTGAGGGGCAGCCGGTCCGCTGCCATGCGGTGGCCGAGATCCGCCAGAAATTCGTCGCGTAAACGGTTCAGTCGATCGGCTTTCCCGTTTTGTCCTTCATGGTCAAAAGCGTCAGCGCGCTCACCAGCGCCGCCGCCATCACATAAAAACTCGGAGCCAGTTTCGTACCTGTTGCCTCGATCAGGAGCGTGACGATGACAGCGGCAAAACCGCCGAAAATGGTCACGGCGAAATTATAAGCGAGTGACAGCCCGGTGGAGCGCAGCCCGGCGGGAAACTGCTCGGCCAGCAGCGCCGGTGCCGGTCCGGTGAATGCGGCGAGAAGCAGGCCGAGAATGCCCTGGACAATAGCCAGGGTCATCAGATCGGGCTTGGCATTGACCCACGCGAACAGTGGATAGATCAGAACACCGATGGCAATGGCGGCGGCCAGCAACAGCCGCTTGCGCCCCACGCGGTCCGACAAGGCCCCGGCAATGGGACAACCCAGCATCAGCACCAGCCCGCCAATGGTCGTCGCAACGAATGCATCGGCGAGCGGGATGTTGAGCTGCTTGACGGCATAGGTCGTCATGTAGAACAGCAGCACATAGGTGCATACCGTCCAGAGAATGGTGACGCCAAAGCCGGATGCAATCCCGCGCGGATGATCCCTGAGGGCGTCACGCAGCGGCGACTCGCTCTTCTGCGTGTGGCTGTCGGTGAAGACCGGCGTCTCATCGACGCGGGCGCGGATGTAGAACCCGACCGGTCCGATCAGCAACCCCAGAAGGAACGGCACGCGCCAGCCCCAGCTGTCGATGGCTGCGGGATCAAGCGCGTGCGTGACGATGGTGCCGCAGATACCACCGAGCACGACGGCCAGCGCCTGACTTGTCTGCTGCCAGCTGGCATAGAACCCGCGTTTTTCCGGCGGCGCATACTCGATGAGAAAGGCCGTCGCGCCGCCGATCTCTCCACCGGCGGAAAAGCCCTGGATCAACCGCGCCAGAACAATAACCAGCGGCCCGACAATGCCTGCTTGCGCATAGGTCGGCGCAAAGCCGAGCAGTGCCGTGCCGAACGCCATCATCAGGATTGTCAGGGTCAGTGCCGCCTTGCGCCCCTTCCGGTCGGCGTAGACACCGAGAACAACTGCCCCGACCGGGCGCATGAAAAAGCCGACACCATAGGTGCCGACCGTGAGCAGGATCGAGGTCAGGTCATTGATCGCGGGAAAGAACAAGCGCGCGATGATCGGCGTGAAGAAGCCGTAGACGGTAAAATCAAACCATTCGAGGCCATTGCCGATGGTGGCGGCGGCAATGGCATGGCGCCGCTTGGCGTCATAATCGCGGGTCAGAAGGGAAGCCTGCACAGTCATACTGGTACCTCAGCTGAGATGGAATCGGCTTGGGTACCAGCTTCTGTCGGGAATCTCCGTCTGTCCAGATGTAAATCGCCTAATCAGTCACGCAGCAATTCATTGATCGAGGTCTTGGAGCGGGTCTTCTCGTCGACGCGCTTGACGATCACCGCGCAATAGAGGCTCGGGCCCGGTTCATTGTTCGGGAAAGGCTTGCCCGGCAGAGTGCCCGCGACAACGACCGAATAGGGCGGAACTTCGCCGTAGAAAATCTCGCCGGTGGCACGGTCGACGATCTTTGTCGATTTGCCGATGAACACGCCCATGCCGAGGACCGCGCCTTCGCGCACGATGCAGCCTTCGACCACTTCCGAGCGGGCGCCGATGAAGCAATTGTCTTCGATGATGGTCGGACCTGCCTGCATGGGCTCGAGAACGCCGCCGATGCCGACGCCACCGGAAAGGTGCACGTGCTTGCCGATCTGTGCGCAGGAGCCCACCGTGGCCCATGTATCCACCATCGTCCCCTCGCCGACATAGGCGCCGAGATTGACGAAGGACGGCATCAGGATGGCGCCGGGAGCAATATAGGCCGAACGGCGGACAATCGCGCTCGGCACCGTGCGGAAGCCCGCCTTGCTGAACTCGGTCGCACCCCAGCCATCAAACTTGGAGGGAACCTTGTCCCACCACGGTGCACCGCCAGGGCCGCCCTCGATGATGCCCATGTGATTGAGACGGAAGGAAAGGAGCACTGCCTTTTTGAGCCACTGATTGACGGTCCATGCACCATCCGCCTGCCGTTCGGCAACACGGGCTTCGCCGCTGTCGAGAAGCAGCAATGATGTGTCAACCGCATCGCGTATTTCGCCGCGCGTTTCGGTGTTCACGGCATCGCGTTCGTCAAAGGCCTTGTTGATGGTCTCTTCAAGACTGGCCAGGTCGGGCTTGGACATTTTCAGGTCACTCCATTGCACGGGCGGTTAAGGCTGATGTAAGGCCTAGTAAGATAAGTCTGTGAGAGGGTCAATCGCAGCGCCACAATGTTGGACGACGAATAGGATTTAATGTCTGTAAGCGTCACTTGCGTCCGCAGAAGGAGAATATAATTGAATACCGATGAAAAAAACGGCTGGACGCCATTTTCCCACTCCACTGAAGCCGTACGGCGGGTAGAAACCGCTCCCGAGACCCCGCAAACACAATCGGACACCTATCGTCTTGCCTTTGCCGATCCGGAGTTCATGACACGCCGCGATCTGCGCGCAGTGCGGTTGCAGCTTGAATTGCTCAAGCCGGAAATGGCACTAACCCAGCGGGGCATCCGTTCGACAGTCGTGCTTTTCGGCGGCGCGCGTATTCCCGAGCCCGGCGGTGAAGCCTGGGCCGCGAAGAACGAAGTGCAGAAGAAGAACCTTGAAGCCAACTCGCGCTATTATGCCGAGGCGCGCAAGTTCGCCCAGCTATGCTCGACCTATTCCGCGACCACCTACAACCGCGAGTTTGTCGTTGTTACCGGCGGCGGTCCCGGCGTGATGGAAGCGGGCAATCGCGGTGCAGCCGATATCGGAGCGCCGACCATTGGCCTCAACATCGTCCTGCCGCACGAACAGGCGCCGAACGAATATGTGACGCCGGAGCTCTGCTTCAACTTTCACTATTTTGCCATCCGGAAAATGCACTTCCTGATGCGCGCAAAAGCGCTTGCGATTTTCCCCGGCGGCTTCGGCACCATGGACGAGACATTCGAGACGCTGACACTCATCCAGACAGGGCGCATGGAGCGGATCCCGGTCCTCCTCTTCGGCCGGTCATTCTGGGAAAAGGCGATCAATTTTGAATTCCTGGCCGAGCAGGGTGTCATTTCGCCGTCGGACAGGGAATTGATCACCTTTGTCGATGACGCCGAAGAGGCGTGGGACGTGATCAAGACCTTCTACGAGCTGCCCTGACCCTCTGCCTCGTCGCGGCTGCGCGGACCGGGCCAGGACCCGGTACCCCGCAGCGTCGATGACCGCTTCGACCGATGCAGATCGCTTCAGGCGGGCATGCCTGCACGGACCTGCCCCGGCTGGATCGCATTCAAGAACGACGCCAGATCGTCGGTCACGTAATCGACATGATCGGTATAGTCCGGATCGCGTTCCCATATCTCGGAGAACGTCGGCTCGAAATTGTGCGGCACGATCAGGACTGTCTTCATGCCGAGCGCCTTCGGCTCGACCAGATTGCGCGCGAGGTCCTCGAACATGGCGCTGCTCTTGGCATCGATCCCGTGCAGATCAAGAAAACGGTCATAGGCCTGCCGTGCCGGCTTGGGCATCAATTCGGCCGCGACAATATCGAAAATATCGTCGAACTGGTCGAGGACACCGAGTTGCCGGGCCGCCCGCTCCGCGTGGCCACGGTCACCATTGGTGAAAATGAACTTGCGCCCCGGCAGATGTTTGATCGCCATGGCCAATGCCGGATTGGGAACCAGCCATGAATAATCGATATCATGGACCTTCTGCAGGAAATCGTCCGGATCGATATTGTAGCGATCCATCAGCCCTTTGAGGGTCGTCCCGTAATCCTTGTAGAACTGCTTCTGCATCTGGCGGGCATCCGCATGGGAAAGTTGCAGGAGATCCGCGATATAGCCCGTCATCTTCACGTCGATCTGCGAAAACAGATTGGAATGATGCGGGTAGAGCGTGTTGTCCAGATCGAACACCCAGTCCGTTACATGGGCAAAATTCAGAGGATCGGGATTTTTCGTCATGCATACTCGCCATTGCAGGGACATCGGTAACGGGGCAGGCAGTCTGTTGCCATAACGACTCAATAGACGAAAAAAGTCCGAACTACGACCGTTTTTACATTTTCCGCTAACAGCCGCTTCATGAATGCAGCATAGTAATCAGGTAGCAGTATTAGGGGTGAAATGTTCAGAATTCTGTACAAATGTGCGCTTGTCACACTGATCGCGATTGTCTGTTCTTTGCTGATCACCGGGAGCATCATGAGTGCTTTTGACATGCACAACAAAATGGGCTTCGTGATCGCAACGATCTGTCCGTTGACCATTACCCCGCCGATCTCGCTGATGGTGTTCCGGCAGTCCGAGCGACTGCGCGTGACCCTGCTTCAACTCAGTCAGGTCATGCTGCAGCTTGAGGAAACCAATGCCAAGCTCCTGGAGAAAGCCTCCCGCGACAGCATGACGGGCCTGCTCAACCGTGAAGCTTTTTTCACCCATGTGGACAGGGTCCGCCGGCAGATACCCGGATCCCTGCTGATCATCGACGCAGATCATTTCAAGAAAATCAACGACCAGCACGGCCATTACAATGGCGATGGCGCGCTGACTGCCATTGCCCACTGCATTTCACGCAGCATCGGCGAGAACGACAGCATCGGCCGCATCGGCGGCGAAGAGTTTGCGGTTTTCCTGGCCACGGAACACGAGGATGAGGTGCGCGCCATTGCCGAAATCATTCGCAAAGATGTGACGTTGATTGAATTCCGGACGCCTGAAAATGAGCAGGTTCCGCTCAGCGTCAGCATTGGCGGGGTGATCGATGTCTCGACAGGGGCGATCGCCGATCATTTCCAGACCGCCGATCGCAGGCTTTATGAGGCCAAGCGCAATGGCCGCAACTGCGTCATCGTGAAACCAGCGATGAAAACCGCAGCCTAGATTGCCGACGGGTCCAGCGGTGGGCTGTCCTTCCACCGGGCAACAAGGGTGGCCATATCGGCGGTTTCGAAGGCATCGCGCAGCGCGGCAAAGCTTGGGAGAACAAAATAGGCGCGCTGGAACTTGTCGATCTCGTAGACGGTCCGCATGACCGTTTCCAGATCGAATGGAACGTGGTGTGCATCCGGGCTTTCGACCGCAAACTGCAATTCGCTGAACGATGACATCAGGCCGGCGCCGAAGGCCTTGAGCGGGGCGCCCTCTTCCTGCATCAGACCGAATTCAGCCGTGTACCAGTAAAGCCGTGCGACCATCTGTTCACCGCCGATACGGACCGCAGCGGCACCCTTTTCACCGTAGAGTTGCATGAAATCCGCAAACACCGGCTGGCTGAGAATGGGAACATGGCCGAAGAAGTCATGGAACATGTCCGGCTCGACGATGTAGTCCAACTCCTTCTTGCTGCGCAGCCAGTTGGTGACCGGGAAGCGGCGGTTGGCAAGATGATCGAAGAACGGCTCGTTCGGGATAAGACCGGGGACCGCCACGATCTCCCAGCCCGTCAATTTGCGCAGCCGTTCGCTTACTTCATGAAAGTCGGGGATACGGTCGAGCAGGCCCAGCGCATCGACGCCGTCGAGGTAGCTGTGATGGGCAAGCCGCGAGGTGAGCTTTGTCTGACGGTCACAGAGGGTGCGCCACACCTCCTGATCTTCCGCCGAGTAGTCATATTGCTGTTCGACGGTAAAATCCGGCTGGCAGGCATGATAGTCGCCACGCAACCCTTGTGCTGCACATTCACGGGCATAGGCCTCAACACTGATGGTCATGAATTCCTCCTCGATTCCCATTCTGACATTCAGAATACTCCGAGAAATCGAGTGAATTTGACCTTATTGCCTCAATGAACCACTATCTGGAGAGGAAAATATAATATCCTGGAGAAAAACAAGTGACATCCCCTCGATTTGACGAATTTGAAATCAAGATGCTGCAGGTCCTGCGCGACAATGGCCGGGTGCCCATCACCGACCTGGCGCAGGCCATCGGGCTTTCGGCCACGCCCTGCGGCCGACGTTTTGACGCCCTGCAGGAAACCGGCGTCGTCAAAGGCTTTGCCGCTGTGATCGACCGCCGGTCCATCGGGCTCATGGTCGAGGTCTTCGTTCAGGTGCGGCTGACATCGCACAGCGATGAATCGCCGGAACGGTTCATCACGGAAATACAGCGCATGGACGAGGTATCATCCTGCTGGACGATGACCGGCGAGCACGATTTCCTGCTGCACGTGATGGTGCCCACTGTCGATGATCTCAACGATTTCGTCATGCATCGGCTGATGCGCCTCAAGGGTGTGCGTGATGTGCACACCCAACTCGTGCTGCAGAACATCAAGGGGCCGGGCAAGATTCCGCTCGACCATCTGAAACGGTGATCAGGGAACGATCAGCGTTCCCGCACCACGTTCCGTGAAGAGTTCGAGCAGAACCGAATGCGGAGTCTTGCCATTGAGGATGACAACCCCTTCGACACCGCGATTGATCGCGTCGATGCAGGTTTCGACCTTGGGGATCATGCCGCCTGAAATCGTGCCGTCCTTGATCAGCGCGCGGGCCTGACCGACGGACAGTTCCTTGATGAGCTTCTTGTCCTTGTCGAGAACGCCGGGGACATCCGTGAGGAACAACAGCCGCGAAGCGGCCAATGCACCGGCAATCGCGCCCGCGAAAGTGTCGGCATTGATGTTGTAGGTATGGCCGTCGCGGCCTGGCGCAACCGGAGCGATGACCGGGATCATCTCCGAGCGGGCAAGCAGGTCCAGCAGGGTGCGGTCCACTTCGACCGGTTCACCAACAAAGCCAAGGTCAACAATCTTCTCGATATTGGAATCAGGATCGACAATCGTCTTCTTGGCCTTTTCGGCGAAGACCATGTTGCCATCCTTGCCGCACAGGCCGATGGCCCATTCGCCTTCCGCATTGATCAGCGCAACGATTTCCTTGTTGATCGAACCCGCAAGAACCATCTCGACGATTTCGAGCGTCTTCGCATCGGTAACGCGCAGGCCGCCTTCGAATTTCGATTCGATGCCCATGCGCGCGAGCATCGATGCAATCTGCGGGCCGCCGCCATGCACAACGATCGGATTGATGCCGGATTGCTTCAACAGGGCGATATCGCGGGCAAAGGCCTTGCCAAGCTCCACGTTGCCCATGGCATGGCCGCCATATTTCACAACAACGGTCTTGTTTTCGTATCGCTGCATATAGGGAAGAGCCGCGGATAGAAGGCTTGCCTGAATTTCTGCGGTGTGCTCAGTCTCGGACATGGGGGAAGCAAGCTCCAGCTTGAAAAGGACGGGGTCTCATAACCCTAAAGACGGTCATGGGCAAACATGATTTAGGGTGGGCGGGAACGTTTTTGCATGCGGCCCATTGACAGGACAACATATCCGCAGATTTAACTTAGGGGCAGGACTCTGGATAATCAAAGAGTTGGAAACGCCGGTCGCATGACACCCGAAGGCATATCAGAGCTGATTTCACGGGTCGCTTTGCGGGATCGCTCGGCGTTCGATAAGCTTTATACCTCCACGAGCGCGAAACTATTCGGCGTATGCCTGCGTATCTTGGGCAATCGCTCGGAAGCAGAGGATGCACTGCAGGATATTTTCGTCAAGATCTGGAACAAGGCTGACCGGTTTGCCGTCGCGGATACAAGCCCCATCTCGTGGCTGGTGGCTATTGCGCGCAATCATTCGATTGACGTGCTGCGGGCCCGCAAGCCAGCAACAGCCGAACTGGAAAAGGCGGTCGGTCTCGCGGAACCGTCCCTCAATCCCGAACAGTCTGCCATTGCATCCGGTGAAACAAAGCGCATCAACGAGTGTCTCGATCAGCTGGATTCTGATCGGGCCGCGGCCGTGCGGGGCGCCTATCTGAACGGCGAGAGCTATGATCTTCTGGCGATCCGTCACCGGGTGCCATTGAATACAATGAGAACCTGGCTGCGCCGCAGCCTGATGAAACTGAAGGAATGTCTGGAACGATGAGCACGATACCACCCGATGACACAATGCCGGAAGGCGACGATTTCGTCGCAGCCGAGTATGTGCTGGGCGTGCTGCCGGATCAGGAGCGGCAGGATGCCGTCCGCCGCATCGAAACCGATGCTCCCTTTGCGCGCCTCGTATCCGACTGGCAGAACCGGTTCGACCCATTGAACGTGCAATTTCAGCCCGTGACGGCGCCCAGCTATCTGAAGGGCCAGATCGATCAGCGCCTGTTTGGTATCGACTCGGGCCGCGTGGCGGCTGGAGCCTCCTTCTGGAACAGCCTGGCATTCTGGCGAACGGTTGCCGTTGCAGCGCTTGCACTGGTCCTGTTCAACTTCGGCAGGGAGTACGTTCTGCGCCAGACCGGACCAGCGCCCGCGCAGCTTGTTGCCTCCATGGCAAGCGACAGTGGCCCAATGCGAAGCCTTGCTGTTTTTGACGGCAAGTCGAGAAAGCTCAGGATCACGCTGGTTTCAGGCGATATTCCGCAGAACAAGTCGCTGGAACTCTGGCTGATTGCGGGAAAGGACGCTCCGGTGTCACTGGGCGTTCTCAAATCGCCCAAGGTGACGGAGTTCGACGTACCTGCGCCAACTGCCGCAAAGCTGCGGGATGGAACGACCCTGGCCATTTCGGTTGAACCGGCAGGCGGCTCTCCAAGCGGAGCGCCCACCGGCGCTGTGGTCGCAGCGGGCGCTGTGAGCAGCATCTGAAATCAAGGACGCTGGTAAGGCTCTATTCTTCGAGGAGAAGTGCTATTGCAGCGCGCAGCTCATCCAGTCCGCCGCCCTTTTCCGACGATGTGGCAAGGATCGTTGGATAGGCAGCGGCACGTTTTTTGATGGCCTGCGCCGTTTCTTCCATGAGGCGCGGCACACCGGCAGGCTTGATCTTGTCGATCTTGGTCAGAACGATCTGGTAGGACACCGCCGCGCGATCCAGGAGATCGAGCACTTCCGCATCGTTCTTCTTCACACCGTGACGGGCATCGATAAGCAGATAGACGCGCTTCAGCGTGGTACGGCCGCGCAGGTAATCGAAGACAAGCCGCGTCCATGCGTCGACCTGTTCCTTCGGTGCTTCCGCAAAGCCGTAGCCCGGCATATCGACCACAGCGAGCGGCGGCAGATCGCCATCTTCACCGGAATGGCCGTCCGGGACGAAATAGTTGAGTTCCTGCGTGCGCCCCGGCGTGTTGGAGGTGCGCGCCAGACCTTTCTGGCCGATGATCGCATTGATGAGGGACGACTTGCCCACATTGGAGCGCCCGGCGAAGGCGATTTCGATGGGCCCTTCAGGCGGCAGGAATTTCATGGACGGAACGCCGCGAATGAAAACCCAGCCCTGCGCAAAGAGCATCCGGCCCTTCTCGATCAGCCGGTTCGTATTGTCGTTGGTTTCGCTCACGTTGTTTTCCGTCCGTTCATGGGGTGGCCGCAGCCACCTGCATTCAATGTTATCGCCGCCTTGTCAACTGAACGGCGCCGTTCACCGGCAAATGAAAAGCCCCCGGTATGACGCGGGGGCTTTCGGCATTCGAGTGAAACCCGCCTATTCCGCGGGTTTGGGTTTCTTCTTGAAGAGCCCCGCGAGATTGTCCCACAGTTCGATCTTCGCGCCCTGCCGCTTCATGATGATGCCCTGCTGGGTGATCGACAGGAAGTTGTTCCACGCCCAGTAAATCACCAGACCGGCCGGGAAGCTGGACAGCATGAACGTGAAGATCAGCGGCATCCAGTTGAAGATCATGGCCTGCGTCGGATCGGGAGGCGTCGGGTTCATGCGCATCTGCAGGAACATCGTCACACCCATGATCAGCGGCCAGACACCGATCATCAGGAACGCCGGAACAGTCCATGGAATGAGACCGAACAGGTTGAACACCGATGTCGGATCCGGCGCGGCCAGATCCTGGATCCAGCCGAAGAACGGCGCGTGGCGCATTTCAATGGTGACGTACAGCACCTTATAGAGCGCGAAGAAGACCGGAATCTGGATCAGGATGGGCCAGCAACCGGCGATCGGGTTGATCTTCTCGGTCTTGTAGAGTTCCATCATGGCCTGCTGCTGCTTGACCTTGTCATCCGCATATTTCTCGCGGATTTCGGTCATCTTCGGCTGAACCAGCTTCATGCGCGCCATCGACGCATAGGACTTGTTGGCAAGCGGGAAGAACAGCGCCTTGAGCAGGACCGTAACAACGAGAATGGCCACGCCGAAGTTGCCGATGGCCTTGTACAGCCAGTCGATGAGATAGAACATCGGTTCGGTGATGAAGTAGAACCAGCCCCAGTCGATCAGATTCTTGAACAATGGAATATGCAGGTTGTTCATATAGCCATTGATCTTGCCAACTTCCTTGGCGCCGGCAAAAACGAGGTTCTCGATCGTTGTGGATTGGCCTGGCTCAATCGTTGTCGGATCGGACAGATAATCGCTCTGATACTGCGGACGGCCATTGTCGAAGTAGGACATGCGCGCCTTGAAAGGCTTCGTTTGCGATGGAACAAGCGCAGCGGCCCAATATTTATCGGTGATGCCGATCCAGCCGCCAGTGTCTGTTTTCTCAGGAGAAACCTCTTTTTCCTTCTCGATTGCCGCGAATTTGTATTCGACCAGCTTTCCGGCGATCACGCCGATTGGACCTTCATGCAACACATAGGTGCTGGCATGCAGAGGCTTGTAGAACCGCGTGACACGACCGTAGGAGGCCAGTGAAACCGGCACGGAGGTTCCGTTCGTCACGGCATCCTTGACCGTGAACATATAATTGTCGTCGACGCTGAAGGTGCGCTTGAAAACCAGGCCCTTTTCGTTGGTAAACGTCAGGGTAACCGGGGTCGATGGGCTAAGCTTGCTGTTGCCGTCCACCGTCCATACGGTCGTCGGACCGGGAACCGTGCCCGATGTCTCATTGCCGGTGAACCCGATTTCGACAAATTGCCCGTCTGCCATTTGCGAAGGGCTTAACAGCTGAATGGTCGGTGAATTGTTGTCGACAGTCTCATGATACTGCTTGAGCTGCAGGTCATCCAGACGCGCGCCGGTCAGGCTGATGGATCCGCTGAGGCTTGGCGTGTCGATCTGCACACGCGACGTCTGCCCGAGCGCGGCGGCACGGGTGATGCTGCCGGCCTGAGCGGCATCCGGCGTCTGGCCGGGAATATTGGCACCGGGTGCGGCGGGTGTGGATGCCGGCAAATTGTTTGCTGGCGTACCGGCTGGCGTCGCGGGCTGCCCGGCGGCCTTGGTCTGCGCCTGGCGTGTGGCTTCAATCTGTGCCTGCTGCCGCTCGGCCTCGATCTTGGGGCCCATATAGAACACCTGCCACAGTCCCAGAATAACGACGGACAAGGCGATGGTGATAAAGAAATTACGATTGGTTTCCATTATCGGGTCCTGTTGGGCCGGTCATGTCTTGGGGAAACGCCGGTTTGGTATTTTTTGGAAACCCGTTTCGAGAGTTCCCGGGATAAGTCCGCAAATGGCGCATCAAGCGCGTCACGGCGAGCAACGATCACATAGTCGGTTCCGGGGGCCATGTCACCTGCAACATTGACGCGTACAGCCTCTTTCAGCCGGCGCTTGATGCGATTGCGGATAACGGCATTTCCGTTCTTTTTTGTGACTGTAAAACCAACACGCGGCGGACCTTGCCGGTCTTCGCGCTCCTTGACTTCGAGCAGAAAAAAGCCGCCGCGGCGTTTTTCTCCGGCCCGAACAGCCAAAAACTCCGCTCTCTTGCGAAGGCGGAGTGGCTTTTGATCATTCATTCCTGCAATGCCAACTTCGGCCAACCGCGCAAACCTGCGCGGAACGCCTTATGCCGACAACCGCTTGCGACCGCGAGCACGACGTGCTGCGATAACCTTGCGGCCGCCTGCAGTAGCCATACGGGCGCGAAACCCGTGACGACGTGCGCGGACAAGTTTGGATGGCTGATAAGTACGCTTCATTTGTTTAATACCGCGGTGTGCGGCCCTTCTTGTGGTCTGTTCTTTGACAGGAGCATATCAGGACCGCCATTGGCGCATAACAACACGCCGCCGGGGCGGTCAACCCGGACGTGCGCGGCTTATAGAGGCATGATACCAAGAAGTCAATTGATACCGGACAATTCACGCATAGGCAAAAATCGGGAAGTGATTTATTGTACCGGCGCAACGTTTGTCCTACATCGGGCATTGATGGAGCAAATATGGCGGTAACGCAACAGGATCAGCAACCGGCAGGCGCGCGTATGCAGCACGCGGGACGTCGCTTGCCGATCCTCAAACGCCTTTCAGGCAAGCTGTTGCGCCTCACCATCCTGTTCGGCCTCTTGGCCGAAGTGATGATTTTCGTTCCGACCATGGCCGATATGCGCATGCGCTGGCTTTCGGACCGCCTCAATACCGTTGCGGCGGCGAGTGTCGTGCTAGCGGCAAGCGACGACAAGGATATTCCGCAGAGCGTACAGAACGATGTGCTTCTCGCCACGGGCACCAAGGCGATTGCCCTGCGCGAAATGGGCGCGTCACGATTGCTGGCGGTGTCGGACATGCCATCCAAGGTCGATCGGCATATCGACATGACGGTCACTGACCCGTTGACCACGATCCGCGATGCATTCGATACCCTCATCAATGGCGGCAACCGCATCATCCGCGTTTATGGTCCTATCGGCGAGACGGGGAAGGTCATCGAGCTCATCACATCCGATGCGCCCCTGCGCAACGCGATGTTGCGTTATGCCCGCAATCTGACGCTGATTTCGATGTTCATTTCGGTCATTACCGCCGGTCTGGTCTTCCTTGCCATCAGCCACCTGCTTATCCGGCCGATCCAGCGCATGAGCGCAAACATGCTGGCCTTTGCCCAGCAGCCGGATGATCCGCAGCGCGTCATCCAGCCGGACAATCGCGAGGACGAGCTTGGCATTGCCCAGCGCGAGCTGGCCGACATGCAGCAGCGCTTGCAGCGCACATTGTCCGAGCAGAAACACCTGGCCGACCTTGGCCTTGCCGTTTCCAAAATCAACCACGACATGCGCAACATTCTCGCGTCTGCCCAGCTCATGTCCGATCACCTCGCCAATGCCAGCGACCCCGCCATTCAGCGCATGGTGCCGAAACTCGTACGGACGATCGACCGAGCCATCAACTACTCCCAGACCGTGCTTGCCTATGGCGGAACACAGGAACCGCCGCCACAGCGGCGCCGGGTGAAGCTGCACACCATCGTCAGCGATGTGGAAGAAATGCTCAATCTTGATACAAAGTCGGGGATTGAATTCAAAAACCTCGTACCGGAGAGTTTTGAGGTCGACGCGGATCCGGATCAGTTCTTCCGCGTGATTTCGAATCTCTGCCGCAACTCCGTTCAAGCCATGAGCGGCGTTACGGGTGATGACATCTCCATCGTCAAACGGCTGACAATCACGGCAGGACAAATTGGCGCCACATCGATCATCGGCATTGAGGATACCGGCCCGGGACTGCCGCCCAAGGCGCGCGAGAACCTGTTCACCGCATTCAAGGGCTCGGCCCGCTCCGGTGGTACCGGGCTCGGCCTTGCCATTGTGCACGAGCTGGTTCGCGCGCATGGCGGCACCATTGAACTGCGCGGCGGCGAAGGCGCGGGCACAAGTTTTGAAATCCGCATACCGGATCAACCCGTCTCTCTCGCCGAATGGCGCTCGCGCCGGGATTCAATATCGTGATATGACACTCGCAAATGAGTGATTATCTTCCCACCTACTGGCCCCAAATCTTCTTTGTCCTTTCCATCGTCCTCGGCGTTCCCGCCGCGGTCCATGCGGCCATGACGAAGGAGGAGGTGCGCGCGGCCATTGGCTGGGTCGGCGTCATCATCCTCTCCCCGGTGATCGGCGCGGTCATTTATGCGGTCGCCGGCATCAACCGGATCAGGCGCTCCTCCATAAGCTCGCAGCGCGCCTTCCTGCACGAAATCGGTCAGGATCACCTGATGCGTTTCGATGCGGACGAAGGGAATGTCCTTGCGCATTTCGGGCAACGCTTTGCCGCCATGAAAACGCTCGGCGACCGGGTGAGCCGCTGCCGCCTGACAACCGGCAACGACATCGCCATGCTGCAAAGCGGAGACGATGCCTACCGTTCGATGATCGACCATATTAACGCAGCTCAGCGCAGCATTCTGCTCGAGACCTACATTTTCGACCGGGACAAGATCGGTTTTCGCGTGGCGGATGCGTTGATTGCTGCCGTCCAGCGCGGCATTGAAGTCCGTGTTCTCATCGACGCTGTCGGAGCCCGCTATTCCATACCGAGTATTGTCGGCTATCTGAAAAAAGGCGGCGTGCACACCGACGTGTTCAACGGCAACATCATCATCGGCTTGCGCCTGCCCTATGCGAACCTGCGGACCCACCGCAAGATTCTGATTGTCGACGGGGCAACGGCGTTTACCGGCGGCATGAACATTCGCGCCGGTTTTTCCGAAGAAATTGCCGGCAAGGACCATGCGCGCGATACCCATTTCAGATTGACCGGCCCGATCGTCACCGACCTCTTCCATATCGCGTCGGAAGACTGGCGCTTCACCACGGGTGAACAGCTGGCTGGCGATCCCTGGCTGATTGCTTCGCCAGAAACGCCGGCGGGCGATCCCGTCTTTATCCGGGCTGTCCCGGCCGGGCCGGACAAGAGCGTGGAAGCCAATCATCGCATGCTGATGGGGGCGTTTTCCGTGGCGCGAAACCATATCCGGATCATGTCGCCCTATTTCCTGCCGGATCGCGAACTGATCAGCGCTCTGGTGACCGCAGCCCGGCGGGGTGTCGAGGTTGATATCGTCGTGCCGGCGGTCAACAATCTGAAACTCGTTGATCGCGCGATGACCGCGCAATTCGACCAGATTCTCAAGAGCCATTGCCGCATCTGGCGCGCCAGCGGCAATTTCAACCATTCCAAGCTTCTGGCCATCGACGGACAGTGGGCCTATGTCGGGTCGTCTAATCTTGATCCGCGGTCATTGCGCCTCAACTTCGAAGTTGACCTGGAGATCATGGACGCGGCATTTGCAGAAAAAGTGGAAGGGCTCATCGAGACGGCCATTGAAACCGCAAAACCGGTCCTGTTGCAGAGCCTGCGCGCCCGTTCATTCTGGGTGCGGCTGCTCGACCGGATTATCTGGCTAGGCTCGCCCTATCTCTGATTTCCGCCGTTTCGGCCAGGGCCCCCTTCAGGTCGACATAGGCCTTGATCGGCAGGTGATCCGATGCCACGCGGGCAAGCGGCGTGTCATGCACCTCGATGCCGGTGACCAGACTGTGCGGATGGCCGAGCACGCGATCCAGCGCCAGCACCGGAAAACGCGAGGGAAAACTGGGCACTGCATTCTTCATCGGATCGAAGACCGGATGCAGGAAATGCAATGACGACCCCCTGCCGACGCGCCATTCATTCAGGTCGCCGAGCAGAAGCGTCGGGCGAGAAGGATCCGCATGAACCGCATCGAGAATCGCTTCGGATTGCTGCATGCGGGAATGCCGCAGCAGGCCAAGATGCGCGGCGATGATGCGCAGAGGGCCAGCTTCGAGATCGAGGTCGACCACCAGAGCGCCGCGCGGCTCAAGCCCCGGCAGTCTCAGCTGCTGCACCCGCCGCACGACGCCTTCACGGAAAAGCAGCAGATTGCCGTGCCAGCCGTGCCCCTTGGGGTAGAGCGACGCCACACGCACGGGCACAAGATTGTTCTCGCGTTCCAGCCGGGCAAGATCGAGCAGGCCGGACCGTTCGCCGAAGCGTTTGTCCGCTTCCTGCACAGCGACGACATCTGCGCCAAGTTCGCCGATGACATGGGCAATGCGGTCAGGATCGAACTTCTTGTCGATGCCGACGCACTTATGGACATTGTAGGATGCAATGACGGTATCGTTCCGCACGACCTTGGTCACGCCAGTCGGGCGCTTGTTGCGGTTCTTGACCGCCGCGAGGATGCTGGCTGAGACACTGGGTCTTGTGTGCCGCATTGGCTTCTTGCTGTCCATGCATAAGAGATATGTCGGGTTCGCGCGAATGGCAAGCAAATGCGGCAATCAGATCAAGCGAGCGCCTTCAAACCCGGTTGCCAACGAAATGCGCCAGCTGGGCACCCACTTCGTAATATCCCTCGCGCAGGGTACGCAGACCCTCTTCCCGGGGTTTCGTCACCGGCAAAGGCAGGTCTGCATCGGATATCCTGCCGGCGATGTGTTCAGCCAGGACCCGGCCGAAGACCGTGCCCGGAGCGATGCCGCGTCCGTTGTAGCCGCTAAAACTGATGATCTTCGGCGCGAGGGTGTGGAATCGCGGCAGGTTGTCATTGGTCATGCCGATCTGGCCGTACCAGCCCGCTTCAAACGTCACATCCCTGATCTGCGGGAACAGTTTGCGGATCGACCGGGCAGCCCACGCCTTGTGGACGGCCATTCCCGTGCCGCGCAAGGCCCCCACGCTGCCGAACACGAGGCGGCCGCGCTGATCCATCCGGAATGAGCTCAGTATCTCCTTGGTGTCCCAGCCACCCTGGCGCTCGGGCAAAACCGTGTTGCGCACGTCTTCCGGCAGCGGCGTCGTGGCAAAATTGAAATAGGGCAGATGCAGGAGTTCGGCTCGCAGTTCCGGCCAGGGTGAGGTCGTATAGGCGTTTGTTGCCACGACAACCCACTCGGCCGACACGGTTCCTGACGGCGTATTGACGATCCAGCGGTCGCCGGAGCGGGTCGTGGATGTCACCGGGGTTCCCGTATGGACGGCAACGCCAGCGGCAATGGCAGCGGTTGCAAGGCCGCGCACATAGGCCAGCGGCTGGATCGTGCCGGCGCGATTGTCCAGCAGCGAAGCGGCATAGGCGGTCGAGCCGACCTTCTCGGCGGTTTCCTCTGCGCCCAGCAGGCGGACGGCCGCGCCGCGTGCCAGCCACTGTTCAGCCCGCTGTTCCAGCTGTTTGACGCCGCTCTTGCCGACGGCGCAATGCAGGGTACCCTTGCGCTCGAGTTCGCAGGCGATCTTGTGCTTGTCGACAAGGTTGAACACGGATTGCGGTGCATTGCCGAGCAGTTCCAGCAAACGTTCGCCATGCACCTGTCCGAGAACCTGCGGCAGGTCATTCGGCATCACCCACATGCCGGCATTGACCAGACCGACATTGCGGCCTGATCCGCCATAGCCGATGTCCACGGCATCGAGAACGGCAACGCTTGTGCCCATTTCAGCCAGATGCAGGGCGGCGGACAATCCGGTAAAACCGGCGCCGATGACGGCGACGTCAACGGAAATATTGCCCGCCAGCTTCTGTGTTGCCGGCGCAGGCGGCGCGGTCTTTTCCCAGAGGCCGTGGGAGCGTTCATCATTCAGCATGGGGTCACCGTCAGGTCGGTCCGGCCTTTGCCGGCAATCTTGCACAGACTCATCGTCCATTCTGCTTATAGACCGGGTTTTCGGCAACGAAAGTGAAATTCGTTGAAGAGGTGATGCGGCGGGCGAATGACCCACAAGGTCTAGACCCTAGGGACGTTTGCTGACCTGATCGGCGATCCATGCAAAAAAGCTCTGGGCCATGGGATTTTCTTTCTTGTGGTCCGGCACGACGAGATAATAGCTGTTCTCTGTCGTCAGCGGCTGATCGAACAACACCTGCAGGCGGCCGGACGCCAATTCGTGCTCGATGAGATAACGCGGCACCAGGGCAAAACCGAGTCCTGCCAGCGCAGCTTCAATCACCATGGAAAAATGCTCGAAACGATGGCCCTTATAGGGGCTGACCACCTCCGCCTGTACCGATTCAAACCAGTCGGCCCAGGCTTTCGGCCGCGTCGAAAGGTGCAGCAGCGGTGCCGAGCCGGCAAGCTCGGCCGGGGTGACGACGGGGTTGGCGGCCAGCAGTTCCGGGCTGCCGACGGGAACAATCATTTCACTGCAAAGATATGTGCAGGTGGCATGAGCCCAGACCGGTTGACCGTAATGGATTGCCAAATCAAACGGCTCTTCCTCGAAATCAAAGGGTTGCGAGCGCGATGCAACGCTCAAGGCCATATCTGGATAGAGCCGCAGAAAATCCGGCAGGCGCGGCATCAGCCAGCGGCTGCCGAAGGTCGGCAATGTTGCAATGCTCAGGGATGACGCCGATTGCGATGCCGCCATGGCCCGCAGCATGGTTTCCTCGGTCAGCCCAAGCAGGCGGCGCACTTCTGGCAGGAATTTCTGCCCGGCGTCGGACAGAACCACCCTTTGCCGAATGCGCTCGAAAAGCAGAACACCGATCTGGCTTTCCAGTTCGCTCATCTGGCGGCTGACGGCACTCTGCGTGAGGTTCAGCTCCTTTGCGGCCTGCGTAAAGCTGCCATGGCGCGCCGCGCACTCGAAGGTTTGCAGGATATCGATGTCAGGAATCAGACGGCGGCTCAACTTCATTCTTATCTCGCATCAACCTAGTTCAATTCATCGCAATCTTTGGCGATATCATCACTCTATAATCCAGTTTGAGCATGACAGCGATAGTTTATGCTGTTGCAGCAACAAAGCGGAACAGAACACGATGAAATCAGGCACGTTTACGTCATCCGACGTGATCAGGGCGTCCTTTTCGGCCGCCATGTCATCCATGTACCGGACAGAGGTTCCTGCCTATGGCACACTCATGTCCCTCGTTGCCGAGGTGAACGGCAAGACACTGGCAACATCCCCGGAACTGAAGGACCAGCTGCAGGAAACCGATACGCTCGACCGCATATCGGAAGAGCGCCACGGCGCGATCCGCGTCGGCACGCCGGAAGAGCTGTCCATGCTGCGCCGCGTCTTCGCTGTTATGGGCATGTATCCCGTCGGCTATTACGATTTGAGCGAGGCGGGTGTTCCCGTCCATTCCACGGCTTTCCGTCCGGTCGATGATGCCGCGCTGAAGATCAATCCGTTTCGGGTGTTCACGTCGCTGCTGCGCCTCAACCTGATCGGCGATACCGGCTTGCGGAAAAAGGCGCGTGCCATTCTGGATGCGCGGCAGATTTTCACCGACAAGGCCATTGCGCTCGTTGAAAAGGCTGAAGCTGAGGGCGGCCTTGGTTCTGACGACGCGGCAATATTCGTGAGCGAAATTCTCGAGACATTTCGCTGGCACGACCGGGCGAGCGTCAGCGGCACGCTTTACCAGCGCCTGCACGATGCACACCGGCTCATTGCCGATGTCGTCTCGTTCAAGGGGCCGCACATCAATCATCTGACGCCGCGCACGCTCGACATCGATGCGGTGCAGGAGCTGATGCCGGAACACGGCATTTCTCCCAAGGCGGTCATTGAAGGCCCGCCCACGCGGGCCTGCCCCATCCTCTTGCGCCAGACATCGTTCAAGGCGCTGGAAGAGAATGTATCGTTTCAAAATTCCGACGGCACATGGGAAACGGGCTCACACACCGCACGCTTTGGCGAAATCGAGCAGCGCGGCATTGCACTGACACCAAAGGGCCGGGCCCTCTATGACAGGCTGCTGAATGACACCCGCAAGATCATTCGTCCGGCGGCTGATGGCTCCAACGCGAAAGCCTATATCGCCGCCCTGTCGGACACGTTCAAAGCGTTTCCCGACAATTGGGCGGACATTCGCCGCGACGGTCTCGGCTATTTCCGCTATTCGGTCGTCGAGAGCTTTGCGGGCCGCGTGACCACGCGCGAGGCTGGGGATATCGAGACCTTGATCGCACGCGGTGCCGTGCGGTTCGATCCTATCGTCTACGAGGATTTTCTCCCCGTCAGCGCAGCGGGTATTTTCCAGTCCAATCTCGGTGACGAAGCCAGCCAGAAATTTGTCGCCAGCCCCAGCCAGCGCGAATTCGAGACTGACCTCGGTACGGCGGTCCTCGACGAATTTGCCCACTATGCCGGGCTCGAACAGGCCTCCATCCAACAATGCCTGCAAATACTGCGCCCTGCGGCACTTGCAAGTTGAACACTCATTTGACCTTATTGCGGCCTCTCCGGCAAAAGTCCGGCGCTTACCGCACGGTCAGACAAAAGATATGTAAAGGGAAGGCAAAATGACGATTGCTCAAGACGTAAAAACACTCCTCGCAAAGCTTGGCGTGGCGGAAGCCGCTTATACCGGTGGAACAATGGCTTCCTACAGCCCGGTCACCGGCGAGAAGATTGCCGATATCGCCATTCATTCGGCGGCCGATACAGCCAAGGCTATCGAACAGGCCGATGCGGCTTTCCGCGAATGGCGCCTTGTTCCGGCACCCAAGCGTGGTGAACTCGTCCGCCTCTTTGGTGAAGAGCTGCGGGCACTGAAGACGGAACTCGGACGCCTCGTCTCGATTGAAGCGGGAAAAATCCCATCCGAAGGGCTCGGCGAAGTGCAGGAAATGATCGACATCTGCGATTTCGCGGTCGGCCTTTCCCGCCAGCTCTACGGCCTGACCATTGCAACGGAACGTCCGGGGCATCGCATGATGGAAACCTGGCATCCCCTCGGCGTTGTCGGCGTCATTTCCGCCTTCAACTTCCCCGTTGCCGTCTGGTCGTGGAACACGGCGCTTGCCCTCGTGTGCGGCAACGCCGTTGTCTGGAAGCCATCGGAAAAGACACCGCTCACCGCCCTCGCCTGCCAGGCCATCTTCGACCGCGCGGTCGCGCGCTTCGGTGACGTGCCGGCCGGCCTGACCAAGACATTGATGGGTGACCGGACCATCGGCGAAGCCCTGGTCGATCATCCCAAGGTTGCGCTCGTCTCGGCAACCGGCTCGACCCGCATGGGCCGTGAAGTCGGCCCGCGTCTGGCCAAGCGTTTTGCCCGTTCGATCCTTGAGCTCGGCGGCAACAATGCCGGTATCGTCTGCCCGTCAGCCGATCTCGACATGGCGCTGCGCGCGATCGCCTTCGGTGCCATGGGAACGGCCGGTCAGCGCTGCACCACCCTGCGCCGCCTCTTCGTGCACGAAAGCGTCTACGACACGCTCGTCCCACGCTTGAAGAAGGCCTATGAGAGCGTTTCCGTCGGCAGCCCGATCGAGACATCGGCCCTCGTCGGCCCGTTGATCGACAAAGCCGCTTTCGACAACATGCAGAAGGCAGTGCAGGAAGCCGTCGCCCACGGCGGCAAGGTTACCGGCGGCGCCCGCGTGGATACATCGCATCCGAATGCCTACTACGTCCGTCCTGCCCTTATCGAAATGCCGAAGCAGGCCGGTCCGGTAACCGAGGAGACTTTTGCTCCAATCCTCTACGTGATGAAATACAGCGATTTCGACAAGGCGATTGCCGATCACAACGCGGTTGGCGCCGGCCTGTCGTCGTCCATCTTCACCCTCGACCTGCAGGAAGCCGAACGCTTCCTCAGCGCGGATGGATCGGACTGCGGTATTGCCAACGTCAACATCGGCACCTCAGGCGCTGAAATCGGCGGCGCTTTCGGCGGCGAAAAGGAAACGGGCGGCGGCCGCGAATCCGGCTCGGATGCCTGGAAGGCCTATATGCGCCGCGCCACAAACACCGTCAATTATTCCAAGGCATTGCCTTTGGCCCAGGGTGTTTCCTTCGACATCGACTGATCGATATCCCTGACTGCAACAATACAGCCCCCGGCCTTTCGGTCCGGGGGCTTTTTATTGTGGAGACAAGACTCAAGCAGCGTCTATTTGAATGGAGTCATCGCCCGCAGGCCGCATGTTTTATTAAAATTTTATACTTTGGATAATCCCATCCATTCATTTGCGTAAATACTTCTTCCGCCCATTTTATATTTGTTTACTTAAATATCACTCTGACCTGTTCAAAACGGCAAATAACTCTCCTCTTAAGTTAGACTTAAGATGACAAATAATAGAGTTATCCAAGAAAAGAATTCAAAGCAGGGAACAAACGTATGTTGACAGTATACAATTGTATCGTCAATCAGCACGATATCAGGCTTGTCTTTCTTGCCGCCGCCATCTGTATCTTTTCTTGCCTGACGGCTGTTGATCTTCTTCGTCACGCCCGCAACTCGGCACATCAGGCCGTTTGGCTGAGCGTTTCCGCGGTTTCCTGCGGCTTCGGCATCTGGGCCACGCATTTCATCGCGATGATGGCGTTTTCACCCGGCCTGCCCAACGGCTATGACGGCCTTCTCACCATACTATCCCTCGTCATAGCCGTGCTCGTCACAGGCCTTGGTGCGCATACCGCAATCACCGCCAGATGGCAGAATGCGGATCTTGCCGGCGGCGCCATTATCGGCGCCGGTATCGCCGCCATGCATTTTACCGGCATGGCTGCCTTTGAGGTTGAAGGTAGAATTACCTGGGATCCCACTCTTGTCGCGGTGTCCATTGGTGCCGGCATTGTCCTTGGCGCTTTCGCCGTCCGCCTGGCGCTGGCCAAAGCGGAGGACAAAACCCGTCATGCGGCAGCCGGCATGCTGACCCTGGCGATTTGCAGCCACCATTTCATTGCCATGGGCGCGGTCGCGATCATTCCGGATTCGTCCATCTCCGTTCCGGCAAATGCACTACCCGCCAGCCTTATTGCCATAACCGTGGCGCTGGTGAGCACCCTCATTCTCGTCGCCAGTTCGATTGCGTTCACGGTCGACGTTCATAACCGCAGAAACAAGCTCGAGCTGCAGCGCATGCACAAGCTGGTCAATGCAGCCGTGGAAGGATTGGTCATCTGCGATGGAGACATCATTGTAACCGCGAATGAAAGTTTCCTGGCATTGGCAACCATGGAGAGCGCCTCCCTTGAAGGCACATCGCTGGCAACCTTCCTGCCCGATACGCGCCTGCGCTCCAAATTGCTGAGTGATCAGAATGAATTGATCGAGGCCGATCTTGTGGGCGGCGATGGCCAACTCGTCCCTGTGGAACTCATCGCCCACACGATCGACTTCAATGGCAAATGGCATCGCGCGCTTGCGGTCCGCGACCTGCGCTCGCGCAAGGAAGCGGAGGCGCACATCAGCTATCTCGCGCACCATGACGCGCTCACCGGGCTGCCCAACCGCCGCAATTTCAATGCCCGTCTCGACCAGTTGATTGCAACTGCGGCAAGCGGCGAAGAAACCTATCTCGCGTTGTTCTGCCTGGACCTTGACCGGTTCAAGGAGGTCAACGACCTGTTCGGCCATGCGGCCGGTGACGATATATTGCAGCGGGTTTCAGGCGCGATCACGCGGCTCCTCGGCAAGGACGACATGCTGGCGCGCCTTGGCGGCGATGAATTCGCCGTTCTCGTCCCCGGGCTCGTCACACCAACGGCGGCCTGCCGCCTGGCTGACAGAATCCTCGAGGCACTGCAGTCGGAGAATTCAAATTCCCCGATCGGCTTCCTGATTTCAACCAGCATCGGCATTGCCATCTTTCCTGTCGATGCGACCGATCGCGAAACCTTGCTGAACCAAGCCGACACGGCCCTTTACCAGGCCAAGGCGGAAGGCCGTAACACCTATCGTTTCTTTGAAGCAAAAATGGGGGCCCAGGCCAGGGAGCGGCGCCTGATAGAGCACGACCTGCGCAATGCCCTGCAGCGCAATGAGCTGCGGCTGGTCTATCAGCCGCAGATACGGATGGACACCGGCGCGATCACCGGCTTCGAAGCCCTGATGCGCTGGCACAATCCGCGCCAGGGCGATATTTCCCCTACGGTGTTTATCCCCATCGCCGAAGAGAGCGGCATCATTTTGCAGCTTGGCGAATGGGCGTTGCGGGAAGCCTGCCGCGAAGCGGCCAGCTGGGACAAGCCCCTGTCTGTTGCCGTCAATGTCTCTGCCGTGCAGCTTTACAGCCACGATTTCACCCAGCGCGTACACAGCGCCTTGCTGCAAACGGGCCTGCCGGCACACCGGCTTGAACTCGAGATCACCGAAACCGCCCTTATAAAGGATACCAACCGCGCCCTGACCACGTTGCGCCAGTTGAAGACACTCGGCGTGCGTATCGCCATGGACGATTTCGGTACGGGCTATTCCTCGCTGTCGAACGTGCGCGCCTTCCCGTTTGACATGATCAAGATTGACCGCTCCTTCATCAAATCGGTCGACAAGAACGAACAGGCGGCCGCCATCGTCAAGGCGGTGCTCGGCCTTGGCCGGGGTCTGGGCATGCCGGTTCTTGCTGAAGGCATCGAAACCCCGGACGAGCTGGAGTTCCTGATGGGCGAATCATGCAGCGCCGGGCAAGGATTCTATCTGGGCATGCCCGGCCCGATGGAGGGTTTCCGGCATCTCGTCAGCGACGGGACGCAACCGGTGGACAAGAAACTCGTCGCACTCTGAGGTCGTTCTGGACGCGGCGCCGCGCAGGGGAGCCGCGTTCCATCGATTGGCCCACGGCACCTCTGCCCCCACCTTTTCCGCGAAAAACGATTCAGGCACGGCGCAGCTTTACGCGCCGGAACATTGCCGCCTCATTTTAGAAACATCACGGAAACAAAACGCTACAAACCGGAAATATTGTCGCAATGTTCCCGCTCCATAAAGAGCAAGTAAAATGAATTTGTATTCTCGAATAACAGGAGAATACATTTCTTCTTCCCGCAGGTGGCCGTGAGAAATATTTCGACTTTACCAACAATACTGCTAGCCGGAATGATGCTCTCCACAAGCGCTGACAGTGTATTTGCAGCGGAGCGACCACCATCACGCAAAGAGCTTTGCGTGAAATTCCAGGCAGAGGTTCATCAAGCAATCATCGAGCATGCCGAGGCTCCCCGGGCGGCCAAGGCAAAATCACTGCAGAAAAAGGCTATCCGCTTTTGTGCAAGCAATCGGCAGGCACAGGGCATACGGACCTTTGCAAAAGCACTGAAAGTACTCGGTGTGCAACCCGCCAATAATTGACGGTTGCATCACAACAGCCCCAACTGAGAGGAAACGGCATTATGAAAAAGTCACTCTACACAGCACTTGGTCTTGCACTTGCCCTTGCATTCTCTGCGCCTGTGCTCGCCACCAGCAGCACCACAGCATCGGCAGCACCGATGAAAAAGCATCATCATATGAAGAAGCATCATCGCCACATGAAGAAGCATCATCGCCATCATCGTCATCATGCAAAGAAGATGTAACAACAGCGGCTTGATTTGAACGACCCTTAAAATGATGCTGGTCAGCGGACGCCGTTGACTGGCATCATTTTGTTTTGACGCTTGATCATCTGCATTCTCGACCTGCCCCGGCGGGGATCGCTACCGGTTGCGGGTCTGCCGGTTTATTGCAAGGTTCCGGTCCTGAATATCCCGTATCAACGTATCGTTCATTTCGGACAGCGATGACGGGGTGCCCTGCATCCCCGGCGGAACCGGGCTCGTGCCCGATGGCTTTGTGAGGATCGCCCTCCCGCTGTTTCCGCGCGCGGCGGCAAGGGAGGCAGGGACTATCCGGCCGGCCCCGCCTTGCAAAACATCGCCGATCCATTGTTGCGCACCGCTGGCTATGCGGGCGCTCAATGGGACAATCTGCGCCAGAAGAAACAATCCCGAAAAACAGACCAGCACAAAGGGCGCGATTTCCTTGACGGTTGGAACCGCCCCCTGATCCATCGATACTTTCAAGGCGATCACAACCTCTTTGATGATCAGCAGGAAGAAACTCAAAAACGCATAGAAGAAGATCGGGACGAGCATTGTCTGAATGGCAACACTCAGCCAGCCGGAAAAGAACCGCGACACGCCCTGAAACAGCAGCATCACAATAAAACCGGGGGCCAAAGCCAGGACAATCCACAATGCGAGCTTCGAGAACAGCATCAGGAAAACCGCATATCCGACAAACAAAGCTGCCGCGATCCAGACAATGCCGGAATGCAGGGAAGACAATAGCCCGTCCGCTGGCGGCGCTCCCCTGACGGCCGGGCCGGATTTGGCCGCGGGATCGGCCTCCGGCGGCGCCTGTTTTGCCGCCGGAACTGACGTGACCACGCCCGTGGCCGGCGCAGACATCCGCGCCGAAGCCAGCAGCGCTATCTGATAGAAATCATGGAGATCCCGTTCAACCGTCGTTTGCGACATGGCGCCACGACCGACATTGACGATGTTGTTCATCATGACCGCAGAGATGGCGGTGGGAATGCCCGAAATGACACCATAGGCCAAGGTTTGAATTGGCCCCCACCCCGTGGCAATCGAGAAGATGATGGCGATGCGAAACAGGCGGAAGGCGATGTCAATGACGCTGCTTTCACCCCGGCCCTGCCAAAACCGGAATCCCCAGAATATCAGGTAGAGCACCAGCAGCCCGGACAAGACAGGCGTGAGCTGACCGGCAAAAGCCCCGTATGTGGACGCCGTGAAACTTCTGCCGAGACGATCGATATTGTCCGACATCAGAGCGATGTAATTGGGTGCTTCCGGCAAGGCCATGGCTCAGGTCTCAAACCCGAACAAGGCAACCAGCGCTTCATTCACCGGTCTGAGTGGCCCGCAGTCGCGTGCCGTTGCGGCAAACGAGAACAATCCGGGGGCACAGGGGGTTTTCAACCTCTGATCGCTCCCGCAGGCGGTGCCCGTCATCATGATGCAGAGCAGCAGGCAGATGGTGCGAAACGTCATGTCTTGTCTCCGGGGCGGCAAAAGGCAGGCAGCCATTTCTGCGGATCATCACCCAGATGACGGCGCAGGGCAGTCAGTTCCTCGATTGTATCGGCGCGGGCGGATAAAACCTTGATCAGGTCATCCATGCCGTTCAGGCGCAGGCGTGCAATGACCGATTCCTGTCCATGCTTGATCAGGAACGACCGGCTTGATGCGTCGGCTGTCCGTATCCACTGGATTTCCCGTGCCGAGAGACCAAAGCCCGTGGTGTGGCTTTGCAGATCGGCATGCGGATTGGGGAAAAAGATGTGCGTTGCGCTCTGCTCCATCAGCGTATTGGCAAGCGAAGAGGACGCGATGTCCGATGCACTTTGCGTGCCGAAGCCAACAACGCCGTTGAACTTCCGGATCGTCTTCATCTTGTCCTTGATGAAGGCGGCAAAAATATCGTCGTCGAGAAGCCGCCAGCCCTCGTCCAGGAAAATCAGCAGCGGGTTGCCGTCGAGCAATTCGTCTAGCCGATGGAAAATATACATCAGCGCCGCACTGCGGATGAGCGGGTCATCGAGCACCTTTGTCATGTCAAATCCCGCAACATCGGACCATGTGAAATGATCCCTGGGGTTGTTGAACAACCAGCCAAGCTGGTCCGGGCGCAGCCATTTGTCGAAACGGGAGAGAAGATCATCGCCGCCGGCGCGCAGGCGCCCGCGCAGCAGGGAACCGAAGGCGCCCAACGAGCGCATGTCCGGACCCGAGGCAAAGATTTGCGCAATGGCCGAGCGGAGGACGCTTTCCTCCCCGGCGGGCAGCGCTGCACCATCCGGCCGCCGCACCATGAGTGAAAACAGCTGGAACAGGAACTCGCGGTTGGGTCCCGTGTCGGGCAGGGACAGCGGATTGAAACCCGAGGGCTCCCCGGGCTCCAGGACGGCATAATTGCCTCCCAGTGCCCGGATGAAGATTTCGGCACCGCGATCCTTGTCGAAGAAAATACAGCGCGGTTTTGGCGCGATGCGTTGCGACTGCGCCATCAGAAACGAAAGAGCCACCGTCTTGCCGGAGCCGGAGGGGCCGATCATCGTGAAATTTCCAAGATCGCGCACGTGGAAATTGAAGAAATAGGCGGTTTGACTCGTCGTCTCCAGCAGCGAAATGGCGCTGCCCCAATGATTGCCGTCGGTTTTGCCGCTCGGGAAATTATGCAATGACAGGAACCCGGAAAAGTTCTTCGAGGAGATCATGGCCGAGCGGGCGATATAGGAGAAATTCCCGGGCAATTGAGCCCAGAAGGCCGGTTCGCAATTCAGATCCTCGCGCAACCAGAGAATGGCCTGGTCCGTCAGGGTAGCGCCGACGGCGCGGATGCAGTGATCAAGCTCTGCCTTGTCGTCGCCGAGGCACATGATGGAGAAATGGTGATTGCCGTAAATCGAACGCGCGCCCAGCAGTTCATCTCGGGCACTGTTGAGCTGGCTGCCCACCACGGAACCGGCTTCATCGGCCATGGCGATCTGCCGGGAGACGCGCTCTATCTGCGCCTGCACGACAGGCTTGTCGACGATCGCAAAGCTTTGGCTGACGATAAACTCATGCGGGACCTTCAAAAGCCCGTCGAGCAGCAGCGGTCCGGTATAGGGTGGATATTCCCGGATGGAAAGCATGGCGCCCAGCCTGCTGTTGTCAGGCGGGGTCGATCCAACGAACTCGATGGCATTGCGGCCGAAGTGCAGCCGTTTCATTGCCAGCGCCCCGTCAAGCGGCATGCGCGGCAGCCGCATGTTGACCGGTTCCAGGCCATTCACGATCTGGACGAGGAACTCCAGCGGTTCGGAAAAATAGACCCCCGGTTGCGGCTCGCGAATACCAAGGCATCGCGCGCCGTAATCCTGCAGGACATCACGGATGTTAAGAACGGCATCCTGCAGTTCGCGCAGATCCTGCGCTTCGCCGGAAGCCCCGCCATCATCGGACGCCTTGGCAAACAGACGCCGCGTCGCCTTGTCGATGACGCCAACCTGGCCGCGCAGGGGACGGCGGACGATGGTGACGTACATGTCATTGACGAACATGCGCTGCTGCTCGAGTTGCGCCATGTATCGCCGGTTCAATTCATCGGCGAAGGGGTTGTCGAACCTGCCCGCGAGGCCCGGTTGAATGCGGCGGCGTATCATATGGCCATAGACGGCATAGCGGCTGCTGCCGAGGGAGCGCAGCAGGGTGTTGCGTGCTTCCAGCTTGCCGTTCAGCTGCGCCATATCGGCGGTCTCGAAACAGAAGCCGTCAAGTTTCAGAACGCTCAACAGATAACCATCCCGGGTGCGCAACACCGTGTCATCCACGTGGCGTGTATAGGGGATGTGGGCTGCAACGGAGCGCTCGCGCTGGCTCGACGAACCAAACCGCATCTCCCGGCGGACGGGACGGCTGGTCATGGACGGTCACCGGCTGCATAGCTTCTGATGCCCCAGACCGCTTTGGATTGCGGCGGCGCCTTCGACATCTTCACGCGCAGGATGGTGAAAATCTGATCGTCCAGCAATGTCAGGAAGTAACCAAGGCTGTGGATCGGCAGGACGAGCAAAAGCATGAGCAGGTTCTTCGTTGCCAGGAATGTGCATGCGGTCACGACGATGTTGAACATGGCGAACATGTAGGGAACCCCGAACAGCGTCGGCGCGCGGGTCAGGGCTTTGACCAGAGGCACGAGATCTGGCGCATCATCCGGGATCATCTCAATGCCCCAACGCACTCTGGAAGAAGGCGACGATCTGCGTCGACCCGAACACCAGGACAATCCCCATGATCACCGACCCGGCAATGCCCCAGGTGAAGCGCCCGGTCCAGGCGAGAAACCCGCAGCTGATGACGGCCAAGATGGCGATCATCGAGGCAATTGGCCCGGTGAGAATGCCGATGAGGGTCTGCAGGACAGACTGCACCGGCTGCAGCCCCGTCTGGGCATGAGCGCTCTGGACCAGAATGCAAAGAGCTATCCAGGCCGCTATCCCGCGGGTGACGACACGCCCGGCGAGCGACGGCGACAGGACGATTTTGAAAATGAACGAATGAAAAAGCACTTTGATTACTCCACGTGAAGAACAAATCCTTGCGTCCATGCGCCGATACTGCCTGCATCGGGTTTGTCCGGCGCCTTCCTGCCTTGATAGGCGGCTTTCCCAGGCAATTTGCGGTCACCAAGCGACCGCCAGTCGTACACGTCCGAAAGCACGCTCGCGATGTAACGCACCGTCTCGGGATAAAGCGGAATGCCACCCTTTTGCTCCACGGCAAGCTCACCGGCATTGTAGGCGGCGAGGACATAGAGCGGATTGGCATATTTGGTTTGCAGGTGTTTCAGATACCGCACGCCGCCGCGGACATTGTCCTCCGGGTCGCAAATATCCACCTCGAACCGGCGTGCGGTTGCCGGCATCAATTGCATCAGGCCGATGGCACCGGCGCTGGAGACGCTATCCATGCGAAAGCCGCTTTCCTGCCGGGCCACAGCGACGGCAAGCGCCACATCGGCATGCTCCTCCCTGGCGATGCGCTGGACCAGCGCCTTGCCGTCTTCGGCCGAAGGCACGCGTTTGAACTGGCATACCGCCATATCCGCCGCCGGTTGCGGCGCTGCGGTTCTTTCGCCGGACGCCGTGATCTTGACCGGCGGCATGCCGGGATCGTTGGCTTCGACGGCACGGGCTGCTTGCGGGACAGTCAGGCCAAGCAGGCAAAGACCGATCAGAACCCGCCTCGGCCGATGAGCTGTGCGGGCAAAACGGCCTGTGTCGACGGCAGCAGGACCGCTGGACCTGTTTGCCACGCAGCTCATGGGGCACCGCGCGCGCGACGGCCGGAGGCGTTCCACAACATGTTTCCCGGTACGGCTTTGGGGCGCCCGGTCTGCCTGACATAGGGAGCGTAAAAAATCTCGGACACGGCGCCGGGCCGACCCGCTTTACGGCCGAGTTGCACGACAACCGGCAGCGTTGCATGCAGATGATCGATGATTTCCGGTTTTGAAAGACCGCCACCCCCGCCAAAGCCGCTTTGCATGACCAGCATTGCCAAGCGTTCATAAGCCGCACGCGGAGAATTTGCGTGAACCGTGGAAAGCGAACCGGGATGCCCCGTGTTGATGGCCTGCAGGAAATCCAGCGCCTCGCCGCCGCGCACTTCCCCGAGCAGCAGGCGGTCGGGGCGGAGGCGCAGTGACGCTTCCACCAGACGCCGCATGTCCACCTGTGCGATGTTCTGATTGCCCCGTGATGCGATCAGCCGGACATGGTTGCCGTGCGGCGGCATGAGTTCGGGCGTATCCTCGATTGTGATGATCCGCTCATGCCCCGGTATTTCCCGCATCAAGGCGTTGAGAAACGTTGTCTTTCCCGTTCCAGTCCCGCCTGAAATGATCATGGAGATACGGTGACGCAGCGCCAAATGGAGGAATTGCGCGATATCGCCCGCATCGAGGTGGTCGCACAGGGCCTGTTCCTCCTCGGTCAAGACATCGGCCCCGCCGGTCACCCGCGCGCGGAGAAGCGCACCAGCCTCGGCATAGTCGGAGAGCGACAGATCGCGAACGATCTTCCGCCGGATGGCAATGGCGCCACCGTCCGGTGCCGCGGGCGGCAGCACCACCTGAACCCGCGAACCATCCGGCAGGGATGCGGAAAGCAGCGGCTCTTCTTCATTGACAAACTGATGACTGGCGGCGGCGACCCGCTCGGCCATGAAGCAGATCCGCTCGCGGGTCAGCTCCGGCAGATTGAGCGCAACCATACCCGCCTGCAGCGCGCCTGAACCATATTCGACGAAAACCCTGTGCGGTTCATTGATGCAGATCTCGATAACATCCTGCCTTTCCAGCAGCGATTGCAGTGGCGCAAAGGCCAGCGAGATCAGATCGTCGTTGCGGGAGACCATGCCCATCAGAAAGCCTCGCGCGGCACAAAACCCCGGAAGGCGGATGCGTGCGGGTTTCTATTGTCCATAGCCGTCGCGCCCCCGTTTGAGCTCCCGCAGTTTTTCGCGCACCGGATCCGGGTAGAGATCGGAAAAATCGAGATCGCGGCGGACAAAGATGGCAACCGGCGTTCCCTGATTGATCGTGATCGTGGGTGGAATGTTCAGTGACCCCTTCAAGGCCTCCCCTGCGACCTGAGCCAAGGTTTGCGCCGCAACCGCAGCGCCCTTTGCCGCCATGTTCGCGCCGATATCGATATTGGGACGGGTCGTGACGGTCCGGACTTCATTGGTCTTCGGATCAACATAGGTTGTCGTCACCGGGCCTGAATTCAGGCTGGACGATGTGTCCGTGGAAGCCAATATTTGGCCTCCAGCGGAAATCGCACTGAGCAGGATCGCGGAACCGTATCGCTCAAAAACATGCCTGTTCACATGGCCGTTCATTCCGGAGCGGCCAAGCTCATCCGTGCCGATGGAAGCGAGATTGATGGACACGCCGTCCGACCGCAACAGCCGGGTCCAGACGATGAATGCCCTTGTCTGCCCCTGCGCCAGTCCGGCGTTGTATTCGCCGATCAGCCGCGTGCCCGATGGCACGAGAATCCGCCTTCCGTCGAACGACCAGACATCATCCGTGGTTATGGCCCGCACCATTCCCGGCAGGTCTGTCTGGACTGACGTTTCGAGGACACCCCGCACAACAGTGCCCTGCGGCACCAGCGCGTCGATGCGCGGGTTCTTTTCAGCCTTGGCCGTTTCTGCGGATTTTCCGGAGAGGGACGCGAGAAACTGGTCGTTCGGATTGGTGGCTTGAAACGTATCCGGGCTTTTCGGTTTCTCGTCGGCACCCCTCTCATTGTGGGCCGGCTCACCCGTGGCGCCCAGTTCCGAAACGATCATCGGCGAGCGGTAGCGGTCCAGTTGCTTCGCATGATAGGCCGCCTCCTCCGCCTCGGCACGGCGGCGTGCTTCTTCCTCGGCGCTGCGCCGCTCACGTTCCGAATCATCAGTGTTGCCCGCCTTTGCTTCGATCACCGCTGCGGCTTGCGGCAGGAGCGGTGCGGCTTTCCGTTCGGGCGGCGGCGTGAGATTGAGCTGGCCCGCACGGGATGGCAGGAAAGCTTCGTCGGACACAGCGCGCTCGCCTTGCGGCGGCCGCGGGTGGCTGAACAGCGGCAAGGCAAAAAGTCCGGTTGCCCCTGCCGCAAGACATAGGCCAACGATGCCGGCTCGCAAGGTGCGCTTTGGTTCCAGCAGGCGGGAACCTGTCCCTGCCTCGATATCCAGACTGCGATGGTAGTCGAGATCGGGCATCGCTTATCTCCAGCGTCGCTTGGAGGCGGGAGCATCGGCGATGATAGCCGGCGCGGCGACAATCGATGGCGCTGTTTTCCTGTTCAGATTGAACAGGCAGGTCGCATAACCGCCGTGCCGCAGCATCCACTGCTTCGCAATCTTGTCGACAACGATGTAATCTCCCTCACGCCGGTAATTGGCGAGGATTTCGCGCTTGCCTCCTTCAACACTGAAGATCGCCGGAACATCGCCCTGAAACCGGAACCATGTCTTGACGCCGTCATCAAAAGCCTCGGCCGGTTTAAGCGCGCGGTCCCCGCGAAAATGATAATCCGTATTGGCATCTTCATGGCGGAACCCGGCGCGGTTTGGTTCCGATACCAGCCGTTGCGCCTGGGCCAGAAGCTTGGCGTCCATCTCCACGTCGGGATACCGGAACCTGATCATGTAGGTCTGGTCAGACTGCGAATCCGGATGCGCGCGCAGGACGAAGGTGTAGACATGCTTGTCACTGACGATGTTCATATTCGTCGCGGCTTTCGGCTCCACCGGCTTGAGGAAAATGATGTTGCCCTTCTTGTTGGGCTCGATTTTCCAGGAAATACTGTCGCCAACGGCAACCGTTTCGATTTTTTCCGTGTCGCCCAAAACGATCATCGTCGACACGCCATAGGTTGCATCGACCGCGACGACATTGCTGGGGTTGTAAGTCACCGTCCTGACACGGGCATCCGCGGCTCCGCGGCGCGGCGCCACTTCCGCCTGCGCCGCATGGATGACCGCCGCCACCGTTATCGCGACGCCAACCGGCAATACCATGCGGGCGCGGGCACGTATCCTCATGGCTGGTACCGGTCACCGGGAGTGCCTTGCCCTGACAGGCTTTCCTGATCGCGGCGATAGTCGACGACCTGAAAACCAAGCGGATTTTCGAACCGCCATTCATTGGGCATGGGCGCTTTGGAATACTGGAAATGCAGGAGAGAAACCCAGTGTTCCTCGGCGCCGGACTCGCGGCCTGCCCGCTGTGTGGAAAACCGGACCACGGCCGTAAGCCTGTTGGGAAGTTGTATGGATTTGATCTTCAGTTCCACCCGGGTCTCGCGGCCGAAGCGCGTCACCGGATTGTCCGTATTGGATGGGCTGTAGAGCGCAAAGAGATCCCGCGCGGCATCGCGTGTCGACAACAGCTGGGCAAGATCAAAATTGTCTTTCACCGTTGCCGGATCATAGGTCTCGCGCGCTTTCAGGTAACGAACCACATACATGCGCGCGATCGCTTCGTTCTGTGTCAGATCACCGTCAGCAAGTGGTTGTTTTATCTCCATAAACCCGGTTGTCTTATCGACTTCGATGACATAGGGCTCGAAGCTCTTGAGCGGAAGCAGCAAGGCCAGACAGGTCAACGTCAGGCAGGCCAGGGCAAAGCTGATGACAGCCACCAGCCATGCGGTCAACCGGGACCGCTTCACCGTGCGGATGACATCGTTTTCCCAGCGGACGGCTTCGCTGAAATAGCGCCTGTCCGGCCCGGGTGCCAACCCTGCCTCGATTGTGTTTTCATTGGATCCAGACGCATTCATCACTGCCGGCGAAACCTTGAAATCGGTAAAACTGAAAATTCTGAAATGAAAACTTTGTAATATGACCGCGTGCCCTGCCTCGATTGCGCAGCGCCCGAAGAACCGTTCAAGTTGTAAATATCATGCGAACGCGGAACACAATTCGACTTTGGTCTGATGCCTTTCGCCCAGGCAGGAGAAGATGAGGTTTTGCCGCTTCCTGCGGTAGGCCGCCGGCCGACTTTCCTAGCGGGTTTCAACGGCTCCGGGGGCGGAGACCGGAGCCGCGCTGGCCCGTTGTCCGAGCCAGATGCTGCCAATGACGAGAACGAGCCCCCCGATCTGCGGTGAGGTCAATGTCTGATTGAGGAACATCCATCCGAGCAGCACGGCGGTCAACGGGCTGAGGAACAGGAGCAAGGACACCACCGCGGATTGCATTCGTGCAATGCCCCGGAACCACAGGACATAGGTCAGGGCAGCGCCGATCAGCCCAAGCCACCCCAAGCCAAGCAGATTGGCCGCACTCGGGAACGGCATGGGCGGCTCGAAAAGCAGCGCCATCGGAACGAGAAGCAGCCCCCCGGCCGTCAATTGCCAGGCCGTGAAGGTGAGCAGCGATACCGGCGGTTGCCACTTGCGGGTCAATACATTTCCGAGGGCCATGGAGACCGCTCCGGCAAGGCCGGCTGCAACACCAACCCCGTCGAGCGCCGCATTGGGGGCCAGCACCAGCAGCGCGACACCAGCGATCCCGACAAGGGCGGCATAGATCGATACCAGGCGGGCCGGACTGGCGAGAACGAACGAGGCGAGAAAAACCACGATCAATGGCTGGACCGCCAGCACCGTCGCGGCAACGCCGCCCGGAAGCCGGTAGGCCGCGATGAACAGCATGCTCAGGAAGATCGCGATGTTGAGGGCGCCGAGAACAAAACTGCGCAGCCACCAGATGCCGGCCGGAAGCTGCCGAACGATCAGGAGCAGCAGCAGTCCCGCCGGCAAGGCGCGCAGCATGGCGACCGTCATTGGGGAAAAGCCCGGCAGGAAAGCGGTGGTGACGATATAGGTACTGCCCCAGATGACGGGGGCAATTGCCGTCAGCAGCAGGTCGGAACCGCGCGCGCTCATGATAGTTCCAGAACCTCGGCCAGGGGACGGCGGGGCTTCTGCGGCCAGTTTCCGGGCGCGGCGCGGCCAACGGTGACGAGCATCACCGGCACTTCATTCGGCCCAAGGCTGAACGCGCGCGCAACGCCTTCGGCATTGAAACCGACCATCGGGCCGGAGACGAGGCCCAGCGCTTCGGCGGCCAAAATCAGAGTTGCGGCACCAAGGCTCGCTGAGCGCACGGCTTCATCGCGCGCTGTCTGAGGATCGGCATATTGTGTGCGGGCTCCTTCCTGCCATACCGCGGCCATCTCGCCCGGCATGAAACCAGCCTCGACGAAGGGACGCAACCGCTCGGAAAGGGCTGCGTGGTCGGGAAGTTGCCCGCAGACAATGAAGGTAACGGCGGCATCGCGCACCTTGGTTTGACCGTGGGCCAGATGCTGCAACCGGACCTTGGACTCGGGTGCGCGCACTGCAATGAAGCGCCAGTTCTGCAGGTTGTAAGCGGTCGGGGCACGCGTTGCCAGACGCGTCAGCTCCCTGATTTCCGCATCCGACAGCGTGTGCGAGGCATCGAAACGATTGGCTGAAACACGCTGTTCGATCAGAGCGATTGTAGGATTGGTCATCACGTCATTCCAAACTTGGTATGTGGCTTTGACATCACATAGATAATTCACCTGATGATGATAATATGCGATATAGGAAAGTGATAATTCACTATTGGAAAACTATGACATGGATCATCTCACGGCCCTGCGGGTCTTTCGCCAGGTGGCGGAACGCAACAGCTTTGCCGAAGCCGGGCGCCGTCTCGGCCTGTCGCCGCCCGCGGTCAGCAAGAACATTGCCGAACTGGAGGCGCATCTGGGCGTTCGGCTCATCAACCGGACGACGCGGCGCATGGCGCTGACCGAAGAAGGCCGGATTTATCTGGAGCATGTGATCCGCGGGCTCAATGCACTGGCCGAGGCGGACGAAGCCCTGTGTCCGATCAAGGCGGAAGCGAGCGGCACTTTGCGGGTCAGCGCCCCGATGACGGTGACGTTGACACGGCTTTCGGCCGCAATCCCCGGTTTCCTGTCGCGCTATCCCGGCCTGCACCTCGATCTGCATCTCGACGACAGGCGGGTCGACATCGTCCGGGAAGGATTTGACCTTGCCATTCGCGGCAGCGACAATCTGGAGGATTCCAGCCTGATTGCGCGGAAACTCGCCGTCATGCCCCATGTCCTCTGTGCGGCGCCCTCCTATTTCGAGGCGCACGGCAAACCTGAAGAACCGTCGGATCTGAAGGCGCACACCTGTGTCCGGTTCAGCCTTTCCGGCCATGCCGACCTTTGGGAGTTCCGCAAGTTCGGCCGCACGGAGAGTATCACCGTCAACAGCCGATACTCGGTCACCTCAAGCCTTGCTGTGCGTGACGCGCTGCGGGCGGGCTTCGGCGTGAGTTTGATGCCCTATCCCTATGTCGCAGACGACCTGAAGGAGGGCCGGCTTCAATCGGCGCTGGATGACTGGAGCACGGTGGAAACCACGCTCTATGCCATCTACCCGTCCCGGCAGCACGTCGCGCCGAAAATCCGCGCCTTTCTCGATTTCCTCATCGACGCATTCAGCCGGGAATAAATGAACGCGGCTGCACCCGCGCTGACCGACCCATGCGCCGGCTTGTCTGGGAATGGTGACCTGTCCGATGCACGGCGTGCGGCTGGCACAATCATTTCTTTCGGGAAGGTGCGAAATTCGCCATTGAAGCCAAGGGCCGCATCGGTTAGAACCGCTTCGCGCATGCGAGCTATCGCAGCCTCATGCACCCGTAGCTCAGCTGGATAGAGCGCTGCCCTCCGAAGGCAGAGGTCACAGGTTCGAATCCTGTCGGGTGCGCCATTCTCGAACAAAAGAGAGAACTGCCGGTGGTGCTGCCCCGATGTCATGGGAAGCAGCTTTTGCAAGGATCGATTTCGATCCGCTGATCCTGATCTCCTTCTTCGTAACCCTTACCTCCTGCATGAGTATTCGAACATAAGCTTGGCGGAATTCCGCAGAGCCGTTCTCCAATTGAGCTCGCAGTAATTTGGCAAACTGTTCGATTCGCTCCGGTGTGATTTCAGCTTGGTTCGATGAAAGCCGCTCTTGAAGTTCTTTGATTTCGATAGACAGGTCGTCGCGCTGAAGTTTCAGGCCGAGCAAACGAACTTTGAGATTCGGGTCCTCGGCCTCCATCAGCCCATTTTCCACCAATGCCAGTAGTCGCGTTAAGGCCGCTTGGACATCGCGGTGCGACTGGCGTAGCTTTTCGATCTGATGCTTATTGCGGTCGGCACGCTCGGTTGCAGATTGAAGATAGCTCTTGAGCAGAAGCTGAAGGCGCACAGGATCAAGAACGTGCTGCATGATTTCGCCGATGACGATCTCATCAAGCCGGTCCATCCGCATCCGGATCCCATCACAAGCGAAGGCACCTTCTTTCAATTTGCGCGAACAGCAATAATAGCGATAGGCGCCACCCTTCCCTGTGTTCTGTATCAGCGCGGCATCGCAGTAGCCGCAACGAGCGATGCCAGCAAGCAATGTGGGACCATTCACAACGCGAGGAGCCATACGCTTGGGGTTGCGACTGTGAAGCAATCCCTGAACGCCGTTGAAGGTCTTTTCATCGATGATGGCTGGCACCTCGAGTTCTACCCATTGTGATGGAGGACGTACGCGCCTGTTACGACTATCGCTGCGATTGAAATGATGCTTGCCAATGTAGGAGGTGGAGGTCAGCAGGTCGTGAATGCCTCCTGTGGAAAACCTCAATCCACGCCGGGCAATACTGCGTTCGTTGAGATAGGTCGCAATAGCCTTCACGCCTAGTGGCCGTCCACGCTCGCCGGAGGCTAGGGCAAATATCTGGCGGATAATACGCGCTTCTGCTTCATTGATCACAAGAACCTTCTTTTCCTTGGCCCCGCGAAGCTCTTTGACTTCGACATTATAACCAAACGGAGGGCGAGCGCCGTTCCAGAAACCTTGACGGGCATTTTCGAGCATGGCGCGATGGACGTGTTTGGCGTTCTCCCGCGATTGGTGTTCGTCGAAGATATTCAGGACCTTGCGAATGAACTCCCCGCTGCCGTCCTGACCAATATCCTGGGTAATGGAAATTAGCTCGACCCCGGCTTTGCGCAACTGACGAACGTAAAGTTCCGAATGCATGGCATCACGTGAGAACCGACTCAGCGAATGAACGACCACATAGTCAATCGGATGGTCGGATCGCGTTGCCTTGAAAATCATCTCCTGAAACGCTGGCCGATCCTCGTCGAGCGCCGATGCGCCTGGCTCAGAAAAGACTTCGATGACCTGCCATCCCTGCCGGTCACAATAGGCGCGGCATCGGTTGACCTGATCAGGAATGGAGAGATCGCTTTCAGCCTGACGTGTAGTGCTGACCCGAACGTAAATTACCGCTTTGCCTGTCATCGGGCATAACTCCGCTCAAACTTCGTCGCGGAGTAGGGTGTTAATCTCTTCAGAGAGAAATGCGCGTAGCAGGCCAATCTCTTCGGCAGTAATCGGAAGGAATAATGGAAAATCGCTGATGAGCGCAGCGTCCAGAGCAGAAGCTGAACCTTTCTTGCATTCAGCATCGGACGCAGACTCGACAGTTGCGCTGTCGAGCGGTTCTTTCTCTGCATCAAAATCTTGGCTCGGATGTTCCATTTCCGATCTTGTATGAGCAGAAACGGATCACAACCAGCCCACTCCATTGCCACTGGTGCAGTTACGAGTCCGCCCCCACCGGCACGTGGATACTGACTGGCATGGTTAGTGTTGTTGTTCTGGTCCCGTTGTATAGACAAACGGGTTGCCCCATCATGTACTGGCGACACTGTGCGATCATTGGCTTGGCTCTCGATGAAAGTCCCAGAGGGGCCCAATTGCCGTGAAGGCACGCTAATATTTGCAATTAATTGCATCAGCCTTTTGACCCATTCCGCAACTGATCCAGCAGATCGCCGTAAGTTTTTGCTGCTGCAAACGTCCCCGCCTGATTGTAATATGCTTGGCTGCTTTTCAGAGTGGCATGACCAAGCACCGACTTGGTGATTCCAACATGCGCCGCGTCATGGACGGCCACCATTGTTGCACTGATGTCGCGAAAAAGGTGCGGACTGACGCGACGACCGAGATGCCGCTTCGTCAAACTACCGATACGGATAGTAATCATGCTTTCAGTTAGAGGTCGGCCTCGCCGCCCGATCCAGAATGCTCCATCACTTTCAACTCTATCACTTCCGATCAAAACTGGCCGTACATCCCGGAGATAGAGATCAATCGGTGCGTTCAGCCATTCAGGACAAAGGAAATCGATTGCGACCTCCTTCTTGGTCTGTTCCTTCGGAAACTGAATTCTGTAACCACCCTGATTTTGAACAAGAGAACCGCCAATGCAAAGTGCTGAGAGATTGCGTAGCCGCAATGGCCGGGCCACGAGCATCGCTATCATCAAACCATCACGATACAGCGGGGCACCAGAACGGCGCCCCTTCTGTACAAGTTCGACTCCCGCAACCATCAAGCGCTCTGCCAGAGCCAGAAGTTCCTGCGGCAGCGCCATGCGTGGCAGCTTCGGGCGGGACGGCACGGCATTGTTGGCAAGCCTGTGAGCGAGCTTTGTGAGCCATGGCAGTCCGTCAGGTGGAACGGTTGCCCGCAGCATATAAGCAATACCCCGAATGACCGTTGCGACAGTATGGTCAGACCGACCTGGGCCGTAGCTATCCAGAAAGGATTGAACATTGTCACGGTCGACGCGATCCGCCGGCATCGCCATCTCCTCGAGCAGGCTGTGCGTCTGCAGCCAACTAAGGTAGACGCCATAGCTTTTCTCTGTGCCCCGGATAGTGGCCGGGCGCCAAGCGGCAGCAAGGCCTCCACTATCGAATGGGCCCGCCGGAGTTAGTGCTGCAAGCCAAAGAGAACGATCAGCAATCGGCCAGTTCTCGAGTTTCATCGTGGAAATACTCAGCTTATCCATCACTGCTTATCCTCGAATACGAAACCGGCATTACCGTGCACCAACTTGCTCAGAACTTGGTCGTAGCGTTCAAATGCTGTTTTGGTTTCCGTTCCGGCATAAAAGCTTACGGTCGTCATTATGTTTTTGTGACCAAGAAGCTGACGCACCGTCTCATATTGGCCGGGATTGGCGCCGAGGAAGGTGAAAGCAGCAAAGTGGCGCATGAGGTGCGCATTTACTGCAAAACCGGACTCGCGCTTTACGAAACTCGCAAACTGCTTGGACAAGACGCCAGGATCTTTCGGAATGCCAGCCTGCCCAATAAAAAAGCGACTTGTTGGAAACTTGAAAAGCCGTGGTCGGAACACAGCCACATAGCGCTCAAGTAGAGCACTCGTCTCTTCATTCAGTTCTGCATCAATGGGTTTTGCATTTTTAACTTCCGCCGCTTCAAAGTGAATGCGCCAGCGACCGCCATTTTTGCCGACCGGACGCTGAATATGTTTGTCCAGATCAAGCGTTGCAGCATTCTTAATGCGGATCGGCAGGTGCAACAGCAGAGCATGGAGCGCAGCAAATTGCATCCTTTGGGCTTCACGAATTGTCGGCTGCGTCACATGCATCAGTTCATCGGCAACCTTAAAGGGCAGTGTAATAAAACTCCGTTTCGCTCTCACGTCCGTGAACTGCGCGATACGCTCCCGGTTCTTGACTGTCATCCCGTTGGGACGATGACGGACTCGGCGCGCTAGTTGCTTTAGGACATCAATTTGGTCATCAGGCACATTTGCATATCGTGCGACGCTGAGCACCGCAGTCATCATCCCGTGCAGGCCTGGGCGCGTCCGGTCATCAAGGACACGCCCGTTCAGGTGAGCGGTCAAACCCGCTTTGACAAGATCAATGCGGACACAATTGGAAATGGAAGAAAGTATTTCCAGTGCAACACCTGTTTCCAAAAGACGGGACAGATACCAGCGCAGCTTGTCGAGATAACCATCTACAGTGATAGGCTTAATCGAACGGCCGCCATCGTCGGAGAAAATATCGCCGGCCAGCACCTTCTTGCGATACTCTTCAAGTTCCCTTTGCAGAGTTTGGGGAAAGTCAGACCATTTCAAACCACGCCAGCCGGTCGGCACAACGTCGGTGATGAATGGGAACGAAGCATCTTCGCGTGCCGCTGCTGCGCGGTTCCATGCGCGGCGTGCGACATGCCAGCGTTCCTTGGGATTAGTCTGTATGGTCTCAGCCAACAGATAATCGAGATACCGGTGAAAGGTATCAGGATCGACTGCTTCAGGAGCAATCTGGAGAGGCGAACACCAGCCGGCAAAACGATGTAACTCATCCTTGTCGCGACGGTTCATCGTCGAAAGCAATTCTTCCCATTTCAATGAAAGTTTGAAGTTGCGACGGCGACGATGAACGGCAATACCCGCGATCTTCATAGCGCGCGTAACTGCCGAAAGGATGTTTGCCCAAGTGTTTTTGGAAAGACCGGCCAACACCCAGTTGGCCTTCGCTGCCCAAACACGGACGGTCACCGGATCTGCAATGATTTCACTACAGTGTTTTCCGAGTACATCTGCAAAACGCTTGAGCTTGGATCGCAGGTCCGTTCGCAGAGTTTCAGGCAGCGTTGTGCTCACGGCGATATGTCCGCGCAGGTCTTCTAGAGTCATAGCGATAGCGTTAGGTCCCGGCATGGTGATGCCTCCTTTGATGATTTGAACGGACTGGAGAGGATGTGAGATGACAGGGGGGCTGTCTGGTGAAACCCCCAAGGTGTATTTTTGTTGAATATTTATATTGGGGATTTCACCAACAGTGCCTCCCCAAGTCCCAAACTAATGGGGTGCTAGGATGGGCACTTGTTTTCGAAGTCCACAACCGCGCTTTCGCGAATACGGACGGCTCGGCCGATATGCAGGACAGCCAATGACTTGCCCGCAATCAGGCGGCGTATGTGCCTAGGGGTCAATTGCCAACGAAGGGCAAGCTCTTGAACTGTGAAAAATACTTCCTGGCCTTCGCGCCGAGGTTTCTTTTCATTGAAATCACTGTTGCGGGGATCGCAATTGCGACTGCGCTGCTTTTGAGGGATCCTGATTGCCATATGGCCTCCTTGTTGTCTCTTCTAACAAACATCAAGCAAAGCTCACCCGTTCGAATAAACCCCGTTTTGCGGCGTCTTGCGTTGAAGTGTTGGTAATTGCTTTGACGAGACAAGACATGTCTGGAAGTGCCTTGGAGGGCAAGGAGGCTCATTTTAAATGGCTCGTTTGGTGCTCCGGGTCAGTCCAAAGCACCAAACAGCTTAGCGATCAAAAGTGCTGGATCTAGTGCCGAGCAATTGGATTTGATTGCAGCGATCAAAGATTGCTTTGATTGATGAGCGACATCAAGGCCGCCTCTTTCTTGATAAGCCCATGACCGTTGTAGACCGCACCATGGGCCATGAGAGTATGGCGTAAGCGCTGATAATCGTCTGGCGCCAGGTAGAATTGAACAACTCGTGCATCTTTCACAGGTGTTTCACCCCGCAACAATGCTTCCAGATCGTGCACGGTGTTCTGCTCCGCCAACTGCAGAAGATATTCACCGTTTTCCATGGTCAGATAACGACCAATGACCTGAAGCTTTGTCCAGCCGATAAAACAGAGTTTTTCTTCCGATACCCCTAGCTCATCGAATTGTCTGCTAATGCGGGCAAGCGCGTATGCTTTCCGGCCGCTAATACCTGCAAGCTCAGCCACTTGCAAAAACAGTTCCGGCTCCTCCTCCTTCAAATCCCGCAACGTTCTTGCCAACTTCAAAAAATTGTCGCCGACGAGGTTCGCAAAGAGTTCCGTTTTCTCTGCAATCGATATCTTCTGCTTTGTCATTTCCCTGCTCATGTTAGGTTTCCACTCAACCTATCGTGGCAAATAATCTATTTTTATCAAATAGTTATATAGAATCCGCGTCGGATTTTGTGTATGCAGAAATCAGGAAAAAACTCCAAACACCCGTAGGGAATAGATTATTGTAAGCAGGAGACTCATTACCGCCAGGATCTTTACAATCCCGATCTCACGTCGGATATCAGCCCAAGCTTCGCGCTCCTGCTTCACTACACGCTGGTCAGGAGGAGCAGGAGTAAACCCAGCAGATCGTTCTAGCTTTCGTTCCAGTTCCAGTGCCGCCTTGGTCTTCGCGACCCGATAATCTTCCTCAGATATCTGCCCGGTAAGACGCTTAACCCTCAACATCAACGCGGGATTGGTCTTCGCCATCCTGAAACTCCCTCATAGTCGAATAGTAATCTGAATATTCGCAATTATCCGTAGTATACTACGATTTTCTGAATATTTCCGCAATATGAACGGTTTTGTATCATCTACTCGTACCTCACTACGGATACATGGACACAAAAGTCAGATTCGGAATGCGCTTGAAGGCCATTCGAAAGTCAAAGAAACTGACCCAGCAGGAACTAGCGGACCGGATGGAACGATCGGTAGACGCTGTGTCCAACCTTGAGCGCGGCAAGAGCCTTCCAAACTTTGAGACAGTGGAACTGCTTTGCCGAGCTCTCAACGTTCCGCTCAAGACTCTATTTGATTTCGACGACGTCAAGCTTTCGCTGAGAAAAACCCAACTTCTGGAAGAACTACAGACCATCGCCCGAGAACTATCGGAGCATGATCTCGACCTTGCTGTGGAGCAGGTCAGAGCAATTAAAAATCGCGCTGTAAGAAAATGAGATAGTCCCGTCGCTGTTTTAAGATAACTCAGGAAAATGGTCGGAACCTATTGTCGTGCTTTATCCAGACAGGATGTCCACCAATATGGCTGCTACAGCTATCGTCGTATCACAACGACGCAGCATCGTGCTGGTCAGACGGAGTTCGTGCAGAGTTGACCAGGGTAAAGGTTCATGCCGTCATCCCCTCGAAGAAGAACCCGTGAGTAACGGCCCGTTTACAACTGGCACAATCAGATCGCGCGGCCCTTTAACCGCCTTAAGAACTGACATCGTGACGCCACCCGCTAAATCAAAACCACGGGGTCTTTTCTTGGCGTCGTTGCAATCGCTGCAGTTAAACTATGAATTCCGTTTGTGGTCTAGCAACGAGATTCCGCAAACTCAAAAGCGCTGGAAAATCAGATGGCGGATTTCATGGAGTTGGGAGAAATCCCATTTGCATTTCCCAATTGGATTGCCGTTTTTAGATTTACCCGCTTTTCCAAGGCCGCTGCATCTTCCTTTCGCTCACTGTAGCGATCCGTGAGATAGCCGGAGATATCACGCGTCAGCAGCGTGAATTTGACCAATTCCTCCATCACATCGACAACGCGGTCATAATAGGCGGACGGCTTCATCCGGCCGCTTTCGTCAAACTCCTGATAGGCTTTGGCGACCGACGACTGGTTCGGGATCGTGATCATACGCATCCAGCGGCCAAGTACCGTATTAGGTAAATCAGACAATGCGCTTTCCCTCGCTGTCGATGACGGCTTCGCCGTCTTCTTTGGCGAACGCACCTTTTTGCGGGCTCGGCAGAATATCGAGAACCGCTTCGGATGGCCGGGCAAGACGCACACCCTTTTCCGTAATGACAAAGGGGCGATTGATCAGGATCGGATGGGCCTCCATGGCGTCCAATAACTGCTCGTCATTCAATGACAGGTCGTCCAGCCCCAGTTCCGTATACGGCGTTCCCTTTTCGCGGATGGCCTCGCGCACGGTCAGCCCTGCCCTGCGGATCAAATCTTTCAATTCCTGTCGGGCGAGCGGCGTCTTGAGATACTCGATGACGGTCGGTTCAATGCCCGCATTGCGGATGAGAGCAAGAACGTTGCGGGACGTGCCGCAGGATGGATTGTGATAAATGCTGACGGTCATCAGACGGTCCTTTCTGCTTTTTGGAGGTTCTGGACGGCTGCGCCACGCTCGTACCAATTCTTGCTGCGGTTGACGATCCAAACGACCGACAACATGACTGGCACCTCAATCAACACACCAACCACGGTGGCAAGTGCTGCACCGGAATTGAACCCGAACAGGCTGATCGCTGCGGCAACCGCCAACTCGAAGAAATTGCTGGCACCGATCAATGCCGACGGTCCGGCAACGCAATGCTGTTCGCCACTGATCCGGTTGAGAATGTAGGCCAGCCCGGAGTTGAAATAGACCTGGATGAGGATCGGCACGGCCAGAAGTGCGATCACAAGTGGTTGCGCGATGATTTGTTCGCCCTGAAAGCCAAATAACATCACGAGCGTTGCAAGGAGTGCCACCAGTGACAAGGGCTGTAGAAATCCGAGCAACCGTTCAAGCCCTGCCTTGCCACTACTTGCCAACAACTGCCTGCGCACGAGCTGGGCGATAATCACCGGAACAATGATGTAGAGCACCACCGAAAGCATCAGCGTGTTCCACGGCACGGTAATTGCCGAGAGACCAAGCAACAGTCCGACGATGGGCGCGAAGGCCACAACCATGATGGCATCATTGAGCGCCACCTGCGACAGCGTGAAATGCGGCTCGCCCCTGGTGAGGTTCGACCAGACAAACACCATGGCTGTGCAGGGTGCAGCGGCAAGAATGATCAGTCCGGCGATGTAGGAGTCAATCTGAACTGCGGGCAGATATGGCCGGAACAGCCAACCGATAAACAGCCAGCCAAGCAGTGCCATGGAAAATGGCTTGACCGCCCAGTTGATGAACAGGGTCACACCGATGCCGCGCCAGTATGCCCCGACCTCACGCAACGAGGCAAAGTCGATGCGCAAGAGCATCGGTATGATCATCAGCCAGATGAGAACGGCCATCGGAATGTTGACATTGGCATATTCGGCAGAGCCGATGGTTTGGAACACGCCGGGAATGAAGTGGCCGAGAGCAATGCCAACGACAATACACAAGGCAACCCACAGCGTGAGATAACGTTCAAAGGCAGACATTGGGTTTCCTTAGAGCGAAACAGATCGCGTCAGAATGGATGCTGAAGCCGGGCACAAACCGGAGGCCTGCGGGGTTCCAAGAATGTCAGCGGGAACGGCGGCTCTGTCTACGGGTTTAAAACCCAGTTTGTTAAAGAACGGCACGGCGTCGGTGGTAAGGAGATAACCTGCTTCAGCACCTCGAATATCAGCATACCGGAGCAGAAGTCTGGTAATCGCTGCCCCATGTCCGTGCTTTTGCGCCGGAGGCAATACGGCAATCGAGCGCAAAAGTGCGTCCTTGCCATAGAGTTCGATGCCGCCATACCCAACCGGGTGACCCTGCCGATCCGAAAAGCGAAAGAACTTGCCCGTTGATTGCGTAAGATCGTCTATTGGGAGTGCCGCAGCCAGAAGCGCGGCTTCAAGATCAGCGTCTGCCGGGCTTATCTCTTCGGCTTCAAGGCCCTCGCGACGACCAATGGCCTGAAGTTTCGTTGTCAGCCAAAGGCGATCCACTGAGTCGTGCCTCAGATTGAGGAATGCCATGATGCGGTTCTTCATGTAACGGGCCGCAAGCGAAAAGGCTCTTTCCTTCTCGATCTCCGTCCCTTCGACTGCCGCAGGGTCTTCGATACCCCAATGGGCGGTCATCGGATGTCCAGGCCAGATCGGGCAGACTTCTCCTGCAGCGTCATCGCAGACGGTAAAAATAAAATCCATTTCCGGCGCACCGGGTAAAGCGAACTCATCCCAACTTTTCGACCGGAAACCGTCCGAGGGATAACCAAGCGCACCAAGGACTTTCAGCGCCAATGGATTGACGGTCCCCTTGGGCTGACTTCCTGCAGAGAATGCCTGAAAGCGCCCTTTACCCTCAACGTTGAGGATCGATTCCGCGAGGATGGAGCGTGCCGAATTTCCAGTGCACAGGAAGAGGACATTATAGACGCGATCAGGCATTGAATTTCTCCTTGGGCGGGCAACAGGGAACAATGTCGGCGATGAGCGGGGCGCAGATATCCGGATGACCCGCACAGCAATCGTTCAACAGGTAGTTGATCGCCGCGCGAAGGTTCTCGAATTTGGCTTTGTAGATGATGGAGCGGCTCTGGCGCTCGGAGGTGATCAGCCCCGCACGGGACAGGATCGCGAGATGGGTAGACATGGTGTTCTGAGGAACATCCAGTATGTGGGCTATTTCTCCGGCAGCGATCCCCTCCGGCTCGTGCATCACGATCAGCTTGAAAGCATCCATGCGTGATGGTTGAGCGAGAGCCGAAAAGGTTTCAATGGCGTTTTCTTTTTCCATATATCGAGATTTATCGATATATTGGGTAAATGTCAAGAACAGCAACTTGCCTGTTTGATCGACGGATCGCAGCACGATGATTTTGCCGCCTCTTGGGCTGCACGATGTCTTGGTTTGCAGATGGCAGTTCTCGAAGCGAGATTCATGACCACGCATTCGTCCTCAATCTGCAGGTTGTTGACGTCAAATATCCGCATCGGAACAGTCGGGGTGCCAACTTCAAATGTCAGCCTCGCGGCGGCGTCGAGTTCGATCCGGTTTGCGACTTGCGCAAGGATGCCACTGAACTTGGCTACGGACATGTACGTGCGGCCCTCTTCAGATGGCCGATCTTCCACCTGAAGAATTGTCTCATGCCATTGATCCGGATTGCCGCCGCAATCGAGGGTGACGAACGATCCGGCTTTCACCTCGGTAATGTGGTAGCCCTCCTGAATGGTACGCCCGCCATATTTGATGACGAGTGGTTTATCAGGATGATTGACCAAAGCGTAGAGCAGATCGCTAAGTGACGCGTCGGCATGAAAATCTATGCGAGAGGGGCTGGTAACGATGTTCATTTTGAATTATCCTTATTTCAACATCTCTTGAGAGATTGAGATAAAAATGAACGAAATGCAAGCTCTCGACGCTTTTGCGTCACTGTCACAGGAAACACGCCTGCGGATCGTGAGACTTCTGGTCATCGCTGGACCTGATGGCATGCCCGCTGGCGCGGTCGGGGACGCCATGGGAGCCTCTTCGTCGAGAATCTCGTTTCACTTGAGTCACTTGGAACGCGCCGGGCTCATTCAGTCGCGGCGCGAAGCCCGTTCCATCATCTACAGCGCTGTCTATCCTGCTCTTTCGGGCCTCATTGAATTCCTCATGCGCGATTGCTGTCAGGGTCGATGCGATCCGGCCGATACCAAATGCGCACCGGAAACCTGCTCGGTCTAATCCCGCTCCCTACGTGGACAATCAAACATCTTGGCATGCTTCCAATAGAGAAAGCTCTCATATGTCCGCATCGTCCACTCAAAGCCGCCTGGTAGTCGCTGCGCTTGGCGTGACCCAGATCATCGGATACGGCACGCTCTACTATAGTTTTACGGCCCTTGCAGCTTCGATGGCCAAAGATTTCGGCTGGTCACCGGAATGGGTTTTTGCAGCGTTTTCGATATCGCTCTTGGCGGGAGGATTGGCAGCTCCACTAGCCGGAACCTGGATTGATCGTCATGGTGCCGGAAAAGTCATGGCGCTCGGCTCTATCGGAGCTGCCATTGCTCTGATTGCCTGCGCACTCGCGCCCAATCCGATCCTATTCGCAATTGGACTGATGGCGATTGAATTGGCATCGACCTTCGTCCTCTACAATGCCGCCTTCGCCCTCCTTGTTCAGATCGATCCTCGGACCGCGCAGCGCAGCATTACCTACCTCACACTGATCGCCGGGTTCGCATCGACAATCTTCTGGCCGCTGACGTCGGCACTTCATGCCAGCCTCTCATGGCAGCAGGTCTATTTTGTCTTTGCTGCCATTCACGTGGGGCTTTGTTTCCCGCTTCACCTCTGGTTGGCTTCATTGTCGAAAACCTCAGTGAATGTACGAACTGACGCCGCAACGATCAAACACACCGTCGAGGGCAGTATTCCCGTTAACCGCAGACAATCGGCGTTCGTGCTGATGGTATCAGGCATCGCCTTGATCAGCTTTATCGATGCCGCCATCCTCATCCACATGCTCCCCATGCTGACGGCATTGGGGCTTGGAAGTGCGAGCGTCCTGATCGGCACATTGTTCGGCCCGGCGCAGGTTGCCAGCCGCCTGTTCAGCATGCTCTCGGGCGACAGGATACAACCACTCGGACTGGCTCTGATTTCCGCCCTTCTGGTTCCAGTATCGATTTGCGTACTGCTCTTGAGTGGCAACTGGATAGCAGGTGCTTTGCTTTTTGCCGTGGTCTTTGGATTGGGCGCAGGTCTTGCAAGCATCATACAGGGCACGCTCCCGCTCGCATTGTTCGGTAGTCATGGATACGGTCAACGTGTTGGCAAGGCCACGGCCATCCGGCTGATCGCAACCTCCGGCGCACCTTTTGTTTTTGCGTTCGTCATGCAGCACCTTGGCGTACAGACAAGCCTGATCACCTTCGCTCTATTGGGCTTGGTCGCAGCCGCCTCGTTCGCCGTCATCGGACGTACGAGCCAGCGGGTTTTGGTTCGAGAACCAAGCATATCACGTGACATCTAGAACAAGACCTTATCGGGTGGCGACGTGCGACAACGCCGACTGGCGGGCAAGCTGTGCCGCTCTTGCATTTGTCATCCTCTATGCCGTTATTTGCATCTCCTCTGCATGAATGTTCGAAGTCTGGCCTGCGCAGTCCGAATGTCCCCTGAACCATCAGGCTAGGCCGGGAGAGCCAGGGTCCAACATGAATCGTTTGGCTTAGCAGGTCGTGTTTGTAACGATTGCATTATCCCCCCTGGGGGGATATGATTGACCTATGAAACACGCGTCCCATCCCGATATCGTCATTCGCCTCAAGCGCGCCCAAGGCCACCTCGCCAAAGTTCTGTCGATGTTTGACGATGGCCGCCCCTGTGTCGATCTCGCGCAGCAGCTCCACGCGGTGGAAAGCGCCATTGCCAATGCCAAGCGTGAATTGATCCACGACCACATTGAACATTGCCTGGAGGACAGCGGCGACGGCCGCGGCGAGCATGATGCGATCAAAGAATTGAAACTTATCACCAAGTACCTGTGAGAACGTCCATGTGGAACAAAGTCCTCGACTGGTTCGGATTCGGCAATCAAGATCATAGCCACGGCGAACATGGTCATGATCATCACGGGCCCCATGGGCACACCCATGGTGTGATCGACGCGACCATTGCAACGACTGATCGAGGAATATGGGCGATCAAATGGTCGTTCATCATTCTTGCCGTCACGGCAGTCATACAGATTGGCGTCGTGGCCATATCGGGCAGCGTGGCGTTGCTTGCCGACACGATTCACAATGTTGCCGATGCCACCACCGCTATTCCGCTGTGGATCGCCTTCGTGCTGGCTCGGCGCAAGCCCAGCAAGACATTCACCTATGGCCTTGGCCGCGTTGAAGACCTTGCCGGCATCGTCATCGTGGCCATCATCCTGTTCAGCGCTCTGTTCGCCGGATACGAGGCAATTCACCGCCTGATCAATCCTCAACCCGTTACCAATCTTGGCTGGCTGACCGCCGCAGGCATTGTCGGTTTCATCGGCAATGAGGTTGTGGCCGTGTTCCGCATTCGTATCGGCCGTGAAATCAACAGTGCCGCACTGATTGCCGACGGCTTTCACGCGCGAACGGACGGGTTAACCAGCCTTGCCGTGGTGGCTGGCGCTATCGGCGTCTGGTTCGGGTTTCCGCTCGCCGACCCCATTGTCGGGCTTTTGATCACCATCGCGATCTTTGGCATTGTCTGGCAGTCCGCCCGCTCCGTGCTCACCCGTATGCTCGATGGCGTTGAACCGGGCATTGTCGAAGAGATCGAACATGCGGCTGCCCACGTTCCCGGTATCGACAAGGTTGCCGAAGCAAAGGCGCGCTGGCTCGGGCATAAGCTGCACGTCGATGTCGCGGTTGTCGTGAGCGATAGCCTGCTGCTTGCCGAAGCCAATGCGATATCCGGAAATCTTGAGCGGGAATTGTTTGCGCATATTCCTGCTCTGTCGGTCGCGACGGTCCGCTTTGTCACTCCAGAACCGGAAAGTCATCACCACGCCCCGGAGCCATTCCAGGTCAAAGGAAAACTGGCCAACGGCCTCTTGGAGATCGTGGACACCGACGCGGGTGAACGCATGCGTTTGCGGGTGTCACGGCACGTCGAGGGTATGAAAGCCACCGTACGTATTCTGCGCGGACACGGTATCGTCGAGACCATTCCGCTTATCCCGCTCAACGATGATCACCATATTCTGCAAAGCACCGTCGCGCCGACTGAGCCACATGAGTTTGACGCAGAACTTCGGCTCAGTTCAAATTCAATGACTGAGGAATTGCCTTTCCGTATGGTGGAACCAGAAGGCCATCACCATTAGGTCCGTGATCCAATGACAGAGATATTTCCAGCGACCTCTATGCCTGATCGCGATTGGTGGGAAGTGCTATGGCCTGCACCCAAGGTCACGGTACAGGGCCTGGGCGTCACTTCCGGGATGACTGTGCTCGATCTTTGTTGCGGAGATGGTTATTTCACCGCTCCCCTTGCCAAAATCGTCTCCGGTAAAGCCTATGCCCTTGATCTCGATCCCCTCATGATCGAGCAGGCCAAGATTGAAGTGGGGCAGCAAGGGACGAGCATTCTGAACTGGATTTGTGCCGATGCGCGAAACGCTGCACGGCTTATCGCTGAACCTTTGGACTATGTTCTGATGGCAAACACATTTCATGGTGTTCCGGACCAATCTGGACTGGTGGAAGCAGTTAGAACAATGCTCAAACCACGTGGTTTGTTCGGGATCATCAATTGGCATCCTGTTCCCAGGGAGCAGACCATTGTGCTTGAAAGGCCGCGAGGCCCGAAAACGGAAATGCGCATGTCTGCCGAACAGGTCAAAACCATTGTCGAACCTGGCGGGTTTCGTCTCGTCAAAATCGTGGAACTCCCGCCATATCACTATGGGGCGGTTTTCGAGCGGTTGGTCTGACCGCTCGAAAAGGTCTTGTCTTAGCCCGCGGGCCTGACCTCGTAATAAACCGAGACCTTCCGATCCGGTCCTTTGGCAACAGCAAGGACATCATAACTGGCACTGGGGTCATTGCCCATGCCAAGAGACCCGGCGGGCATGCCTGGCACCGCCAGCCCGGCGACGACAGGTTTTTCCGCAAGAAGTTTTCTGACCGCCTCCAACGGCACATGCCCGTCGAGGAAATAGCCCTCGACGGTTGCCGTGTGGCACCCTTCAACCCCTGCCGGAACGCCGAAGCGCTTCTTGATGCCCGGCAGATCGTCCGTGTCGACGCGTTCGACCTTGAAGCCTTCGGCCTCCATCGACTTCGCCCAGAGATTGCAGCATCCGCAGTTCGGGTCCTTGTAGATTGTCATCGCCGATGGCGTTGCAGCTTTGGCCTTGCTAACGGTCAGGGCAACAAAAGCTGCCCCGATGCCTGTACATAAGAATACGCGTCTCTTCATCAGTGTGTACCTCCAGCTTGCGGATTCATTGCCGCCGGTATCGGCAGGCTGCCTGTGTCATGCGATTCCACCACACCCGCCACCCGCAGATTCCATCCTTTGACGATGCCATAGACGGCAGGAATGACAATAAGCGTCAGCAGTGTCGATGAGATCATGCCGCCGATCATCGGCACGGCAATGCGCTGCATGACTTCCGATCCCGTTCCCGTACTCCACAGGATAGGCAGAAGCCCTGCCATGATGGCAACGACGGTCATCATCTTCGGCCGGACACGTTCGACCGCTCCCATCATGATGGCTTCATTGAGATCGGCTCGTGTGAACACGCCGCCGCTTGCCGCCCGTCTTGCCCGGACTTCCCTCCACGCCTGATCAAGGTAGATCAGCATGATCACGCCCGTCTCGGCCGCCACCCCTGCCAGCGCGATGAAGCCGACCGCGACGGCGACCGACGTGTTGAAGCCGAGCCACCACATCAGCCAAATGCCGCCCACCAGGGCGAACGGCAGCGACAGCATGACGATCAGGGTTTCCGTGAGCGCCTTGAAGTTGAGGTAGAGCAGCAGGAAGATGATCGCCAGCGTCAGCGGCACCACGATCTTCAGCTTGGCTTCGGCCCGTTCGAGGTATTCAAACTGACCGCTCCAGGCGACGGAGTAGCCCGCCGGCAATTTGACTTGATCGGCCACAGCCAGCTTGGCCTCATGAACATAGCCGCCGAGATCCCGGCCCGTGATATCGACAAAGATATAGACCACCAGTTGGCCGTTTTCCGTGCGGATGGAGGTTACGCCGCGGGTCAATTCGACCTTGGCGACTTCACCGAGCGGAACCGTTCCACCGCCCGGCAAAGCAATCTGCACATCGCGGGCGATGGCTTGCGGATCACTGCGCTGCGACCGGGGATAACGGATGGTGACGCCGTAACGTTCCCGTCCCTCCACAGTCTGGGTGATTTGCTGCGCGCCCAGGGCCATGGAGATGACATCCTGAACATTCTGGATCGACAGGCCGTAACGTCCGAGCGCCACCCTGTCCGGAACAATATCGAGGAAATATCCACCGATGACCCGCTCGGCATAGGCGCTCGACGTCCCCGGTACGGATTTCAGCACCCGCTCGATCTGTCTTGCCATCCCTTCCATTTGAGCAAGGTCCGTACCGTACACTTTGACGCCAACAGGTGTGCGGATACCCGTCGACAGCATGTCGGTGCGCGCCCTGATCGGCATGGTCCAGGCATTCGAAACACCTGGAAACTGCAAGGCAGCATCCATTTCGTTCTTCAGACTGTCGGCGGTAACGCCCGGCCGCCATTGCGACTTCGGTTTCAGGTTGATGATGGTTTCGAACATTTCAGTCGGTGCTGGATCGGTCGCCGTGTCCGCCCTTCCTGATTTGCCAAAGACGGATTCGACTTCCGGAAACGACTTGATGATCCTGTCCTGTGTCTGCAGCAACTCGGCAGCCTTGGTGACGGATATTCCCGGCAACGTCGTGGGCATATACATCAGCGTGCCTTCGTCGAGGTTGGGCATGAACTCGCTGCCAAGCTGGCGCGCAGGCCAAATCGTCACGACAAGAGCGGCAAGTGCGATCAGGATGGTGAGATACTTTGCCTTCAGAACCATTGTGATCAGTGGTCGGTAGATGGCGATCAGAAAGCGGTTCACCGGGTTCTTGTGCTCTGGAATAATACGGCCGCGCACGAACAGGACCATCAGTGCAGGCACCAGAGTGACCGACAGAAGCGCTGCGGCAGCCATCGAGAACGTCTTGGTGAATGCCAGCGGCCCGAACAGTTTGCCTTCCTGACCTTCGAGTGTGAAGATCGGGATGAACGACACTGTGATGATCAGCAGGCTGAAGAACAAAGCTGGTCCGACCTCCGCCGCCGCCTCGATCAGTATTTCGACCCGGGGTTTGCCGGGCGGCGCACGCTCCAGATGTTTATGGGCGTTTTCAATCATGACGATAGCCGCATCGATCATTGCCCCGATGGCAATGGCAATACCGCCAAGACTCATGATGTTGGCCCCCAGCCCCAGCCATTTCATGGCAATGAAGGCCATCAGAATACCAACCGGCAGCATGATGATGGCTACGAGCGCACTTCTGACATGAAGCAGAAAAATGATCGTTACCAATGCGACGACAATGCTTTCCTCCACCAATGTTCTCTTCAACGTTTCAATCGCAGAATTGATCAACGTCGAACGATCGTAGACCGGAACGATATCGGTGCCTGCCGGCAGGCTCTTCTTGATTTCCGCCAGACTTGTCTTGGCGTTGTCGATGACCGTCAGCGCATTGGAGCCGACGCGCTGAAGCACGATGCCGCTGGCGACCTCGCCAGTCCCGTCCATTTCGGCAATGCCGCGCCGCTCGTCGGGGACGATTTCCACGGCAGCAACATCCGAAAGCCTGAGCGGAACACCATTCTCCGTTCTCAAAACGATATTCTCGATGTCTGAGACGTTCTTGAGATAACCGCGCCCGCGCACCATGAACTCGAATTCAGACAGTTCTACCGTCCGGCCACCTGTATCCATGTTGCTGGCACGGACTGCTGCGCCAACCTCGTCCAGAGTGACGCCCTGCGACTTCAGTCGTGCGGGATCGACGACGATGGAGTATTGCTTGACGAAGCCGCCGAGCCCGGCAATTTCCGAGACGCCTTCGGCCTTCGATGCGCCGAAACGGACGATCCAGTCCTGCATCGAGCGCAGCTCGGCAAGCGACTGTTCCTTGGCAACAAGCGCATATTGATAGACCCAGCCGACACCTGTCGCGTCGGGCCCGAGTGTCGGCGTAACGCCTGCCGGCAGACGGCTTGCGGCGGCATTCAGATATTCGAGCACCCTGCTGCGTGCCCAATACATGTCCGTTCCGTCTTCAAAGATCACATAGACGAACGACACACCGAAGAAGGAGAAGCCGCGGACGACTTTGGACTTCGGCACCGTCAGCATCGATGTCGTCAGCGGATAGGTCACCTGATCCTCGACAACCTGCGGTGCCTTGCCGGGATAATCGGTAAAGACGATGACCTGAACGTCGGAAAGGTCCGGAATCGCGTCCAGCGGCAGAGTGCGGATGGCGTAAATGCCGGCACCGACCGCCATGATGGAAGCGAAGAAGATAATGATGAGATTGCGGGCTGACCAGTCAATGATACGCGCGATCATGGTTTTGCCTCCGCAGGCGCGAGGGTATTGAGCGCTGACTTCAGGTTGCTTTCGGCATCGATCAGGAAGTTTGCCGACGCGACGACTTTGTCTCCGGCGCTGATTCCACTACTGATTTCGGCCATACCATCGCCGCGCTTGCCGACCTTGACCTTGCGCGGTTCGAACTTGCCGTCTCCCCGGTCGAGGATCACCACCTGACGATCACCGCTGTCGATAACGGCACTATCGGGAACGGTGACAACCGGATCGCCGTTGCCGGAAGCGATTTCAACGTCCGCATACATATTTGTCCGCAATATTCCGTCCGGGTTGGATAACTCGATCCGGACGCGGGCGGTACGCGTCTGCGCCTGAATATCCGGATAGATCAGATCGACCTTTCCCTTGAACTCACTGCCGGGAAGGCTGCGGACCCTGACCGTCACGTCAGCACCAACCCGCACAGACCCAAGTTCATATTCGGGCACATCAGCCATGACCCAGACATGTGAAATGTCGGCGATCCTGAACAGCACTGCCCCGGGTGCAGCCATCATGCCTTCAACGGCCGAGCGTTCGAGAACGACGCCACGACGAGGCGCAGTCAACGTGATCGACGACGGCACTTTCCGGTTGTCCCTGATATCGGCAATCACCTGGACGGGAACACCGAGGTTTTCGAGGCGCAACCTGCTGCCGCCATTCGAACCAGAATTATCGGCTCTAAGATCGGTGATGTACTGCGCACCTGCCGTTGCGATCTCACGGGCATAAAAGCTGACGAGCGGCGCTCCTTCGGCGATGACATCCCCGGTCGTAACATTGGCGACCTTTTCAACGAAGGCCTCCGTGCGGGTGGAAACCACGCTGACGCGGCGCTCGTCCAACTGGACGGTTCCGGGAACCCGCACGGGCCGGATGATCGTGCCCATCTCGGCAACCGCCGTTCTCACGCCCGATCGTTGCAGTTTACCCGGCGATATCGTTACCGAACCATCATTGGTGTCTTCGCCGTCGAAAACGGCAATGTAGTCCATTCCCATGGAGTCCTTTTTCGGCAGCGGCGATGTATCAGGCAGGCCCATCGGATTGCGGTAATAGAGAACTTTGCGTTCACCGGGCTTATCCGGCATTTTCCCAGCGGCCGGTTTAGCATCGTCGAAACTTACATCTTCGCTGGCAAGGACCGGGCGGAATGCCCGCCCATCCGGTGTTTTGGCCGGAGTGCCGGAATATTCCGGCAATCCATCGGGATGACGGTAATAGATGACCGGACCGGACGCCGGAATTGGCCCGGCAGTTTCGGCCAGAGCGGTTTCCGGCATGACGGTTTTCGGCAGGAGTGCAACAACGGCCGTGGGCAGGCCATGTTGGCCTACCCAATAGCCGCCCATTCCGGCCGCCGTGATGACGGCGACCAGAACGAGTGCGGACGTTGTGCGTTTCACTGCACGACTTTGAAAACAAGCTTGTTTTCGACAGTGCCCTCTTCACCCTGCACCTTGGCAGCGACCGAGAAGCGCCAGTTTCCTTCCATCGACAGGTTTGTCTTGAAGGAATAGACGCCCGCTTCCGTCGTTGGCATGGCCTTGGCCGGCGTGGTCATCATTTCCATGCCATCGGGCTGCATGTCGATGCGGGTTGCCGAAATGACGGCATTTTCGACAGGTTTTCCCGAGCGTTTGTCGATCAGCTTGACGGCAATAGTGGCCGCGTCGTTCTTCTGGATTTCGCTGGTGACCAGCTTGAACTCGTAGTCGGACGGGGCGGCATGGGCCATAGTTACGGCCGCGAAGAGAGAGGCGAGCGCGAGGCCCGCAAAAGCAGAACGGTTGATTTTCATAATTCGAATTTCCGATTGTCATGAACCGTGGTGTGCACGGCGGTCAGCGCAGCAAATGCAACGCGATGTGACGAGCGGTGTTACCACTCGGCGGAACGACGCTCACGCGTCGATGACAATCAGAGGCTTGGAGGTCGGTGTGGCGGATCGCCTATGCGTGACGCCAATGCTTCAAAGACAGCGAGATGAAAGAGGTTCTTTTGCCCGAAGATCGAAAAGGTGTCGACATCGACGGTCGACAGGCTGGAGAAGCCGGTTATACACAGAACATTCAGCGGGCAGTCCTTGGAACAGTCGGGAACCTTTACCTGCTTTTCCGGACAGCACGACATGTCGACTGGCATACCTGCCGTTTCGACCTTGTCGCCCATGCCCATCGTGTCGGACATGTTCTGGTCAGCCATAGCCACACCGCTCACGAAAACCGCCATCGGCCCGAGCAGAAGCCCGAGCAAAGCAAACGCGAACATAAGGGTACGGATGGCGGAACGTCTCGTCATTGATTTCTATGTGACACAGGCACTCGGATTTGAACAGGCACTCACCGGAAGTTGATATAATTTGCCGCACGGACCATCCAGCGCCCACTTGTTGGCATGGCATCGTGAAGCACTTGGCGTCGATACCAAACCTAGAATTCGACGCGGCCTTCTCAATGACGCAGGAGATATTTGACGAGGGCTGCGGCCAAGAGAAGCAAAACGACAAGAAACAGGACACCAAGGGCTCCCATGGCCCACCCCATTCCTCCAGACATTCCGTTCATCATCATCGCAAAAACCTTTCATTTATCAGCATGATGCCCGCTGTCCGATGACAGCAGAAAAGCCGTCATCGGACCAGGGTTATCCATCAACCGTTCTTTTCGGGATGGGGCGCAGCATTCTTTTGCCACTGCTCGTTGGGCTTTCCGGTATCGGGAGCAGCATCCGATTTGCTTTGCATCATCCTGTTGCAGCTATCCATCATCTGGGCCATCTGCTGCATCATGTTCATCATGCCGTCGTTCTTCATCATGTCCTGCCCCATGGCTGGGCCCGGGGATTCGCTGGAGTCCGCAGCAAGAATGGGGGATACACTGGCAATGCTGAATGTCACGGCCAAAGCCAGGCCGAGGGAACGCATGGAATTTCTCATTTCTAGTCTCCTTTGTTAAGACTTGTCGCAACTGCGCTTGTTTGAATTTGATGGAAGCGGACGGCCTGCCGGTGCGGGCATGTTCCACGAACCGTCAGGCAACTTGACAAGTTGAAGCGCGGACTCTCCAGCACTCGTGGAATCCAGCATTGTCTGATCAGAACCGGCCGGAAGGTTCGTGGGGATGGCTGCGTCCTTGCTCATACAAAGGGCAAACACGCACATTCCCAAACACGGGAGTACGCTGAGGAGCGGAAGAAGACCTGCCGCCGCCAACCAGTTCCAGTTGAATGCTATTCCAAGTGCAAGCGCTCCTGCGCCAATGACGAACAAGCCTTTCCGACCCCCAAGATATGAGCGGACAGAGCTGAACAAGCGTCGGCGCAAAGCACCAGTATTCGAGGCTGATGATGGACTTGTCATATGTGTTTCTCCTTATTATGGCCACCAGTTCCGGTCATTCGACGGCGTAGACAGTGGGTGCCTGTCCGTCGGTGGTGAAGGCGTAAACGGTGAACGGTTCAGTCTTGGAACCACCCATGCCAGGCGATCCCATCGGCATTCCGGGCAAGGCGATGCCTGTAATCGCAGGACGTTCGGTCAGCATTTTCCGGACAATGTCGACCGGCACGAATCCGTCGATGATGTAGCCGTCAACCTTGATCGTGTGACATCCCTGGAGTTGTTCGGGAACGCCTGCGGCAGTGCTGATTTGTGTCAGATCGTTCGAAGGTTTCATTTCAACCTCGAAGCCGTTCTTCTCGAGATAGGCAGCATAGGTCTCGCAACAGCTGCAGGACGGGTTTTTGTACATGATTGCGTGGATGGGCGCGGCCAATGCCGGAAACGGCATTGCAAGCGCGAGGAAAAGTGTCGTGTTGCGTATGGTCTTGTCCATGTCAGTCTCCTTTGTTGAATGGTGTTTGTATTCAGGCCACGCGGAGGATGGTCATCAGACCAGCCACCTGGTGGTCCATCACGTGACAGTGCAGCATCCAGTCGCCGGGGTTATCGGCAACGAATGCGCACTCGACTGTGTCCTTTGGTGCGAACAGAATGGTGTCGCTCCATTGGTGGTGCGGGACGGGCAAGCCATTTCGGCTCAGCACCTTGAGACTGTGCCCGTGGAAATGCATCGGGTGCCACCAAGCCGTCTCATTCCGAATTGTCAGAACATGACTGCGCCCGCGTTGAAGCGTGAGCAGCGGCGGCATGCCGGCCTGCCCATCACCAGTCATGGACATGCCATTGATGGACCAGGCCGCAATATCAGCCTGTCCGGACATCGACATGCGGGACATCCCGCCGACACCCTTCAAAGCCCCTCCTCCCATCATGCCGCCTTGCAACGTGATATCGTGGCGCTTGGCCGTTGCGAGATCAGGCTCGGGCAATGGATTGGCCGGCAAGCGCAAGCCCCCGTCTGGGGTACTTTTGCGGGAGTGTGGTGCTGAGCTGTAGGCTAGATGGGTGAGAGCGTAAGTAAGGTCGCCTTTGTAGAAATCGTCGATAACCGCAAAGCGCCCATTTGGTTCGCCCTGCATGTCGATTATCAGATCCGTTCGCATGGCAGGGCCAAGCAGGATACGTCCGCCTTCCGGCTCATGTGGTTCACAAGGCTGACCGTTGATAGCCACAATGACAGGCCGATGCCCCTCGAAGCGCAACGCCATGATCCGGGCCAACGCCCCATTGACCAAACGAAGCCGAATGCGCTCGCCTGACTGCACGGGTTGGTCGTCCGGAACGACACCATTCAATGTCACCGTGTTGCCGATACGGCCGGACATCTCTGCTTCCATGGCATTGCCAAAGCCCGGAACAATCCCGCCATCAGTTGCGAGCCGCCAATCGGACAGCATCCAGACAATGTCGCGGTCGACGGACACGGGTTCCCGCTCTTCGACAATCAAGACCCCGGAAAGCCCGCGGCCGAGCTGTTGAAGACTATTGGCATGCGGATGATACCAATAGGTTCCTGCATCAGGCGGTGTGAACGTATAGGTGAATGTCTCACCCGGTTCGATCAAGGGCTGGCTGATGCTTGGTACGCCATCCATGGCAATGGGCAATCTGATACCGTGCCAATGAACGGTTGTGCCCTGATCGAGTTTGTTTGCCACAGTGATACGTGCAGGTTCACCCTGACGGATCCGCAATGTCGGTCCCGGCACCTGACTGTCGTAGGCCCACACATCAGTTTCCGGCCGTGTACTCCCGGTCAGGGCTGAACGCGCAGGCGAGGCGGTAATTCGAAGTTCATTTAGAGCGGCTGCATTGACCATATACGGTCGCATGGCCTGCATGAATGCAAGCCCCGCCCCTGCCAGGAGCACGCTCCGGCGGGAAACAGAAATACTGGTTTGGATAGGCACTTTTTGATCCTTCCGCGATCACAATTGACAACGGAGCGCGCCGGGTCTTGATTGCCGGCGGATCACGGGAGTGTATCCCCGATCCTCCACGCAAGTGTTGCTTGCGCAGATACGCTCAAGCACCGCGATCAGTTGCGAAATACAACCAATGCGATGTCAGCCGATGTCAGATTGAGCGGGGAGGAAACGGATCGGGAGGAGATGTTTTTCCAAGCAGCACGACCGCAGCCGGACGGCTCAGGGTCAGGGCAACAGGAATGTCGGCAAGCGAGCCGATACGCTCAAAGGCTACAGAAACAGGTGTGACACAACTGACGGTGCAGACGACAGCTTTTGTCTTTCCGCTGGCATCACAGCCATTGCAGCCATCATGGCCGGACGATGAGTTCATATCGGACGTCATCGCCATCTTGACGGCCATGTCGCTCGCCTGAACGACAGATACGTCCATTCCCACAGTCACGAAGACCATGAGGAGCAAGACGAACATTTGCCGTAGCGAAAAGCGTTTCATAGCGATCGGAAGGTAGTCACGCATTGTGGCGGAATCAAGCATCGGATTTGGCAGATGTCGCCCAGCCCAATCTGCGCGTACGGATTGTCAGAACCAACAGGCTTTTCCTCACGGAAGTTTGCTTCTTCGGCCAGGCAAACGAAATACGCTCATATCGAAGGGCAGGTATGCACCAATCGCGACGGAAAGGAAGAATGGTGCCGAATACATATACAGCATCATCAGGCTATCATGGCCAGAAAGATAACAGACAACCGAGAACAGGGCGAACAGCACCGAGAACGAGATCAGTCCCGTTACCATCATTCGCAATATTCTTGTCGCCATTGAAGCCCCGCCCGAGGACATGGATGCTCAGCTACCTGCAGAGATGATAACACATCGGGCGCTGCATGATCGTCACATTCGCTTCACCTATCACGCTCCTCCACAGACAGCGTTCAAATGGACTATCTGTGCCGCTTCCGGCCTCTATTGCGGATCTGGTTTGATCGTGAGCTATTAAGGGTCTGGTTCCTCTGCATCATCAGGTGTCTACTAGACCATCACGGACCCTTGATCATCGGTGCCGGAAAATGGCGCACCAAACTTGCCAGAAGAACAGATCATGTCAGGAAAGAAGAAACTGTTCAGAAACACAGTCACTCTCGTAAACACCCGTCGAGGAAGCGGCCGAAGGCGGCTACGTTCGAATGTATTGCGCCGCGCGACCAGAACATTTTGGTTTGGATTGATTGCCTTCGCCGTAATCTCGATTGTGCTGATAATGCTGTACAAAATGTAGTTGCCCAGATTATGGCAGCAGGTACCAGGAGCTTGCCGTCTTTCTATCAGTTCCCCCCACAGCCACCCATATCAAACCCACCATCAATGGCACCAAGTCCTGTGCCGTTTCATAGGCGCTTCAGCTCTAGTATCTTCTCTAGATGGCTCATTGTACAAACGAGAAAGTCATCAGAAAACGATCGATTATACGGCTTATTTCAAGAAAAGTTGACTTTTATGAAATGTGGCTTCCAAAGCGGCGACGGACATTGAAAACGCCAAGCACCAAACACAAAATCGAAAAGACTGTTACAAAATTGCGCCGGAAAAGAAACTGGTGCCCACGCAACACGATTGATGGGCGCAGTGGCTCGGAAAAGTCCTTGATTGGTCCGAGAGACACAGACGTTTCGGTTTTCAAAAGCACGGGCCCCGGGATTGATTTAATCACCGTTTACGAGTGGGAATACAAACCTAGCTCTTTAATTTATCCTTCTAAATATCAAGGTGCCTCACAATGGAAAATACAAATCCACATATTGTTGAACCGTTTACTGAAGAACAAATGGCCAAGTGGCAGGCACAGGTATTTGAATTTCAAAGGATAGCTGGCCCAATTGTAAACTTCGAAATGAAACGTCAGCACAGGGAACCCTATTTCAAGTTCGTCGAATTTATAAATGGCAAATTAACTGCAAAACCGGCGGGGCCATATTTAGGAGAAAAAAGACGTTCTGATCTTTCTGATACCATTTATTCCTCTTTCTCTAGTTTGACGATTGCGAATTATCACCAGGATAGACTTTGTAAAATAGAATCTGAATTGATTCGTGCATTCCACGACTTCGAGATCGACAGCTTCTCGACCATCGGCGGAGGCAACAGTAATATCTTAGATGCAGAATATCAGGCCTTTATCTTGTCTTGTCGCAGATCCCTGGACCAGCTTGTCTATGGCATCACAATAGCGCTTAAACAGCCGGCAAATAGCTTCAAAAGATTTGCGAAATATTTGCGAGGTATGGATAATCAAAAATTAGCTCAGCCAATTCTGGATGTTTATGAATCTCACCGTGACAATTTCAACGGCTGGTTGATAGAAAAGGATGATAAAAAGAAATCAATACGGGATCAAATCGCGCATTATAAATCCGTAAGGGCTGGAACACTTAATGTAACGTCTTCTGGCATCGTTGTTTTCGGTATCGAGGGCCCACAAGACTTATCAGGGCAAACTTTAACGCAGGTTTCCTCGAGGTTAATGGATGACACTCGGAAATGTTTCAATGAAATCCTTCTCACTTTTATCGAAGGGATCATCGAAGAAATTGGCCCGAAAGAGACAAGCCCACAAAATGCAATGGGCGCTGCACAGCTGTGTACAATCTTTACGGAATGACCACTAGCTTTCTGGCAACACGGGTAAATCAAGCCACTGAACTGATTTCATAAGAAGGCTGTGCTGGTTGTCCTGCGGACAAGGCGCAACAACGGTACAGTGCTGCGAAAACCAAGGAATAAATCGGTCAGATAGTACCGCCAGCTCTTGCCGTGAGCTATTGGTGATTGCAGTTTCTATTTAGGGCTACTCACGACTAGTGTCCAAGAGATTGATTCTGTCTTCAATTGGAGGGGGCACAATGGCGGATGAAAATGAAGCTGAAGCAATGCCGACAATTTTACGCCTCCAAATCGAACGATTCCGAGGGCTTGAATCGTTTTCCTGGCTTCCTGATCCTCATGTGAATGTCATACTTGGAGGTGGAGACAACGGGAAGACAACGATTCTCGATGCTCTCGGTTTGTTGCTGAGTCCGACAAATTCCATTGTCATTTCCGATGCCGATTATTGGAAGCGTGCGCCGGAGGATGAATTCATCATTGAAGCAGTGCTGAAGCTGCCCCCCGCTACGGGAATCAATGACCAGAGGACGCTGAGTTGGCCATGGGAATGGGATGGCGAAAAACCGATAGTGCCCAACCCTAATGACGAAGGAAAGGAGGGAAGAGAAGAGGCTTATGTTGTCCGTGTTCGCGGAACTGCCGACTGCGACCTTTCCTATGAAATATGCCAACCCAACGGAGAGTTCGACCATTTTTCAGTGTCGTTGCGCCGTAAAATTGGTCTTGTGAAGCTCGCCGGAGATGATCGCAACGATCGTGATTTGCGGCTCATTCAGGGTTCTGCACTGGACCGACTGCTTTCCGACAAATCCTTGCGCGCGAAACTTGCTAAAGAAATTGGCGAGAAAAATGTCGAGGAAAAACTCGCTGAACCTTCAAAGAAGAAACTATCCGATTTGGACACGCGATTCGGCAAGCAAGCTTTGCCGACGAAGCTGGGACTGGGTCTTGTTGGCGGACAGGGATTTTCGCTCAACGCATTAATTGGTCTTACGGCCGAAAAGCACGAAGTAAGGCTACCTCTGAGCAGTTGGGGCTCCGGCACTCGCCGCCTCGCTGCTCTGGAGATTGCATCATTGAACCAGAATGAACTGCCGATCACCATCGTCGACGAAGTTGAACGGGGCCTTGAGCCCTATCGGCAGCGTGTTCTGGTGAAAAAGTTGATGGCTGCGCCCGCGCAAGCGTTCATTACCACCCATAGCGTCGCCGCCATCAAGGCGGCAACGAACGCGAGCATTTGGTATCTTAGCGGTGAGCGTAAAATCGGCAAATTGGCCGATGCGACCTCGCAGCACATGATGAAAGACCCAGAAGCGTTTCTGTCGAGGATCGCCATCGTCGCTGAAGGCGCGACTGAAGTTGGTTTCATCAAATTCCTGATCCTGAAAACGGTGTCGAGGACGCCACTGGAATACGGCATTTGGGTAACGGACGGTGGTGGCAATGACCCAACGCTCCAATTGCTCGAAAGCCTCGCAAAGAGCGGTTTGAAATTCTCAGGCTTCGCGGACGATGAGGGGCGCGCGCCCGAACGATGGGCTACCCTCAAAACCGCACTGGGCGACATGCTGTTGCGATGGCCCAAAGGATGTCTTGAGGAAAACATCATCGCGCATGTCGCCGATGACGACCTTGAGAAGTTCATCGCAGACCCTGACGGCAATTCAGGGGACAGACTTCGCACCCTGGCGCTGCGCTTAAAGATCGATGAGAAATCCTACACCGCAATCCTTGCGACGGTCGGCAGTCCCGAGAGTATGCGAAAGCTTATCATCGATGCGGCTACCGGTTCCGTGCCGGCTGGCACGCCGGATGATCAAAAGAAAGCGTTCAAAAGCCACGGAAAGATGTGGTTCAAAACGGTGGGAGGCGGATTCGAGCTTGGATCAAAAATGTTCGAATTCGGGGGGTGGCCTAAGCTTGAGGGCCAGCTCTTGCCATTCCTGAACTCTATCCGCCAATCCGTAGATTTGCCGATCATAACGGAACTGCCCGATGAGTGATGTATCTGTCGCGGCGGCGTTAAGATCAGCGGCTTCGCTCGTCGTGATAGAGGCACCAGGTGGCTGCGGAAAGACCCACCAGGGCGCACAATATGCGGCAGATGCTGCCGCAAACACTGAGAGCCGTATCCTTATTCTAACCCACACTCATGCCGCTTGCGACGTGTTCGCGGCGCGCACAGCATCATCGCGCAATAAGGTCGAAATCCGCACGCTCGATAGTTTGATCGGTCAGATCGCCTCCGCATACCACGCGCCTCTAGATCTTCCGGCCGACGTGAGTGTTTGGGCGCGTACCAATGAAGACGGATATAATCGTGTCGCGGTAAAGGTCGCTCACCTCCTTGACAAAAAGCCAATGATCGCTAGTGCGCTAGCTCGCCGATATCCGATTATCATTTGCGATGAACATCAAGACGCAACCGCGGCCCAAGACCAGATCATCCTCTCTCTTCACAAGACTGGTGTACATTTGCGCATTTTCGCCGATCCTATGCAGCGAATATTCGGCGGTCGGAAGGCCGCTGTCATTGCTGCCGAGATCAAGCGATGGACCGACCTCAAAGAACAAGCGGATGCATTTGAGGATCTGGACACGCCGCACCGCTGGGCGGACACCAATCCGGCGTTAGGCGCGTGGATTCTAGCCGCCCGGACAATACTGCGTGATGGCGGCCAAGTCGACTTGCGCGGTATCCTCCCGAATGGTCTTCACGTTATCCGCGCGGACAACGTTGCTCGCGCACCGGGACAATATCAACTTTCCACGCAGCATCGCGCGCCGCTTTCGCAGATAATGCGGCCGCTCAACTCGGTCTTAGTGATGGCGTCGCACAATGAGACGGTTTCGTCACTTCGAGCCTTCTTCAATCGATCTATCCCGATTTGGGAAGGGCATACGCGTGAAGCACTCGACAGGTTGTATCATGATTTGCATGCTCACAACGGTAATCCACTTGAAGTTGGCAAGACTGCCGTCAACTTTGTTAGCGGCGTGGCTGCAGGATTTTCTTCAACTGGATACAGTTGTCTTTTGCTGGAGGAGATTGAACAAGGTTGCATAAAACGGCGCAGGAACAAGCCTGCTACTCTTCAATCCCTCGGACGCATCATTTTAGAGCAACCGGACCATAAAGGCGTCGGGCGGTTCCTGGTAACGCTGCGAACGCTTACCAAGGAAGACGAGGCGTTCGCAGCTATCAAGATCGATCACTCCCGTGAGTATAATGATGCGATCCATTTTGGACGTTTTGATTCTCCTGACGAAGGGCTTGCGGAGATCGTTAGACGCCGTGCACATAGTCGTGCCGCTATTCCTTCCAAGGCGATCAGTACCATCCATAAGGCCAAAGGCCTGGAGTTTCCGCATGTTGTCGTGGCGGCGTGCGACCGGCAGCATTTCGGCGATACGAAGGCCGCTCGGGCTAGGCTCTATGTCGCCCTAAGCCGCGCTACAGAAAGTCTAACTTTGTTGGTGTCGCATACCGATCCGACACCTTTACTACGTATTTGAAGGAAGCAGCGGGAGAACAGCCCAAGTTAACGGACGCTTAGACGATTTAGGCACTATATTCTGTATGGTCTCCATCAAAAGCCTTCATCCGATGCTTCTAGTGGACCGAGGAGAGAGTCGCTATGGTACCTATCTTGCTCAATCTGGACGCTCCGGAGACATGGCCCGTGGCCCTGCGGTCCTACCTGACGGAGCACTACGATCTGTTGCTTGGATGGGAGATCGGAGAGGGCACTGTCGCTCCGGGCGCGTTCGACGACGCTATGCATGGCCTCATGGACGCTCTCCTCCCTTATGCCATCACTGGCTGGCACTGTACGCGGCTAACTGACGTCGAGATCGATCACATACTGCGGTGTGGGATGCAGCTTCCCGACGCGGCGATGCTCGATCGACGGATTGATGCGCTAGAGGCAACCGGGCAGATCACGGACGACGTCTCACGGCGCCTGAAAGTAAGGAACCAAAGCAGCGATCCAAATCGCGCAGGCAGGGTCTGGTTCTGTTTCTTCCCGCCGCGGATTGCTGGTGAGCATGGCATTGAACGTTTCTTTCGTCACTGGGGCGGCGAGGCTCTTTACAATTTGCATGAGGATGATCCGATCACTTCGCCCGCGATTAGCGGAGTGGGAACACCCTGCATCGTCGAAGCAGATGTTCCTGTCGTTTCACTTGAAGTACACGGCGGCTTGTCCTTCAAGATCGCTCATCGATTTCTTGCAAGTCGCGGATTTAAGATACAGAATCCGATTAAGCATGAAGATCGGATAAAACGGCCATTAGCTGCGGAGAGCATCCGGCGTATAGTTCGGTTCCCTGACGCTGAATTTTGCACCCTGACCGGCTGCTCCGAGTGGAGCGTACCAATTGGACTGGGCGCAAGAGGGTATGCATAAGTCACCTACGTAGCCTCATTAGCACAAGCTCAGCTGATTCCCGATTTTGAATGCTAACTCTCTCTCTAGATTTCTCGCGAGTCTTCCGGACACTAGAACGAAAAAACCGAGCGCTTCATCCTTGACGACGAACTGCTATCAAAGGATGAGCGGGTAACCGCGTCGGCGGCGTCGGCGGCGTGAGGGCCGAGAATTGACGACGGGAGCTTTAATGTCGCTCTGTAATGAGGACAAAGTTCTCATCTTTACCTTCTTCGGTGCGCCATATCTGGCGAGGAGCGGCAGCCCTGACTTATCAGAACCGTCGGCTTCCAATCGAGATCGCAAAGGGTTGAACAACCGTGCGGAGCATTCTCGTCCCGTTGCGAAAACGGGAGCGAGCGCGACAGAGCTTCCGGTCGATCGACCTCGCCTGAAAACACGCAATGGCGACCCCGCTTCATCGGGGAACATACCGCTGGTCAACGCAAACGAACCATTGTCGGTGAGGTGGCGCTGCGCAACCGCACCACCCGGAGCGCCGCCGCCGTGTATTGCCTGAATGGGGGCAGGCATGGAGACAGGCAGATCCGGCTGGCGGCCCTATGGGGAAACGGGCATGTTTTTGGCAGCCGTCACCACATCGGATCCAAGGGTACTCTCAATTTGAGACTTTATGAGCGAAATGGCCTCCGCAGACGTCATCCTGCTGTGGATAGCAGCCCTGTGAAGCCAGGTACCGTCAATGAGGATCGCTACGGCCGCAACGAAATGCCGGATTTGCTCCCCCTCAACGAGATGACAAACGCAACTGCTCAGATTGGATGCCAGCCGTCGATGAAAGAGCCGCTGCAGACGCTCAAGCTGCAGATCCTTTGCACTTGCAACGTAGAATGAAAGCCAGGCATTGGCGACATTCTGCTCAAAGAGGTCTTCCGGAAAATTTCCTTCCACGATCGCCATCAGACGATCCCATCGCGTGGTTGCCTGCTTCATGCGGTTGACCACTTCATCCATGATGACGCGGTTGGCATGACGCACCATCCAGAACAGGACCTCGTCCTTGCTCTTGAAATAATAGGACAGAATACCCGGCGACATGCCCGCCTCTTTGCAGATGCGTGCCGTCGTCAAACCATCAATGCCGAACTGCAGGAATGCCCGGTAAGCACCTTCGATCAACTCCTGTCGCCTGATGTCTTCAATCGATCGCTTCATGCCACGTCAAACCTTGTTGAGAGTCTCCACGCAACTATACCGTTCAAATTTTTGTATGCTCGTACAATTTTTTGAATTGACAAATAATCCCCGACTGCGATGCTGCTGCAACTCACGTTAGAAATCCAAAGGGGAACAGCATGAGAAAACTCGTTTCAGCAGCATTGGCTGTTGGCCTGATGGCGGCGGGCATCACGACATCCAGGGCCGACGCCCCTTCCTGTGCAACCGTCAGAGCCGCCGATATCGGTTGGACCGATATTCAACTGACGACGGCCACTGCGGCGCTTCTTTTGAAAGCCATGAATTACAAACTGACCAGCAGTTTGCTTGGCCTCAGTGTGAGCTATGCCAGTCTTAAGGGCGGGCAGATCGATGTCTTTCTTGGCAATTGGCGGCCTGCTCAGAATATCGAGTTCAAAGATTTCTTCGACAAGAAATGGGTTGATGTTCTTGCAACCAACCTGACCGGTGCGAAATACACTCTGGCTGTGCCGGACTATGTCGCCGCTGCCGGCGTAAGATCGTTCGACGATCTCGCGAAATTCCCGGATCAATTCAGCAAGAAGATTTATGGCATTGAACCGGGAACGAACCAGCCATTGCTCGATATGGTGGCGAAAGGCGCGCATGGCCTTTCAGGATGGACAATTGTTGAATCGAGTGAGCAAGCCATGCTGGCGCAGGTAAAACGTGCTGTGGAACGCAAGGAATGGATCGTTTTTCTTGGCTGGCAGCCGCACCCCATGAATCTCAACCTCAAGATGGATTATCTCACAGGCGGCGACGAAGAATTCGGGCCTGATTTCGGCGGCTCAACCGTCTGGACTCTAGCGCGTCCGGGTTATGCCGCGGACTGTCCCAACGTGGCAAAACTGTTTGAGAATCTGATCTTTGATGTGGATCAGGAGAATGCAGGCATGAAGATGATGCTTGACGATGGCGCAACCGCGGAAGCGGCTGCAACCGCGTTGATCCGTGCCAAGCCGGAGAATCTGGAGAAATGGTTGAACGGTGTGACCGCACTGGACGGAACGCCAGCGCTCGCCAAAGTCAGGGACGCCCTCGTCAAATGAATGCAACGACAAAACCGATGATGCGCGCGGCATTGTTTGACGGCACTGCGAACGGACCGCTGAAGCTCGAATGTCTCCCCGTGCCGCAGCCGGAATATGGCCAGATCCTGGTCAAGTTGGAGGCATGTGGGGTCTGCCATACCGATCTGCATATCTGGAAAGGCGGCGTGCGGCCCCTCAGCGGCAATGCGCCCGCTCGGATTCTGGGGCACGAAGGCATCGGAACGGTTGCCGGTTTGGGTGATGGCGTGAGCAATTTCAGGGTCGGTGATCGTGTGGGCGTGCCATGGATGCACGACACATGCGGTCATTGCGACGAGTGCTTGGCCGGGCAGGAAGCGTTTTGCCAGAGCCAGCGGGCGCATGGGTTTGACGTGAATGGCGGCTTTGCCGAATATGTGATTGTCAATGCGCACTATGCCGTTTCGATATCCGGCAAACTCGATGCGGTGTCGACTGCCCCTTTGATGTGCGCTGGTGTAACCGCGTTTTCCGCTGTCCGCCGCGCAGGCCTCAGAGCAGGCATGCAATGTGCAATCTTTGGGTGCGGCGGCCTTGGTTTATACGCCATTCAGCTCGCCGTTCGCTCCGGCGTGCGCGTTGTCGCCCTGGATATTGCCGCGGATAAGCTTGCCCTCGCCCGGCAAATGGGTGCGCATGCAACCCTGTTGGCCAATGACAGCGCGGTTGAACCATTGAAGGCGATGGGCGGCATGCACGCCTGCATCAATTTTGCTCCGTCAGCAGCCACATGGCCGCTGATGGTCGCGGCTATCAAACCGAGAGGCCGAATCGTTGCCACGGCAATGGTTTCGCAACCGGTGCCCATCAGTCAGGAGTGGCTCACGGGAACGGGTGTTGTCATCACGGGAACAAGTGTTGGCACGCGCCTCGAAATGCGGGAATTGCTGCGCATGCATGCAGAAAAACCCTTGCTCATGCACACAAACGAGATCCCCCTTCACGATGTGGAGCAAGCCTTGCTCGATCTGGCGCATGGCAAGACACAGGGACGCTCGGTTGTAACCTACACCTAAGTATAAGTTTTTACTAAATTTAATTGGCTGCGGGTGCAGTCACATGGTGTGCGATGCAGACGCACGGTCGCCATTGCGTGTTTTCAGGCGGGTTCGATCGACCGGAAACCCGCACGCGGATGTCACCGCTGATCATTGAAGCAGAACCAATTAAGTAAAGCATCTATATTTATCCCACGCGTTCCCACCTAAAGTACTGTGTGGAAAACTTTCTTTCATTCTTAATTAGATTATTAATTATGCATTTTCTCCTGCAGTCTATCGTTGGAAATCGACATGGTTCGATGTTCAGGTAGGGGGGACAAAATGAAAGGCATGGTATTCACCGAATTGCTGGGTTTCGTAGAGCACATCTACGGGGCAGATGCCGTGGATGATCTCATCGAAGCTTCCGACCTGCCGAGTGGTGGTGCCTATACTGCGGTGGGTACTTACGACCATAAGGAAATGCAATCGCTTGTCACCAACTTGTCTTTGCAAAGCAACACGCCGCCAAATGAATTGTTGGGTTTGTTTGGTCAACATTTGATCGGGCGTTTCAAGGCTTCATTCCCTGACTTCTTCAAGACCGCAGCCACTCTGTTTGATTTCCTCGAAAGCATCGACAGCCATATCCATGTGGAGGTACGAAAACTCTACCCCGATGCCGAGCTGCCGGAATTTCGGGCCGAACGCCTTGGGACCGGGGCAATGCACCTCGATTATCGCAGCAATCGTCCCTTTGCGGCGCTTGCCTCGGGCCTCATTCTTGGCGCGGCTCAGCTCTATGGCGAGACCGTGCTTATAGAGCGAAGCGCGCACGAACACGATGGCGAGAAATTCGTCCGGTTCTCAATCCAGAAGACGGATGCGATAGCCTAAATGCTGGAAACCGACACGCCCGGTGATCGCGTTGCACGTCTCGAACGGCGCCTCATACGGGAACGCCGAGCCCGCGAAGAGGCGGAATGGTTGCTCGAGGCGAAGTCGCTGGAATTGTATAACGCCAACAACCACCTGACGGTGCTGGCGAACGACCTTGAAATGCGCGTTCTCGATCGCACGCACGAATTGGAGGTCTCCCGTCAGCAGGCCCTGTTCCTTGCCGAGCGCGACCCTCTGACCACGCTCGCAAACCGGGTCAGTTTCACGCGCGATCTGGAAGCGGCTATCCGGGAGGCTCGTGTTCAAAGCGGGATGGTACAGCTTCTGTTTGTCGATCTCGATCGGTTCAAGGAGATCAATGACAATTACGGCCATGCCGTCGGCGATGCAGTGCTACTGGAGGTTGCTTCTCGGTTGCGCGCAATCTGTCGGGAGCGAGAGGTGCCCGGACGGCTGGGCGGCGACGAGTTTGGCGTCATCTGCGTGACACCGGCTCACAGCGAACGCGCCCGCCAGATCGCGGCAGACGTCATGGAGGTCATGAGCAGGCCGATCGATTGCGGCCGCCTGCAGCTGATCGTCAGCTGCTCGGTCGGCTTTGCAAGCTTCCCCCGCAATGCCGTGGATTCACCAACTCTGCAGCGCTTTGCCGATTTCGCCCTCTACCATTCGAAGTCGGCTGGACGCTCGACATGGACGGAGTTCGACGACACCATGGCGGGCGAGCTTCAGAGCCGCCAGGGCCTGGAAGCAGAACTGCGCACCGCGGTGGCGGCGGGAGAGATCGAGCCCTGGTACCAGCCAATCATCTCCACCAAGAGCAATGAAATCGTTGGAGTGGAGGCGCTCGCGCGGTGGCAGCATGCCGAGCGGGGGCTCATTCTTCCCGGCCTGTTTATTCCGCTGGCCGAGGAAAGTTCGTTGATCGTCGAGCTTGGCCGGGCAATGATCGACCGCTGCTGCCGGGAGATGCACCCGTTCATCCGCGACGGTCATCTCGATTACGTGTCGATCAATCTGTCGCCGCGTCACCTGCGTTCCTCCTCGGTTGTCGAACATATCGCCGCGACGTTGGCCCATCATCATTTCCCTCCCTCCGCCCTTCAACTGGAAATCACGGAAAGCCTGCTGCTCATCGATTTCGAGCAGGCCCAGGAATGCCTTTCCCGCTTTCGCGCGCTCGGCATCCGAATTGCCCTTGACGATTTTGGAACGGGCTATTCGAGCCTTTCATACATCAGGCGCTTGCCATTGGACGTCATCAAGATCGATCGCTCCTTTGCCAGAGACATCAGCGCTGACCAGCAGGCCGAAGCCGTGGTCAAGGCAATTGTTCAGCTCGCACAGGCGCTGGAACTCCGCGTCATCGCCGAAGGCGTCGAGACGGAAAGCCAGGCGCTCAGGCTGACCAGTTGCGGCTGTTTCGTACAGCAGGGATATCTGTTTGGACGGCCGATGCCCCTGAATGAAATCACCCGATATCTTGAGGCCCGTGCAAATCCGGCGCAATTCGCCCAAAATATTTCAGCCTCCTGAGCCTGAAACGTCGTCTGTCGATACAGGACGGAGGGCCACCATGAAGCCAGTGGGAACTGTCACGTCGCACCCAATCGGCTCTGCCTCGATTCCCGTGATGACGCGGCGGATTTGCACATAAATCTGCCTATTACGACAAAAGAACGGGAAGCTCTCTTGTGTCGCCCCATGTCGCAAGCCTATGATAGACGATGAAAAACACCTCTCCCATTTCCGAAGCTGGATTAGGCGGCCGAGCCTGGCCGAAAATCCTTTTGAATTATCGCAAACCGCACCGCGGCCGCAGCATTTTCGAGCTCGCGGTGACGGTCATTCCCTTTGCAATCCTGTGGGCCGTCTGCTGGGCTGCCGTCCACTACGGTTTCTGGTGGGGGTTGCTGTTTATCATTCCGGCAGCCGGCTTCCTGCTTCGCCTGTTCATGATCCAGCATGATTGCGGCCATGGTTCGTTCTTTGCCCACCGGCATTCCGACGACTGGACTGGCCGGGCGATCGGCGTTCTCACTCTGACCCCCTATGATTACTGGCGCCGTGCCCATGCGCTGCACCATGCTTCCGCCGGCAATCTGGATGAGCGCGGTGTCGGCGATATCACGACCCTGACCGTTGCCGAATACCGGGCCTTGTCCCGCTGGGGCCGCCTGGGCTACCGCCTGTACCGCCATCCTGTGATCATGTTCGGCATCGGACCGGCCTGGCTTTTCATTTTCAAACAGAGATTGCCGTTCGGCATGATGCGCTCCGGCGCCCAGCCCTGGATCTCCACCATGGCGACGAATTTTGCCATCGCGCTGCTGGCAGCCGTTCTGATCTGGCTGGTGGGTGTTATTCCCTTCCTGATGGTGCATCTGCCCATCGTCGTTCTTGCCGGGGCTGCAGGCATCTGGCTGTTCTACGTCCAGCACCAGTTCGAGGAAACCCATTGGTCGCAAGGCGCTGACTGGCAGTTCCAGGAAGCCGCCCTGCACGGTTCCTCGCATTACGTCCTGCCGCTTCCCCTGCGCTGGCTGACCGGCAATATCGGTATCCACCATGTCCACCATCTTTCCAGCCGCGTGCCCTATTACCGGCTGCCGGAAGTTCTGCGGGACTATCCGGAGCTGAGCAATGTCGGGCGCATCACCATTCTGCAGAGCCTGCGCTGCGTAAAACTGGTCCTGTGGGATGAAGGCCGCAAGAGGCTCATCACGTTTCGCGAGGCGCGCAGCCTGGCCTGACGCCAGCCGCTTTCCAGACCATCTGTACACCTGCCTTGCAGCCTGCGCATACCGCGCAGGCATACACGAACGCGGCTTTTGTTCCCGCGCTCGTGCAAAATATATCCGGCTACCGATCTGGAACCAACGGTATCCGGGTGTGTTTCCATCCTGACCTCGCCGGGAGCTTGCACCCCGCAGGGATTTTATCTGAAGAACAGGATGAATGGAGACACACCATGGTTTCGTATGATCGGGACACAGTGGATACAATCGCGGTTGACCGACAGCGCCTCGCATGGGGCGGTATTTTTGGCGGCACGCTTCTCACCATCGCCGTCCAGGTGATGTTCGCAGCCCTCGGTCTGGGCATTGGCCTCAGCACGGTCAGCACCACCGGCGACGGCGCTTCCGCGCAGGGACTGGGTATCGGCGGCGGTATCTGGAGCGCCGTTGCGATGATTATTGCCCTGGCTATCGGCGGTTACGTCGCTGCCTACTTTTCCGGCCAGTATGCGCGCTGGAGCGGCGTGCTGCACGGTCTGGTTGTCTGGGCTGCGGGACTGGCTATCGGACTCTATCTGCTTGGCACCGCCGTTGGCGGGGCTTTCGGCGTCCTCGGCAGCGTCGCGTCCTCGGTCGGATCGACGGCAGGTCAGGCCGTGTCCGGTGCGGCCTCGACCGCCAAGGACATGATCCCGCAGGCTGTTCAAGCCAGCGGCATCACCAAGGAACAGGCCGGCGCGGAAGTCGACCGTCTGGTTGACGGCGTGCTCAACCGCGATCCCTCGGGGACCACATCCCTGACGCCGGAACAGGCCCGCAAGGAAGTCGTATCGGCGTTGACCAGTCATGCCCTGGGTGAAGAGACATCGCAGGAAACCAAACAGCGCGTGACGGCCATCATTGCAGCGCAGCTGGGCATTTCGCCCGATGAAGCCAACAAGCGATACGATGCGGCTGTTGCCAAGATCGACGACGTCAAGGCCAAAGCCACGGCCAAGGTTGAAGAACTGAAGGCTCAGGCCAAGCAGGCCGCCGACAAGTCGGCAAAGATTGCCGCAAGCGGCAGTTTTGCAGCCTTCGTCGCCATGCTGATCGGCGCCCTCGCCGCAGCGGCCGGCGGTGCGGCCGGAATCCGGCGCAATCGGTAGATCCGCTTGAACGCCAGCACGTCCCGCGACACGTGCCGCGGGACGTGCTTGGGCCTTTTGCCGAATGCGCTGCTCCTCCCTTGCCCCGCAGACGAGAAGCCCTGTAGAAAGCAGGGATCGATCCGTCGCGGATGACGGATGCAATCCAAAATTGGTGAGGACGACAGCGTGCGGAGATTGTTTTCAAATGTGGCCCTGTTCGGGTTGGCTCTGACGGCGGTCAGTGCGGTTGTTCCGGTTTCCGGCGCCAGCGCGGCGCCCACGGCCGCGCAGTGCAAAAAACTCGATCCGAACGGGCGGGATATGGGCGGCGATACACATTTCAGCATCGCGATCCGCGACAAGAAAGCCGATCTTGTTGCCAAGATGCTGGCCTGCGGTGCCGATGTGAACCTGAAGACCCAGGAGGGCTGGGCACCCCTGCACACTGCAGCCTATTACGGCCCGGCAAGCGTCATCGATCTGCTGATTTCCAAGGGCGCGAAGGTCAACTTCGTCGGCGACTACGACAGGATGACGCCGCTGCACATGGCGGCAAGTTACAGCGATGATCCCGCCGTGGTTCAGGCCCTGCTCAAACACGGAGCGGACAAATCTGCCAGGACTGCAGGCGGCAAGACAGCACTGGAACTGGCGGCCGACAAGCCGGCCATTGCCGCACTGCTGAAGTAGAGGGACCCGGCCTGCGTCCTTCCCCCTTGTTGCGGGCCGGTCAAGCGCCTAGGTTTCAGGCATGCGGTCGATAATCGTTTAAGCAATGCTAGTGTTCGCCAAAAAGCTGCGGGACGAAGTTGGAGGGGGCGTCCTGACGTCCCTCGGCCTGCATCTTTTGGTGGCGGCATTGCTGTTCCTCCAGCTTCCCCAATGGCAAACCACACCGCCGGAGCCGGAAAGCGTGGAGGTGAAGGTCGTTCCGCCGCCAGAACCCGAACCGCAGCCAAAGCCGGAACCGGAAAAGAAGGAAGAGAAGGCAGAGGCGCCAAAACCGCAGCCCGCGCCGGCCCCCGCCGCAGCGGCCGCCTCTTCGCAACGTCTTCTCAAGCTTCTCCCGAGATCAGAAAGAGATGCTGCCGATTCCGAAGCGGCGCCACCCGCCGACGGTACAACGCAAGACGCAGCATCAACCCCGCAGGAGTCGCCCGCAGCACAAGCGAAAATGGACGCTGCTCCAGCCGCGCTACCGCTGGAGAGCAAACCGGCTGCGCCAGAAACCCCGAGACCTGATGTGCAGTCGGAGCCCATGCCCAGCGAAACGGCGGGACAGGCAACGCAACAGTCGCCGGCTCCGACCAACGCGGTCAACAATATGCCCACTCCGCAACAGAAATCAGAGCCTACGCCGAAGAAATCAGATCAGGCATCCAAACCGAACGGCTCCAAAACCGCACCCAGCTCCAATCCATTCTCAAATATGAGCCAGAAATTCCTGCCGAACTCGGGGCTTGACCCACGGACAGCGCAGATCGTCGCACGGCTTTCGCCAGAAGAGCGCCTTGCAAGCCTCTGTACGTCGGAGGCATTGGCGATGCTGAGTTCAAAACCCAGCACTGCATCGCGGGATGCGATCCTTCCCAATGGCCCCGCGGGAGGGATCATGTCCAAGACGTCATTCAACGGTGCTGGCGCCGCGTTCCGCCTCGGATCAAACTGGTACAATCTGGATTTCAAATGTTCGGTCGATGCCGGCGCAACGCGGGTGGTCTCATTCACCTTCAGGATTGGCGGGATCGTTCCAAGAAATGAGTGGCAAGCACGCAAGTTGGATGACAGGCGCTGATAACCGGGCGCCAGACCCGGCCTTGATCATCGCGTCCTACTAAGGCCGGAATGGACGCCGCACCATGTGGGTGTTTTGTTTTCCTTGCCCTACAATAACAGTCACAGCGCGGCACGGATGCCACGCTGTTCATTCCAAAAAGCAAGCGGTTTCAGGTCATGCAGATCTGTTGCCGGTGATCGCGTGATAGAGCCAGAGCACGACGACGGAACCGATAACAGCGACGATCAGACTGTAGATGTTGAAGCCGGTGACGCCGGTGGCACCGAGCAAGCTGAAAATGAAGCCGCCGGCAACAGCGCCGACGATGCCCAGAACGATGTCAAGGATTAAGCCCTGACCGCTCTTGTTGACGATCTTGCTGCCAATAAATCCAGCAACAAGCCCAAGTACAATCCAACCGATAACAGACATGCGAACATTCCTTCCTATCCATTGGCTTAATGTCGTCATGTTTTCGCATAGATTGAATAAAAGCAAGATGGTTGTGCTTTCTCCCGGAATGAACAAATATCTTTGCGGGGGAGAACGACGGATTTGAGCTGAAACCGAGCAATATAGAAGGGAGATCGAGATGGGAATTTTCGATAATGCGGTACCAGGCGGAAATATATCGAAGCCGCTGATCATTGCGCTTGGAGCACTTCTGGTCGGTAAAATGCTGAGCGGCGGCTCGAGCCAGCCCGCGCAGGCTCCCGACAATCCGCAGACGGCCGACAACGGCAATACAGCAGCCAGCGGCGGGCTTCTCGGCGGGCTCGGCGGGCTCCTGAACAGCCTGACCAATGCGGGCCATGGCGAGACGGCAAATTCCTGGCTTCAGCCGGGTGAAAACAAGCCCATCGCACCCGGCGATCTGGGCAGCGCGCTCGGCCAGAAAACCATCAGCGAGATTGCCCAGCAAACCGGGATGAGTGAACAAGACCTTCTCGCGCAGCTGTCGAAGATCTTGCCGGGCGTGGTCGACCAGCTCACGCCGAACGGCCAGGTGCCCAGCACGCAGCAGATTGCTTCGCTCCTGAAATCATCTTCATAAACACCAGACTGGCCGGAACGGGTTTCGTTTCGGCCAGCCTTTGTTCGGTCGCCGGGGATCAGGCGACGGAAAGTTCGGTCTTGCGCGCGTTGATGCTGGCGAGCCGCATCACGACGAGTCCGAGCAGCGGGAAGGCGCCGCCGATCCAGCCCAGATATTCAAGGCCCAGATTGGCGATGATCAGCCCGCCGATGAACGACCCCGAAGCAATGCCGAGATAGAGCGCCGAGCCATTGAGCGACAGCGCGAGCGGCGCGCTTTCCGGTGCGATCGCCAGAACCCGGCTGGCCTGCGCGGGCGGGAACATCCAGGCGGCAATTCCCCAGAGAACCATGATCGTCATCAGAGCAGGACCGGCGATTTCATGCGGCCATTGCATGATCCAGCTGATCGCCATCAGCGATGCGGCATTGAGGAAGGAGGCGGCGATCACCGTGCGCGTCGGGCCGAAGCGATCCGACAATTGTCCGCCGACAACATTGCCAAGGGCAGCACCAAGACCAAAGGCCAGCAGCACCAGCGGCACCATCGCGCGGGAAAGGCCGGTGCCCTGTACCGCGATGGCGGCGATATAGGTGAAAACGATGAAGCCGCCGGCCATGTAGAGCAGCATGGTGACAAGCGCGGGCAAGAGCCCGGGGTGGCGGATCACGCCGAGCCGCTGGCGCAGGGTCAAGCGGTCGGCGCGCAATCCGCGCGGCAGGAGAAACCAGACGAAGGTTGTCGCGGCCGCCCCGATCAGGGCAATGAAGATGTAGGTGCCGCGCCAGCCGGCAAACGATGCGATCAGCGCGCCAAGCGGCGCACCGAAGGCCACCGCCAGCGTGGTCCCGCCGACGATGACGGAAATCGCCCGTGCCCGGTGATGCGCTTCAGAGATGGCGACGGCCGTTGCCTGCGCCGTGGCCGCGTATAGGCCCGCCGACATGCCGATCAGCAGCCGGGCGGCCGTGAGAAACGCATAGGACGGAGCAAATGCCGCCAGAATTGCCCCGATGACGAAGGTGGTGGCACTGCCTGCCAGGATGAGACGGCGGTCTGCAGACCCGGTAAGCGCCGCAAGAACCGGCGCGCCCAGCGCATAGGCAAGCGCGAACATGACCACGAGATAACCGGCCTGAACCAGCGTCACGCCGGTATCCCCGGCAATCTGCGGCAGAAGGCTGGCGACGACAAAACCCTCAATGCCAATGGCGAATGTACCCAACGCCAGACCGACAAGGCGAATGTCCATGGGAGATATCCTTTGTTCAATGATCCTTGAACTATTGAGCTCACCGGCATGTGAAGTCAAGAACAAAGTTCAACGATTATTGAACATTGAACTTTCCCCGCGTACTTGCTACGTGGGAGGGCATGACCCATCCCCTGTTTCATCCGGATGCTGAAGAGATTTCACTTCCCGCCATCTTCACAGCGCTTGGCGACGAGACGCGTTTGAACATCATTGCCATTCTGGCGCGCAATGGCGAACGCGCCATGACATGCGGGCAATTTACCCAGCTTGGTTCCAAAACAGCCCTGAGCTATCATGTCGCCAAGCTGCGGGAGGCAGGCGTGATCAATGTGCGGCCCGATGGAACGAAACGGTTTCTGACCTTGCGCCGTGCCGATCTCGACAATCGCTTCCCCGGCTTTCTCGACTCCGTCATCGCCTCGGCAAGCACGATGCCGTTGCCTGAAAGCCAGCCTCCGGCCGATCCGGCCGAAACCCCGGGAGAAACCGAATGGACATAAAATCGAGCGGCTCCATACCGACGCGCCGTGCGCCGGAAGAATGGTTCACCGGCACGGTCTGGCAGGACCCGATCATCCAGACCCCTTCCCCGGCGCGGCTGATCGCCGTCGTCGTGCATTTCGAGCCGGGCGCCCGTACCGCATGGCACACCCATCCGCTTGGACAGACCCTTTATGTGGTTTCCGGTGCGGGCCTCGCGCAGGTCTGGGGCGAACAAATTCGCGAGATCAGGACTGGTGATGTCGTCTGGATTCCGCCCGGCGAAAAACACTGGCATGGTGCGGGTCCGGCAAATTCCATGTCGCACATCGCCATGCAGGAGGCGTTGGACGGAAATGCCGTCGAGTGGATGGAAAAGGTTTCTGATACGCAATATTCCGGCGCACAATAATCTGCTAGCATGTGCGCAGGTGTAAAAACCCGGCTTTGCGGTTGCGTTGAAAGGAAAAATCATGGCGTTCGAAGACATCAAGGCACAGATCGCACTCCTGCTTGAAGAGATGGTGCAACGGCCGGCTGACGCCCATGAAATTCACGAGACTCTGCGTGAGCATCTCAACGAACTGAAAGCCATGGGCATGCCGCTTCCCGCGGACCTTGTCGCCCTCGAGAAGCAACTGGAAGTCGACTTTGATTCCTGAACGGCACGCTTAGACGGACCCTTTGAAAATATCCTTCTTCAGATCGGGGTGCGATGTGAAAAGGTCGCCCCGCCCGGGACGGCCGTCCCTCATGCCGATGTCACGCAGCATGTGATCGGAAAAATCCCCGGCATTGACGGTGATCGGCACAGTGGGCCTCACCAGCGCCCGCCTGAGGGTCGCGAACCAACCCCAGCGGGATCCGGGGTTGTCTATGGATGTGCAGTGCGATGGTGAGGGGTTCATGACCTCAACTCCGGTTTGTATGCGACGTTCATGTCTTGGGTGTGTATTCAATGCGCCTGTTCGCGCTTGTTTTCCAACAAAACGACGAGTATCTTCCATAAGGACAGCTTATGGATCATGCCGATGAATCTTCCGCCCCTTGCCGCTATCCGTGTTTTCGAGGCCGCTGCCCGCCATGGCAATTTCACCAAGGCGGCGGAGGAGCTCGGCATGACGCAAGCCGCCGTCAGCTACCAGATCAAACTGCTGGAAGAGCGGGTGGGATCGCCGCTGTTTCTGCGGCTGCCGCGTCAGGTTGTCCTGACGGAAATCGGGGCGCGGCTGGCCCCGGCAACGACCGAGGCATTCGAAATCCTGCGTGCCGCCTTTGCAACGACACGCGAAAGCGCCGACGGCATCCTGACCATTGCGACGATTCCGACCTTTGCCGCCACATGGCTGGTTCCGCGGCTGGGTTCGTTTCAAATGGAGAACCCGGCACTGGCCGTCCGGCTGAAATCCGGCCGCGAAATGACGGATTTCGTGCGTCAGGAGGCGGATGTCGGCATTCGCAGCGGCACAAAGGAGTGGCCCGGCCTGGTCTGTCACAAGCTTTTCCAGGCCTATTTCACGCCCATGCTGTCACCGGCACTCGCCGCCTCTGTCGGCGGTGTCAAGACACCAACCGACCTGCTCAAACTGCCCATTCTCGACCCCGGCGACCCCTGGTGGAACATCTGGTTCAGCCTGGTGGGTATCGAAAAGCCGACCCTGCGCGGCGACCTGCGCAATCGGCTGGGCGATCAGCATCTGGAAGGGCGCGCGGTGCTGGCCGGACAGGGCGTGGGAATACTGACACCGTTCTTCTTCCAGCCCGAGCTGCAACAAGGACAGCTTATCCAACCCTTCGATATTGTGGGATCGTCAGAGCACGCCTACTGGCTGGTTTATCCCGAAGCCCGGCGGAATGTCCCGAAAATCCGCGCGTTCCGCGACTGGATGCTGGGGCAGCTCGGTGACGTAAAGAAATAGCGAGGATGCGGCGGAGCCTTGAGCCCCGCCGCAGCGATCCCTAGAAAACTGCGAGATAGCGCAGCAGCGAGATAATCCCGATCACCACAACGATCACCTGGACGATCTGCTTGGCGCGGCCATCGAGCGGCAGCATCTGGACGAGATAGAGCACAAGAAAGATCACCAGAACGGTGATCAAAAGGCTGATAAGAATGGACATTGCAAATTTCCTGTTTTCGGGATCAGAACGATTGTAGCGTGGCAAAACTCTTTGCTGGCTATTTTTGTTCCATGCAAACAGCAGTCCAACGCTGCAATATCGGGACGTGCTGCTGGCACCGGATGCTTCGCGCAATTTCGAACCACCGTGCATTGCATTGCCGGTTCAGTTGCTGATAGCTTCGCCATCATCCCCGTTTCTCAGGATTCTTCCCATGCGCTCGCTGTTTCATCTTGCCTACCACGTCCATGATCTCGACAAGGCGCGCGGCTTCTACGGCGATATCCTTGGCTGTGCTGAGGGGCGAAGCACCGACAGCTGGGTGGATTTCGATTTCTTCGGTCATCAGATCTCGCTGCATCTCGGCAAGCCGTTCGAAACGACCAACACCGGCAAGGTGGGCGATCACATGGTGCCCATGCCGCATCTTGGCGTCATTCTTCCGCTGGAAGACTGGAATGTCCTTGCCGACCGGCTCGAGCACGCAAAGGTCGACTTCGTCATGCCTCCCGTGGTGCGATTCAAGGGCGAACCGGGCGAGCAGTGGACCATGTTTTTCCGTGATCCCTCGGGCAACCCGATCGAAGTGAAGGGCTTTGCGGATTTCGCCAGCGTCTACGCGAAATAACGGCCGCCATGGAATTCAAGCCATCAAACCTGAAGGCGGCGTTCTGGATGTCCGGGTCGCTGGCCGCCATTCTCATGATGGCGATCTCCGGCCGGGAAGCCTCAAAGGAACTCAACGTCTTCCAGATCATGGAAATGCGGTCGCTGATCGGGCTGGCCATGCTCTATCCGCTGATCCGGTCTTCCGGCGGCGTGCGCGCCATGCGGACCGGCCGCATCTGGCAGCACATCGGACGCAATACCGCCCATTATGCCGGCCAGTTCGCCTGGCTGCAGGCGCTGTCCATGATCCCGCTGGCGCAGGTGATCGCCATTGAATTCACCACACCGGCCTGGACGGCCGTCATGGCCGTCGCCTTTCTCGGCGAGCGGTTCAATCTCTGGCGCACGCTGACGATCCTTCTCGGCATCATCGGTGTCGTCATCATTGTGCGCCCCGGCATCGGAACGATCGAAATGGGACAGTTGATTGTCCTCGGCGCGGCGTTCACGTTCGGCATTTCCTTCACCATGGTCAAATCCCTGACCCGCACGGAAAGCGTGGTGAAAATCATCTTCTGGATGCTGGTGATCCAGTCAGCCATCGGATTGCTGCCGGCGCTGCATGTCTGGCAGTGGCCGACCCTGCATGCCTGGCCCTGGGTGGTGATCATTGCCTTCACCGGCACATTCTCGCATTTCTGCATGGCGAAGGCCCTGCTCTATGCGGATGCCACCGTGGTCATCCCGATGGACTTTCTGCGCGTTCCGCTCATGGCCGTGCTGGGCTGGCTCATCTATGCGGAACGGATCGATATCTACACGGCGCTCGGCGCAGCCCTCATCCTTTCGGGCAACCTTCTGAACCTGAAAAACAAGAGCGTGCCGGCAAAGGCCATTCAAGCGGATTGAAACGTTTCATCCGCTCGAAGCCGTTGCAATCGATGCTCAGGCGTTGCCGAAAAGGGTCGGGGCATCGCCGACCTGCCATTTCGGATATTTCAGCATCACCGCGTCGAACCGGCCGGATGACACGAACTCATCCAGCCACCGCTTCACGTGTGGCCGGGCAAGCCCGCTCCACCAGCCCGCATCCACGCTGGCAAACTGCCGGACAAACGGCAGGATCGCCATGTCGGCAAGCGACGGCGTCGCCCGGAAGAGACAGCGCGACCAGGCCAGCCGTTCCTCGTATTCATCCAGAATTGCCACGGCTTTTTCGCGTTCTGCCAGCGGATCGGTGTTATCAAAGCGGGTGGGGTATTTGTAGCGGTCAAGGCTACGCTTGAACGAGCCGTCATTGCGGGCAATCCAGCCGCCATCATCGACCTCAAGCCAATGTTCCGGGTCGTGCTGGCTCAAGGCCCAGCGCATGATGTCGAGGCTTTCATCAATCACTGTCCCGTCGGGCAGCAGCAGCATCGGCACCGTTCCCGATGGCGAAATACCGAGAAACTCCGGCGCTTTGTCTCTCAATACGATTTCCCGGAGCTCGCAGGCCTGGTGCGCGGCCTGAATGGCGAGCCGGGCCCGCATGGCATAGGGACAGCGGCGAAAAGAGTACAGAACTGGCAGAGCATGCGTCATGGGGGCCTCGGTTGACGCACGTTTTCATGAAACCGGTGCCGATGACAAGCCTCGTGCGTGCATTGCCCTGATCCATGAATTCAATTCACGATTATCCCGCGATATCACACGATTATCAATGGAATGCGCGTCGACCATATTCAGCGCAACCGGATTGCCATCCGTCATCATTCCATTCGCGGGCCGGATCGAATTCCCGCCTGCCATTCAAAGGACAAGACAATGCCTCTCGCACTTCTGGCGTTGACAATCAGCGCCTATGCCATCGGCACGACAGAATTCGTGATCGTTGGCCTCCTGCCCACCGTTGCCGGCGATCTCGGCATCAGCCTGCCGCTCGCCGGTCTCATCGTCAGCGTCTATGCGCTGGGCGTCACCTTCGGTGCACCGGTTCTGACCGCCCTCACCGGCAAGATCGAGCGCAAGCCGCTCCTGCTCGGGCTCATGGCGCTTTTCATCGTCGGCAATACTGCTGCGGCGCTTTCGCCAACCTATGAACTGCTGCTCGTCGCCCGCGTGCTGAGCGCCTTCGCGCATGGCGTGTTCTTCTCGGTTGGTGCCACCATTGCCGCCGATCTGGTTGCGCCCAACAAGCGCGCATCGGCCATCGCCATGATGTTCCTCGGCTTGACCGTCGCCATCGTCACCGGTGTTCCGCTTGGTACCTTCATCGGCCAGCAGCTAGGCTGGCGTGCAACATTCTGGGCGGTTGCCGGCCTTGGTGTCATCGCCTTCGTCGCCATTGCCGTGCTTCTGCCTACTACCATCGCCAAGGCCGCTCCTGCACGCCTGATCGACCAGGTTCGCGTGCTGGGCAGCGGACGCCTGCTGCTCGCCTTCGCCATGACCGCGCTCGGCTATGGCGGGACCTTCGTGATGTTCACATTCCTTGCCCCGGTGCTGCAGGAAATCACCGGCTATGCAGGCTCGACAGTCAGTCTCATCCTCGTGCTGTACGGCCTGTCGATTGCCGTGGGCAACATGGTTGGCGGACGTGTGGCCGACGGCAACCCGGTTGGCGCGCTGGTCGTGATGTTTGCCTTGCAGGCACTTGTGCTGGCCATCTTCACCTTCACCGCCGTCTCGCCGGTCTGGTCGCTGGTCACGCTGGCCGCGCTCGGTGCGCTGTCCTTCTCCAATGTCCCCGGCCTGCAGCTTTATGTGGTGCAGCTGGCCAAGATCCACACGCCGGAAACGGTCGACGTTGCCTCAGCGCTGAACATCGCCGCGTTCAACCTCGGCATTGCCGGGGGTGCCTTCCTCGGCGGCATCATCGTGGCCTCACCCCTCGGTCTTGGCGCGACGCCATGGGTCGGTGCCATTCTCGTGGTCGGCGCCCTTGGGCTGACACTCTGGAGCCAGGCGCTCGACAGGCGCGCGGCAACGCAGGTTCTGGCGACTTGCTAGAGCCTGTCCCCGCGGGGTGACATGCCCCGCGATTTTGATACAGTCCGCATGAGATTCGCTGGGAATTGATCATGCTGGCCGACGTTATGTTGCCCCTGAAGCTGACATTCCGGCTGTGGCTGAGGTTCTGGCCACAGCTTTTTGCCGTTCTGCTGCTTGGGGTCATCGCATCGCATGTGCTGATGCAACTGGCCGTCGATGCGGCCTATATCAATCACTATGCGGGACTGGCCGTGCTGACGCTGGTGGCCCTTGCGCAGCTTGTGACAACCGTTTCCATGATCCAGATCGTCCGGCCCGGCCTGCCGGCATTGAACGCGGTGCAGGAGAAAATCGCGGCAGCGGACCCGGACGACGACACGCGCCGCGGATTTTCGAGACTGGCCGCCATGGTCTCTGTCGCGCTCATCCCGTTCTTTGCCTACTACGCCGCCTGGGGCTTTCTGGGCAATACGGTGCGGCAGTATTCACGCGCCGCGCTCGACCAGATGCCCTTTGGTGAGCGCGGCAGCAATGTGCTTGATGTGCTGGATTCGAAATGGCTGCTTCTGTCCGTTGCCATCTCCTGGGTCATCCGCAAGCTGGCAAAAACCATGAAGGAAAAGACTGGCCGTTCCATCTGGCAGATCATCATGGTGGTGTGCGAGACCAACTGGGTTTTCATCGGCCTCTTCATCATCAGCCGCTGGAAGGACAGCTGGATGAAGGCCCTGAGCGAGGGCAATCTCTGGACCTATATCAAATCCCTGCTTGCCGGTCTGCCGGAGCCGGTTGCATCGGCCCATGCCGCAGCACTCATACCCGTCGAGCAGGTTCCCGAAGCGTTCGGCACCGCCGCGATCGGCCTGTTCTTTCATGCGCTGTTACCGGTGATCTGGCTTGTGATGGTGGCTCTGGTCTATGGCTACGATGTGCGCGACGAAAAAGAAATTCTGCATCTGCACCGCCGCGTCGAACAGTTTGGCACGCGCTATGCATCGATCCCGAAATTCCTGCGCGACTTCGTGGAACATTTCATTGGCGGCTACCGCTCGCGCTACCTGCCCATCGCCAACGGCGTCAAGCTGACCCTTAACGCCGGACTGCTGCTCATCCTCACGCTGATCCTCGGATATCGTTTCATTGAGTGGGCCGCGGCCTGGATGTGGCTGGGCACCGCGCGGCTGATCGGCCCGCATGCGCTGGACGTCTGGCAGGCCCTTTCCAATGGCGTCACCTTCTTGTTCGGCAGCCCCCTGCAGGACTCCTCCACCGGGATACTGGTCGAACCGCTGCGCATCTGCTTTCTTGCCGCAATTATGGAAACGGCATTCTCGATGCGGCGCAATCCGCAGCCGGCAGAGGCGGAACCGGTTGCTGCCGGCAGCTAGCCCAGCTATTGCGGACGGGCAAACCGCAGATAATAGGGCCGCTCGCTGCGCATGCCGATGGTCGGCCTCAGCTCCCCAACGACATCAGCGGGGACAAGATAGGTCTCCTCGACCACCCGCCGCATGCCCTGGCTGACCCCGGCAAAGATGGTGGAGGTACAGGTTTCTATCCCCTCGGCAGGACGCGGCAGGCCGGGTACCGATGCCGGTGACCAGGATCGCCCGGTTGCGTCCGCAAGCCTGATCGAACACATCAGCCAGAGGTTTTTCAGGTCAGGATCGCCGATTTCGACAATGAAACGCGCAATGACCGGAACGGCATTTTTCGGCAATGCCCCCGGTTTCATGCCCTCGGTGACCGTGCGCAGCTCGATAAACTGCCAGTCGCTGCCGCCGTAGCGGGCGATCTGGCCAGCCGCGACGTCAATCGGCACGACATTGTTGCTTTCTCCCATTTCCTTGACATCGCCGTACGACATGACGAACAGCGCAAGAGGAACGAGCAGCACCAGCGCCCACAGACTGCGCCGGCGCCAGCGGCGTTCCGAAAGATCCGGTGTCTCTTCAAGCGCGAGGGTCATGCGATCAGTTCCCTGAAACGGGCACGGGTTTTGCAAGATCATAGCTGTCCGCTATCAGCGGCTGGCCGTCGTTGAACTTTCTGAAATCATCGATGGCGATGCGCGCCTCGGAATCGAGCCGTGGCGCCATCCGGCCGGAAAGCGTGAACGTTGCCCCATTCACTTGATCCGGCAGGATCTCAAAGACAAAACGAACTTTCCTCGGCATGCCCGGATCAAGCATCGGCGGCATCTGGCTGCTCAGGGTGCCGACACGATCGGTTTTTTCGTAATGCAGGCCCGTGGGGCCCACCCATGTCACTGCAGCAACCGTTGTCGATGCAGTCGTTGCCGCCAATTCCGTTGTCGCCACAGCCCAAAGGCCCGACGTCGTCAGTGTCTTGCGTTGCCCGTACTGCGTGAATGTCAGTTCGCGGGCGAAATCCACCTGCTCCAACCGGAGGTCGACCAGCCGGGTATGAACCGTTTCATGCATCTTGCCATAGGCGGGGATGGGACCGGTCAAATCCTCGTAATGCGGCTTTGTCTGCTGCATGGCATACAGCACAACGACGGCAAGACAGACCACCAGAATATTGCCGAGCGGGCGCATCAGCCCTGTCCTCCGGCAAGGGCCAGACTGGCCTTGGCCGCCATGCGCTTGCCCCACCAGCCGGGCGCGCCATAGAGATTATCGCTCCGCTTGAATATATCGGCGTCAAAGCTCAGCTCAACCGTATCCTTGGGTATCGCCGTTGCCGGCATCAGCCAGACATAGGCCATTTTTTCCGGCAGTCCCGGCTGGAGCGACGGCATCAGCGCGTCATCCCGCGCAAGATAGATCATCGGTTTTTCCGCCTTTGCCTCAATCGCGGGAGGCAGATGGACTGCGCTGTAGTAGCTTTTGTCCGACCGCGTTGTCCGGTTCATCAGCTCGACCTCAAGCACCAGCGCCTTCTGATCCGCCTTCGGCGTCAGACCATGGATTTTCTGATCCGTCACCCAGGCATTCAGGGGCTTGATGCGCCACTTGCCGGCATCAAGCGACTGTCCGGGACGAATTTGGCTGATGGCGGCCTGCGGCTGCGCTTCGAACACCCCGAGGGCCACAGCCACTGCGAGCGCGGCAAAGGTGCCGAGGCCGGCGGTTATCCAGGCGCGTGCCTTGCTGGGGAGATTGCGCACATAGGACCACATGGGGCGATCTTCCTCCGATCAGCGCCATAGCACGCGCTGAATTCTGAGTCGCATTCCGAGGAACCATGCAACGGTTGTGCGCTGCATGGCAAGTCCTGACCGCGTGAGGCGGTTTAGCGTGAGGCAGCCATGGGCAGATAGCTATGAACCAGATCGACGACCTGCTGGTCGCGCGCTCTTGCCGTGTCGCCGCCCATCACCACCGCAACGAGCTTGCGGCCATTGTCATTCACCGATGTGACGATGTTGAAGCCGGAGGCCCGGACATAGCCTGTCTTGATGCCATCGGCACCATTGAGCTTTGCCAGGACACGGTTGTGGCCTTCCACCAGCCTGCCGTTGAACATGAAGTCATGCAGCGAAAAATAGTAATATTGCTGCGGGAAATGCCGGCGCAGCGCCATGCCGAGCAGCGCCATGTCGCGGGCGGTGGTGACCTGCATGGGATCGGGGAGACCCGAGGCATTGTTGAACGTCGTGCCCTTCATGCCGAGCTGGCGGGCCTTGGCCGTCATCAATGCGGCGAACTGCGGTTCAGAGCCGCCAATGGCTTCGGCAAGCGCAACGGCAACGTCATTGGCCGACTTGACTACGATCGCCTTGATCGCCGTATCCACATCGATCGACTGACCGGGCCGGAAGCCGAGCTTGCTCGGCGCCTGGGAAGCAGCGTGGGCGGAAACGGGAATGACCGTGTTCTTGGTAAGACGGCCGGATTCCAGCGCTTCGAACGTCAGATACAACGTCATCATCTTGGTCAGCGAGGCCGGGATGCGCGGAAGGTCGGCACTGGCCTGGTAAAGCACCGCGCCGGTACTGCCATCGACGACAATCGACGCGGACTTTTCCGTGATGGAAGCGGGCACGGTCGTTGCGACCGGCTGCAGCGCCGACGTGGTCGTGCAACCGCTCGCCACGCCAACAACCAGAACAAACAATGCCACACATTTTGACATCAACGACAGAGGGTAAAAAACACGCGGCACGTTCATTTTGAGCGGTCTGATTTCCAAAGGTGGAGATGAATGGTTTTTAGCGCATCATTGTTAATAATCCGCTGCTCTGCCACCCTGTTAGCGGATTTCCGCCGCCAGACCAAGCTGTGGCGTGACGGCAAATGGTCGCCGGGCCATCAGGCCGTCAGAACGACCTTGACACTGCGGGATCTGTCCAGCGCCACGGCGAAGGCTTCGGGGGCCTCTTCAAGCGGGAATTCACCCGTGACAAGCTGCAACACGCCGATTTCTCCGGAGACGATCAGTTCAACGGCTTCGTAGAATTCTTCGCCGAAACGGAATGTGCCTTTCAGGTCGAGTTCCCGCGCCATCACCGCATTGGCGGGCACCGGAATAGACCCGCCGGGCAGGTTGCCGACCTGCACAACCGTACCGCCGCGCCGCACGGTGCGGATGGCCGAGGCAAGGCCAGCGGCCGTTCCGGAAATTTCAAAGCCGACATCGAACGGTGTCGCGACGGCCAGTTTGGCAAGCTTGTCCTCGCCTTCCGACAGGTCGAACACCCGGTCGGCACCCAGTTCAAGCGCGAATTTCAGCGGAGCGGCGGCGAGATCGACCATCACAACGGATTCCGCCCCGGCATGTTTCAGCGCCAGAAGGGTGAGAAGCCCGATCGGACCCGCACCGAATATGATGGCTGAATGCCCTTTGACATGTCCGGCCCGGCGAACGGCGTGCAGGCACACCGCAAGCGGTTCGGCCAGCGCCGCCGCCTGAAACGGGAAATCCCTGGGCACCTTCACGCATTGCGCCGGCGTTGCATCAAAAAAACGGGCAAAGCCGCCCTGCATGTGCGGCGTCTTCGACGCCGACCCCATGAAATAAATATTCTCGCACAAGTTGGCGCGTCCCTCGTGGCAGTAGGCACAGGTGCCGCACCAGCGCGACGGGTTGACCGCGACACGGTCGCCAACACTGAGCCCCGTGACTTCAGACCCGAGCTGCATCACTTCCCCCGCCACTTCGTGACCGAGGATCAGCGGCGATGTCACGACAAAATCGCCGGTCCTCGCATGACGGAAATAGTGCATGTCCGAGCCGCAAATGCCGCCTGCGCCGAAGCGGATGCGCACCATATTGGGCTTCAACGCGGAGAGCGTGTGTTCCGCCATACGCAAATCCTCCGGGCCGAAAAGGGTGGCAGCGATTGTCTTCATGTGATCCGTCCCGAAATGGCGATAACGGCGATCGTATCGAGAAAATGGCAGACAAACAACACGCGCGGATTGATCGGGACCGGGAGCATCCGCGGCGGTCGCCAGGGGCTGTGGAGCGTCCAAAAATCGCCCTGCAGACCTGTGGAAACGGCATTTGTTACAGAGTGTTGCGGAAAGTGATTGCCGGGGAAGCCGCCGAACAGGCTATGAGAAGAGATTAACAGGCCGTAAACGGTCGCTCAGAACTGGTGGACAATGGTTTCAAACATTCGATTGCTGCGCCCGCTCGCCTGCCTCGGTCTGGTACTGAGCCTGGCAGCCTGCACCACGGCCAACCCGACATTGCCGACCAGCACAGCGTCGATTCCTGTTCCTGAAACTGCACCGCGCACCACCGCGCTGACCGTGACGGGCGCGCCTGTGCAGATGGCCTATGCCGGCCCGGCAGCCAACCCGGCCGCCCTCGCAACCGCCAATGCCACGACGCAGGTTGCTCCGGCCGAGACAGCAAAAATTGCCGCACCGGCAAAGACAGAAACCTACGGCCCGCGGGTCGACAATCTGATTTCACAATATTCTGCCGCCTATGCGGTGCCGGAAGCGCTGGTGCGCCGTGTTGTCCACCGCGAAAGCCGTGGCCGTCCGGAAGCCCGCAACGGCAAGTATTGGGGCTTGATGCAGATTTTGCCGTCCACCGCCCGCGCCATGGGGCACAGCGGCACGCCAAAGGACCTGCTCGATGCGGAAACCAACCTCAAATACGGCGTGAAATACCTGGCCGGTGCCTACAAGGTTGCCGACCGCAATTTTGACCGCGCTGTTCGCCTCTATGCCAGCGGCTACTATTATCAGGCCAAGCGCAAGGGCATGCTGGATGAAACCGGCCTGAAGGGCGGCACTACGCCTGTCCAGTCCACGCAGATTGCTTCGCTGCCCATGGCACCTGTGCCCGCAATCAGCCAGCCGACCGCTACGGTGCAGACGGTGGCCTATGCGCCGGACCCGGCTCCCGTGCGTCCCGGCTTTATCGCCATTCCGGCTGATCGCCCTTACGGGCTATAAACCCCACTTATCAACGCCTAGTTGAATAATGAGCCGATTCATGGCGTTGTGTGCGCAATCTGGAGCACACACATGGGTCTTTCCATCATTCTGTCGATCATCGCACTGGTTGTAGCGGCCACGGCGCGTCAGCAAGTCACCGCGCTGCGCAAGCAGGTCGAAGAATTGCGACGGCAGATTGCGGAAAAAACGCAACCGGCACCGGCAGCCAGCGAAACCGCAAAACCGATTCGCCGTTTCCGGGCCGACGAGGCCTTGACGGAGGCACCGGCACGCGCAGTTCCCCCGGCCGAACCCGTGGGAACACCGATACCGGCCATGGCGGCATCAGCGCGGCTGGACCCGAAAAAAGTGGCGGAAATCATGTCGGGCAAGCCATCGGCAACGCCTGTCACCGTCCGCGCAACACCGGCACCATCCGTACCGGCAGCCCGGCCAAAGAAGTCCTACGGCGATTTCGAGCGGTCGCTTGGCCGCAACTGGCCCGTGTGGATCGGCGGCGTGGCGCTGTTCCTTGGCGGTATCTTCGTCGTCCAGTATTCCATCGAGAACGAACTGCTCGGCCCCGGTATCCGGCTCTGCCTTGGTGCGATTTTCGGCCTGCTGCTTCTGGGCGGGGGTGAATATCTGCGCCGCAAGGAAAAGCCGCTGGGCGTGTCCGTCGAGGGCCCGGATTATATTCCCGGTGTTCTCACCGCTGCGGGATCAGCGGCTCTCTTTGCCGACGTTTATGCCGCCCACAGCATCTATGGCTTTATCGGCAGTTCGACCGCCTTTCTCGCATTGGGCGCCGTCGGCCTTGCCACCCTTGCGCTCGCCATCAAACACGGTCCGTGGATTGCCGGTCTTGGCCTTATCGGCTCCTACCTGACACCAGCCCTGGTCAATGCGCAGGCACCGGCGCCCTACAGCTTCATGACCTATCTGTCGGTCGTCACGCTCGTCGCGGTTGTCCTCGCCCGGGCGAAGGCATGGCCGTTGATCGGCGGCGCGGCGATACTTCTCGCAGCGCTCTGGGGAGCGGCCTATACCGGGTTCGACCCCATGCCGAATGGCGGGGCCCTTGGCTTGTTGACGGTCAGCGTGCTGGCCCTCTCCGTCTTCAGTCATCTGAAGCCCGGCAGCTACACCCTGTTGGACCGCACCGCGGAACCCTGGTACGATCCTATCACCATAGCGGGTGCCACTGGTGCGGTTCTTCTCGGTCTTGGCTATGTCTCGCACGATCTTTTCGGGCTGGCATCGTCGCGCTATCTGGTCCTGGCAACCCTCATTATTGCCGTGTCGGCATTGGCACCGCTCCTGATACGCCGGGCCCTGCCCTTTCTTGTTCCAGCCGCCCTCATCGCGCTTGTTCCGCTCTCCCTCGTGGATATGCATCACCTGCTGGACAGCGGCTACAACGGTTCGGGATTGCCGCTCTACGATCCTGCGAAATATCGCAGCTTTGCCATAGTCATCGCACTTGCCTTCACCGCCATCGGTGTTCTCGCCGCAACGGTGCTTGCGCGACTGCCTGATATCGTGCGCGGCCTTGCCTATGCGGCGCTGGGAACCGCCATTCCCTTCGTGATGATCACAGTGACGCTCTATATCTTCGGCAACACACCTGCCTCAACCGAAGAGATAGTCACCGTCGGGCTCGCAATCACCGGCTTTGGCGCTGCGACGTGGTTGACGCGCCTGTGGAAGGACGATGTGAAGCCGGCATCCCCGGCATGGCTGTTTGACGCCGCATCCATCGGTTTCGCTGTGCTCGCCCTTTTCGTGGTGTTCGACCCGCAATGGCGCGTTCTGGCCGCCTGCGCCCTGGCGGTTGTCTATGCCTTCGCCACACGCACTCGCCTTGCACCGGTGCTGCGCTTTGCGCCGGCGGTGTTTGCCGTCGTCATCCTCGGGCATATCCTCTTCGATCCGACGATCGTCGGCAGTGACCGCCTGTCCACCACACCGTTCTTCAACCAGCTCCTGCTCAATTACGGCGGCTTCTTCGCGGCCATGATCGTTGCGCAGCTCGTGCTGGCCAAAGGGATCAAGGACACCGCTTACCGGCTTGCGCAGGCCCTTGCCGTGCTGGCAGGCTTCGTGCTCGTCAATATCCTCGTCCGCCACTGGATGAACGGTGGCACGCTCGACAGCGGCGGCGATGTAACGTTGAGCGAGCAGTCACTCTACACGCTCATCGCACTCGGCGGATCATTGTCCCTGATGATGCTGAGCCGGGGCGGCCAGGACTGGCTCTACCGCATCGCCGCGCTCATTGTCGGTTACATCGGCATCCTTGTGGCCGTGACGCAGCATTTCATTCTCCTCAATCCGCTGTTTGACGGCTCGGTCGGCGGCGGCCTGATCTTCAACAGCCTGTTCATGGGCTACCTGCTGCCGGGCCTGCTGGCGGCCCTCGTGGCGCTCAACGCCTTCGGCGAACCACAGATAAAGCTGTTCGGCCTGCCGCTGGTCATGGCGCAGGCCAACCGCCCCCGGCACTACGCCATGGCCCTGGCGATCCTGTCCGGCCTCATGCTGTTCACATGGGTGACGCTCACCATCCGGGTGTTCTTCTGGGGCAGCAGCATTCATCTGTGGAAGGGCGTGGACTCGATGGAAATGTTCACCTATTCGGCCGTCTGGCTGCTGTTCGGCCTTGGCCTCTTCGGATTGGGCGCATGGCGGCAGAACAGGCCATTGCGCCTGATCTCGGCACCGATCGTGTTCCTTGTGATCGCCAAGGTCTTCCTGCTCGACATGTCGAACCTTGAAGGCATCCTGCGGGCCCTCTCCTTCATCGGATTGGGTCTGTCACTGGTTGGCGTCGGCCTGTTCTACCAGCGCATTCTCAATGCGGGGGCGGCGGCTACGCCGCCCACCAGCGATGAAAATGGTGCACCGGGCCGCGCCCCTGACCCACATTGAGCCCGTCGGCGGCCGCCATGGCTGCCGTCAGATAGGCTTTCGCCTCGCCGATTGCCACGGGCAGATCAAGACCCTTGGCCAGCCCGCTGGCAATCGCCGCCGCCAGGGTACAGCCCGTGCCGTGGTCATGGGTGGTGGCGAGCCGCGGTCCGTCGAAGCGCGTGACAGACGCGCCGTCGAACAAGAGGTCGGTACTGAGGCTTGTATGCCCGTGACCGCCCTTGATCAGCACCGCCGCCGGGCCAAGCTTCAGCAGCAGCTCCGCCTGCCGCGCCATCTCCCGTTCGGTTTCCGCTACGGGTGTGCCGGTCAGCAATGCGGCTTCCGGCAGGTTGGGCGTGAGCACAAGTGCCAGCGGCAGGAGCTGCACGCGCAGCGCCTCCATCGCCTCCGGCTGCAGAAGCCGATCCCCCGATGTTGCTACCATCACCGGGTCGACGACCGCCTTGCGCTGCCAGCGGTTCAAGGCTTCCGCGATGGCGTCAATGGTTTCGACCGTGGAAACCATGCCGATCTTGATCGCCCCGACCGCGATATCCGAGAGAACGGCATCGATCTGGGCGCGGATGATGGCCGGGCTCAGGTTCTCGATGGCGGTGACCCCGCGGGTGTTCTGTGCGGTGATCGCGGTCAGCACGCTCGTGCCATAGACACCGAGCGCCGAGAACGTCTTGATGTCGGCCTGGATACCGGCGCCGCCGCCGCTGTCGGAACCGGCAATGGTCAGGGCGATGGCGGTCATGCGGTTGCCCTCAACGCCTCGTCGACGGCATCGCGAAGCACCTGTGCGGCGGCGCGCGGATCGGCCTGACGGAAGATCGCCGAAATCACCGCAACCCCATCGGCACCCGCGCGAATAGCCGGAGCGACCCGGCCGAGATCGATGCCCGCGATGGCACCGACCGGCAGGTCGGGCTTTGCCGCGCGGATGATGGCCGCCAGCCGGGCAAACCCGTCAAAACCGATCGGGCCGTCGGGATTGTGCTTGGCAGGGGTTTCGAACAGGCCGCCCACGCAGGCATAGTCGATGGCAGAGTTTATGGCCACCTGCGCATCGGCTTCATTCTTCACCGTCAGGCCGATGATTGCATTGGGGCCAAGCAGCGTGCGGGCGTCGGCGACCAGCATGTCCTCGCGCCCTATATGCACACCCTCGACACCCGCCACCAGCGCGACGTCGATGCGGTCATTCACAAGCAGGGGGATGCCTGTGCCTTGCAGGGCCGCATGGATGGCGCGGGCGCGCTCCACCATCTTGCGCGTCGGCGAATTCTTGTCGCGATACTGGATGATCGTGGCACCGCCCCGCGCGGCCTGCAAAGCCAGGGCACCCAGATCGGCATCACCACCGATGGCGTCGACATCGACAATGGCATTCAGGCGGAAATCTACTTTTGGCATGGTCTTTTTCTCCGAATAAATCGTTTCACTGCAGTTCAACGGCGAGGTCATCCACCTTGGGCACCGATTTGATCAGTCCCGCTTCGTGCATGAACACGCCGAGCCGTTCATAACGGCTGCGGTCGAGGGCGGCGGGACGCTTGGCAAAACGCGGCAATGTATCGATCCATGCCTGCCGGTTCAGCGCATTGTCGAGATCGGGATAGGCCTTGACGAACAGCGACCAGGACTCATCGGGATGGTTGGTCAGATAGATCGCTCCCTTTTCCACGGCGCCGATGAAACGTTTCAAACGGTTGTCTTTCGCCAGATCGGGATGGGTCAGGAAGATCAGCTCGTCGTAAACGGGAACGCCATGCTCCTCGGGAAAGAATGCCGTTCCCTTGTGACCTTCCTGCGCCATCTGCGTCAGCTCGAAATTGCGGTAGCCGCCCACCGTGGCATCCACCTGATTGGCGATCAGCGATGCCGACAGCGCGAAGTTGACATTGATCAGCTCGACATCGCCCGTCTTCAAGCCTTCGGATTTCAGCATGGCGCCGAGCATGGCATCCTCAAAACCAGCCACGGAGAACCCGACTTTTTTGCCCTTCAGGTCCTTCAGGCTCTTGATCGGGCCATCGGCGAGGACGGTCACCGTGTTGAGCGGCGTCTCCACCAGGGTGCCGAAACGCACCAGCGGCAGGCCTTCGTCATGGCTGAGATAGAGGTTGGGCTGATAGCCGATGGCGATGTCCGCCTGCTTGGCCGCCACGAGACGCGGCGGCGCTGCCGGATCGGCCGGCGGGATCAGATCCACGTCCAGTTTCGCTTCGCTGAAGAAGCCCTTCTCGCGGGCAATCACCAGCGGCGCATGGTCGGGATTGACGAACCATTCCAGCAAGACAGACAGCTTGTCTGCCGCCGCTGCGGGTGATGCGAGGAGAGACAAGGCGGCCAGCAGGATGATGGCGGGGGCAAACGCGCGGCGGCGAAACATGGGCATTCCTTTATCAACGGGACGGGAAAACGGGGCGGTCATGATGCCTGCACCCAGGGCGTGAGACGTGCGGCGAAGGCATCGACGAGGAAACGCAGAACAATGGTCAGAACGGCGAGGATGATGAGGGCGGCAAACAGCGTATCGGTCTGCATGCGAGCATTGGCCTGCAGCATGACGAAGCCCAGTCCGCGCGAGGCACCGACCCATTCGCCGATCACGGCGCCAATGGGGGCAAAGACCGCCGCAACACGCAGGCCCGAACCGAGGCCGGGCAAGGCGCTGGGCACGCGGATGAGGAACAGTGTCGCCAGCGGCGAGGCCTGTGTGAGGGCGGCGGCATCCAATAGGTCCTGACTGGTCCGGCGCAGTCCATCGGCAAAGGACGAGGCAACGGGGAAGAAGATGATCAGGCTGGCCATGACGACCTTGGACGCGAGGCCGAAGCCGAACCAGAGAACCAGAAGCGGTGCAATGGCAAAGACCGGGAGCGCCTGCAAGACCAACAGGAGCGGCCAGACGATCTGGCCGAAACCCGGCAGGCCGGCCACCAGAAGCGCAACAAGGATTCCGGCGATGGCACCGAAGAACAGCCCGAGCACGATCTCAAGCACCGTGATGGCGGCGTTGCTCAGGAGATAATGCTGCTGCTCGACCAGGGAGGCAATGACAGAACCGGGGCCGGGCAGGATGAAGCGCGGCGGCTGCAGCATCCAGACAGCGAGCTGCCAGCACGCAAGCACAGCCAGCAGGGCTCCGGCGATGCGGACGAGCATGCGCATGGCGGGCCGTCACAGACTCGGCGATTGGTGGTTCAGCGAAAACGGCATCTGCAGGACTCCATCAAACGTGTGGAGATCCGGATATGTGCGAAGACAAGGCAGAGTGCGTGAAGAATGCTCAATTCCCGTTCCTACGCCGGCATAACCCGGATCAGGTTCAAGGGTCCAGCTCGACGCTATCTCAGCACTGTACAGTGCCCCCCTCGGAATGAAGTCATGATGGAGCGGCGGCGGCGTAAAGTCAATCGCGCCGCACAGGGATTGCAGACATCAGTTGGTCAGGCGGACATTCTCGCCATCGACAGCTTTGCAGGCCGTGACAACGGTATAGAAAAAGTCCTGCTGATCCCAACCACCGCCATCTTCCCATGCATGCTGATGGGTACCGGTACAGCTCAGAATATCAAGGATCGGTGGTATTGTGCCCTTCGGCAATTGCTTCCCATCAACAAACAGATAGTACACTTGGTCTTTATCATTTGTTTTCAAGGTCGCGTCGTATTGGGTCTGCGTGGAATCAGTAACGCATTGTACATATCTGTTGTTGGTGTTCTTGTTTCTCTTACCCAGATCGCAACCATCCTGTTTGACGTCCATTTTCAAATAGAGATCTTTGTACCCGTCAAGATTGATTGTCGTCATCTGATTCTTATTGGGAACAGTGGTACCGGTCCCCCGCCCGTTAGCGCCGCTGTGATCATAGGGGTTGTACACAACTGTTCCCAAAGCCTTCTCGGTGCCATTTAGCAACACCCCAACAATGGTCACACGTTTGAACCAGTAGCCGTAGACATCGCCAACGGTAATGGAAGCGCTGCTTGGTTTGAGCGGTGCAAGGGCGGTGGCGGTAACACCAATCTGGACTGAGTTCTGGTTCAGCAACGACATGAAGAGGGTATTGGTCTGCCCTCCCAGATTGACGGTAACCTTCTGGTCCTTTGCACTGAAATTGACACTGACAGTGCTCGCCTTGGCGCCAAGATTGGCCCGCAAAAAGGCCCGTGCCCTGTCCTCGGCAGCCTGTGCATTGCCACCCGTGAAGATGGAGGCACCGGCCAGCGCCGCTGTGTCAGCGGCGTTCTGCAAATTGACTCTTTCATTTGAGGCAACGGTATAGTCAAGGGCAAGACCGGTCATGCCCATAAGCGGCACAAGCAGCAGACCGAAGGTCAGTGCCGTGGCCCCACGCTTGTCTCTCAGGAATTGTTTGAATTTGCTCATAGCCCGCTCCGGTTGTTGAGCGAACCATGAAGGCCATGCCGTAAATGCCTGCTTAGCAAATTCGTTCAGATTGTCTCAATCTGCGATAAGTCGTGCACCATGGTAAAAATCCGATAAAGCACGACCTAGGCAGCGGGTGCGCCCGGCCGCACAAAACCCTCGCTGGCAACGAGCAGATTGCGCGTATAGGCCTGCGTCACCTTGCGGGCGGCAAGATCGGCGGCGGAAAGGCGCTCCACCTCGGCACCGCTCTGCATGACCATCAGCCGGTCGCACATGTGGGTGACCACCGCCAGATCGTGACTGACCATCAGGAAGGTCAGCTTGCGGTCGCGGCGTATCTGTTCCAGCAGGTTCAGCACTTCGGCCTGTACGGATGCATCGAGCGCCGACGTTGGTTCATCGAGCAGCAGGATCGACGGCTCCAGAATCAATGCCCGGGCGATGGCGACACGCTGGCGCTGGCCGCCGGACAGCTGATGCGAATAGCGGAAGCGGAAGCTGGAGCCGAGACCCACCTCGTCGAGCGCGCGCAGGATGCGCTTTTCGATGTCGGCAAATCCGTGGACCGCCAGTGGTTCGAGCAGAAGCCGGTCGACGGTCTGGCGCGGGTGCAGCGAGCCATAGGGGTCCTGGAACACCATCTGCACTTCACGATAGAACGCCTTGGTGCGCTTCTTGTCCAGCAGCTTGCCATTCACGGTGATCGAACCGCCGCTGGTTGGCGCAAGCCCGGCAACCGCCCGCAGCAATGTCGATTTGCCGGAGCCGGATTCACCGACGAGCCCGAAGGATTCACCCGGCATCACATCGAGGCTGACACCCCGCAAGGCACGGAAACGGTCGAACGTGACTTCAAGCTTGTCGACGACAAGCGCTTTGGCAGGAGATGTCGTCATGCCGCCCACTCCGGCTTGCGATCAAGGACAGGGAGAGGATGGGTATCGGCACCAATTTTCGGCATGCAGTTCAGAAGCCCCTGCGTATAGGGATGTTTGGCATTGTGCAGGTCCTTGGCGGCGATCTCCTCGACGATATGGCCCGCATACATGACGATGACCCGGTCGCAGAACGACGAGACCAGCCGCAGATCGTGCGAAATGAAGATCAGCCCCATGCCGCGATCGCGCACCAGATTGTCGAGGATGGCGAGAACATCCAGCTGGACAGTCACGTCGAGCGCCGAGGTCGGTTCATCGGCGATCAGCAGTTCCGGGCCGGTGATCAACATCATGGCAATCATGGCGCGCTGCCCCATGCCGCCCGAAACCTCGTGCGGATGGAGATCGAAGACGCGTTCGGGATCGCGGATCTGCACGGCGGCCAGCATGTCGAGCGCGCGCTTGCGCGCCTCGGATTTGCTGACCCTTTCGTGGGTGCGCAGCGTCTCGACGATCTGCCGCCCGATGCTCATGACCGGATTGAGCGAATATTTCGGGTCCTGCAAAATCATGGCAATCCGGTTGCCGCGCAGCGACCGCCGTTCGGCAGCCGAGACTTTCAGCAGGTCGATGCCATCGAAATTCAACGTCTCCGCAGTAATTTTCGCATGCGGCGGCGTCAGCCCCATGATGGCGCGCCCGGTCTGGGACTTGCCCGAACCGGATTCGCCGACGATACCGAGACGTTCGCGGCCGAGCGTAAAGGATACGCCGCGCACGGCATCGACCACACCCGTCCGGGTCGGAAACTGGACCCGCAGGTCCTTGACAGTCAAAAGCGTGCTCATTGGTTGTTGCCTCGCGGATCAAGCGCATCGCGCAGGCCATCGCCCAACAGATTGAAGCCAAGGCTGACGATCAGAATGGCAAAGCCCGGTGCTGCGGCAACCCACCACTGATCCATGATGAAACGGCGGCCCGACGCAATCATCGCCCCCCATTCCGGCAATGGCGGCTGAGCGCCGAGACCAAGAAAGCCAAGACCCGCGGCAATCAGGATGATACCGGCCATATCCAATGTCACACGGACAATCAGCGAGGACAGGCAGAGCGGCATGACGTGCCGCAGGACGATGCGGACCGGCGAGGCCCCCATCAGGCGGACAGCTGCAATATAGTCGGAATTGCGAATCGTCAGCGTTTCGGCGCGCGCAATACGCGCATAGGGTGGCCAGGACGTCACGGCGATGGCAAAGACCGCATTTTCGATGCCAGGTCCCAGGGCTGCGACAAGCGCAAGTGCGAGAATAAGCTTTGGGAAGGCCAGAAAAATATCGGTGAGGCGCATGAGGATGGAATCGACCCAGCCTCCCGCATAACCCGCAGCGGTGCCGACGATCAGGCCGATGGGTGCTGCGATGATCGCCACGAGTATCACGACATAGAGCGTGAGGCGCGAGCCATAGATGAGGCGCGAGAGAATATCACGGCCCTGATCATCGGTGCCAAGCCAATAATCACCACCGGGTGGCAACAGGCGCGCATTGCGCAGGTCACCGATAACGGGTGAATGGGGCGCAAGAACATTGGCCAAAGCTGCAACCACCAGCAGGGCGACGATAATGGCAAGGCCGGCAAGCGCCAGCCGGTTGCTGGCGAAGCGGCCCCACACCAGATAGACGCGGCCAAGCCTTGCCTGCAGGCGCGATTGCGGACGGTCACTCATCAGCCATTGACGGCGTGACATGGGTGGAGGCGGTGTATGGATTGTCTGGCTCATCGTGCGCGCGTCCGTGGGTCAAGCGCCTGATACAGAAGATCAGACAGAAGATTGATGGCAATGAACACTGCGCCAATGATGATGGTGCCGCCAAGGACCGCGTTCATATCCGCGTTTTGCAGGGAATTGGTGATGTACAGGCCGAGGCCCGGCCACGAGAAAACGGTTTCGGTCAGGACTGAACCTTCAAGCAAATTGGCATAGGACAGGGCAATGACCGTCACCAATGGCACGGCGGCGTTGCGCAAGGCGTGGGCCCAGATGATACGGGTTTCCGACAGGCCCTTGGCGCGGGCGGCAACGATATATTCCTGTTCCAGCTCATTGAGCATGAAACTGCGGGTCATGCGGCTGATATAGGCAAGCGAGAAATAACCGAGCAGCGAGGCCGGCAGGATAATGAACGAGAAGATATTCCGGAAGGCATCCCAATTGCCCTGCAGCACCGCATCCAGCAGATAGAAGCCGGTGATGGGCGTAAAGGTGTATTCATAGATGACGTCGATGCGGCCCGGGCCCGAAGTCCAGCCAAGCTTGGCGTAAAAGACCAGCAACGCCAGCAATCCGAGCCAGAAGATCGGCATGGAATAGCCGATAAGGCCGATCAGACGCACGATCTGGTCGATCAGGCTGCCACGTTTGACCGCGGCAAGGACCCCAAGCGGTACGCCGAAAAGCGTGCCGATGAGCGTGCCGAACGTGGCAAGCTCCATGGTGGCGGGAAACACCCGGCGGATGTCGGTCATGACAGGATTGGAGGTCAAGACCGAATTGCCGAAATTACCCTGCAGCGCGCCTTTCACATAGATGAAAAACTGCTCATAGAGCGGCAGGTTAAGGCCATATTCCTCGCGCACGCGCTCGACCACATGGGCCGGAGCCCGATCGCCGACGATCGCCAGGGCGGGATCGATGGGAATGACCCGTCCGATAAAGAAAGTCACGGCGAGAAGGCCGAGGAAAGTGATCGCGCCGATCAGCACGAAGCGGCCAATAGCAATGGCAAGGCCGGAGGCCCAGGCGCCTGAACGCCTGGCCTCCAGTTGTGTTTCTGTGGTCGTCATAATTTCAGCCTTGGGCGCTTGCCCTGATCATTTCGATACGGTGAAAACGTAATTGGTATCGAAAGATGGTCCGAGCTTGAAACCCTTGAGATTCGAGCGGATACCGGCAACTTCCGTCTGCTGGAACAGGAGAACGAACGGGCTGGTTGCCAGAACCTTCTTCTGCAGATCCTCATAGGTCTTGGCGCGCTTGGCAGTGTCGCGTTCCAGAAGGGCCGACTTGGTTTCCTTGGTCAGATCCGGCACATCCCAGGCATTGCGCCATGCGAGCGTCTTGTTGGTGCCCGTATCGGCATTGTCCGGATTGCTGGTGAAGGTTTCCGCATTGGAGTTCGGATCCCAGTAATCCACGCCCCACTGACCGATATAGATATCATGGGTGCGGGCGCGGTATTTGGTCAGCGTCTGCTTACCGTCGCCGGGAATGATCTCCAGCTTCACGCCGCCCTGGGCAAAGGTCTGCTGCACGGATTCGGCAATGCCCGTCACCGGCTGGCCGTTGCGCACATCCATCGTCACCGAGAAACCATCCTTCAGGCCGGCCTTGGCCAGAAGTTCCTTGGCCTTCGCCACGTTGAGGGAATAGGGCTTTTCGTCCAGCTCGCCCAGAATGCCCTTCGGCAGGAAGGTCTGGTGGATTTCGCCGATGCCCTTGATCAGCTTTTCGCCGATGGCATCATAATCGACGAGATATTTCAGCGCTTCACGCACTTCCGGCTTGGCCAGGTTCGCATTCTTCTGGTTGAGGCTGAAATAATAGATCGTGCCCTTGGCTGCGCTGGTTGTCTTGATGTCGCTGTTCTTGACCACCTGCTCCAGATCGTTGGGCTCCAGATTGCGGGCAACGTCGATATCGCCCTTTTCCAGGAGCAGGCGCTGCGTGGCGCTTTCCTTGACATGGCGGTAGATCACGCGGTTGAGCGGCGCCTTGGTGCCGTGATAATTGTCGTTGCGCTCCAGAACGAGGATTTCGTTGGCGCGCCAGTCGCGGATCTTCATCGGGCCGGAACCGGCATAATTGGTCTTCATCCAGGCATTGCCGTAGTCATTGTCGACCACATGCTGCGAGACAAGCTTCTTGTCGACGACGGATGCAACCGTCGATGTCAGGCAGTTGAGCACGAAGCTTGGGGCATAGGGCTGGTCAACGGTGAAAACGAAGGTGCTCGGATCCGTTGCCTTGGCCTTTTCGGTGATATTGTCCGGCTTCAGGCCGAACTGGGTGAGGATGAAGGCGGGGCTCTTGTCGATCTTGATGGCGCGTTCGAAGGAATAGGCGACGTCTTCAGCGGTCAGCGGATTGCCGGAAGCAAATTTCAGGCCCGGCTTCAGCTTGAACGTATAGGTCAGGCCATCGTCGGAAACCGTCCAGCTCTCGGCAACGTCCGGAATGATCTTCGAGGGGTCATTGATGTCGAGACGCACCAGCTTGTCATAGGTATTGCCGTTGATCTCGCCCATGGTGAGCTCGAAGGCCTCGCCCGGATCAAGTGTAATCACATCGTCGATGGCAAAAGCTTCGACCAGCGTATCGGCTGGCGTTGCGGCCCATGCGGGCACGCCGGATATCACGAGCGCGGAGAGCGCCGCACTTCCGACAAGCAGCCGGAATTTCGCGTTTAACTGGTTGATCAACATAATAGTCACCCCTGTTTTTTGTGTTGTTTCAGTTCGTTTCATGCCAAGCGGACTGCAGGATACGCATCCAGTTTCCGTAGCAAATCTTTGCAAGATCCTCGCTTGAATATCCAGCATCCGCCAGCGCTTTGACAAGCGCCTGATTGCCCGCCGCATCAGTGATTTCGCTGGGGATTTTAGCACCATCGAAATCCGAGCCAAGGGCCACGCAGTCGATTCCCATGCGATTGACCATATAGTCGATGTGGCGAACCATATCGCTGAGCGGCGTGTCGGCATTCTCGCGGGCGTCCGGACGCAGCATCGCGACCGCATAGTTCAGGCCGACCAGCCCCTTGCGCTCGCGAATGGCATCGAACTGCTTGTCCGTCAGATTGCGTGCGATCGGCGTGAGCGCGTGAACATTGGAATGGCTGGCAACCAGCGGCTGATCGCTGATCCGGGCGACATCCCAGAAGCCCTTTTCCGTGATATGGGCCAGATCAACAAGAATGCCGAGGCGGTTGCACGCCCTGACCAGATCCTCGCCCGCTGCCGTCAGACCGGGACCGGTATCCGGGTCGGACGGATAGGCGAAGGGAACCCCGTGAGCGAAAACATTGTTGCGGCTCCAGACCGGCCCGAGCGAGCGCAGCCCCGCCGCGTAGAAAACCTCGAGTGCCGCCAGATCGGCATCGATCGCTTCGCAGCCCTCGATATGCAGAACCGCGGCGAACTGGTCGTTGGCCACCGACTCCTCGATATCGGCGGTGGAACGGCACAGCTTCCATCCGCCCGCCTGTTCCAGACGCAGCGCAATCGAGGCCATTTCCAGGGAGATGTCGAGCGAGGGTGCGCGCTCGAGCGGCGCAGCGAGCGGCGTAAAATAATGCCCCTTGGCATCGGGCGCCTTGAAGGCAAGATCGCCTGACGGAACATAGATGGCGCACAGGCCGCCAACGAGCCCGCCCTTCAGGGCGCGGCTTTTGTCGATATGGCCTGAGGTGGTGCCTTCAATGAATTCGCGGACCGGGTCGGCGCCGTCTTTTGAATGTTTCCACAACCGGTAAAGCACATCGTTGTGACCATCAAAGACAGGCTGCATTTCAATTCCCACTCAGGTTACCCAACAAGGCACGCCCACCGATAAATCGTTTCATCAACGTCCGGTGCTGCGTGCTTCTTCTTCGACAAAAGATCATGTCGCAGAGGAACAGGCAAGATAGGAATTGTACAAAAGTATAAGAGCAACCCCATTTGTGCCGGGCCGCCCATGCGGACGGGTTGCAACCTGTGGATCGTGGTCGTCACTGCTGCGGTGTGATAGCAACAAAATCCAGGTGCACAACACAGTTGTATTGCGTGCCGTTACGGGTTACATCTTATGATAATCAGTTTCAGACATAAGGGGCTTGAAACCTTCTATCGCACTGGTTCGGCCCGAGGGATACAGGCCGCGCATTCAGCAAAGCTGACACTGATTCTGACTGCATTGGATGCTGCGGAAACAACCAAACAACTGGAACTGCCGGCTTTCAGACTGCATCCCCTTAAAGGCCCACTGAATGGGTATTGGTCTATCTGGGTCAACGGCAATTGGCGTGTGATTTTTCGCTTCAACAATCAGAGTGTCGAGCTAGTCGACTATCTGGATTATCACTAGGAGCAACCATGATGAAAAGCCCAGCGCACCCGGGAATTGTCTTGAGAGAAACCGTGCTCAACCCGCTTGGCATTAACGTCAGCGAGGCCGCAGAACGGTTAGGCATGTCGAGACCGGCACTTTCCCGAGTTCTCAATGGGCATGCTGCAATTAGCCCTGAGCTCGCCCTTCGCTTGGAGGCGGCGGGCGTTAGCGAAGCCAAGTTCTGGCTGAATATGCAAATCAACTTCGATCTTGCACGAGCACGGGCATCTGCCAGACCTGCCGTAAAGACAATTCAGCCGCCAAAAGCTGCGTAAGACCATGGATTGTCTACAGGATATAAAACGGCGCTTCCCACGACGACATCATTCACGCCGATTTTGACCTGCGGGCGGTGGCCTGACGGCAACGCCCGCAGCCGGAACGATTGTCCGGGATCAGACGTCCAGATTGGCAACGCTGAGCGCATTGTCCTGAATGAACTCGCGGCGCGGCTCGACATCATCGCCCATCAGCCTTGAGAACAGGCTGTCGGCGTCTGTCGCGTCATTGACTTTGACCTGCAGCAGCGAACGGGCATTGGGATCAAGCGTGGTTTCCCACAATTGATCGGCGTTCATTTCGCCCAGCCCCTTGTAACGCTGCAGCGACAGGCCCTTGCGTCCCGTGGCAAAGACCGCCTCAAGCAGGGCAATCGGTCCTGCCAGGGATTCGGACTTTTCCTTGCGGCGCAGGACAGGCGGCTTGCCGTAGACTTCCTGCAGGCGCGGGGAATAGCGGTCGAGCTGGCGCGCATCGGCCGAACCGATCAAGGCCATGTCGAGCGTCACGGTTTCCTTCACGCCGCGCAGCGAACGCTCCAGGACATAGCCGTCGACACCGTCATCCGGCGTTGCAAGCCGGCCGGTCCAGCCCTTTTCCGTTTCTTCGGCGATCAGGTCGAGGCGGGCAGCGACTTCCTTCACCAAAAGCTCGGCACGCGGCGTATCGGAAATGGCTTCCGGATTGAGCGCGCCGGCAATGGTCGCCTGCTCGACGACGGCACGGTCGTAGCGGGTATTGAGGCCCAGCAGCAGATGACGGACAGCCAGCGCATCATTGATGACAGACCGCAGATCGGTGCCGGCCCGCACTTCGCCGCCGGTCAACTCCAGCGATGCTTCTTCAAGGCCTGAATCGATCAGGAACTCCTCGAAGGCCGCTTCATTCTTGATGTATTGCGAGGACTTGCCGCGCGACACCTTATAAAGCGGCGGCTGGGCGATATAGATATGGCCACGCTCGATCAGTTCCGGCATCTGGCGGAAGAAGAACGTCAGCAGCAGCGTGCGAATATGCGCCCCGTCGACGTCGGCGTCGGTCATGATGATGATCTTGTGGTACCGCAGCTTGTCCGGGTTGAACTCGTCCTTGCCGATGCTGGTTCCCAGCGCCAGGATCAGCGTGCCGATCTGGTCGGAGGAGAGCATGCGGTCCAGCTTGACACGCTCGACATTCAGGATCTTGCCGCGCAGCGGCAGGATCGCCTGGTTCTGGCGCGAGCGGCCGCCCTTGGCCGAACCACCGGCGGAATCGCCCTCGACAATGAAGATTTCCGACTTGGCCGGATCGCGTTCCTGGCAATCGGCAAGCTTGCCGGGCAGCGAGCTGATGCTCAGCGAATTCTTGCGGGTGATGTCGCGCGCCTTGCGGGCAGCCTCACGGGCGGACGCAGCCTGGATGACCTTTTCCACCAGAACCTTGCCTTCGGCGGGATGTTCTTCCAGCCAGCTCGACAAGGCCTCGTTGACGAGACTTTCGACGACCGCGCGCACTTCGGATGAAACGAGCTTGTCCTTGGTCTGCGACGAGAATTTCGGGTCCGGCACCTTGACGGAGAGAACGGCGGTCAGACCTTCACGGCAATCGTCGCCGGTCAGCGACACCTTTGCCTTTTTCGCCTGCCCGGTGTTTTCGGCATAGCCGGTCATCTGGCGCGTCAGCGCACCGCGGAAACCGGCGAGATGCGTCCCGCCATCGCGCTGCGGAATGTTGTTGGTGAAGCACAGAACATTCTCGTGATAGCTGTCATTCCACCACATGGCGACTTCCACCGTGGTGTCATCGCGTTCACCGCGAATATAAATCGGTTCGCTGACCAGTTCCTTTTTGGTGCGATCGAGATATTTGACGTAGGCCGTCAGCCCGCCCTCATAAAACAGCTCGAGCTCGACCGGATCGGCATGGCGGCGGTCAGCCAGAAGGATGCGAACACCGGAATTCAGGAAAGCCAGTTCGCGCAAACGATGTTCCAGCGTCTTGAAATCGAACTCGACCATGGTGAATGTGTCGGTCGAGGGCAGGAACGACACTTCCGTGCCGGTCTCGCCATTGGACTCGCCGATTTCCCGCAGCGGAGCATCGGCAACGCCATGGGTGAAACTCATTTCATGGATTTTGCCCTGACGGCGAATCTTGAGGCGCAGCCAGACCGACAGGGCGTTGACCACGGAAACACCCACGCCATGCAGACCGCCTGACACCTTGTAGGAGTTCTGATCGAACTTACCGCCGGCGTGCAGCTGGGTCATGATGACCTCGGCTGCGGAGACGCCTTCCTCGTGCATATCCGTGGGAATTCCGCGTCCGTTATCCGTGACGGTGCAGGACCCGTCGGGATTGAGCGTGACAGTGACGCGCGTTGCATGACCGGCAAGCGCCTCGTCAATGGCGTTGTCGACGACTTCATAAACCATGTGGTGCAAGCCGGAACCGTCGTCCGTATCGCCGATATACATACCCGGGCGCTTGCGGACAGCATCCAACCCCTTGAGAACCTTGATAGAATCTGCACCATATTCCGGTGAAGTTCCGGTCGTCATCTCAGGTGTATCACTCATATAAATTCAATCTTTTCTTGGCGCCGTGAACTGGCGTGAAGGACCCGGGCGAATCATGCCCGGCTACAGACCTAGATATAGTGGTTAATGTACATTTTTCCAATTCTTAGCCTATAGGCTATCCACGGATCATGGCTAAAAAACGCCTGATCAACGCGGAAATCCGTGCCTGAACCCTGCAGTATGCACAGATTCAGGCTGAGCGCGGCGTACCTTCTCGCGCAATTCATTCCGGGCGCCACTCCACGGACAGGAACAGAGTGCTGCACGCTATCTGATCATCTGGATTCCGGTCGACGTTGGCCTTGCAATGGGGGACCGGGCGTCGAAAAACGTCTTGACCTCGGCGAAATCGAGACTACCGCTTTCGTCACGATCGATTTCCCGGAAATGATCGGCAAAATAGCCCACGCTGGCTTTTTCCGCCGAAGCGACGGTGACACGCTGCGTGGCAGGGTCAGCCGCCTGTTCAAACAGAGAACGGATACGGCGGTCGATGGCGCTGTCCATGCCCTCCGGCGTGACCGGCTCGGGATTTCCCTGTCCCGGCTGGTCACGCGGCGGAATGGCGCGCAGCACGCGCGTCCGCATGTCCGGATCCGGCCCGGTCAGATTGATGGAATCCCCGGCATGGGAGGCCGGTGCTTGTGCGCTGACAGCGAGCAAAACCGTGGTCATCCACAAAGCAAATTTATTCATGGCTATCCCCTGCTGCGAGAGGCGCATTCAACGCGGCAATCATGTTCGCCAGGGGCTGGGCATAGAATGTATCGATATCCTGCATGACACGCTCATAGGAACGGGTCTTGCCGGGCAGCACTCCGTGACCGCCCTCATAGGTTTTGACCGGTACCTTGGCCGCCAAGCCAGCGCGCGTTATGTTCAGTTCCGTCTGATGAAACACGGTGTTGAGGTCGTAATAACCGTGCTGGATGAGAACCTTCAGATTGGGGTTCAAGGTCAAGGCAAAAGCCATATCCGGGAGACTGGCTCCCAACCTGCCTTCGGCACCAAGCAGCCTTGGATCAGGCAAGAACTCCCAGTTGCTGATGATGCTTCCGTTGAGATTCAGATAAGGTGATGTCGACCTGTAGTTCATGAAACCGGCCTGATAGGTCTCTATGAAACTATAATAAATATCCGTCCGATCCAACATCGGATCGATTGCCTGTCTGGGCAAAAACTCCCGTCCGTCGTTGATGACAAGCTTACCCTGCACCGGATCAAACTTTTCAAGGAATTGCATGGGATTGAGATTGGGCGTTTCGATCCAGGGATTGTCCTTGGACATATTCCCTTTCTGGTACGGTTTGCCTATTCCGGTAAGCGAGTAGAGCCTATTGAGGAAATCTTCAGCATTGGGTTGACCTGCGTCCGAAACGGACCAGTTGGGTGCCTTGAGGTAAGCGTCCCATTGGATTCGGTCAGAGGCCGCTTGAGAAACGCCCGGGAATACGGCCAGATACAGGCTGTTGAAGGTGACGGCAAATGTGCGGACATCCGACAGAAATCTCGCGATCCTTGACGCCGCAGTTGCTGGATCGGCCGTTTTCAGATCCTCGGCCGTCAGATCCTGACGTCCGGCGGGTTTGCCATGATAGGCGGCAACCATGGCATAGGTCGGCAGCGCTCCCCCGCAGGAGAAGTTGGATTGGCGGCAATCTGTTTTAAAGTCCAGCATCGGCGAGTTCAGGATCAGTCCGGCCAGGATATTGGCCGGCTTGCCGTCCGGGCCAGCCGCATAATCTCGGGTGCCGCTTTCGATGAGCCGGCGCCCGATGATCGGCGCACGCATGCCGCCATAGGATAGACCGTAAACATATTTCGGCGAGCTTTGCCGGCCGGCGAGGTTGATGTAACGGGTGATAAAGTCACGCAGGACCTTGGCGTCGCTGTCGACGCCCCAGAAATCCGCGTTTTCATAGGGCCGGATCGCTGCGGAATAACCCGTTCCAACCGGATCGACAAACACAAGATCGGTTTTGTCGAGCAGCGTATCGGGATTGTCGAGCAGCTTCAATTCCGGCGACACCGGATCAACTTTCTTCGGTCCAAGAAAATCGAGATCAAGATCTGCCGATGCGTTGCCCGGCCCGCCATTGAAAACGAAGGTGACCGGGCGGGTTTCGCGCGGCAGGTCATCACGCGTATAAGCCGTATAGAAAATGGCGGCTTGCGCATCGAGTCGCGCCAGATCGACCGGCTTCGGCGGGGCGCCCGCCCAGTCATAGGCAATCATATGACCGGCGGTTGCGGTGAACTGAATGACACTCCCCTTGAGGTTGATCGTCTGCGCCTTGCTGGAAGGCGTTTCGCTCACAGCCAGGCGGTCCACCGCGTCGTGGAACCCATAGGCAAAGACGGCACTCCCGGGCACCGGCTGCACGGGCTTGGGGGCGGTAAAAGTTCCTGACGAGGCGGTTGAAGCGGATTTTTCGGAATCGGAACCGCCACTGCAGGAGACGAGAAACGCCGCCAGCAGGAGCCAGTACAGGCGGAAAGCCATGGTCACAACCTCATAATACAAATCGATAAAATACTTAAGCTATTGATATAATGAGATAAAAATTGAGAACAAATCTGATTTTCGGTCAGTCGTATCGACTGTCTCACAAAAATGGCGGTGCATGGAATGAGTACACCCTGCCCGGCCACACCTCGTCAATTAGCCATTGGTCGATACGCCGATGGCGAACCGGCGAAGAGCCGGGACATTGCAGGAATCGGGGTTGAATGGCTGGACATCGGGAAACAACATCCCCACATCGTGGGTCTGGAGGCCGCCACATGGACACTGTCAGAACCGCATTCATCCCCCCCGCGCCGGTGCCGCGCACGGGCCCGGTCGGCACGATCGAGCTGATCCGCACCATTTACCGCAATCCGCTCGAATTGTGGGGAGAGCCATCCTACAACGAACCATGGGTATCCATTGACTGGGCCTTCCAGCACACGATCATCGCCAATGATCCCGGTCTGATCCGCCACGTCCTCGTCGACAACGCCAAGAACTACAAGATGGCGGCTGTGCGCCAGCGCATCCTGCGCCCGATCCTGCGCGACGGGCTGCTCACTGCCGAAGGCGAGACCTGGAAGCGCTCGCGCAGGGCCATGGCGCCCGTTTTTACCCCGCGCCATATCAACGGTTTTGCCGAAGCGATGAAGCGGACCACGGAAAGCTTTGCCGAACGCTATGAAAGCGTGGTGGGCACTGTCGATGTGTCCCGCGACATGACGATGCTCACCTATGATATCCTGGCGGAAACCCTGTTTTCCGGCGAAATTGCCGGTGAACCCGACGAATTCGCCCATGAAGTCGACCGCCTGTTCGAGACAATGGGGCGCGTCGATCCGCTGGACCTCCTCGGTGCGCCGAGCTGGCTGCCGCGCTTCACCCAGATCCGCGGCCGCAGGGCACTGGCCTTCTTCCGCAAGATCGTTGCCGAGACGATCGTCCTGCGCAAGGCGCGCATGGACCGGGATGGCGACGCCGTTCCCAACGATTTCCTGACGCTGCTGCTGCGTGCGGAAGGACCGGACGGGCTGTCGCGCGCCGAGATCGAAGACAATATCATCACCTTCATCGGCGCCGGGCATGAAACCACGGCGCGGGCGCTGGGCTGGACATTCTATCTGCTGGCACAGGCGCCGTGGGAACGCGATCTGATCGAACAGGAAATCGACGCCTTCATGCAGCAGGACCCGCTGCCGGCGCCGCATGACTGGCTGAACGCCCTGCCCTTCACGCGGGCCGCGTTCGAGGAAGCCATGCGCCTCTACCCGCCGGCGCCTTCGATCAATCGCGAGCCGATGGAGAACGATCAGTACAAGGATCTGCATATTCCCAAGGGGTCCGCCATTCTGGTCATGCCATGGACGGTGCATCGCCACCGCCTCTACTGGGACAATCCCGAAGCCTTCGTGCCCTCGCGCTTCCATCCGGAAAACCGCGACACGATCGACCGCTTCCAGTACCTGCCGTTCGGCGCCGGACCGCGCGTGTGCATCGGCGCCAGCTTTGCGCTGCAGGAGGCCATCATCGCGCTGGCAACGCTGCTGCACAGGTATCGTTTCGATACGGTGGGCACGGCAAAGCCATGGCCGGTGCAGAAACTCACAACACAACCCGATGGCGGACTGCCCATGGCGGTTTCGGCACGACGGTAGGGAATGGCTTCCAGATAACCAAAATCTCTGCCTATTGATTTCACCTGAAATTAAAGCTATATTCCTTTCAGATGAAAGGTATAGACATGTCGGCACTCACCCAACGCACACCGGAACACACCAGCAAGACCGCCGTTGTTTCCAAGGCTTTGCTGCGGTCGTCCGAACTGCTCGGACTGACCGCCAAGGAACTGTCGACCGTGGTCGGCCTGTCGGAGCCCAGCATATCGCGCCTGAAGCGCAGCGAGGATGGCACGCCGCTCACCGGCAAGAGTTATGAGCTGGCGCTGCTTTTCATCCGGCTCTACCGTTCGCTGGACGCCATTGTCGGCGGTGACGACAGCGTCGCCCGGCAGTGGATCCGCACCGACAACAGCATGCTGGGGGGCAAGCCGCTCAACCGCATCAAAACCATTGACGGTCTCGCCCATGTCCTTGCCTATCTGGACGCCCGACGCGCTCCGATCTGAGGCGCGCGACCGGCACGGCGCCTGCTGGCGTCTCGTTGAGGCGCAACACCGCGTTTCCACCATGAAACTTGTCGATACACTCGACGAGCAGGCCTTGCTCGAGGACGAAATCGAAGCGACCAAGCCGCCCCTGCCGCCGGATTGCGCCCGGCTCGATTATCTCCTGGCAACGCCCTTTCGCTATGGCCGCTATCCCGGCAATTCACGCTTCCGGCGCGAGGGCTATTCCCCCGGCGTGTTCTATGCCAGCGAAGTGGTTGAAACGGCGGTAGCCGAGACGGCATTCTACCGGCTCTTGTTCTTCAGCGAGAGCCCGGGGACGCCTTGGCCGCGCAATGCACTGGAATTCACCGCTTTCGAGAGCCGCTATGCGACGAAGCGCGGTATCGATCTGCTGGCACCGCCCTTTGCCCGGCATGCAGAGCATTGGACGCACCTGACCGACTATACGGCCTGCCTTGCGCTGGCCGACGCGGCGCATCAGGCGGGCATCGAGATCATCCGCTACCAGTCGGTGCGCGACCCTGCGGGCGGTGCCAATCTGGCGCTGCTCTCCTGCGGTGCCTTCGCCATGCCGCGCCCCACGCACACGACCACCTGGCGGCTGGTGTTTTCCGATTATGGCGTCAAAGCCATCTGCGACCAGCCGGACATCCGGCTGGGTTTCAGCCGCGCGATCTTTGCCGGCGACCCGCGCATGGCAAGGACACTGCGCCTGTAAGACCCCCGGCCTAACCGAGCCGCGCGGCATGCCAGGCGACATGATCGGCCATGAAGGTGGAAATGAAGAAATAGGAATGGTCGTAGCCATCGCGCATGTGGAGCGTCAGCGGAATGTTGGCCTGCCGGCACGCCTCTTCCAGGAGCCATGGCCGCAGGCCGTCATCGAGAAAACCATCAGCCTTGCCCTGATCCACCAGCAGTTCCGGCACCCGGTGGCCATCCTCGATCAAAAGCACGCTGTCATAGGCGCGCCAGGCCGTCTCGTCGGTGCCGAGGTATTTTTCAAAGGCTGGACGCGACCAGCCCGCGACACCCGGCCGGACGATGGGGGCAAAGGCGGAAACGGAGCGGTAACGGCCGGGGTGCTTCAGCGCCAGCGTGATGGCGCCGTGCCCGCCCATGGAATGGCCGAAAATACCCTGCCGCGCCATATCGACGGGAAAATTGGCGGCGATCAGCGCCGGCAGTTCCTGCGCGATATAACTCGCCATGCGGTAGTTGTCGGCATAGGGCGCCTCGGTCGCATCGAGATAAAATCCGGCGCCTGACCCGAACTGCCAATTGTCCTTTTCATCAGGCACGTGATCGCCGCGCGGGCTGGTATCGGGGCAGACGATGGCAACGCCGTGCTCGGCCGCCACGCGGCGGTATTCACCCTTGTCCATAACGTTCTGGTGGGTGCAGGTGAGACCCGAGAGATACCACAGCACCGGCACCGGACCATCCTTGGCCTGCGGCGGCAGAAACACCGCGAAGGTCATGTCGCACTGGCAGGCATCGCTGCGATGGCGATAGACTCCCTGCGTGCCTTCAAAACTCCTGGCGATCGATAGCGTTTCCATGACAATTCCCGTGGTTTTTTGAGCTGATTACTGGCCGAGCGCGACAGCGACATTAACCGCCGCTGCGACAAGCACCGTGTTGAAGAAGAAGGAAACGATGGCGTGCAGCAGGTTGACCTTGCGCATTTCGGTGCTGGTGACCGCCGTATCGGAGGTTTGCGCGGTCATGCCGATGACAAAGGAAAAATACAGAAACTCGATGCCGCCCGGCTCCTTTTCGCCGGGGAAATCCAGCCCGCCGACATGTTTGCGCGGCTTGTCCTTGGTGCCCTCTGCCGTTTCATCCGGCTGCCAGTAGAGATGGGCATAATGGATGGCGGCCATGGCATGGATGGTCGCCCAGCCCAGCGGCACGGCGGCCAGCGCGGGAACAAGATTGATCAGCTGCGGGTGCTTGCCGCTGTTGATCAGCACGAAAAGCGACCCCACCGCCACGACAACCGTGCCGAGGGTAACTAAAAAAATGACCGCCATGGGCTCGTCGGAACGGGCCGCATTCTTCCTGAGAAAATCCGCCGTCAGCCGGCGGATCTTGAACGCCGTCAGGATGAGATAGACGATGAAGAAGGTATTTGCGCCAAGCACATAGGCAAGGTGCGGGTAGAACACCAGGGCGAGCGCCAGCGCGGCGAGACCGGCAACAGCTGCGATGTAAAAGGGATTGTGCCGGCGCAGCATCGCCTTCTACCCCGCCGTTTGCGCCGTCACCGGCCGCTGCATGTCGACATGCGGAATATCATCTTCCAGATATTCGCCCGACACCGGCAGAAAGCCGAAGGATTCATAAAACCGCTGCAGGTGGCTTTGCGCCGACAGCGCGATGGGGCGGCCGGGAAAGCGGGTTTCGCAGGCGGCAATGGCCTCGGCCATCAGCTTTTCGCCGAGCCGCTTGCCGCGATGCGCGGGCGAGACGACGACCCGGCCGATGCGCGCCGCATCCATGCCGCCATGCGGCGGGCGCAGGCGGGCGCTCGCCACCAGTTCATCCCCGAGGAGAAGCCGCAGGTGCAGCGCGTCGCGGTCCTTGCCATCAAGTTCCGGATAGGGGCATTTCTGCTCGACGACGAAAACATCGACCCGCAGGCGCAGCATGGCATAGAGATCGCGCGGGCTGAACTCATCCATCCCGCGTACATCCACCGTATAGCCGTCACCGGCCATCAGAAGACGACGACCGAGCGGATCGATTTGCCTTCGTGCATCAGGTCGAAGGCGGTGTTGATTTCCTCGAGCGGCATGGTGTGGGTGATGAGCGGGTCGATCTCGATCTTGCCTTCCATGTACCAGTCGACGATTTTCGGCACGTCGGTGCGCCCACGCGCGCCGCCGAAGGCCGTGCCGCGCCAGTTGCGCCCGGTGACCAGCTGGAACGGCCGTGTTGCGATTTCCTTGCCGGCTTCAGCCACGCCGATGACGATGCTGGTGCCCCAGCCGCGATGGCAGCATTCGAGCGCCTGGCGCATGACATTGGTGTTGCCGGTTGCATCGAAGGAGAAATCCGCGCCGCCATCGGTCAGGTCCTGGATGGCCTGCACCACCTTGTCATTGCCGACCTCATTGGGGTTGACGAAATGGGTCATGCCGAATCTTTTCGCCATCTCGACCTTGGCGGGGTTGAGATCGACACCGATGATCTTGTCGGCGCCGACCATGCGCGCGCCCTGGATGACATTGAGGCCGATGCCGCCGAGCCCGAAGACCACCACATTGGCGCCGGGCCAGACCTTGCCTGTATAGATCACCGCGCCGATGCCGGTGGTCACGCCGCAGCCGATATAGCAGATCTTGTCGAAGGGCGCGTCCTCACGCACCTTGGCCAAAGCGATTTCCGGCAGGATGGTGAAATTGGAGAAGGTTGAGCAGCCCATGTAATGGAAGACTTCGCCGCCATCGCAGGAAAAGCGGCTGGTGCCGTCGGGCATGACGCCCTGTCCTTGAGTCGAGCGGATGGAGGTGCACAGGTTCGAGCGCTGCGACAGGCAGGTCTTGCACTGGCGGCATTCGGGCGTATAGAGCGGAATGACATGGTCGCCGACCTTCAGCGAGGTCACGCCGGCGCCGAGCTCGCGCACGATGCCGGCGCCTTCATGGCCGAGAATGGCGGGAAATTTGCCTTCGGAATCAAGGCCGGAGAGCGTATAGGCATCCGTATGGCACACGCCGGTGGCCATGACTTCCACCAGAACCTCGCCCGGCTTCGGCCCGCCGATCTCGATGGTTTCGATGGTCAGTGGCTTCCTGGCTTCCCAGGCAACGGCGGCGCGCGATTTCATGCGAATTCTCCCTGATGCGTCTTTCAACATGCGGTATACTGATTTGCAGTTGTGCACTATCAGGATCACATCGGGGATCGTCAATCAAATCGGCGACATTTCTGGTCGCCGATCAAGACACTGGGTAGGAGCCGCCTGGTGGGCCTTGTCTAAGATTGCAGTGACATATTCACAAAACAATGGACTTCGCGCGGCAAACCTTGTCAAAACGGCCGGAGATTTTATCACTGGATTTTGCCGTGCCTGACCTGCCTCTCCTGCCTGTCACCGAGATTTTTCCCGCGCTGGACGGAGCGCTGGCGGGTGGCACGGCAGCGGTCGTCGTGGCGCCGCCCGGCGCGGGCAAGACGACGCTCATTCCGCTGCATCTGCTCGGCGCGCCATGGCGCGGGGACAGGACCATCATCCTCCTGGAACCGCGCCGTCTTGCGGCGCGCGCCGCCGCCAGCCGCATGGCCAGCCTGCTGGGCGAGGAGGTGGGTGCCACCGTCGGTTACCGCATGCGGCTGGAAAACAAGGTGTCGGCCAGAACGCGCGTCCTGGTGGCGACCGAGGGCGTGTTCGCCCGCATGATCCTCGACGATCCCGATCTTGCCGGTGTCGCCGCCGTGCTGTTCGACGAATTCCACGAGCGCAGCCTCGATGCCGATTTCGGCCTGGCGCTGGCGCTCGACGTGCAGGCGGCGCTGCGGCCGGACCTGAAGCTCCTTGTCATGTCGGCAACGCTCGATGGCGCGCGCGTGGCGCAGCTTCTTGGCGATGCGCCGGTGCTGGAAAGCAAGGGCCGCTCCTTTCCCATCGAAACGCGCTATCGCGAGCGCAAGCCGGACGAGAGGATCGAAGATGCCATGGCGCGGGCGATCCGCGACACGCTGGCCACCGAGACCGGCAGCATTCTGGCGTTTCTTCCCGGACAGCGTGAAATCGAGCGTACCGCCGAAGCGCTCGAAGGGCGCGTGGGCGCGGATACGATGATCGTGCCGCTCTATGGCGCGCTTGAGGGCCGCGATCAGGATGCGGCGATCAGGCCGGCGCCGCAGGGTAAGCGCAAGGTGGTGCTGGCGACATCCATTGCCGAAACATCCATCACCATCGATGGCGTGCGCGTTGTCATCGACAGCGGTCTGGCGCGGCTGCCGAAATTCGAACCGGCCACCGGCCTGACCCGGCTGGAGACGGTGCGGGCGGCACGGGCCGCGGTTGACCAGCGCGCCGGCCGTGCCGGACGCACGGAACCCGGCATTGCCCTGCGCCTGTGGCGCGCCGAACAGACGGCGGCGCTCGAAGCCTTTGCGCCGCCGGAAATTCTCGAGGCTGATTTGACCGGACTTGTGCTTGATTGTACCGCCTGGGGCGTTGCCGATCCGCGCAGCCTGGCGTTTCTCGATGCACCGCCCGCTCCGGCCATCAAAGAAGCCAAAGTCCTGCTGGAAAACCTCGGCGCGCTCGACGGTGACCGCATCACCCCGATGGGCCATGCCATGCGCGCACTCGCTTTGCCGGCGCGGCTTGCGCATATGGTGCTGACCGCGCGGGAACGCGGACAGGGCGGGCGCGCAGCGGACCTTGCCGTGCTCCTGACCGAACGCGGGTTGGGCGGCAATGATATTGACCTCGACGTGCGGCTCAGCCGTTTTCAGCGCGAACGCGGCGAGCGGGCAACGCGGGCGCGCGGGCTGGCAAAGCGGCTCGCCGGACGTGATGTTGTGCAGGGGACGGACCCGGACAGTGTCGGACGCCTGCTGATCGATGCCTATCCCGACCGGATTGCCAAGGCGCGCGGCAACGGCCAGTTCACGCTGGCCAACGGCCGCGGCGGCGAAATGGATGCGGCGACCTCGCTGGCGCGCGCGCCATGGCTCGTCGTCGCCGATCTGGCGGGCCGGGCCGGCAAGGCCCGGATACTGGCAGCGGCGGAAACAACCGAAGCCGACATCCGCGAAGCGCTGGGCGATCGCATCGTCAGCGGCCGGCAGGTCAGCTATGACGCAAACCGCAATGCCCTGCAGGCGCGCGATGCCACCCGCATCGGAGCCATTGCCCTGTCGGAAAAGACCCTGCCCGCCCCGAGCGGCGACCAGGCCAATCAGGGCGTTGCCGAGGCGGTGCGCAGCCATGGTCTCGATATCCTGCCCTGGTCGAAGGAGGCGATGATCCTGCGCCGCCGGCTTGCCTGGCTGCACAAGGGCCTCGGCGCTCCATGGCCATCCATGGCCGATGCGGATCTGATTGCCGTGCTGGATGACTGGCTGCTGCCGTTCCTGCCGGGAACCGCCAATCTCAACCAGATCCCGGCGCATGTGCTTGTTGAGGGGCTGCGCTCCCAGGTGCCGTATGACCTGCAGCGGCGGATCGACGCGCTGGCTCCGACACATTTCGCGGTGCCGACCGGCTCGAACATTCCCATACGCTACGATGCGGACGACCCGGTTCTCGCCGTGCGCGTGCAGGAACTGTTCGGGCTCGGGGTTCATCCTGCCATTGCCGGCGGCACAATCCCGCTGCTCTTGGAACTGCTCTCCCCGGCGCACCGGCCGATCCAGATCACCCGTGACCTGCCCGGTTTCTGGAAAGGTTCATGGGCTGATGTGCGCAGCGACATGCGCGGGCGTTATCCCCGGCATGTCTGGCCGGAAGACCCGGCGCAGGCACTGCCCACGGCCCGGGCCAAGCCGCGCGGCACATAGGCGGGCCGCAAACGATGCAAAACGAGAATTCCCTTTGCATCGGGTTTGTTCTAAAGCTCGCCCATGGTTCAAGAATTCAGCATACGTTCCTCATACCTGTCGCGGCGGCTGCGGCTGACGACGCTGATCCGCCTGCGTTGGCTGGCTGTCGCAGGCCAGAGCATCGCTGTTCTCTTCGTGGCGCTCTACCTGAAGTTTCCCTTCCCCGTCAGCATCTGCTTTGCGCTGATTGCCTGTTCGGCATGGCTGAACCTCCTCCTGTCGTTCCGCTACCCCATAAACCATCGGCTCGAACCACGGGCGGCCATCACGGTTCTCGCCTTCGATATCCTGCAGGTGGCGGGCCTGCTCTACATGACCGGCGGGCTGCAGAATCCCTTTGCCGTGCTGATGATCGTCCCCGTCATCATCTCCGCAACATCGCTGCCCGCCTCATCGACCGTGACGCTCGGTGTCCTCGTGACGGTCTGCGCGACGGCCCTTGCCTATTTCCATCTGCCCCTGCCCTGGTACCCCGACCAGGCATTGCAACTGCCGTTCGTGCTGATTGCAGGGGTGTGGTGTTCCGTTGTTTCGGCGCTGGTCTTCACCGCCGTCTATGCCTACCGCGTTGCCGAGGAAGCGCGGCTTCTGGCGGATGCGCTCACGGCGACCGAACTGATCCTGCAGCGCGAGCAGCATCTTTCCGCGCTCGATGGTCTCGCGGCGGCGGCAGCGCACGAACTCGGCACACCGCTTGCGACCATCGCGCTCGTTGCCAAGGAAATGCAGCGGGCATTGGCGCAGGATGATCGCTTTGCCGAGGATATCGAACTCCTGCGCTCGCAGACCGACCGGTGCCGGGAAATCCTCAAGCGCCTGACCAGCCTGTCCTCGGAAAGCGAGGAACATATGTCGCGGCTGAAGATTTCCTCGCTGATCGAGGAAGTCATCGAACCCAACCGCAATTTCGGCATCAGCATCGAGGTGACGAAGCTGCGTGGCGAAGGCAACGAACCGGTCATCCGCCGCAATCCGGGAATCATTTACGGCCTCGGCAATCTGGTGGAGAACGCCGTGGATTTTGCCCGCGAGACCATTCAGGTCAGCTGGGGCTGGACCGACAAGACGGTGCAGATCGTCGTTGCCGATGACGGCAAAGGTTTCCCGGCTGATATTCTCGACCGAATCGGCGAGCCCTATACCACCGGCCGCGACCGCGAAACCAATGAACATGGCGGCGGGCTGGGGCTGGGGCTGTTCATCGCCAAAACCTTGCTGGAGCGTTCCGGTGCGGCCATCACCTTCCGCAATCGCAATGATCCGGGGCAAGGCGCAGAAGTTGTCGTGACATGGCCGCGCAATCAACTTGATGAACAAAACGGATAACCTTTGACTTTTTGTTCATTGCGAACCATTAACGGAGTATATTTATAAGAAATGAGCAGGAAACCCTGATGGAACACACGGATCAGGACGATATTGCGGCCATAGGCGGCGATCGGACACTGTTGCTGGTCGACGACGACAAGCCCTTTTTGCAGCGCCTGGCGCGTGCCATGGAATCCCGTGGTTTCACCGTTGCAACGGCTGAATCGGTCGAGGCGGGACTTGCCAGCGTCAAGACGCACGCACCGGCCTATGCCGTGGTCGACATGCGGCTGGGCGACGGCAACGGCCTTGATATCATCGAGGCAATCCGGGCGCGCCGCGAAGACACCCGCGCCATTGTCCTGACCGGCTACGGCAACATTGCGACAGCGGTCAACGCCGTCAAGCTCGGTGCCATCGACTACCTGTCAAAGCCAGCCGATGCCGATGAGGTGTTTGCCGCGCTGACCCGCCGGTCCGGTGCCAAGGTTGCCCCGCCGGAAAACCCGATGTCGGCGGATCGCGTCCGCTGGGAACATATCCAGCGCGTTTACGAGATGTGCGACCGCAATGTTTCCGAAACGGCCCGCCGCCTCAACATGCACCGGCGCACCCTGCAACGCATCCTCGCAAAGCGCGCGCCGCGCTGACCTATTCCATATCCGTTTCGGGCAAGTGAATTCCGGACAATTCGGCCAGTGTCATCCGCGCCGCGCTCACCCGCGCAAAGCGCAGTGTCATCGCCTTGCGCGTTGCCCCGGACAATTTGTGCTCGGGCGCTTCGCGCAGGATTTCCGCGCCATAGCCATCCGACAGGATAAATCCGCAGTCCTGCGGGAAAATATCGGCGGGAACGCCGGGATGGGTGGCAAAGAACAGCCGGTCGCAATGGGCCCGGTAATCCGGCCATTTCTTGTCGACCTTCCAGTCCTCGATCGATGATTTGATCTCGACGATCCAGATTTCACCGGTGCGCGACATGGCAACGAGGTCGGCCCGCCGTCCCGAAGCCAGCGGCAACTCCGGCATCACCGCCAGACCCAGCTCAAGAAACAGCCGCTGCACGCCGCGGCGCACCAGCATGGCGTTCTCTGACTGACGACCATCGATGAGCGGGCTGGTCTGACCGGGAATCACAAGGGGCATGATGCAAGTATCGCTGAGATCGCTACAACCGAATACGGCAAAAATGCACCACTTGGTTGAGGATAAGTATGGTTAACAGAAAACTACGCTTTACGGTTAATCAAGCATTAACAATAATGGCAGTAATGAGGGAAGACAACTGAATCGCCTTAGATTCGGCCAATACTTGATGGGGTGACTATGCAACTCAAGACAATCGTCCTTGCAGTTGGACTGATGGGTGCAACTGCTCTGACGGGCTGTTCCACGATCGGCTTCAACTATTCCACTGCCTCCTATTCCTCCGTGACTGATGCCGGTTATGTGCTTCCAGCCATTCCCCGCGCCAAGATTCCGCCGCAGTTCCTGCGTCAGGAAGTTCGCTACGATGGCGGTGAAGCCGCAGGGACGATCGTTGTCGATACCAAGGCAAAGTTCCTCTATTTCGTCCTCGGCGACGGGCGCGCTATGCGCTACGGCATCGGCGTCGGCAAGCAGGGCTTTGAATGGCAGGGTTCGGCGCGCATAGCCATGAAGCGCGAATGGCCAACCTGGACGCCGCCGAAGGAAATGATCAAGCGCAAGCCTGAACTGGCCGAATTCCGCGAAGGCATGGATCCGGGCCTGCAGAATCCGCTGGGTGCCCGTGCGCTTTACCTCTTCAACAAGGGCGGCGATACCGGCTATCGCCTGCACGGAACGCCGGAATGGTGGTCCATCGGCAAGGCGATGTCGTCGGGCTGCATCCGCCTGATGAATCAGGACATCATCGACCTCTTCAACCGCGCCGAAGTGGGTGCAAAGGTCGTCGTTCTCTAATTCTCCGGCTTATGAATTGCTTGAAAAGGCTGCCCTTTGGGCGGCCTTTTCACACGCTCCAGGGGTTGATGGTCTTGACCCCTGTTGATGCAAAATCCGCTATATTGCGGGTTACCACAACCATGCCATGGACCAGGGCCGTTGCAGCGATAAGCGCATCGCGCTCCGATTGAGGGTTCGGGACGTGCAGGTGCGCGCAGCGTTGTGCGACAGCCGTGTCCACTGCAAGAACTCTTCCCTCGAACCGAGGCAACACCCAATTGTCCCGCCACAGGCGCAGGATCGCCCCTTGTTGCGCATCCCTCCGGTCCACCAGCAGCAGCCCCTGTTCAATCTCCAGAATCGTAATGGCCGATAGGAAAAAATGCGAAAAAGGTATGGTCGATGCCCAAGCCATGACGTTCGCATCGGCTCTATCCGGTCGGCGCATTTCGGAAATGAAACTGGTATCCAGAATAAACATCAGGACAGATCGGCCGGACGAAAACGGACATTCAGACTGGGTATTTCGAAATCAAAATCCGAGGGTTCCTGTTGCGCCAGGACGTCGGCAAGACTCTCCTGCCCCCCGGTGAGCTTCAGATATTCTTCCATGCTCAGCAGGACATGGGCGGGCCTGCCCCGATCCGTGATGAACACGGGGCCGTTGTTTGCCGCCTTCTTGACGTCGCTGGCATGCTGATTGAATTCTCTACTCGAAACAGTTGTAATGCCCATCACGCACCTCTTTGAATTGTAGATATGTTACTACAAACTGGCGACGTAGACAAACCTAACCCGGCTGCCGCAATCCGATTTATTTGCCGAACTGATTTTTGCCGTGTTGACCTGATCGACAAGGCGCTCATAGATTGCTGCCGATGCGCATAACCGGGAAGGTCCACATGTTCAAAACCATTGCCACCACGCCATTCGATGACCAGAAGCCGGGAACGTCCGGTCTGCGCAAGAAGGTTCCCGAATTCCAGCAGCCGAATTACGTGGAGAATTTCATCCAGTCGGTCTTCGATTCCCTCGAGGGTTTCAGGGGCAAGACCTTGGTGATCGGCGGCGACGGCCGCTATTACAATCGCGACGTCGTGCAGATCGCCGTGAAAATGGCCGCTGCCAACGGTTTTGGCCGCGTTCTCGTCGGCCAGGGCGGCATTCTTTCAACGCCGGCGGCGTCCAATGTCATCCGCAAGTACAAGGCGTTCGGCGGACTCATCCTGTCCGCCAGCCACAACCCCGGCGGGCCGACCGAAGATTTCGGTATCAAGTACAATATCGGCAATGGCGGCCCCGCCCCGGAAAAAATCACCGAGGCCGTATTTGCCCGCTCCAAGGTCATCGACCGCTATCTGATCGCGGATGCCGCCGACATCGACATCGACACCGTTGGCAAGCAGCAGCTTGCCGGCATGGATGTCGAGATCATCGATTCCGTCTCGGACTATGCCGAACTGATGGAAACGCTGTTCGACTTCGATGCGATCCGCGCATTGATCAGGTCCGGCTTCACTCTGCGGTTCGATTCCATGCATGCGGTGACCGGCCCCTACGGCAAGGAAATCCTTGAACACCGCCTCGGAGCACCGGATGGAACCTGCGTGAACTTCGTACCGCTGGAGGATTTCGGCGGACATCACCCCGATCCCAACCTCGTCTATGCCAAGGATCTCTATGACCTGCTGATGTCGCCGGACGGTCCGGATTTCGGCGCAGCGTCCGATGGCGACGGCGACCGCAACCTGATCATCGGCAAGGGCATCTATGTCACGCCGTCCGACTCGCTGGCGATGCTGGCCGCCAATGCCCATCTCGCGCCGGGCTATAATGCCGGGCTGAAGGGCATTGCCCGCTCCATGCCGACCAGCGGCGCGGCCGACCGCGTCGCCGAAAAGCTGAAGATCGGCATGTATGAAACACCGACGGGCTGGAAGTTCTTCGGCAACCTGCTCGATGCCGGCATGGCAACGATCTGCGGCGAGGAAAGCTCCGGCACCGGCTCCAACCATGTGCGCGAAAAGGATGGCCTCTGGGCTGTGCTGCTCTGGCTCAACATTCTCGCCGTGCGCAAGAAGAGCGTCCAGCAGATCGCGCGGGAACATTGGGCCGCTTATGGGCGCAATTACTACACCCGACACGATTACGAGGAAGTGGATTCAGGCGCGGCCAACAGCCTGATCGACGCCTTGCGGGCCAAGCTGCCGACGCTTGCGGGCAAGACCGTGCAGGGCCTGACAATCACCACGGCCGATGATTTCGCCTATCATGACCCCGTCGACAAATCGGTAAGCGAACATCAGGGCATCCGCATTCTCTTCGAGGGCGGATCGCGCATTGTCCTGCGCCTCTCCGGTACAGGCACGTCGGGTGCAACGCTGCGGCTCTACATCGAACGCTACGAGGCCGATGCCGCGCGCCACGATCTTGAAACGCAAAGCGCGCTTGCCGACCTCATCCGCGCGGCGGATGACCTCACTGAAATCAAGACACGCACCGGCCGCGACAAGCCGAGCGTGATTACATAATAAGTGCTTCAATTAAAACAGAAAGCCCGCCAGAAAGGCGGGCTTTTCTTTGTCCGATTGCAGGGAAAACCTCCTGCTATTCGAAAACAATCGCCGGCGCCGTCCGGCCGGGATTGGCTTTCGCCGCCTGCAGCTGATCCCAGACCTTGGCCGCAATCTCGCGATAGACCTTTGCCTGCGGCCCATCGGGATTGCTGATGACGACGGGCTTGCCCGCATCGGACATTTCACGGATTTCCATCACCAGCGGCACCTCGCCGAGGAAAGGAACGCCGAGTCGTTCGGCTTCATTGCGCGCGCCGCCATGGCCGAAAATGTCGTAGCGGTTGCCGGTGTCTGGCGCAATGAAATAGCTCATGTTCTCGACAATGCCGAGCAGGGGCACATCGACCTTCTTGAACATATTGAGCCCCTTGCGCGCATCGATCAGCGCCAGATCCTGCGGTGTCGAGACGATGACGGCGCCTGCAAGCGGCACCTGCTGCGCCATGGTCAATTGCGCATCGCCGGTGCCGGGCGGCATGTCCACTACCAGCACGTCAAGATCGCCCCACTGCACTTCGCGCAGCATCTGCGTGAGGGCGGACATCACCATCGGGCCACGCCAGATCATCGGCGTCTCTTCATCGACGAGAAAGCCAATCGACATGACTTTCAGGCCATAACCTTCCATGGGCTTGAGCACACGGCCGGAGACGACTTCCGGGCGGCCGGAGAGATGCAGCAGGCGCGGCATGGACGGACCGTAAATGTCGGCATCGAGAATACCGACACGATGGCCGTTGGCCTGCAGACCGAGCGCCAGATTGACTGCCGTGGTCGACTTGCCGACGCCGCCCTTGCCAGAGGCGACGGCAATGATCGCGCCAACGCCGGGCACACCCGATTTGACCGGTGGTGCTGCATGACCGTGCTGGTGCGGCGCAGCAGGCTGTGCGGCAACGCGGGCCGGAGGCACGGCACCGGCGGGTGCAGGGCGCTGCACCGGGCGCTGTGGAGCGGGGCGGGGCACAGCATCGTCGCTGGTGGGGCCGCCTTTTTTCTCGGCGGTCAGCGCGACGATGGCACCAGCCACACCAGGCATATTCTTGACGACCCGTTCGGCAGCGGCGCGCAACGGATCAAGCTCCTGCGCCCGCTCGGCCGGTACGGTTATGGAGAAGAACACCTTGTTGTCAGCAATGAAAATATCCGAGACAAGGCCCAGATCGACAATGTTGCTGTTGAAATCAGGCCCGGTCACCGTCTTCAGCTGATCGAGAACCTGTTCCTTGGTCACGCCTGCCATTGTATACTATTCCTTTTATTCCCTGCTGCTTCACATAGTGCAGTTGAACAGAAACGCCAATGGGGCAAAGCGCAACTTCCGCGGCAAACCGCCCCGCTGAGCGAGGCGGTCTGCAGAGCAATCCGCGCAAGCAGATCAGACTTTCCATACGCCTGGCACCTGCCGGGTCGCGATGTTGAGTCGGTTCCAGACATTGACGTTGGCGATGGCCAGCACCAGATTGCCGAGCCGCTTTTCATCGAAATGTCTGGCGGCTTCGTTCCAGACGTCATCCGGCACCGGATCGGCCCGATCCGCAACACGGGTCACCGCTTCGGTCAGGGCCAGGGCGGCGCGCTCGGCCTCGGAGAAGTACGGCGTATCGCGCCACACGGACACGGCGAAGAGCCGTTCATCGGTTTCACCCGCCTTGCGGGCAAGGCGCGGATGCATGTCGACGCAGACACTGCAGCCGTTGATCTGGCTGGCGCGCAGATGCACGAGTTCAAGCAGGCCTTTCGGGAACTCGCTGTCACCGGTGGACGCAGCCAGTGCCTGCAGGGCTTTCATCGCTTCAGGGTTGATCATTGCCGGGTTGCTCATACGTGCTTGCATCATTTTTTCCTCTCGTTTGACTGACGCCCGAAACCAGATATCCGGGCTTTTGCTCTTGACGGTTTCCCGGACCCGATTTCTTGTCACATCGGCCGGATTTCGTTCGTCATTGCTTTGACGGAACAGGGCGAGGAAACGTGACAGATGAACGAGAAAAAATTTCTGACCGAGCAATTTGAGGCCAATCGCACCCATCTGCGGCGGGTAGCCTACCGGATGCTCGGCTCGATGACCGAAGCCGATGACGCCGTACAGGAGGCCTGGCTGCGCTTCAGCCGGGCGCATACGGACGACGTCGGCAACTTGGCTGGTTGGCTGACAACTGTCGTCTCACGCGTATGCCTCGATATGCTGCGCTCGCGCACATCACGGCGCGAGGACCAACTGACCCCGCAAACACCAGAGCCCGTGGCAGGCCGCGAGTCAGGCGGCGATCCCGAACATGACATTGTAATGGCGGATTCGGTGGGGGCGGCTCTGCTCGTGGTGCTCGAACGGCTGGCCCCGGCAGAGCGGCTGGCTTTCGTGTTGCACGACATGTTCGGCATATCGTTCGACGAGATTGCGCCGATTGTCGATCGCACGCCGGAAGCGGCAAGGCAGTTGGCCAGCCGGGCGCGTCGCCGGGTGCAGGGAACGGATACCATTCCGGCCCGCAGTCTTGCCCGCCAGCGCGAGATCGTGAATGCCTTTCTGGCGGCTTCCCGCGGTGGCGATTTCAACGCGCTTCTGGCCGTGCTCGATCCGGATGTGGTGTTCCGTGCGGACAAAGCGGCGGTGCAATTGGGCGCAATGGCGGAAATTCGCGGTGCGGAAGCCGTGGCCAATACGTTCAAGGGACGCGCTCAGGGTGCAGTGCCGGCGCTTGTCGATGGCGTGCTTGGTCTCGTGGTCAAGGTTCGAGGCAGATTGCACGTGGTCCTGAACCTGACGATTGCAGGTGACAGGATCACTGCCATTGAAGCTGTTGCCGAACCTTCGCGCCTCAACGCGCTTGACCTGGTGGTGCTCCGGAAAGGCAAGGGCCGAAAGGAATGAGACCAGATGCCGGTCTCATTCTGTTTTGGAGGAAAGTCTTCAGGAGCCGATGAGAAGCCGCAGCTTCTTCAGGGCCACATCGGTGGTTTCCTTGTAGTCAATGGTGCTCTTCAGGCGGGCATCCCGGTCGAGCAGCATCACCGATGCCGTGTGGTCCATGGTGTAATCGCCATTTTCCGTCGGCACCTTGCGGGCATAGATCTTCCAGCCCTTGATGACCTTCTCCACTTCCTTGGGATCGCCGGTGATACCGGTGATCCGGTCGGTGAAGGCGGCCGTGTAGCCCTTCATCACCTCGGGCGTGTCCCGTTCGGGATCCACAGAGATGAAAAAGACACGCAAATCCTTGCCTTCATCGCCCAAAGCCTTGAGCCAGCCCGCCATCTCGAACAGCGTTGTCGGGCAAACCTCTGGACAATGGGTGAAACCGAAGAACAGCACCGTCGGGTGTCCCTGGAATGCCGCTTCGGTGATCGGCGCGCCATTCTGGTCGATCAGCGAAAACGGCACACCAAGCTTCACCGGCTCTATCTCGTTGCCCTTGCGGGCGCTGTAATAGGTGAAGGCGAGGAAGATCATCAGAACAGCGATGACCGACCACAGTGCAATGCGGACGCGGCGAACGTTCATCACTGGCCATGCTCCATGGAGGTCGCACCGGCAGCTTCCACATGCAGTTTGAGCTCAACCTTGCCGGCCTTCTCGAATTCGAGGGTTACCGGGACGTCTTCGCCCTTCTTCAAGGGCTGCTTGATCTCCAGCAGCATCAGGTGCATGCCGCCGGGCTCGAGTTCGACGGTTCCGCCCGCGGGAATTTCCACGCCATCCGCAAGCTTGCGCATCTTCATCACTTCGCCGTCCATCTTCATTTCATGAACTTCGACGCGCGCCGCAACAGGGCTTGAGCCGCCCAGCAAGCGGTCCGCTTCCTTGGCCTCGTTGGTGATCGAGATATAGCCGCCGCCAACCTTGGCGCCCGGCAATGTGGCACGGGTGAAAGCGCCGGCGAATACGAGATTGCCGACTTTGACCGCATCCGTGGCTTCATGCTTCTGCATTTTGGCGGCACCTTCCTTGGCCATGGCCGAATGATCATGGGCCAATGCAGGTACGGCGAAGGTTGTTGCCAGCAAGAGGGCAGCAAATGTGAGAGTGGATTTCATGAAGGTTCTCCAGTTCCGTTGTTATGAGAATACGCGTTTGAGCGGGGAAGGAACACGCTGGATCAACTGATCAAGAACCAGCATGGCAAGAATGGCAAAACCTGTGAGCGGGAAGAGCACGCCGAAGCCGAGGATGACCAGCGTCAACGCGGCAAAGACGCTTTTTTGCGATGGCATGGGCGGCACCCCCAGACGCCCCGAGGGACGACGCTTCCACCACATGACCACGGCGGAGACAGCGGCGAGAATGATGGCAAAGCACGTGACCAACATGACGATCTGGTTCAGGAGGCCCCAATACTGCCCCATATGGACGCCGATGCCGAACTCGATGGCCTTGGCACCCGCGCCATAATCAGCAAACTTCAGATCGACCAATGGTTTGCCACTGTACTGATCGAAATGGATCGTCCGCTGCATGGCGATATCATCCGGGAAAATCGCCGCGGTATAGACCCCTTCCGGTCCGGACGGCAGCGATACCTCGAAGCCCGGCGTGATGCCTTCGGCCCGGGCGGACGCCAAGATCCCGTCGAGGCCGACGCTTTTCGTCGTCCCGTCGGCTGTCGAGGTCGGAACCGGGGCGTTTTCGATGGTCCAGCCCGCCTCGGTCAGCACATCCTTTGTCGGAATTTTCGACACCGGAACGTCGTTCCACAGCTGCGTGGGGTATCCGAGGCCCTTATCCGCCAGGGTGGCATTGAGCTTGTCGCCCCAATAGGCCGACCACGGCATGCCCGTGATGGCAAGGAAGAAGATCAAAGCCCCGGCAACAGCACCGGTGACCGCATGCAGATCACGCCAGAAGATGCGCTTGTCGGGCGTGCCGCGAACCGTGAGGACACCGCCTTTCTGCTTGCGCGGCCACCACAGATAAAAGCCGGTGACGACGAGGATCAGCGCCAGGCCGCCAACGGCCTCAACCACCCGGTCAAGCGCCAGCCCGAAATAGACAAGGCTGTGAATCTTGCGCACGACCCAATTGAATTCCTGCTTCTCGGCAACCTTGCCGAGCACCGAGCCGGTATAGGGATCGACGAAAACAAGGACCTTCCCGGCATCCGTACCGAGGATAACCCGGGCGGACTGGGTCGGCGTGGAGGGGTCGCGATAGCGCAGGATGGTTGCGCCGGGGACCGCAGCCTCCGCGTTCCTGATCAGCAGCGACGGCGCAAGCACCTCGCTGCGCGGCGTGACAACATTGCGGTAGGCAAAGACCGTGTTGTCGATTTCATCCTTGAAGAGATAGAGCCCGCCGGTGATGGCGAGATTGAGCATGAAGGGGATGACCAGAAGGCCGGCGAAAAAATGCCAGCGCCAGATGGCGCGGTAGAGGGATTGACTGATGTCCTTGGGCTTCTGTGAAGCCATGCTTGAGACGCTCATGCGTGTTCCAATCGTCTGACAGCAACAATGGTTGGCCTGTGAAAGACCAATGGGCGCGCCCAAAACGGCGCAACCTTTCCGACCGGTGGCGGACCAGCGTTCGAAAAGTTGTGTCAGACGAGAGGGGGAGCCTGGGGCGGTGCTGCCGGAGGATAGAGGCTGCGGGCAATCAGCACCGCTTCGCGCTTGATGGCGAGCGATACCGCCGGTTCTACACGCTGACCGCCGGTGTGAGGCGGAACAGGGAGAATGAACGATGCGGAAATACGGCAGGCTTCGCAGCCCGTGCCGTGCCATGCGCTCTTGTGCGGATCCTGGTCACCACTGCCGGGAAGGCAGAGCACGGGAACAGTGCCGTCGGGTAGCGTATAGGCAGCAAGATCGATCTGATTGTTGGATGCCGCAATGACCGGCTGATGGGCAAAGGCGACGAAGACAAGCGCCAGCGCGCACAGCATGCGCACCGCCAGTTGCCAATCGTATCCGTATTTGCGCATCACATCCCCGTTTTGCGGTTCCTGGTAACCAGATAACGCAGCTTGCGCGGGAAATCTATGCGGCAAAGCGACAAATGCCGGATCGCCTAGGCAGGAAGACGGTCGATCTCCACCAGCCATGCGCTCGAGGGCACGTCTTTGAACGTCACCGTTTCGGCTTGGGCGAGTTGCAGAACATCATTTGCGCCGAGCGTTTCGCCTGAAGTCAGCTTCGCATCACTGCGCAGAACCACAAATGTTTGCGCAGCATCCGCCTTGATTGACGCATCAACCATCCTGCGAACCCGCGCCGAAAACGTCCCGCGCCGGACCATGACGTTGAGGTCCGTAACCTCGCGCAGCACCACTGCGCTCGTCGGGGTATCGCCGGGAAAGGCAATCGCCGGAGACAATGGACCGAGCGTTTCAGGCGGCCGGCCATCCACGCCCAGCACCATTTCGCCTTCCAGCACGGCCAGCACACGGTCGATGCCCGGAAAGGCCGAGAACGGGCCGGAATCCGGAACGTTTGCCATGCTGATACGCCAGTCAAAGCTGTCGACCGATGCGCCTTCAGGAAAAACGGCGATCTCGGTGGTGACACCCTTGCCGTTTTTCCAAGGCATCCGCCGGTGCCCGGTCGAACGCAGGATGCGCATCAGCCGAGAATACCCGGCAGGTTGAGGCCCTTTTCCCGGGCGCAATCGATGGCGATCTCGTAGCCCGCATCCGCATGGCGCATGACGCCGGTGGCCGGATCGTTCCACAGAACCCGTTCGATGCGGCGCTTGGCATCATCCGTACCGTCGGCGCAGATCACCATGCCCGCATGCTGCGAGAAGCCCATGCCGACACCACCGCCATGATGCAGCGACACCCATGTGGCGCCTGATGCCGTGTTGAGCAGGGCATTGAGCAGCGGCCAGTCGGAAACCGCATCTGAACCGTCCTTCATCGCTTCGGTCTCGCGGTTCGGCGAGGCGACGGAACCGGAATCGAGATGATCGCGCCCGATAACGATGGGTGCCTTGAGTTCGCCGTTGCGCACCATCTCATTGAAGGCAAGGCCAAGGCGATGACGGTCACCCAGACCGACCCAGCAGATGCGGGCGGGAAGGCCCTGGAAGGCGATACGCTCACGCGCCATGTCGAGCCAGTTGTGCAGATGGGTATTGCCGGGGGTGAGTTCCTTCACCTTGGCGTCCGTCTTGTAGATATCTTCCGGATCGCCCGACAGCGCCGCCCAGCGGAACGGACCGATACCGCGGCAGAACAGCGGACGGATATAGGCGGGAACGAAGCCGGGGAAGGCGAAGGCATTTTCCAGTCCTTCGTCCTTGGCGACCTGACGGATATTGTTGCCATAATCGAGCGTCGGCACGCCGGCGTTCCAGAAGGCGATCATCGCCTCCACATGCTCGCGCATGGAGGCACGGGCAGCCTTTTCGACAGCCTTGGGGTCGCTTTCGCGCTTGGCCTTCCATTCCGCGATCGACCAGCCCTTGGGCAGGTAGCCATTGATCGGATCATGCGCCGAGGTCTGGTCGGTAACAATGTCGGGGCGCACGCCGCGGCGCACCAGTTCCGGCAGGATTTCCGCTGCATTGCCGAGGAGACCGACGGACTTGGCTTCACCGGCCTTGGTCCAGCGGTCGATCATTGCAAGGGCTTCGTCCAGTGTTTCCGCCTTGGCATCGACATAACGGGTGCGCAGGCGGAAATCGATCGAATCCGGATTGCACTCGATGGCGAGACAGCAGGCACCGGCCATGACGGCGGCCAGTGGCTGTGCGCCGCCCATGCCGCCAAGGCCGCCGGTGAGAATCCACTTGCCCTTGAGATTGCCGCCATAATGCTGGCGGCCCGCCTCGACGAAGGTCTCGTAGGTGCCCTGCACGATGCCCTGCGTGCCGATATAGATCCATGAACCGGCGGTCATCTGGCCGTACATGGCCAGGCCCCTCTTATCCAGTTCGTTGAAATGATCCCATGTCGCCCAATGGGGAACGAGGTTGGAATTGGCGATGAGGACGCGCGGCGCATCCGCATGGGTGCGGAACACGCCGACCGGCTTGCCGGACTGCACCAGCAGGGTCTCGTCCTCGTTCAAGGTCTTCAGGGTCGCGACGATCTTGTCGAAATCGTCCCATGTGCGGGTGGCGCGGCCGATGCCGCCATAGACCACCAGTTCATTGGGGTTTTCGGCCACATCCGGATCAAGATTGTTCATCAGCATGCGCAGGGGCGCTTCTGTCATCCAGGATTTGGTATTGAGTTCCGGACCGCGGGGGCTGCGGATTTCGCGGATATTGTGACGTGGATTGTTCATTTTAAGCTCCCGAGCTTGAAGGCGGTTTGTTCGAGATTTTCGAGAATGTCCTTGAGATGCTTGCGCAGGCGCTCGGCCTTCGTCTCGTCATAGGCAAAGGGCGGCGCTTCGGTCTGCAGATGGGTGGACTGCGCCAGCTCCATCTGGATGGCATGCACACCCTTTTCCGGCTTGCCGTAGTGACGCGTGGTCCAGCCGCCCTTGAAGCGTCCGTTCATCACGCCGTCATAGCCCGGTGCGGCAAAGGCAAAGCGGCCGGTTGCTGCAGCCACTTCGGGCGCACAGCTTGTGCCCTGATTGGTGCCGATGTTGAAATCCGGCAGCTTGCCCTGAAACAGAAACGGGATGTGCGAGCGGATGGAGTGGCAATCATAGAGAATGGCGAGGCCATGAATGTCCTGCACGCGCTTGATCTCCGCCGCCAGGGCGGCGTGATAGGGCTTGTGGAAATGTTCAAGCCGTTTTTGCGTATCGGCGGCGGCGGGTTTTTCGCCGTCACGCCAGATGGCCCTGCCGTCGAAGTCCGTTTCCGGGATGAGGCCGGTGGTGTTCTGTCCGGGATAGAGGCTGACGCCTTCCGGATCGCGATTGGCGTCGATCACATAACGGTGGAAGGTGGCACGAACGGTCGTCGCTTGCGGCAGAAGCCCGTCATAAAGCGTATGGATATGCCAGTCCGTATCGGCCAGCAGTTGTCCGTTCTCGTTCAGCCGCGCCCAGATATCGGCCGGAACCTCGGTGCCGGTGTGCGGCAGGCCAAGAATGACCGGGGACGCCCCCTGCTTGACGTCAACAACACTCATAGGCCGGTATCCAGTGCTGGCAGGATGTCGGGAGAAATGGCAGCATTGAGGGCGCCGGAACCGACGAGATCGGACACGGCTTTCAGGTCAGGCGCCATGTAGCGGTCCTCATCCAGCGTCGGCACGACGGAACGGATCGCGGCATGGGCGCGGGTGAGTTCGGGGCTGGTCTGCAGCGGGCTGCGCAGGTCGATGCCCTGCGCGGCGGTGAGTGCCTCGATGCCGATGATGGAGAACAGATTGTCCGTCATCTGCAACAGGCGGCGCGCACCGTGGCAGGCCATGGACACGTGGTCTTCCTGATTGGCCGAGGTCGGCGTGGAATCAACGGACGCCGGATGCGACATCTGCTTGTTTTCCGACATCAGCGCCGCTGAGGTGACCTCGGCGATCATCAGGCCGGAATTCAAACCCGGTTTGCGGGCAAGGAAAGCAGGCAGGCCGTAGCTCAATGCCGGATCGACGAGCAGCGCAATGCGGCGCTGGGCGATCGAGCCGATTTCGCAGATGGCAAGCGCAATCTGATCGGCGGCGAAAGCAACGGGTTCCGCATGGAAGTTGCCGCCCGATACCACCGAGCCGTCGCTGAGAACCAGCGGATTGTCGGTGACCGCATTGGCTTCGATTTCCAGCGTGCGCGCCGCCATGCGCAAGAGATCGAGGCAAGCGCCGTCGACCTGCGGCTGGCAGCGGATGCAGTAGGGATCCTGGACGCGCTCGTCGCCTTCGATATGGCTTTCGCGGATCGGCGAATTTTCGAGCAGGCGGCGCAGCGCGGCGCCCGTATCGATCTGGCCACGATGGCCGCGCAACGTGTGAATATCGGGGTGGAACGGCGCTGAAGAACCCATCGCCGCATCGGTGGACAGGGCACCCGTGATCAGCGCCGACTGCGCCGAGCGGTGCGCCCGGAACAGGCCCGCGAGCGCCAGCGCCGTTGAAACCTGCGTGCCGTTGATGAGCGCAAGCCCTTCCTTGGCGGCGAGTACGACCGGCGTGAGGCCGGCCTTGGCGAGGCCTTCGCTGGCATGCATCCGCGTCTCGCCAAAGGTCACATCGCCCTCGCCGATCATCGCCGCGGCCATATGCGCCAGCGGCGCCAGATCGCCGGAAGCGCCCACGGAACCTTTCTCGGGAATGACAGGAATGACGCCCTTGGCCAGCATCGCTTCGATAAGGCCGATCAGTTCCGGGCGCACGCCCGAAGCGCCGCGGCCGAGCGAGATCAGCTTCAGGGCCATGATCAGGCGGACAATGTTTTCCGGCAGTGCATTGCCGACACCGCAGCAATGCGACAGGATCAGATTGCGCTGGAGCGTCCCCACATCGGCGGCGTCGATGCGGATCGAAGCAAGCTTGCCGAAGCCGGTGTTGATGCCATAGACCGGCGCGCTGCCGGCTGCGATTTCGGCGATGCGCGCAGCTGCGGCGGCAATCCCCTTATGAAACGAGGCATCGAGCCGGACAGGCGTGCCCTGCCAATAGATTTTTTCCAGTTCAGCCAGAGGAACGGAACCGGGGTGGAGAACGACAGTCATGGTCAAGCCTTCAAGATGAGCTGATGGAGGGGATTGAAGCCGATGCGGTAGCAGAGTTCTGCGGGCTGCGCGGCGTTCCAGATGGCGATTTCGGCACGTTTGCCGGGAGCGATGGTGCCAATGTCATCCTGCAATCCCAGCGCATGCGCTGCCTCGCGGGTTGCACCCGCCAGCGCTTCCTCGGCGGTCAGGCGGAACAGGGTGCAGGCCATATTCATGGTCAGGAGCAGCGATGTCAGCGGCGATGTACCGGGGTTGCAGTCCGTGGCGATGGCGATGCGGGCACCGGCTGCGCGCAGAGCTTTGACCGGCGGCGCCTGTTCTTCCCGCAATGCATAGAAGGCACCGGGCAGAAGCACCGCAACCGTGCCCGCGGCGGCCATGGCCCTGGCGCCGTCTTCGTCGAGATATTCAAGATGATCGGCAGACAGTGCGCCATAGGATGCGGCAAGCTTGGCACCACCGAGATTGGACAGCTGTTCCGCATGCAGCTTGACCGGAATGCCGAGAGCTTTCGCCCGGTCAAACACACGCGCGATCTGGGCCGGCGAGAAGGCAATACCTTCGCAAAAGCCGTCGACCGCATCGACCAGACCTTCCGCATGGGCGGCGTCGAGACCCGGCAGCACAACCTCGCTGATATAATCATCGGCGCGGCCGCGATATTCCGGCGGCACCGCATGGGCAGCGAGATAGCTGGTGCGGATGCGCACGGGACGCAGCGTGGCGAGGCGGCGCGCCACCCGCAGCATTTTCAGCTCCGCCTCGATGTTGAGGCCGTAGCCGGATTTGATTTCAACGGTGGAAATGCCCTCCGCCAGCAGGGTGTCAAGCCGCGGCAGGCTCTGCGCGACCAGTTCATCTTCCGACAGACCATTGGTCGATTTCACCGAGGAAACAATGCCGCCGCCAGCCCGGGCGATTTCCTCATAGCTGGCGCCCTCAAGACGCATTTCAAACTCGCGCGCGCGGTTGCCGCCGAAAACCAGATGGGTGTGGCAGTCGATCAGTGCCGGCGTCGCCAGGCGGCCACCGAAATCCTGCACCTCGACAGCTTTCCAGTCATCCGGAACAGCGGTGCCAACCCAGGAAATGCGGTCCCCTTCAATGCCGATCGCACCCGTGTCGATCAGGCCATAGGGCGCACCGGCGTTCTCCAGCGTCGCAATCCTCAATCCGGACAGAATTTTCCTCATCGGCCTTGATACCATCCCCATTAGTGCTTGCTCATGACGTTATTATGTATATACATATTATGTCAATCCGGGGATGAGAGAAGAAATGAGCGAAGCCAAAAAATCTGTTTTTGCGAGCACGGCCCTCACGGAAAAAGGCTGGGAACGCGACGTCCTCGTGCAGATCGGCGCGAGCGGGCAGATCGTGTCTGTGGACGCAAACAGCACTGCGCCCGGCGACAGTCATCGCACCGCTGTTCTCCTCCCGGCGCAGGCCAATCTGCACAGCCACACATTCCAGCGGGCCATGGCCGGCCTTTCCGAAGCGCGTAGCCCGGCAGGCCGCGACAGTTTCTGGACGTGGCGCGAAATCATGTATCGCTTTCTCGATATTCTCGATCCGGACGACATCGAAGCCATTGCTGCCTTCGCATTCGTCGAAATGCTCGAATCCGGCTATTCCAGCGTGGCCGAATTTCACTACGTCCATCACCAGCCGGGCGGCACCCCCTACGCGAGCCTCGGCGAATTGTCGGAGCGCATCGCCGCTGCCGCCAGTGCGAGCGGTATCGGCCTGACATTGCTGCCGGTTGCCTATGCGCAGGGCGGCGTTGACGGACGCGCGCTGGCGGGCGGGCAATTGCGATTCGGCAATGATGTCGAGCGCTTTTCCAAACTGGCGCAGGCCGCGGAAAAAGCCGCGCGGCAAACAGGTCCCGATGCGGGCTTTGGCATCGCACCGCATTCGATCCGCGCCGTCAGCGAACGCGACCTTCTGGAGCTCGAGCGCCGGTTTGCCGCCATGCCCTTCCACATCCACATCGCCGAACAGTTGCCGGAGCTGGAAGAGGTGCAGGCAGCCTATGGCCAGCGCTCCATGAGCTGGCTGCTTGACCATCTACCCGTCAATGAGCGCTGGTGCCTCATTCATTCGACGCACATGACACCGGAAGAGACCTTGCGCGTTGCTGCCAGCGGCGCGGTGGTCGGCCTCTGCCCGCTGACCGAGGCCAGCCTCGGCGATGGCATTTTTGATGGCGTGCGCTACCTGGGTGCGGGCGGGCGGTTCGGTACGGGATCGGATTCCAACATCCGCATTTCGCCATCGGAGGAACTGCGGCAGCTCGAATACAGCCAGCGTTTGCGCGATGTCTCACGGGTCACGCTTTCCGTCGACGGCAAATCGAACGGCCGTACGCTCTATGACACCGCGCTTGCGGGCGGAATGCAGGCCTTGGGCCGCAAGGGCGGCAGTCTTGCCGTTGGACAATGGGCCGACTTGGTTGCACTTGATGCCGATAATCCCGCGATCCTCGGCCTGCGGGGTGACCGGTTGCTTGACGGCTGGATTTTTGCAGGCGACAGACACGCGGTGACCGATGTGTGGTCGGCGGGCCGTCATGTGGTGCATGAGGGACGCCACCACGCGCGAGAACAAATCTTTGCAACCTACAAGACGCGGCTTGCGTCGGTTCTGGAGCGGGTGTGACGGCAACAGCGCGAAAATCCTTCCATGCCATCAAAGCGGAAATGGCCCGGCGCATCGCCGAGCGGGTCTGGGCACCCGGTGCACTGATTCCCGGAGAGGAAGTGCTGTCCATTGAATTCGGCTGCGCCCGCGCCACGGTCAACCGCGCCTTGCAGGAACTGGCGCGGGGCGGCGTCCTCGTGCGCAAGCGCAAGGCCGGAACCCGGGTAGCCCTGCACCCGATGCGGGAAGCCCGCTTCGTCATTCCCATCGTCCGGCAGGAAATCGAGACAAAGGGCGGCATCTACCAGTTCAGGCTGCTTTCCAACCAGGTGGAGAAAGCACCGGGAGATGTTGCCCGCCGCATGGGTCTCGCCAAGGCCAAGGACATGCTGCATGTGCGCTGCCTGCACCTCTCCGACGGTAAGCCGTATCAATATGAGGATCGCTGGATCAATCTCGATGCGGTGCCTTCCATTCGCGGCGAGACATTCGAGACCATCAGCCCGAACGAATGGCTGGTGACCCACTCACCGTTCTCGCAGGCCGAAATCGTCTTTCACGCCGGCGTGGCGAGCGCGCAGGAGGCTGACATTCTCGGTGTCAGCGAAAAGGACGCCGTGTTCATTGTGGAACGCGTCACCTTCGTACCGCAGAAGCCGATCACATTCGTGCGGATGATCCACCCCGCCTCGCACCGCATGGTCACACAGCTCTAGAAGACATTCGGCTTGATGACGCAAGAAATGGATCGTCGCGCGCCATCGGGGTGCGATGATTTGTCAGCTTGTCAGAACAATTGTCTACTAAAAAACTCATAATTTCCTAGAATCATTCTAAGTTATTGATATTTTTCATGCTTTTCGAAAATTATCATTTGACTTTGGAATAAGTCATTGCCTTTATGCACAAGCACACGAGTGCATACCTTTGATGTCTGGGCCTTGAACCCGTTCGATTGGAGGACCCTATGATAGGTCTTTTTCTGCCACGCCTGCGCGTGGTTTTCATGCTGCATGCGCAGCTTCCACGTCCCGCATCCGGCCTGAACCGGCTGACGCCGCCCGTTGCCCGCCCATGCCGCAACAATGAACAGGATGGGAGTGGGCATGTATCCACGCGCATCTGAAGCAGGGCAAGGGACAGGCTGCTATTTCGACCGGGCTCCGGAAAAGCTCGTGCTGGAAGGCTATCGCCGGTGGACTGCCGGCTTTGAAACCGGCTCGGTGATTGCCTGGGAAATGGCGTTTGGCCTGTACAGCGACATTCTCGGCAGCCGTGAAGGCAACCGCGCCCTGTCGGAACTCTCGTTCTTCATCCGCACGTTGCGCCACTGTGCCCTGTGCCCGCTGAAGACATTTCCATTCGGCTCGCACCATGTGTGCAAGGAAGAATGCCTGACTTTGGGGCTGATCGCCGGACTTCAAAATTGCGACATGCTTGCGGCACGAACCTGCCTCAATGCCATGGCATGCCCCTCCCGCCAGGAAGAGGTTGAGAATGCAGCCATCGGTTTTGCCGAAACCTTGGCCGAGCTGGATCAGGTGCTTTTGCCGATCCCGAAATTTGCCATTGACGACATCATTTCCCGCCCGCTGCGGGCAAAATACCACTAGGACGAAGGGGAAAACCAATGATCATCAACGCACGCATGGAACGACGCCTTTCAATCGCCGCCACCGCATTGCTGACACTGGCGATCTTTGTCACGCCACTCACAGTGCGTGCCTCGATCGAAGCCAGGACAGTGACCAGCACATACACCGAAGTCGCAGAGATCACACCGGTTGACCTGCTGATACGCAAATAAGGGCCTCCAGCCCGGTACCGGCCGCAGGCCGGTACCACTTCCTTGCCGCCATGAAAGAATCCTGCTGCGGTCAAATTCCACCACCGATCTGGAATAGACTACCATTTCTGTAGACTATGGTATTCAGGTAGAATTTTCTAATTTATCGATATAAAAGGAATTCTTTCCAACGCCCGCTCTGCGGGACGCTCTGCTACGCTTTAGGTCACACTACACGGAGGCAGGCATGAAACATTCCCGTATATCCCTATCGCTTGCGGCTGCTTTATTCGCCGCAACAGTTTCCTTTCAATCGCTGTCTGCCGCCCATGCGGATACGACGCTGCTGAACGTCTCGTATGACCCGACCCGCGAGCTCTACAAGGACTACAACGCGGCTTTTGCGGCGAAATGGAAGGCGGATACCGGGGAAACGCTGACCATCCAGACATCGCATGGCGGGTCCGGCGCGCAGGCCCGTTCGGTGATTGACGGGCTCGATGCCGATGTGGTGACGCTGGCGCTTGAAAGCGACATCTCTGCCATCGCCAAGGCAACCAAAAAGATCAATCCTGACTGGCGCACGAAATATCCGCACAATTCCGCACCGTATACGTCGACCATTGTCTTCCTGGTGCGCAAGGGCAATCCGAAGGGCATCAAGGACTGGGGCGATCTCATCAAGGATGGGGTCGAAGTCATCACCCCGAACCCCAAGACATCGGGCGGGGCGCGCTGGAATTATCTTGCGGCCTGGGCCTGGGCCAATGGCCAGTACGGCGGCGACGAAGCCAAGATCAAGGACTATATCGGCAATCTGTTCCAGCATGTCCCGGTGCTCGACTCGGGCGCACGCGGATCGACCACGACCTTTGCCCAGCGTGAACTTGGCGACGTGCTGCTTGCCTGGGAAAACGAAGCCTATCTTGCCTCCGATGAATTCGGTGCCGACAAATTCGACATTGTCGTGCCGCCGCAATCCATCCTTGCCGAGCCGCCCGTTGCCGTTGTCGACGGCAATGTCGATGCCAAGGGCACGCGCAAGGTGGCTGAAGCCTATCTCCAGTATCTCTACTCGGCAGAAGGCCAGACCATTGCAGCGAAGCACTTTTATCGCCCTTCCGAGCCCAAGCTGGTATCGGCGGATCTCCTGAAAAAACTGCCGGAGTTGAAACTGGTGACAATCGATGATCCAATCTTCGGCGGGTGGGCAAAAGCACAGCCCTATCACTTCGGAGATGGCGGAACGTTTGACCAGATTTACAAGCCGAAAAAGTAACAGCATGATCTCCAACCTTGCCAAGGCAGGTTGGCGGTTTAAGAGGCCGAGTGTTATTCCAGGGTTCGGAATGACGCTCGGCTTCACTCTTGCCTACCTGACCCTCATCGTCCTCATCCCGCTGGCTGGACTGGTCTGGCGCTCCGCCTCGCTAGGCTGGGGCGGCATGTGGCACGTCGCGACGGACGCGCGCACGCTGAACGCCTTGAAAATCAGCTTCGGCACATCGCTTATCGCCGCCCTGATCAACGTCGTGTTCGGCGTTATCGTGGCTTGGGTTCTGGTGCGCTACCGCTTTCCCGGCCGCCGGATCATCGATGCTATCGTCGATCTGCCCTTCGCCCTGCCCACCGCCGTTGCAGGCATTGCCCTGACAGCCCTCTATTCGAAGAACGGCTGGATCGGCCGCTGGCTCGATCCGCTGGGCATCAAGGTCGCCTTCACACCTGTCGGTATCACCATCGCGCTGATCTTCATCGGATTGCCCTTTGTCGTGCGCACGGTGCAGCCGGTCATGGAAGAAATCCGCAAGGAAGTGGAGGAAGCGGCGGCCACCCTCGGCGCGACGCGCTTCCAGACCATCTCACGGGTGCTGCTACCAGGCCTTACTCCGGCAATCCTCACTGGCTTTGCCCTCGCCTTCGCCCGCGCGGTCGGCGAATATGGTTCGGTGATCTTCATTGCCGGGAACCTTCCCTATATCTCGGAAATCGCGCCGCTGCTGATCGTCATCCGCCTGGAAGAGTTCGATTATACCGGCGCAACGGCCATCGCCGCCATCATGCTTCTGATTTCGTTCACGATGCTCTTCGTCATCAATCTGATCCAGGCCTGGAGCCGCAGGAGGTATGGTTATGCGACATGATTTGCCGCAACCGCCGGAAGCTGCGGCCAGTTCCTGGCATCCGGCAACCACCGAAAGTCGCACGGCGCGCTTCATCCTCGTCGGCGTGGCGCTGGTTTTTCTCGGCCTGTTCCTGCTCCTGCCCCTGATCGCGGTTTTCTTCGAAGCCTTCCGCAAGGGCCCCGCCGCCTATTTCGCAGCCTTCGCCGACCATGATGCGCTCGCCGCGATCCGCCTGACCCTTCTGGTGGCGGCCATTGCCGTTCCGCTCAATCTCGTCTTCGGGGTGGTGGCGGCCTGGACCATTGCCAAGTTCGAGTTCAAGGGAAAGGCATTCCTGACGACGCTGATCGACCTGCCGTTCTCGGTTTCCCCTGTCATATCGGGTCTTGTCTACGTGCTCTTGTTCAGCACGCACAGCGCACTCGGCCCCTGGCTCAAATCACAGGGAATCGAGATCCTGTTCGCCGTTCCCGGCATCGTGCTCGCAACGGTGTTCGTGACATTTCCCTTCGTGGCGCGCGAACTCATCCCGCTGATGCAGGAGCAAGGCACGACCGACGAGGAAGCGGCGCTTTCCCTCGGGGCCAATGGCTGGCAGACCTTCTGGCATGTCACCCTCCCCAACATCAAATGGGGCTTGCTCTACGGCGTGCTTTTGTGCAACGCCCGGGCCATGGGGGAGTTTGGCGCGGTATCCGTCGTTTCAGGCCATATTCGCGGCCTGACCAACACGATGCCGCTGCAGGTCGAAATTCTCTATAATGAATTCAATACGGTCGCTGCTTTTGCGGTGGCTTCGCTTCTGGCGCTTCTGGCGCTGGTGACGCTCGTTCTCAAGACCCTGCTGGAGTTGAGATACGGTGCGGAACTGGCAGCCAATGGCGGACACTGAGAGGAATAAACATGGACGTTCGCGTAAGTGGTGTGCGCAAGGAATTCGATCGCTTCCCGGCGTTGCACGACGTATCGCTCGATATCAATTCGGGTGAACTGATTGCACTGCTCGGCCCCTCCGGTTCTGGCAAGACGACGCTCCTGCGCCTGATCGCCGGGCTGGAAACCCCGACCGAAGGCAAGGTGTTTTTCGGCGACGAGGATGCATCGCTCAAATCCGTGCAGGAGCGCAATGTCGGCTTCGTGTTCCAGCACTACGCCCTGTTCCGCCATATGACCGTGATCGACAATGTCGGCTTCGGGCTCAAGGTTCGCCCCTCCGCCAGCCGGCCGAGCAATGAGGAAATCCGCCGCCGTTCGTCGGAGCTGCTCGATTTCGTCCAGCTCGGCGGCCTGGAAAAGCGCTATCCGGCCCAGCTTTCCGGCGGCCAGCGCCAGCGCGTTGCCCTTGCCCGCGCCATGGCGATCGAACCGCGCGTGTTGCTGCTCGACGAACCGTTCGGCGCACTGGATGCGAAAGTGCGCAAGGAGCTACGCCGCTGGCTGCGGGAAATTCACGACAAGACCATGCACACCACGGTTTTCGTGACCCATGACCAGGACGAAGCCTTGGAGCTCGCCGACCGCGTGGTGGTGATGAGCCAGGGCAAGATCGAGCAGATCGGAACGCCGGATCAGGTGTATGACACGCCCAATTCGCCGTTTGTCTATGGCTTCATTGGCGAATCAAGTTCGCTGACCGTACGCATCGACAATGGCGAAGTATGGCTTGCGGACCGCACACTCGGCCTGAAAAGCGATGCACCCGACGGCAACGCGACGCTTTATTTCCGTCCGCACGATGTTGAGCTGATCGACGGTTGCGGCGGCTGCATTGCTGGAACCGTCATTGCCAGCCGCCGTGTCGGTGCGACAAGGCGCGTGGAGCTCGAAATCGGCGGCGCGGCGGAGCGCGTCGAGATTGAAATTCCGGCCGATCATCCGGCCCGGGAAAAGAGCCGCGTCGCCTTTCGGCCGAAGCATTGGCGGGTCTTTCCGCAGGCCTGACCCTTTCGGCCTCTGCCCCCGAAGCCGGAGTTCCATGAGCTCCGGCTTTTTGCTGCCCGGTCGTCAAGGCTTGTTCACCAAAACAGAAACAGTCTGTTCACAAAGCCCATCCCCGTTGGCAAACAGCTGCAAAGGAGTTTGCGCGCTGTGCCCCTGTGCAGCCCGCTACGAATTGCTTAAGATAAACAAATGGCAATCTGACTCATTTTCATCAAAACTGATCGGCAAGGATGAAAGTGGTGGTAGCTTAGTTGATCGTACCCGATTAGATCGTAAACTTCTCCATGGGTCGGTCGACCCGTTATTATCGTCTGTGTTGCAGCCCTGAAGATTTTTTCTTCACAACCGAAACGAAGGCAAATGGCCCTACTGTCTTTTTTTAAATCTTTCACACCACAGAAGAATGCCGTTGGTCAGATTTTTTCGGTCCAACCCAATCCAATCAGAGCCCATTACAAATCCATCGACGACCTGCGGGACCTGGGCGCGCGCGTGGCGCGCGGGGAAGATATCCGCCTGCCCGACTACGAACCGATGGTGTTCGAACAGCGCACGGTCGAAAATGCCCGGCTGATCCTCCATTCCTATCGCTCCTCCGACGCGGCTGCACGCAAGGGCGAGACGATTACTCCGGCGGCCCAGTGGCTCCTCGACAATTACTACCTCGTCGACCAGAACATCCAACAGGTGGAGCGCGATCTTCCGAAGAAGTTTTTCCGCCAGCTGCCGCCGCTGGCCGGCAAGCCGGAAATCCCGCGCGTCATGGCACTGGCCTGGCTCTATGCGGCCCATACGGACAGCCAGTTCTCGCTCAACAGCCTGACAGCGGTGGTCGAAGGATTCCAGACGGTTGCGCCCCTGCATATCGGCGAACTCTGGGCTCTGCCCTCCGCCGTGCGCTTCATTCTCATCGAAAACGCCCGCCGGCTGTCGCTGCGCGTCGAACGGGCGCGGCGCATGCGCGCCTATGCCAACAGCGTTGCCGACGAAATCACGCTGAACGCCGACAAGGATACCCTGCCGCAGCTTCTGGCCCAGTACACCACTGCCGCGCGTGACAGCACCTTCGCCACGCATCTGCTTTACCGCCTGCGCGGCGGCGCCATGCACTCCGGTGCGGCTGTCGCCTGGCTTGAGGAAGAGCTGGAAAAGAACGGCAGCGACGCCGAAGACGCCATCATCCAGGAACATACGCGCCAGTCCACCGGCGGCGTGACCATGGGCAACCTCATCCGCAGCCTGAAGGCTATCGACGACGTCGACTGGATCACCTGGTTCGAGACGGTCAGCGGCGTCGATGCGGTGCTGCGCGAACATTCCAATTTTGATGCGCTCGATTTCCATTCCCGCAATGCTTATCGCGTGGCGATTGAAAAGATCGCCCGACGCTCGGGCAAGAGCGAGCAGGACATCACCCAGGCGGCCCTCGACCTCGCCCACCACAGCGCCGAAACCAAGGGGGACGAGAAGAGCGTCACCGTGCAGCGCAAGCGCGACGTCGGCTATTATCTCGACGGCGACGGCCGCTCGGAGCTGGAAGAAACCTGCGGCTCGTCCCCAACCGTGCTGCAGCGTTGGGTCCGGTTCTACAAGACACTCGGGCTCGCCGGCCTGTGGATTCCGGCTTCGGTCATTTCCATCGGCATTCTGTTCCTGATCCATTACTGGCTGCGCCGTTACGGCCTGCCGAGCGATACGGTTCTGCTGCTGACAGTCCTGGCAGTGTTCCCGACGATGGAAACCGCCAATGGTTTCGTCAACTGGATCATTCCCATGTTCATGCCGCCGACCAGGCTGATCGGTTTTGAATACAAGAATGGCCTGCCCCCCGAGGCGAAAACCCTCGTCGCGGTGCCGACGCTGATCACCTCGCGCGATTCCGTCGACGAGCATATCCGCAATCTTGAGGTGCACTATCTGACCAATCCGCGCGGCGAAATCTATTTCGCGCTGCTCACCGACTGGGCGGACAGCAAGGTCGAGCAGAACGAAAACGATCTCGATATTCTCGACTACGCCCGTGAAAAAGTAACCGCACTCAACCAGCATTATACGCAAGGCGGCAACCCGCGTTTCTTCCTCCTGCACCGCAAGCGCCTGTACAATGCGCAGGAAAGCCGCTGGATGGGCTGGGAGCGCAAGCGCGGCAAGCTGCATGAGCTGAACCTCCTGCTGCGCGGCGACAAGGACACAACCTATTTCCCCAGCAATGAGGAGGTGCCCGGCGACATCAAATTCGTGATGACGCTCGACTCCGATACGCGCCTCACGCCGGATTCGGTCAACCGCCTGGCGGGCAAGCTGAGCCATCCGCTCAACCGCCCGATCTACAAGGAAAAATCCGGCCGTGTGACCAGCGGCTATGCGATCCTGCAGCCGCGCGTCACTCCCTCGCTGACCACCGGTGACGATGCCTCGTTCCTGCAGCGCGTCTTCTCGGTCAACCGCGGTATCGACCCCTACGTTTTTGCCGTCTCGGACGTTTATCAGGACGTACTGGGTGAAGGGACATTCACCGGCAAAGGCCTCTATGACGTCGATTTCTTCGAATTGGCGCTCGACGGCAAGATCGACGAGAACACCGTTCTCAGCCATGATCTTCTGGAAGGCGGCTATGCCCGCGCGGCGCTCGTCAGTGACGTCGAGGTCGTTGAAGACTATCCGACAGGCTATAATGTCGACATCTCGCGCCACCATCGCTGGACGCGCGGCGACTGGCAGCTCCTGCCCTACCTGTTCAGCACAAAGCCGGGTGTGACCGCCGTCACGCGCTGGAAGATGACCGACAATCTGCGTCGCTCGCTGACGCCGGTCTTCTGGATCATCGCCTCCATCGCCGGCTGGACATTGCTGCCGCCCGGCGTCGCTGCCCTGTGGCAGTTCTTCATGATCTTCAGCATGTTCATCGTCCCGACGATGATCCTGTTCACCAATCTTGTTCCGACAAACATGAACCTGTCGCTGAAGGGCCATTTCCAGGCGATCCTCACCGACATTTTCTCCGGCGCCGCCGATATCGCCCTGCGCATCACTTTCATTGCCAACATGGCCTGCCTGATGGCCGATGCCATTGCACGCACGCTCTACCGCGTCTTCATATCGCGCAAGAACCTGCTGGAATGGCGGGCGGCGGCACAGGCGAAAGCCAGCGCCCCTGACACGCTGCAATACTACACCCGTCTGATGTGGCCCGCGATCATCGTGGCTGCCGTCGCCATCGCGCTGCCGCTGGCCACCCACAGCCGTGCCTGGTACCTGGCTGTGCCGTTTGCCGTGATCTGGTTCTTCTCGCCGATCATTGCCTGGCTGGTCAGCCGTTCGGCCAAGCCGCTCGATGATCTGAATGTCCGTTCTTCCGACAAGAGCGAATTGCGCCGCTTCGCCCGCCGCACCTGGCATTACTACGATACGTTCGTCACCAAGGAACAGAATTTCATTCCGCCTGATAATTTCCAGGAGGACCCGCATCCGGTTATCGCCACGCGCACATCGCCGACCAATATCGGCATGTACCTGCTGTCGACCGTGGCGGCCCGGGATTTCGGCTGGATCGGCTTCAACGAGACGCTGACCCGTATCGACGACACGCTCTCCACGCTGGAAAAGATGGAGAAGTATCGCGGCCATCTCTACAACTGGTACGAAACAACCACGCTGCGCCCGCTCCTGCCGCTCTACGTCTCGTCGGTGGACAGCGGCAATCTCGCCGGCCATCTGGTGGCACTATCTTCCGCGCTGGAAAAATGGGCGGAGGCTCCGTCCGTCTATCTGCAAAGCGATCTCGACGGCATCCTCGACGTCAGCGATATTCTCGAAGAGGCGATCAACGACATTCCGGATGAACGCCGCGTCCTGCGGCCCCTGCGCCGCCGGCTTGACGAGCGGGTGGCCAATTTCCGTCGCGCCATCACGACCATCAAGGAAGAGCCGGAAACGGCATCGCTGCGCACCATCAACCTTTCGCTGTTCGCCGGTGACATCCAGCGCCTGACGGAAGAACTGCACGGCGAACTCGAAAGCCCGCTCAGCACCACCGCAAACGGCTGGGCGCTGATTCTGGTCAAGACCTGCCAGGCCCATACGGACGACGCCATCGGCACCCACGAGGGAACCGACAGCCTGCGCGAGCGGCTGGTTTCGCTGGCCACCCGCGCCCGCCAACTGGCCTTCGACACCGACTTCACCTTCCTTGAACGCAAGGAACGGCGCCTGCTGTCGATCGGCTTCCGCGTCGATACCAACGAACTCGACGCAAGCTGCTACGATCTTCTCGCTTCTGAAGCGCGCCTCGCCAGCCTGTTTGCCATCGCCAAGGGCGATATCCCGGTCGATCACTGGTTCCGCCTCGGCCGTCTCCTGGTGCCGGTTGGCTGGCGCGGTGCGCTGATCTCCTGGTCGGGCTCCATGTTCGAATATCTCATGCCGCCTCTGGTCATGATCGAACCGCTGGGCTCGATGCTGGATCAGACCAACAAGCTGATCGTCCAGCGCCAGATTGAATACGGCGATTCCAAGGGCCTGCCCTGGGGCATTTCCGAAGCCGCCTACAATGCGCGCGATCCGGAGATGAACTACCAGTACACCAATTTCGGCGTCCCGACGCTGGGACTGAAACGCGGCCTGTCCAAGAACTATGTGGTTGCGCCCTATGCCAGCATCATGGCCAGCCAGTATCGCCCGGCGGAAGCCGTGGCCAATCTGAAACGCCTGCGCGCGATGGGTGCGCTCGGTCAGTACGGTTTCTATGATGCCGTCGACTTCACCCGCTCCCGCGTGCGCGAAGACGAGGAATATGCCATTGTGCGCAACTACATGGCGCACCATCACGGCATGTCGATCGTTGCCGTCAACAATGTGGTATTCGAAGGCCGCATGCGCGACCGTTTCCACTCGGATCCCGTCATCGAAGCCGCCGAACTGCTGCTGCAGGAAAAGGCACCGCGCGAAATCCCTGTCCTGCAGGCCAAGGCCGACAATCCGATGCGCAAGGCCGTGGAAAGCGGCGAAGAAACGGCCTCCATCCGCTTCATCAAGAACCCGCTTTCCGCTCCGCGTGCCACGCAGATCATGTCGAACGGCCACTATTCCGTCATGGTCACCGCCAATGGCGGCGGCTACAGCCGCTGGAATGGTCTGGCGATCACCCGCTTCCAACCGGATCCGCTGGAAAGCGGCTATGGAACATTCCTGTTCCTGCGCGATCTCGACAGCGGTGAATGGTGGTCGGCAACCGGCGATCCTGTGCGGGCAGCCGGCGAAAAGAGCACAACCATCTTCGCCGACTACAAGGCCGAATTCGTCAAGGAAAACGGCACGATCCAGTCGACGGTGGAAACCATCGTCGCTTCGGATTCCGACGGCGAAGGCCGCCGCATCATCATCACCAATACCGGCACGAAAGACCGGATCATTGAAGTGACGTCCTATGCCGAACTGGTGCTCACCGCAGACGATACGGACACGGCACATCCGGCATTCGCCAAGATGTTCGTGGAAACCGAGATCGTTCCGCGCGGCGACACGATCTACGCCACCCGCCGCAAGCGCGGCAGCAACGAACCCGACATTCACGTGGCGCACGTGGTCACGGACGGATCGGGCGCCATGCGTGAAATCCAGGCGGAAACCGACCGCCGGGCCTTCATCGGCCGGGGCCGCAACCTGCGCAATCCGGTTGCCTTCGACGAGGGTGTAACCCTCAACGGCAGCCAGGGCTTCGTGCTGGACCCCATCGCGTCACTGCGCTGCCGCGTCCGCGTTCCCGCGCACAAGCGCGTCACGCTGGTTTTCTGGACCCTTGTCGGCCCGGACCGGCACGAGCTGGAGGAGGTCGTTTCACGCTTCCGCCATCCGGACTGCTTTGCCCGCGAATTCTCGCTGTCCTGGACAAGCTCGCAGGTGCGGCTGCACCATATCGAGATCAATCCGGACGAAGCCGCTGATTTCCAGCGCGTCGCCACCAGCCTGATCTATCCGGACAAGGCCCTGCGCATGCCAGCCGAAAGCATCGCTTCCGGCCTTGGCAGCCAGTCCGACCTCTGGCCGATGTCCATATCGGGTGACTTCCCCATCCTTGCTCTGCGCATCGATGACGAAGCCGACATGGACACGCTGAAGAACGTCCTGAAGGCGCAGGAGTACTGGCGGGCAAAGGGGCTTGTGGTTGACGTTGTCGTCATCAACGAACGCTCCTTCTCCTACGCCCAGGACTTCCAGCGCGGACTCGAAGCGATCTGCGAGAACAGCCGCAACCGCGGCGGCCAGTATGGCCCGCGCGTCCACATCTTCACCGTGCGCAAGGACCAGATGAGCGACGCGAGCTACAACACCCTGCTCGCCTCTGCCCGCATTGTCATGCACGCGCAGAACGGCACGCTGGTTGAACAACTGAAGCGCACGGAGGAACTGTCCGCCGACCTGCAGCCGGTTGCCGCCATACCGGCCGGCAAGACTCTGGCGACCGGCGATACCGGCCTTGACGAGATGCGCAGCATCGCACCGGCACCGACGCAGCTGGTGGGCAAGCGCCGCCAGAAAACAGACGGCAATGAACTGGCCTTCTGGAACGGCTTTGGCGGCTTTGACATGAAGACCGGTGAGTACGTCGTCCGTCTTGCCGACCGGACCACCACGCCGCAGCCATGGATCAATGTGATCTCCAATGCGGGCTTCGGCTTCCACGTGTCGGCTGAAGGCGCAGGTTTCACCTGGTCGAGCAACAGCCGCGACTATCAGCTGACCCAGTGGTCGAACGATCCCGTGATCAACCGGTCCGGCGAAGCGCTCTACGTCGTTGATCTGGACAAGGGAACCGCATTCTCGCCGACCGCCTCGGTGCTGCGCGATCCATCGGTTCAGTATGAAACCCGCCACGGCCAGGGCTATTCGACATTCCTGTCGCGCCACGGCAATGTCGGCCTTGAACTGACCCATACCATCGATACGGACATGCCGGTGCGCGTGTCCAGCCTCAAGATCACCAACCATGGCGGGACAGCCAAGCAGTTGCGTGTCTATGGCTTTGTCGAATGGATGCTCGGCAATTCCCGCGCCAAGACGGCTCCGTTCATCGTGCCGTCGCATGATACGGAAAGCGGCGCGCTCTTTGCCCGCAATCCCTACGGCACCGACCGCAAGGATCACGTGGCATTCTTCGCCGCAAACGTGAAACCGCAATCGGTGACATCGGACCGGACCGAGTTCTTCGGCCCCCTGGGATCGGTGGACCAGCCGGCTGCCGTCCTGCAGGCTAAAACCCTGTCCAACGTCGTCGAGGCGGGGGGCGATCCCTGCGCGGCGCTTGCCGTCGATGTGGAGATCGCGGCCGGCGAAACCAGGGAAATCCTGTTCTATATCGGCGATACCGCCGGTGCCAACGAGGCACGGCGTATTCTCGCAGAACAGTTGAAGCGGCCGTTTGAAAAGACGCTTGCGGCCTCCAAGGCAATCTGGACCGGCTTCCTCGATGGTCTGCAGGTGGATACGCCTGATGATGCATTCGATGTGATGGTCAACCGCTGGCTGCCCTATCAGAGCCTTGCCTGCCGTATCTGGGCGCGCACGGCCTTCTATCAGGCCAGCGGTGCCTTTGGCTTCCGCGACCAGCTGCAGGACACGTTGTCCATGCTGGTGCTCGACCCGTCGCTGGCCCGGCATCAGATCCTGAATGTCGCCGCGCGCCAGTTCAAGGAGGGCGATGTTCAACACTGGTGGTTGCCGACATCCGGTGCCGGTGTGCGGACGATGATTTCCGATGACGTGGTGTGGCTCGGTTATGCCATTGCCCACTACACGTCGGTGACCGGCGATATGAGCATCCTCGACGAGCAGATCGCCTTCATCGAAGGCAAGGCTCTTGAAAACGGCGAGCATGATGCTTTCTATCAGCCGACAATCGCGGCGGATAAAGTCACGGTCTACGAACACGCGGCGCGCGCGCTCGATCTGGCAATCGCCCGCACCGGCGCGCATGGGCTGCCGCTCATGCTCACCGGCGACTGGAACGACGGCATGAACCGGGTCGGCGAAGAGGGCAAGGGCGAGAGCATTTGGCTGGGTTGGTTCCTGATCAGCACCCTGCGCGACACCCTGCCGATTGCCCGCCAGCGCAAGGATGCCGACCGCATCAAGCGGTGGGAAGCCCATATCGAAAGCCTCAAGGCGGCTCTGGAAAAGGATGGCTGGGACGGCGAATGGTATCGCCGCGGCTATTTCGACGACGGTTCGCCGCTGGGTTCCAAGACCAGCGACGAGTGCCGGATCGACTCCATTGCCCAGTCCTGGAGCGTTCTCTCCGGCTATGGTGATCCCGATCGCGCCAAGCAGGCCATGCAGTCCGTTGCGACGCATCTGGTCGATGACGAGGTCGATATCATCAAACTGTTCACACCGCCGTTCAATAAAACGCGGCATGAGCCCGGTTATATCAAGGGCTATCCGCCGGGTGTGCGTGAGAATGGCGGGCAGTATACCCATGCGGCAACCTGGGCAGTCTTGGCCATGGCCAAGCTCGGCAATGCCGACGAGGCCTATCGCTGGTTCAGCAAGCTCAATCCGGTGAACCATTCGCTGGATGCCGACAAGGCCGAATCCTACCGGGTCGAGCCCTATGTGGTTGCTGCGGACGTCTATTCGGTTGATCCGATGCGCGGGCGCGGCGGCTGGACCTGGTACACGGGTTCTGCCGGCTGGCTCTACCGCGTGGCAACGGAAGGCATTCTCGGCATCAGCCGTAGGAATGACCGGCTGTTCGTCGATCCGGCCCTGCCGACGGCATGGACCGACGGCTTCAGCTTCGTGCTGCGCAACGGCAAGGCGCGCTATACCGTCGAGGTGAAACCGGCCGCCAAGGGCGCCAGGAAAATCACTGTGGACGGCAAGAAGCTGGCCAAAGCCGATGCGGGCATTCCGCTGGAGATATCGGGCGAACACACGGTACTCGTGGAAGTCGTGCCGGGAAAATAGTCAGCGGCCTGGTGGCCGCTGACTGAGTTGACGACCCTATTCCGCCGCCTGTGCTTGCGCGCTGGCGGCGGCTGCTTTTCTGGAGAAGACAAAGGCCAGAATGAAGCTTGCCGTCAGCAAAAGGACGATGGTCGGCGCCGGGGCGCTGTCGAGGAAAAAACTCAGATAGATACCGGCGAGTGATGTTGAAACAGCAACAAGTGCCGATACCAGCAGCATGCGTTCAAAGCGTTTGGTCAAGAGGAAGGCGATGGAGCCCGGTGCAATCAGCATGGCGACGGCAAGGATGATGCCAACGGCCTTGAGCGCGCCGACGATGGTCAACGATAGGATGCACAGCAGCCCGTAGTGCAGGAATTTGACCGGCAGACCGATGGCCTGCGCGTGCTGCGGGTCAAACGCATGCAACAGCAAATCCCGCCGCCAGATGCCGAGGGCCAGCAGGGTCACGGCTGCTATCACCCCGGTTTCCGCAATGTCACGCCACGCCACGCCAAGCATATCGCCGAAGAGGATGTGGTCGAGATGCACGTCAGACTGGATCTTGGTGTAGAGGACGATGCCAAGGCCGAACATCCCCGAGAACACGACACCCATAACGGTGTCTTCCTTCACCCGGCTGTTCTGCTTGAGGAAGCCGGTGGCAAGGGCGCAGATCATGCCTGCCGCAAAGGCCCCGATTGCCAACGGGATACCCGCGATATAGGCGAGCACCACGCCGGGCAGCACCGCGTGCGAGATCGCATCTCCCATCAGCGACCAACCCTTCAGAACCAGAAAGGGAGAGAGCAGGCCCATGGGGATTGCCACAAGAAGCGTGATAACAAAGGCCTGCTGCATGAAGCCGAAGCTGAACGGCTGCAACAAAAGCTGGATTAGGTCGCTCATAGCCCCTCCTCCAATGCCAGCCGGGCACGGCGGCGCGCGGCCAGCGTTCCATGCTTGGGTGCGAAAACAAAAGCGGTGAGAAAGACCAGCGTCTGCAGCACGACGATGATCCCGCCGGTGGCACCGTCGAGGAAATAGCTGAGATAGGCGCCGATAAAACTGGTCAAGGCTCCGATCAGCACACTGGTCTGGATCAGGCGCGGGAAACGGTCATGCAGGAGATAGGCGGTTGCGCCGGGGGTGACAACCATCGCTACAACCAGGAACGCCCCCACGGTCTGCATGGCTGCCACCGTCGATGCACTGAGCAGAGTGAAGAACAGGATTTTCAACAATGGCGGATTGAGGCCGATGGAACGGGCATGATTTTCATCGAAGAATGTCACCATCAGATCCTTCCATTTCACCAAGAGGACAGCCAGCGACACCCCGCAGATGATGACCAGCTGCAGCGTATCCTCCGGCGTGATCGCCAGGATATTGCCGAGCACGATGGTCTGGATGTTCACCGAGGCGGGTGACAGCGACATCATGAACAGGCCGAGCCCAAAGAAGGAGGTGAAGATCAGGCCGATGATGGCGTCCTCCTTCAGCTTTGTCCGCTGGTTGAGAAACAGCATGGCGACTGCGGCAAGACCGCCGGAAAAGAACGCGCCGATGGAAAATGGCAGGCCCAGCATGTAGGCCCCGGCAACACCCGGCACGATGGAATGGGAGAGCGCATCGCCGATCAGCGACCATCCCTTCAGCATCAGATAGGCGGAAAGGAATGCGCAGACACCGCCGACCAGCGCACTGACCCACATGGCATTGATCATATAGTTGTAGGAAAAGGGTTCGAGAAGCAGCTGCATCATGATTGCGGCTTACCTTTCCCCTCGGGTTCACCATAGATCACGAAGGGGCGTTCATCGTCGCTGAGCACCGTCACGCTGCGCGGATCCGCATCGGCATGCAGATCGACGCCACCGAGGATGAAGTGGCGCAGCACGCCGCCGAACGTCATCTCCAGATTGGCCTGCGTGAACACCTCTACTGTCGGTCCGGAGGCCAGGACGGTACGGTTGACCAGCACGGCCCGGTCACAGAATTCGGGCACGCTGCCGAGATTGTGGGTGGAGACCAGCATAACCTTGCCGTCATCGCGCAGGGATCGCAAAAGGCCGATGATGGCCTCTTCTGTCCGCACGTCGACGCCTGTGAAGGGCTCGTCCAGAAGAATGATATCGCCTTCCTGCGCCAGCGCGCGGGCGAGAAAGACACGCTTCTTCTGACCGCCCGAAAGCTCGCCGATCTGGCGCTTGCGGAATTCCGTCATGCCGACCCGCTCCAGCGCGGCAGTCACCATATGCTGGTCGCGCTTCTTCGGCATGCGCAGAAAATTCATATGGCCATATCGTCCCATCATCACGACATCTTCGACCAGAACCGGAAAATTCCAGTCGACATCTTCGCTCTGCGGCACATAGGCCACCACATTGCGTTTGAGCGCCCGTCCCGCCTGTTCACCCAGGATCGAGACCGATCCCCTGGCGAGGGGCACGAAGCCCATGATGGCCTTGAACAAGGTGGACTTGCCGCTGCCATTGACGCCGACCAATGCGGTGATCGACCCGCGCGGGATATCGAAGCTGGCATTGCGCAAAGCCGTGTGGCCATTGCGATAGGTTACGGTCACGTCATGCACGGAAAGACCAGCCCCCCGCTTTGCAGCGGAGGGGCCGGCGAGCGCTTGGGAGGACGCGCTCACTGGGTAAAGCCTTTGGCAACGGTTTGTGCCGTGACGCGCAGAAGGTCGAGATAGGTGGGCACCGGACCATCGGGATCGCTGAGCGAATCGACGTAGAGAACACCGCCATATTTGGCACCGGTCTCGCGGGCGACCTGCTTGGCGGGCGAAGCGGAAATCGTGCTTTCACTGAAAACCACCGGGATTTTCTCGGCGCGAACCTTGTCGATCACCTTGCGCACCTGCTGGGGTGTGCCCTGCTGATCGGCATTGATCGGCCAGAGATAAAGCTCCTTCATGCCGAAATCGCGTGCGAGATAGCTGAAGGCGCCTTCACTCGTCACCAGCCAGCGGCGCTCGGCGGGAACGGCAGCAAGACTGTCGCGGATAGGCGCAACCGTTGCCCGGATCTTCTCCGAATAGGCCGCGGCGTTGCGGTCATAGACGGCGGCATTGGCCGGGTCATACGTGCCGAGCGCCTTGCGGATATTTTCCACATAAACCAGCGCGGCATTGGGCGACATCCAGGCATGCGGGTTCGGCTTGCCCTCATAGGGGCCCTCCGAAATGCCCATCGGCTCGACGCCCTCGCTGACGACGGCGCTCGGAACATTCTTGACGTTGCCGAAGAATTTTTCGAACCAGCGTTCCAGACCAAGGCCATTCCACAAGACGAGATTGGCATCCTGCGCCTTCAGGATATCGCCGGGTGTCGGCTGGTAGTCATGAATTTCAGCATTGGGTTTCGTAATCGAATCCACGTCGGCCGCGTCCCCCGCAACATTGCGGGCCATGTCGGCGATGATCGTAAAGGTGGTGACCACCTTGAACTTCTTGCCGTCGGCAGCGGATGCCGGGCCAAGAATTGTCAAAAGAGCGAAAACAGCAATCAACAGTCGGGAAAATCTCATCTCGCCTCCAGCAAACCGGGAAAATGGTGAGCTTTTTCGTCACCATTGTTACTCCATAACGGCTTGTGAGAGGTGCGTCAATGCAAATGCGAATGATTTGCAAAAAGAAATCCAATTCCGTTTTCCGCAATATGCTAGAGGTCAGGCGCCGAAATTCTGTGCACCAACGCCGACATCTGCCAAGGCCAGTTGAGAATCTTTGCAACTGAGCGCGTTCTGGCGCATAATCCCGTGCATGAAACATGCTATCAATCAGAAGCCGGATTACGAGAAGGAATTGCGCAAGGCAGGCGTTCGCATCACCCGCCCGCGCCGAATCATTCTCGATATTCTGACCTCCACCGAAGACCACCCGGATGCGATGAAGATTTTCCATCGCGCCATCGAGATCGATGACAGCATTTCGCTTTCGACCGTGTACCGCACCATGAACCTCCTGGAAGAAATGGGTGCCATTCATCGCCACGCCTTCAATGGCGGCCCGTCACGCTTCGAACAGGCCCATGGCGAGCATCACGACCACCTGATCGATGTCGATACGGGTGACGTGATCGAATTCCAGTCGGACAAGATCGAGAAACTGCAGGAAGAGATCGCCCGCGCGCTCGGCTATGACATCATCCATCACCGGCTGGAACTTTACGGGCGGAAATCCAAGCGGCCGGAATAGCGCACGCACAAACGTCCAAGACGTTTGCTTTCGCGTGAAGCATAACGTCCGCTGGCATTTGCCCAGAGGAGTCCTGCATGCAAACAGTCCAATCGAAATCCTACAAGGCCATCAATTTCTCCGAAAAGTTCAAGCTGTTTTCCGAACAGTGGTCACCCAAAGTGGTGGCGGAACTCAACGATTATCAATTCAAGATCGTCCGCATCGAAGGTGATTTCATCTGGCACGATCATCCGGAAACCGATGAAGCATTCATTGTCCTGGATGGGGAACTGCGCATCGATTTCCGCGACGGGTTCGTGACGATCAGGCCGGGTGAAATGTATGTCGTCCCCAAAGGGGTCGAGCACAAGCCTTATGCCGAAAGGGAAGTCCGTCTGATGCTGATCGAACCCCGGGGTGTGCTTAATACCGGCCACGAGGGCGGTGAGCGGACAGCACAGAACGACGTGTGGATCTGACAGACCTTACGCAATCTGCGCCAGTTCGCGGCGCAGAAAATCATTCAGCCGCTCAATGGCCGGACTGGATGACACCGGGCTGCGCATGATGCCGATTTCCAGATCACGCAGCGGCGGCAGGCCTTCATTCTCGCCGATAACGCGCAGGGTCGACGGCACGCTGCAGGCGGCAAGCGCAGCCACCGCCAGCCCGGCCTGCACCACGGCGATCAGTCCAAGCAGGCTAGCGCTGGAATAGGTGCAGCGATAGCTGCGATCCGCATCCCCCAGCGCATCCAGCACGTTCATGCGCGCGGCGCAGCCGGGTTCAAACAAGGCGATGGGCAGCGGGTCATTTTCCCAGGCAACATGGGTCGGCGATGCCACCCAGATCAAGCGCTCGCGGCGGATCACCTCCAGCGGCTGGGTGGCTCCACGGGTGACAATCGCCAGATTGACCCGGTCCTCATCGATCGCCTTGACCAGCGAGGTGGATTGCTCGCAGACCAGTTCGACCGTGACCAGCGGATGCTCCTCGGCAAACCGCGACAGAACGGGCGGCAACAGGAATGCCGCATAGTCATCGGGCACGCCAAGCCGCACGCTGCCGGTTTCCTCGGGGCGGGTGACATTGGCCCACGCCTCATCCGACAAACGCAGCAACCGCCGCGCATAATTGAGAAAACTCTCGCCAGCCAGATTCGGTTCGACGGACCGGGGGTTGCGAATAAGCAGCTGTTTGCCCACCGCCTGTTCCAGCCGCTGCATCTGCATGCTGACGGCCGACTGGCTGCGGCCGACACGCGGGGCAGCCGCCGACAGGCTGCCGGTTTCGATGACAGTTACAAAGGTCCGCAGGAGATCGAGGTCGAGGGGTGCAGCCATAATGCCATCAATATAGCGAATAGTTTGTTCCAAATCTATTCGTTTGTTTGGTGGCAATCAATGGCGCTAACTGGGCATCCCTTTCCACGGGAATGACTCATATGACTGACCCGATATCCGATCGTTTTCCTGCAGCACGGCTGGCCATCGCCATGGCCATCATCGGGACGGTCGGTGCCTTTGCAACGGAAACACGGCTCGATCCGGTCACCATCGTCTTCTGGCGCTGTGTTTTCGGCATGGTCTTCCTCGCCGCCTGGTGTTTCCTGCGCGGTTATCTTCCCGACCGGACCCTCTCCTGGCCGCGGCTGGGCCGGGCAGCGCTCGGCGGCATCTGCATGGTGCTCAGCTGGGTATCGTTTTTTGCCGGGTTCCGCATGACGTCGATTGCGACCACGACGATCATCTATCACATCCAGCCATTCTTCGTTGTTCTCATCGGCGCAACCCTTTTGAAGGAACGCATCACCGTCGATCAGATCATCTGGATGCTCGGCGCCTTTCTCGGCGTCGTCCTGGCCAGCGGCCTTGTCGGCGCGGCGGCACCGGTCAGCACGCTATGGATTCTTGGGATCGTCATGTCGCTTGGTGCCGCGATGCTTTATGCCGCTGCGACCATTCTCGCCAAGGGCCTGGGCGAGCAACGGCCGGAAATCACGGTGCTGTGCCAGACCATCGTCGGCATCGTCATGCTCGCGCCCTTTGCCAATTGGGCGGAGCCCGTGCCGCTGGCATCCTGGGGATGGCTGGCCAGTATCGGCATCCTCCATACGGGCATTGCCTATATCCTGATCTATTCGGCCTATCCGCGCCTGTCGACGCCGGTCATCGGCGTCCTGACCTTCATCTATCCGATCGTCGCCATCATCGTGGACTGGGCAATTTACGGACACCCGCTGGGAATGGCGCAGGCCGCCGGCATGCTGCTGATTGCCTGCGGTACGCTTGGCGTGCGGCTCGGGTGGCAAATTCCGTGGCGCAGGAGCATGGCAGTTTGAAGCGGGTGCTGTCCGTCAGCGTTGCGTCTTCATGGTGCGTGGTTCGACAAGCTCACCATGAGGGAAGGTGTTGGCTGCAAGCCAATCGCCAGTATTGCAGAATATACTTCTTTGCAATCCCCCATGCTCCCTCATGGTGAGCTTGTCGAACCACGCACGAGACTAGTGCAGAACATGCCCTACCCCTTATCCCACCCCAACAAAAAGCCGCCCGGAGGCGGCTCTTTCGTCGAAGGTTGCAAAAGGATCAGGCGGCGTTGGAGGCAGGCTGCGCCGTCAGCAATTCATAGAGAAGGGTCGCATCATGGGCGGTGCGCAATTTGGCAATCCGCTCGGGATCGCGCAGCATGCGGGCAATCCGCGACAAGGCCTTCAGATGATCGGCGCCGGCATTCTCCGGCGCCAGCAGAAGAAAAACAATATCGACGGGCTGATCGTCCAGCGCTTCGAAATCCACGGGGGTTTCGAGCTGTGCGAAGACCCCGGTGATGCGTTTGACGCTGTTGATCTTGCCATGCGGGATGGCAATGCCATTGCCAACGCCGGTCGAGCCAAGGCGCTCGCGCTGCAGGACGGTGTCAAACACTTCCCGCTCCGTCAAACCGGTCAAGGCGGCAGCCTTCTCCGACATGATCTGCAAAAGCTGCTTTTTGGAATTGACTTTCAATGCGGGCAGGACAGCGTCGGGCTGAATGAGGTCACCCAGATCCATTATTCTCTTCCTTCCTGTTACCGTCCGCGCTTTGGGCGCGGACGGTAGTTCAAATTTCGCCTAAGACCCGGCACCGTTCTGACCGGCCACGGCCGATGGATCGATCCAGCCGATGTTGCCGTCAGCGCGGCGGTATACGATATTCACCTGCGTACTGCCAGAGTTGCGGAAGACAACCACTGGACTATCTTTCAGATCGAGCTCGACCACGGCGGATGCGACACTCATGCTCCTGAGCGCCATCGATGTCTCAGCCACGATTGTTGGCGCGTAATCCTCCGGAATATCCTCATCTTCATCCGGTACAGGGGCGACAACCCGGTAGGAAATATCGTCGAAAACACCGTTCGAGCCGGGCGCCTGATGCGATTTCAGACGCCGCTTGTAACGGCGAAGGCGTTTGTCCACGCGTTCTCCGGCTGCATCAAAAGCAAGCTGAGGATCCTGTGCCTCGCCCGCTGCCTGCAGCACCGTGCCGGTATCGAGACGGATCAGGCAATCGGCGATGAAGCGCGACCCCTGTTTCTCCACTGTGACGTGGCCTGTATATCCGCCATCGAAATATTTGGTCACCATCTCACCGATCCGTTCGTCAATGCGAATGCGGAAAGCGTCACCAATGTCCATATGTTTCCCAGATACACGCAGACTCATGATACCTCACCTTCATTGTGACTTTTCATTGCCCGAGCCAATCTACACTGTTGTTGAGAGACGAGCAAAGACATCCCGCACATTCCATGCGAGTGATCCATCACATTTCACTTTCTGATTCTTCATCTCCAAAAGGCGCGCTTTCGCTTCAATCGATGCAAATTACCGGCGCTTCACTCTCCCTTGACCAAGCTTCTATGGCTCGGTTCATTTACCCGCTCGCCTCGATTCTACACCTGTGCGGCGGATGAATCCAGAGTTTCCGTCACCCTTGCGCACAGAAGCCTCCGCTTTTTTCTCCCGGCGCCTTTGCACCGAGGATGCGATGTTCATCGCCTCGCGGTACTTGGCAACCGTACGCCGTGCAATCTCAACGCCCTGGCCCTTCAAAAGATCCACGATCGTGTCGTCCGATAAAATATCGTCCGGCTTTTCACTGTCGATCAGCAGCTTGATCTGATGCCGCACGGACTGGGAGGAATGCTGCTCGCCGCCTTCGGTGGCCGAAATCCCCGCATTGAAAAAATAGCGCAACTCGAAGACGCCGCGCTTCGTCAGCATGTATTTGTTGGCGGTGACGCGGCTCACGGTCGACTCGTGCATACCGATGGCGTCAGCCACATTTCTCAAATTGAGCGGCTTCAGGTGGGCGACGCCGAATTGCAGGAACTCCGCCTGCTGGCGTACGATTTCCGTCGCCACCTTCAAAATGGTCTGCGCGCGCTGGTCCAGACTGCGCGTCAGCCAGTTGGCATTTTGCAGGCATTCGCTGAGAAACCCCTTTTCAGCCGGGGAAGCCGTTACCTTTGCAATGGTCGCATAATAGGTGTTGTTGACGAGGACCCGCGGCAGAGCATCCGGATTGAGCTCGATATTCCACGTCCCGTCCGGCGCCATGTCGACATGCACATCCGGGATGATGCTGTCGGCCACACCCGAGGAGAAGGCCGTTCCCGGCTTTGGATCGAGCAGGCGTATCTCCTGCAGCATATCGAGGAGATCGGCATCGGCGACCCGGCACAGCTTTCTCAGGCTTTGAAAATCCCGTTTCGCCAGGAGTTCCAGATTTTGCAGAAGCATTGTCATCGCCGGATCGAGCCGGTTTTTTGCACGCAGCTGCAGAGCCAGACATTCAGCCAGATCACGGGCAAACAGCCCCGCCGGTTCGAATGTCTGCAACACCGCGATCAGTCTGTCGATATGGGCCGCGTCGGTGCCCAGCCGCTCGGCAATCTCTTCGACATCGACGCGCAGATAGCCCATTTCGTCGAGGTAATCGGCGAGTTCCGCTGCAATCAGGCGGTCCACCGCATCCTCAAAGGCAAAAATGATCTGCTCGCCGACGTGATCGCGCAGCGTCAACGGCGACGCAGTGACCTGCTCGAGATTGAACCCCTCGCCGCCCGTCGACACATATCCGTCACCCGATGACGATTTCCATTGCGAGGCCAGATCGCCAGCGATGAAGTCGTGGGTTCCAGGATCATCCGGAAAAATATTCTCGAGAGAACTGTCGAATGTCTCGGACATGGAGCCTGAACTGGTCGACTCGCCGCTGACAAGCCAATGGTCGTTCTGCTCACTTGCGCTGCCGCCATCGCGGCTTTCGTCGGCGTCACCATGATTGACACCGCGCAAATAGTCGCCGGCTTCTCCTGGCCCGCGATCATCGGACGTATCCCGGCTTTCGAAGGAAAAATGTTCATTTGCCGTTTCATCGCGCTCCAGCAGCGGATTCTTTTCGATCTCCTGCTCGATGAATTGCTCGAGTTCGACATGGGACAATTGCAGCAGCCGAATCGACTGCATGAGCAGCGGCGTCATCACCAGAGACTGGGTTTGTCTCAGATCGAGTTTTGGCGACAGGGCCATGGTGAACGCGGGTACTCCTGTACGAAATTCTTCTCAATGTACAGAAATGGCCCAATCCTTGCTTGTCAATTCCGGCAAGGCAAAAAACGACTCTTTTCGGAAAGATTCATCTGGATTCACGCAAGGGCGGGTGATTTCTGGCAAAAACCTGCCAGAAATTGATAAAATCAGAGCTTGAACTGATCACCGAGATAAAGACGCCGCACATCAGGATTGGCAATAATCTCGTCCGGGCGGCCGTGGGTCAGAACCTGCCCCGCATGAATGATGTAAGCGCGGTCAATCAGCTTCAGCGTTTCGCGCACATTGTGGTCCGTGATGAGGACGCCGATGCCGCGGCTGGTCAAATGGCGGACGAGCTGCTGGATATCGGAGACCGCAATGGGATCAACACCGGCAAACGGCTCGTCGAGCAGCATGAAATTGGGCCGTGAGGCCAAGGCGCGGGCGATCTCCAGCCGGCGGCGTTCACCGCCGGAGAGGGAAAGCGCCGGTGCCTTGCGCAGATGGGCGATATGAAACTCTTCCAGGAGGGAATCCAGTTCCTGCGCCCGTGCCGTGCGGTCCTTCTCGACCACTTCGAGCACGGCCTTGATGTTGTTTTCCACGGACAGGCCGCGGAAAATCGAGGCTTCCTGCGGCAGATAGCCGATTCCGAGGCGCGAGCGGCGATACATCGGCATCGTCGTCACATCAAAGCCATCGATTTCGATATTGCCCTTGTCGACCGGCACCAGGCCGGTGACCATATAGAAACAGGTGGTCTTCCCGGCGCCGTTCGGGCCGAGAATACCGACCGCTTCGCCGGCGCGCACACCGAAGGAAACACCATTGACCACCTGACGGCCGTTATAGCTCTTGGTGATGCCGCGGGCGACAAGCGTACCCTTCATCCGGTCCGTTGCCGACGGATCGGCGGCACGCATCTCCTGGGAAATGCGCGCGTCTGGCGATGTAGGGGTCTTGGCGGATCGACGGGAAAACAGGGACACTTATACCGCCGGCCTAGTTCTTCGGAGCGCTCTTCGGCGCAACGACGATAGAAACGCGGCCTGTCTGTCCGTTCTTGCAGCTTTCCAGCTGGGCCTGACCGCTCTTCATCTGCACGGTCAGCTTGCAACCGACGCCAACATTATCGCCCTGCGAGAGAACGACCTTGCTGCCGGTCAGAACCAGAACCTGCGTCTTCATGTCGAACGTGCCATGGTCGCCCGTGGCAACCTGATCTTCGGACTTCACGTAGACCTTGTCATTGACCTCGATGTGGTCGATGTCCTGGGCGCCTGCGCCCGCAGGCGCGGCTGCCTTGGTCTCCGTTTTGGCGGCTGCCTTGTCGGCGGCTTTTTCCGCGTCGGTCTTTTCCGGCTTCTTGACGTAGTAAACAATCATGGAACCCGCCTTCATCAGCGTCGTTCCCTGGGTGACCGTTACATTGCCGGTGAAGGTGGCAGTACCCACATCATTATGCACGTCGAGGCGATCGGAATCGATCTGAATGGGCTGATCACTCGAAAGCTTCATGCCGTTGTTCAGGCCGCCGGCCTTGCTCGCATCCTGCGCTGCAACAGGACCAATCATGGAGGATGCCCAAATGCCCAATGCAACAGTCGAAATGCTGATCAGTCTTGTCCCGCGCGACATTGTCTCAATCTCCTAAATCCGGGATATCCCCACCTGGCCGGCAATCACTGCGGTGATTTGGCTTCGTTGCGACCTTCATGCAGCTTTGCGGGCTGAATGACAAGCCTGACCCCCTTTTCAAAGACCATTACTTTGCCACTCTGAGTAATTTTCATACTGTCTGCGACGATACTGGCGCTGCTATTTTCGATCCTGACAGGCTGATCGGTCGACATCGAGTTTTCTTGTATATTGATATCGGCGGATTTCAACTGTGCTTTCATGCCGTCCGAGGTTGTCAGCGTTATGTTGTTGTCAAGCTTCAACTGGCGGTTGGCATTGTCGTAAAGGCCGCCCTTGGCGTTGACCTGCGCCCGCAGATCCTGGCCCACCGGAATTTCCGCGCTGATATTCTCAAGCGTGATCAGCGAGCTGTTGCCGACATCCTGCAGCGCCCGTTCCGCACTCATCTTGTAGGGGAGCTTGTCCTTGGTAAAGCCATCCAGCTTGGGATTGGTCATGACCAGCTTGCCATCCTGAATGCCGGCACTGTCCAAAGTGATATTGCTCGGGATGTTGGTCGTGGAGAAAAATGTGAACCAGGAGAAAACCGCAGCGCCGATCACGGCGACGGCAGGCAAGGCAAATTTCATGAAGCGCACGCGCCGCGAATGGCGTTCCGCCGCGCGAAAAACGTGCGAATCCTTCTCGGTGGCAGAAAATTGCCGCGCAACTTCCGCATGCTGCGCAGCAGCCGCTGTTGCATCGCCGTTTGGATGCGTATGTTTCAGTTCAATGGACATGTATTGGCTATACTACCGATTGCGATGTGTTGGCGCCCTGTTAGTTGAACGCCAATATGGTTATTTTTCGATGAAATGAACCAGGGTCTATGGGACACGTTGCATTTGATCGAACAAATATGCCGTCATCCGTTCATATACAAGGTGCAGCGCCAATTGCCTATATGGGGCAATGTGCTGAACCCCGGGGTCTGGACTTCCTCGGAATGTTGCCGCAGAAGAATGCTTGCACTGAATTGCACAGGAAACGGACGATACGATGGCAAACACAGCTGACGCAATCATCGACAGGCGCCGTCTCCGGCGCAAGCTGACATTCTGGCGTGTGCTTTCCCTTCTGGTTGTCGCGCTCGCCCTGATCGGGCTTTACGGATTTCTCTCCGGTTCCGACCGCCTTTCCGGCAAAACCGCAGCGCATATCGCCAAAATCCGTGTTGAAGGCACGATTTTCGAGAATGACGAACTCATCAAGCGTCTGGGCGAAGTCGCCGATTCCACCGCTGTGAAGGGCGTCATTCTTTCGGTGGATTCACCGGGCGGCACCACGGCGGGCGGCGAAGCCATCTATGAGGCCGTGCGCAAGATTGCCGCGAAAAAGCCCGTTGTTGCGCAGGTCGGAACATTGGCGGCCTCGGCGGGCTACATGATTGCCAGCGGTTCGGACCATATTGTCGCACGCCAGTCCTCCATCGTCGGATCGATCGGCGTTCTGTTCCAGTATCCCGATATTTCCGAACTGCTGACGAAGGTCGGCGTCAAGGTGGAGACAATCAAATCCAGTCCGCTGAAAGCCGAACCGAACTTTTTCAACCCCGCCAGCGACGAAGCCAAGGCCATGATCCATCGCATGATCATGGATTCCTATGACTGGTTCGTCGGAATCGTTCAGGAACGGCGCAATTTCACCCGCGAACAGACGCTTGCGCTGGCAGACGGATCGGTCTTCACCGGCAGACAGGCGCTGGCCAACAAACTCATCGACGAACTTGGCGGGGAAGACAAGTCAATTGCCTGGCTGAAAACCAAGGGCGTTGACGAGAAATTGCCCGTCATCGAATGGAAACCCGCACAAAAGACAACCTTCAGCTCGTTTCTATCCCAATCCGCGCTGAAAATGCTGGCACAATATCTCGGTATTCCGCAGGAAAGCACCGGGTTGCTGCGCGATTTGACCGGAGATCGCATCTTCCTTGACGGGCTCGTTTCTGTTTGGCACGTTGACGGCAGGCCCGTAGGGGCGCAATAGAATATTTAAGCTTACAGGATCAGTGACATAGTCATAATGGCCGTGTCATTTGAACTTGAACCAGAAGGGGATTATGCCGTGATCAAATCAGAGCTCGTCCAGATCATTGCCAACCGCAATCCGCACCTGTTTCAACGCGATGTCGAGAATATCGTCGGCGCCATTTTCGACGAGATCACCGACGCTCTTGCGGAAGGGAATCGGGTCGAGCTTCGTGGCTTCGGTGCATTCTCAGTGAAAAACCGTCCCGCCCGCAGCGGCCGCAATCCCCGCACCGGCGACAGCGTCGAGGTCGAGGAAAAATGGGTGCCATTCTTCAAGACCGGCAAAGAGCTGCGCGACCGGCTGAACGCCGACTGAATGCAGCAACAAGCTGGGGCAGCTTCATAGCCTGATGATACGTGAAGTGCTGTTACCCTGGAGAGAGATATGATCAATCGCGTCGTTGTCGTCCTCATTCTCGTGCCGTTGGCAGTGATCCTGATTGCACTGTCGGTGGCCAATCGCGGGCTGGTGACCTTTACGATCGATCCGTTCAATCCGGGCAATCCCGGCCTGTCCTATGCCGCCCCCCTCTTCGTCTGGCTGTTTCTCGCTCTCTTCGTCGGGCTGATCCTTGGCAGTTTCGCCACCTGGATCAACCAGGGCCGGCACCGCAAACTGGCGCGCCAGCGCAAGCAGGAGACCGAACTCCTGCGCATGGAAGCGCGGAAATCGGCGGCCACGCAGTCCACGCCCAACCTTCCCTCTCTGCACTAAGCAGCATATTTTCAAGGATTTGCAATGAAACTGGTCTCTCCGGCTGACGTCGACGGGCTGTTGAACTGGCCGGACATGATCAACGCCATTGAAACGGCGTTCCGTCAGGGCGTTATCCAGCCCGTGCGCCACCATCACACGGTTGATCGCCCCGATGGCGCCGCGTCGACGCTTCTGCTGATGCCGGCCTGGTCGGACTTCGACGCGCTCGGCGATTCGTCGAAGGGCTATATGGGCGTCAAGATCGTCACGGTATCGCCTGACAATGGGGCCATTGCCAAACCGGCCGTCATGGGCGTCTATCTGCTGCTCGATGGCAAGACCGGGGAACCCAAGGCCCTGATCGATGGCCAGCGTTTGACCACATGGCGCACCGCAGGCGCCTCCGCCCTTGCCGCCCGCTATCTCGCCCGCGAAGATGCATCCAAACTGGTCATCCTTGGCGCCGGCGCGCTCTCGGGCTTTCTTGCCCGTGCGCACAGCTCCGTCAGACCGATCCGCGAGATTTCCATCTGGAACCGCAGTATCGACAATGCGCGCAAAGTGGCGGCGGATCTCGTCGCTGACGGGTTCAACGCCAAGGCGGTCACCGACAAGGATGCGGCCATTGCCGACGCCGATATTATCGCCGCGGGCACACTCTCGACCGAACCGCTCATTCTCGGCAGGCATCTGAAGAAGGGCGCGCATGTCGATCTTATCGGTGCCTTTACCCCCGCCATGCGGGAAAGCGACGATGAGTGCGTCAAGCGCGCGCGGGTGTTTGTCGACACCAGGGAAGGCGCGCTGACGGAAGGCGGTGACCTCGTCCAGCCGATCAAGGCGGGCGTCATCGGCGACAGCCATGTGATCGGCGATCTGTTCGATCTCACCCGCGGAACGGTGAAGGGGCGTCAGTCGCCCGATGAAATCACGCTGTTCAAGTCGGTCGGCGCTGCGCTGGAAGACCTTGCCGCCGGCATTCTGGTCTATGAAAAGGCGATTGCAGCCTCTGCCTGAGTGTTTTTGCTTTCGCCTTTCCTCATCTTGGCATAGGAAACCACCATTGAACGATGGCCAAGGGCATATGAGGGCATAACGGTTTGAAATCGTCTGGCGGAAAAATCAGGAAGGCCAAGGGCACCGGCCCGAAAGGCGCGGGACCGAAAGCTGCGCCGCACAGGCAGCAGGCGACAAAACCCCGCCCGCAATTTGCCAAACCCTCTGCCCCGGCGGACAATGATGCGCGCGTCAAGGCAGCGCCCCGTTCCGAACCGCTGCCCAAGCGGGTTCTGACCCGCCATACCGGTCCGCGCCCGACAGAAAAGACCGGTCTGATCCTCGAAACGCTGCCCTCCGATGATTACGCCCTGCTCGACAGCGGCAACGGCCTCAAGCTTGAACAATATGGCCCCTACCGGATCATCCGCCCGGAAGGCCAGGCCATCTGGCTCCCGGCCTGGAACAAGCCCGAGTGGGACAAGGCTGACGCGATCTTTACCGGCAATACGGATGAGGAAGGCGTCGGACGCTGGCATTTCCCCAAGGTGCCGCTCGGCGAAACCTGGCCGCTTGCCTATGAGGGCATTCCCTTCTTCGGCCGCTTCACCTCCTTCCGGCATGTGGGCGTATTTCCCGAACAGGGAACGCACTGGTCGCACATGGACAGCCTCATTCGCGGTGCAAAGCGCCCGGTGAAGGTGCTCAACCTCTTCGGCTATACCGGCGTCGCCTCGCTCGTTGCCGCCCGTGCGGGCGCGGAGGTGACCCATGTCGATGCATCCAAGAAGGCAATCGTCTGGGCCCGCGAAAACCAGGAAATGGCCGGACTTTCCGGCAAGCCCATCCGCTGGATTTGCGAGGATGCGATGAAATTTGTCGCCCGCGAAGAGCGGCGCGGCAGCGGTTATGACATCATCCTGCTCGATCCGCCCGCCTATGGCCGCGGCCCGAATGGCGAGGTCTGGCAGCTCTTCGACAATCTGCCCGATATGGTCGATCTGTGCCGGTCGATCCTGACGCCCAATCCGCTCGGTGTGGTGCTGACCGCCTATTCCATCCGCGCATCGTTCTTTGCCATTCACGAGCTGATGCGCGATGCCTTTACCGGTCTGGGCGGCGAAGTGCAGTCGGGCGAACTGATCCTGCGCGAACGGTCTTCCGGGCGCGCCCTTTCCACGTCCCTGTTCAGCCGCTGGGGTGCCAAATGACCAGACATGACGACCGCCAGCACGGCAGCACCATCGCGCGGCCCGGCAAGGTCAAGGAAGTCACCAGCCTGACCAACCCGATCGTCAAGGATCTGCGATCCCTGGCGCTGAAGAAGTTCCGCGACCAGCAGGGTGTGTTTCTGGCCGAAGGCCTGAAACTCGTCATCGACGCGCTCGATCTCGGCTGGGTCATCAAGACGCTGGTCTATTCCAAGGCCGGCAAGGGCAATTCCCTTGTCGAGCAGGTGGCAGCCCGCACGATTGCCAAAGGCGGTGACGTGCTCGAGGTCAACGAGAAGGTGATTTCCGCCATCACCCGGCGCGACAACCCGCAAATGGTCGTCGGCGTGTTCGAACAGCAGCTGCAATCCCTGTCGGCCACCCGACCGCAGGGCAACGATGTTTACGTCGCGCTCGACCGGGTGCGCGATCCAGGCAATCTCGGCACGATCATCCGGACAGCCGATGCGGCAGGCGCCAAGGGCATCATCCTGATTGGCGACACCACGGACCCGTTTTCGCTCGAAACCGTGCGCGCCACCATGGGTTCGGTCTTTGCCGTCCCGCTGATACGCACGAGCGAAACGGAATTCCTTTCCTGGCGAAAGGGATTTTCGGGACTCATCGTCGGCACGCACCTCAAAGGCGCCGTCGACTACCGGACGATTCCCTACAAGGGCAAGCCGGTCATTCTGCTGATGGGCAATGAGCAGCAGGGTCTCCCTGACACGCTGGCCTCAACCTGCGACAAGCTGGCCCGCATTCCCCAGGAAGGCCGGGCGGATTCGCTCAATCTCGCCATTGCCACCGGCGTCATGCTGTTCGAGATCCGCCGCGAGGCGTTGACACTCGATGGCGGCAAACAGGATAAATAACCTCCATGAAAAGCAAATCCTTCTTCGGCCTGCTGGCGATTGTGGTGCTTGCTGTGGCGAGCGACCAGATCATCAAATATCTCGTCGAGACCGGCATGGACTATCAGCAGCAGATCGATCTGCTGCCATTTCTGGCGCTTTTTCGTGTTCACAATAATGGCATTGCATTTTCGATGCTCAGCGGCATGCACGACCTCGCCCTGATCGGCCTGACCGTTGTCGTCATCGCCTTTGTCAGCTATCTCTGGTGGAGCACCGTACCGGCACGCTGGATCTCGCGCATCGGCTTTGCGCTGATCATCGGCGGTGCCATCGGCAATCTGATCGACCGCAGCCTGCTTGGCTATGTCGTTGATTATATTCTTTTCCATCTGCCGTCATGGTCATTTGCCGTCTTCAATCTGGCCGATGCCTACATTTCCGTCGGCGCCGCACTCGTCGTGCTTGAAGAAATTTTTGTCTGGCTGCGTGAGCGCAAGACACCAAAGGGGCAAGCTGGGGGAAACTGAGGAAAACCCAGCATCTGCGGCGTCTCCCGCGTCATGCGCCCGTCATCCAATTGTTGTATTCAAGCATCTAGTGATTGCCGATCAACCATGATGAGAGCGAATCGTTATGAGCTTCGCCTTGCTTGAACCTGCGTCTATCTTTAAAGATCAGCACACGATGTCGCAGGTTGATTCAACACCCTCGCCGTTTACGGCGCCACACCTTGTCGCGGTGCTTGGACGCATTGGGACGATGGAAGTTTGCCTTGCGCAAACCGAAGCCGAAATCGTCTCTGCCCAGCAGCTGCGCTTCAAGGTATTTTTCGATGAACTCGGCGCCAAGGGCTCGGCTTCCCTGGAGCAACGCGACGCAGACCGTTTTGATCCCGTATGCGATCACCTCCTGGTTTATGACACCTCGATCATTGGCCCCAAGCACAAGCAGATCGTCGGCACCTACCGGCTGATGCGCTCGGAAGTTGCCCACAAAACAGGCGGTTTTTACTCGGCTAGCGAATATACGATCGATAGTCTGGTTGCCGCCAAGCCGCAGATGCATTTCCTTGAACTCGGCCGTTCCTGTGTTTTGCCGGAATACCGCTCGAAGCGCACGGTCGAACTGCTGTGGCAGGGCATCTGGAGTTATTGCCGCTATCACTCCATCGACGTGATGTTCGGCTGCGCATCCTTCCAGGGAACGGTGCCGGCGGCGCATGCCCTGCCGCTGTCGTTCCTGCATCACAATTGCCGCGCAACGCCGGACTGGGATGTCCAGGCCCTGCCATCGCTGTATCAGCCGATGGACCTCGTTCCCAGCGAAGCGGTCAATCCGAAGGTTGCCCTGTTCGCCATGCCGCCATTGATCAAGGGCTATCTGCGCCTTGGTGCCATGATCGGTGACGGTGCCGTGGTGGATCATGATTTCGGCACGACCGATGTGCTGATCATTCTGCCGGTCAGCCGCATTTCCACCCGCTACGTCAGCCATTACATCTCCAACGCCAAGCGTTTCGACTGAAATTCCACTTTCGCCTCATGCAGGACGAACATCATCTGTGGAGAAAACCGCCGATGATGCGCCTGCACGGTGTGTAAAGTTCCCGATAGCGCATAGATTGGTCTTCTGATCGGAATCGGTCAAAATCAGGAGAACGTCTTGGCCGACATGCCATTCACTGCGGAAACACCGTCCTATGAGGCTCACAGCTCGGCGCGCCCAACGCCGATGATGGAGCAGTATATCGAGATCAAGGCGACCAATCCGGACAGCCTGCTGTTTTACCGGATGGGCGATTTCTACGAGCTGTTCTTCGACGATGCCATAGCCGCGTCCCGCGCGCTCGGGATTACGCTGACCAAGCGCGGCAAGCATCTGGGCGAGGATATCCCGATGTGCGGCGTACCGGTGCATGCGGCGGACGACTATCTGCAGAAGCTGATCATGCGCGGCTTCCGGGTTGCGGTGTGCGAACAGGTGGAAGACCCGGCTGAAGCGCGCAAGCGCGGATCCAAATCCGTGGTGAAGCGCGATGTCGTGCGGTTGGTTACCCCCGGCACGCTCACAGAGGAAAAGCTGCTCGATCCCTCCGAAGCCAACTATCTCATGACGCTCGGACGGGTGAAAGGCGCGGCACAGGGCCAGTTTGCCCTCGCCTGGATCGATATTTCCACCGGCACGTTCCGGGTCAGCGAAACCGATCCGTCGCGGCTGCTTGCCGATATTCTGCGCGTCGACCCGCGCGAACTGATCGTTGCCGATCCGGTGTTTCACGATCCGGACCTGCGCCCGACATTCGATGTCATCGGGCGCTCGGTCAGCCCGCAGCCGCCAAGCCTTTTCGACAGCGCCACGGCGGAAAACCGCATACAGCGCTATTTCGACGTGGCCACGCTCGACGGCTTCGGGCATTTTTCGCGCGCCGAACTGTCAGCCATATCGGGCGCTATCGCCTATGTGGAAAAAACCCAGATTTCCGAACGCCCGCCGCTGATGCGACCGGAGCGGGAATCGGAAGGCTCGACGCTTTTCATCGATCCGGCCACCCGCGCCAATCTCGAAATGCTGCGCACCTTGTCGGGCAATCGCGACGGCAGCCTGCTCAAATCCATTGACCGCACGGTTACCGGCGGCGGCGCCCGGCTGTTGGCCGAGCGGCTGACCTCGCCGCTGACAAATCCCGCAGCCATTGCGGCACGGCTCGATTCCGTTTCCTGCTTTCTCGCCGGACAATCCCTCGCCGATCTGACCCGCGAAGCATTGAAGGGCGTGCCGGACATGCCCCGCGCCCTGTCGCGCCTTGCCGTCGGGCGCGGTGGTCCGCGCGATCTCGGCGCCCTCGCACGCGGCCTTGAAGCAGCGGCGCAAATCGCTTCATTCCTGGGCAGGGAAGTGCTTCCCCCCGAACTCTCCGCCGTTCGGGATTGCCTTGGCAGCCTGCCCCACGACTATGCCGCTCACCTTGACCGGGCGCTCGATGACGAACTGCCTCTGCTGAAGCGCGACGGTGGTTTCGTGCGGCCCGGATACAATGCGGAACTCGATGAGATGCGCGCCTTGCGCGACCACTCCCGCCGCATCATTGCCGGTCTCCAGGCCGATTACATGGATCTGACCGGCATACGTTCGCTCAAGATCAAGCACAACAATGTGCTTGGCTATTTCATCGAAGTCACGGCGAACAATGCATCCGTGATGACCGACACGGATGAGGCCAAGGGCAAATTCATCCATCGCCAGACCATCGCCAATGCGATGCGGTTCACGACAACGGAGCTCGCCGAACTCGAAACCAAAATCGCCAATGCCGCCGAACGGGCTTTGTCGATCGAACTGGGCATTTTCGACACGTTGACCGCGGAAACGGTTGCCAATGCCGACGCAATCCGCGCCGGCGCTGCAGCGCTGGCAACCCTCGACGTCTCGGCATCGCTCGCTGCCCTTGCCGAAGAGCAGGGCTATTGCCGCCCGCTGGTCGATGACACTCTCGCCTTCGAGATCGTTGCCGGGCGTCACCCCGTTGTTGAACAGTCGCTGCGCCGTCAGGCCGCCAACCCGTTCGTTGCCAATGACTGCAATCTCTCGCCTGATGGTGCGGCCAAGGGCGCCATCTGGCTTCTGACCGGGCCGAACATGGGCGGTAAATCGACATTCCTGCGCCAGAACGCATTAATTGCCATTCTGGCGCAGATGGGATCGTTCGTGCCCGCCGGTTCAGCCCATATCGGCATTGTCGACCGCCTGTTCTCGCGCGTCGGCGCATCGGACGATCTGGCGCGCGGCCGGTCCACTTTCATGGTGGAAATGGTGGAAACTGCCGCCATCCTCAATCAGGCCAGCGACCATTCCCTGGTCATTCTCGATGAGATCGGCCGCGGCACCGCGACCTTCGACGGCCTGTCGATTGCCTGGGCAGCAGTGGAATATCTGCACGAAAAGAACCAGTGCCGGGCGATTTTTGCCACGCATTTCCACGAAATGACCTCGCTGTCGGAAAAGCTGACGCGCCTGAGCAACGTCACCATGCGGGTCAAGGAGTGGGACGGCGACGTCGTCTTCCTGCATGAGGTGGCCAAGGGCGCCGCAGACCGCTCCTATGGCGTGCAGGTGGCGCGGCTGGCCGGATTGCCGGAAGCCGTGGTCAACCGCGCCCGCGACGTTCTGCATCAGCTGGAAGCCGGAGAGACATCGGGGAAGGCTGACAAGCTGATCGATGACCTGCCGCTGTTCTCGGTCGAGGTCAAACGTGAGGTGAAAGCGCCTGCCAAAGGCAAGGACAGTGCGCTGCTGGCAGCCCTTTCGACGGTCAATCCCGATGAAATGACGCCGCGCGAGGCGCTTGACGCGCTCTACCGGTTGAAAGGCCTCGCCACAAACCCGACATCGTGAAGACTTGGGGGCACAGTGTCTTCAAAGGTAAGCATTTCGTTTATGGCAAATACGCGCTATAGCGTGCGGCCATCATTCATAAAGTCGTGTTCATGAGCGCAGACCTGAAACTGGAACAGATCGTCAGTCCGGCCAAACTTCATCGTCAGTTTGAAGATCTGGTCAAGGCGGCAAAAAAACAAGGCGCCGCTTCCGTCAATCGCAATGACGTGCTGCAGCTCCTGAAAGAGACACTCGTTTCGGGTCGCAAGACTGCCGAGGAGATGTTGAAAAAGGACGGCGGCGGCACACGCTGCTCCGTGCGCCTGTCCTATCTGATGGACCAGATCATTTCGGCGCTCTACGATTTTGCGATCACCCATGTCTATCATTCGGTCAATCCATCCACGGCAGAACGGATGACGGTGGTGGCGGTTGGCGGCTACGGCCGCGGCGGGCTGGCGCCTGGTTCCGATATCGACCTTCTGTTCCTGCTGCCCTACAAGCAGACACCGTGGGGCGAACAGGTGGTCGAGTATATCCTCTACATGCTCTGGGATATGGGCCTGAAGGTCGGCCACGCCACGCGCAATGTCGACGAATCCATCCGCCAGTCGCTCGCCGACATGACCATCCGCACCAGTATTCTCGAAGCCCGCTACGTCTGCGGCAATGACGAGCTTTTCACCACATTGGTGCGCCGCTTCGATACGGAAGTCGTCAAGGGGACAGGACCGGCCTTCATCGAGGCGAAGCTGACCGAGCGCAACGAACGGCATCGCAAGGCCGGTGCGACCCGCTATCTCGTCGAACCGAACGTCAAGGAAGGCAAAGGCGGCCAGCGCGATCTGCACACGCTGTTCTGGATCGCCAAATATTACTACCACGTCAAGACCAGCGACGAACTGGTCAAGCTTGGGGTGTTGTCGCGCGCCGAACACAATATTTTCCGCAAGGCCGAAGACCTTTTATGGGCCGTGCGCTGCCACATGCATTTCTATACCGGCAAGGCGGAGGAACGGCTGTCCTTCGACATCCAGAGCGAGATTGCCCAGCGGCTCGGCTATACGGCACATCCCGGCCAGCGCGATGTCGAGCGCTTCATGAAGCACTACTTCCTCGTCGCCAAGGAAGTGGGCGACCTGACGCGCATCATCTGCGCCGCGCTGGAAGAAGAACAGGCAAAACATGTTCCCGGTTTCAACCGGATTTTCCTCACCTTCTCGCGCCGCAAGCGCAAACTGCCGGGAACGTCGGATTTCGTCGTCGACAACCATCGCATCACCATCGCCAATGACGGCGTTTTCCAGAAGGATCCGGTCAACCTCATCCGCCTGTTCCACCTGGCCGATCAGCATGGGCTCGAACTCCACCCCGATGCGATGCAGCTGGTGACCCGCTCCCTGTCGCTGATCAAGGCGGATTTGCGCGAAAATCCCGAGGCCAACCGCCTGTTTCTTGAAATCCTGACCTCCGAGCGCAATCCCGAACTCATCCTGCGGCGCATGAACGAATCCGGCGTTCTCGGCAGGTTCATCCCGGATTTCGGCAAGGTCGTCGCGATGATGCAGTTCAACATGTATCATCACTATACGGTCGACGAGCATCTCTTGCGCTGTATCGCCGTACTGTCCGAGATCGATCACGGCGACCTCAGCAATGAGCATCCCCTGGCCAACCAGATCATGCCAGCCCTGAAAAAGGACCGCAAACTCCTCTACGTCGCCCTGCTCCTGCACGATATCGCCAAGGGCCGGCCGGAAGACCACTCACTTGCCGGTGCGCGCATCGCCAAGCGCGTCTGCCCGCGTCTGGGCCTGTCCAAGTCCGACACGGAAACCGTGTCGTGGCTGGTCGAGCAGCACCTGACCATGAGCATGGTTGCTCAGTCACGCGATCTCAATGACCGCAAGACCATCGAGGACTTTGCCGAGATCGTCCAGACGCTCGACCGGATGAAACTGCTTCTGATCCTTACCGTCTGCGATATCAAGGCGGTCGGGCCGGGCGTGTGGAACGGCTGGAAGGGCCAGCTGCTGCGCACGCTGTTCTACGAAACCGAACTGATGCTGACCGGCGGTTTCTCGGAAGTGTCGCGCAAGGAACGCACCGACCACGCCCGCGCGCAGCTCGAACATGCCCTGTCATCCTGGCCGCAGCTCGAGCGCCAGTCTTATCTTGCCCTGCACTATCAGAACTACCTGCTGACGGTCAGCCTCGACGACCAGATCCGCCATGCCAATTTCGTGCGCGAATCCGACAGTTCGGAAAAGACCCTGGCGACCATGGTCAAAACCCATGATTTCGAAGGTGTCACCGAAATCACCGTGCTTTCGCCCGATCATCCGCGCCTTCTGTCGATCATCGCCGGCGCCTGTGCTGCCGCCGGCGCCAATATCGTCGACGCGCAGATCTTCACCACGAGCGACGGCCGCGCGCTCGATACGATCCTGATCAGCCGCGAATTCCCGACCGATGATGACGAGCGCCGCCGCGCCATGCGGGTGGGGCGCCTGATCGAAGATGTGCTGTCCGGCAAATCCTACCTGCCGGAGATGCTGGCATCGCGCACCAAGCCGAAACGCGCGGTCAAGGCGTTCCGCATCACGCCGCGCGTCGAAATCAACAACACGCTGTCGAACAAGTTCACCGTCATCGAGGTCGAGGGGCTGGACCGTCCGGGCCTGCTCTCGGAGATCACCGGCGTCATCTCCGATCTGTCGCTCGACATCGCCTCGGCGCATGTGACGACGTTCGGCGAAAAGGTCATTGACGTGTTCTACGTCACCGATCTTGTCGGCCACCAGGTCACCAACGGGGCGCGGCAGAACCGCATCCGCAAGAAGCTGCTCGCCCTGTTCGGCGAAGGCGATATCACCACGGCCCAACCGCAGCGGCACAACATCCTGATGTCGGCAGAATAGGTTCAGCACCCATGTTTATTCGGAATCTGGAACAGATATGAGTCTGGTCAAAAAATTCGCGACGGTGGCCTCCGGCACCCTGATGAGCCGTGTCTTCGGGCTGACGCGTGAAATGCTGATGGCAGCGGCCCTTGGCACCGGCCCCGTCGCCGATGCGTTCAATGCCGCCTTCCGTTTCCCCAACACCTTCCGCCGCCTGTTTGCCGAAGGTGCGTTCAACGCGGCCTTCGTCCCGCTGTTTGCCAAGGAGATTGAGGCGAACGGCATGGACGGGGCAAAGCGCTTCTCCGAGGAGGTATTCGGCGTCCTGTTCACCGTCCTGATGGCGCTGACCATTCTGATGGAACTGTCGATGCCGCTGATCGTGCGCACGGTGATCGCGCCGGGCTTCCTCGACGATCCGGTGAAGTTCGGCAATACGGTGTCGATGGCGATCATCATGTTTCCCTATCTCGCCTGCATGTCGCTGGCGGCGATGATGAGCGGCATGCTGAACTCGCTGCACCGCTATTTTGCTGCCGCCGTCGCTCCGGTTTTCCTCAACGTGATCCTGATCGGCGTGCTCGCCTATGCCTGGTACAAGGGCCATGACGGCATCACGATCGGCTATGGCCTCTCCTGGGGCGTCATGGCGGCGGGGCTGGTGCAACTGGCCATCGTCTGGTTTGCCGTGCGCAATGCCGGCATTTCCATCGGCTTCCGGCTGCCGCACTTCACGCCGAATGTGCGGCGCCTGCTGGTGCTGGCCCTGCCCGCGGCCATCACCGGCGGCATCACCCAGATCAACCTTCTGGTGAACACGAACATCGCTTCCGGCAAGGAGGGCGCGGTGACGTCGCTCGCCAATGCCGACCGCGTCTATCAGCTGCCCCTCGGCGTGGTGGGCATTGCCGTTGCAACGGTGCTGCTGCCCGAGCTTGCCCGTGCCTTGCGCTCCGGCAACCACCGGGAAGCCGGCAGCCTGCAGAACCGGTCGGTCGAGTTCATCCTGTTCCTGACGCTGCCGGCAGCGGCAGCGCTGCTGGTCATGTCCGAGCCGATCATCCGCCTGCTGCTCGAGCGCGGTGAATTCACCGCCGAATCGACGCGGCGCGTATCCAATATTCTCGCGGTCTACGGCCTTGGCCTGCCCGCCTTCGTGCTGATCAAGGCTTTCATTCCCGGCTTTTTCGCCCGCGAAGACACCAAGACACCGATGATCTATGCAGCGGTTTCCGTTGTTATCAATGTCAGCATGGCGCTGACGCTGTTTCCGCTGATGGCCGAAACCGGCATTGCCACGGCGGAAGTGACGGCCGGGTGGGTCAATGCCATTCTCCTCTTCGCAACGCTGGTGTGGCGGGGCCATTGGGGCCGCGATATCCCGCTGCTCACCCGCATTCCGCGCCTGATCTTTTCGGCGGCGGCCATGGCTGTTGCCCTGTATTACGCCATCCATTGGGCCAAGCCCTATCTTGCCTCCCATACGCCGGTGCATATCCAGGCGCCCGTGGTCTTCGGCCTGATCATGCTGTCGATGGTTGTCTATTTTGTCCTGGCCTTCGCAACCGGCGGCGCCAGTTTCGGCATGATCCGCCGCAATGTGAAACGCGGCGCCAAAGCACCGGTTTTGCCGCCGGAGGGCCCTGCGGCATGAGCCGGCATATCGGTATGGTCACCCTGGTCGTCCGCGATTATGACGAGGCGATTGCCTGGTACACCGGGGTGCTCGGCTTTTCGCTGGTCGGCGATACCGCCCTGTCGCCGACGAAGCGCTGGGTTGTTGTCGCACCTGAAAAGGGTGGAGCAAAAATCCTGCTGGCACAGGCCGATGACAATGCGCAAACCGCCAGCATCGGCAATCAGACGGGTGGGCGGGTCGCGCTGTTTCTCCATACGGATGACTTCACCACTGACCACGCGGCGATGGTGAAAAGCGGCGTGCATTTTCTCGAGGAACCGCGCCATGAAGCCTATGGCAGCGTTGCGGTGTTTGAAGACCTTTACGGCAACACATGGGATCTTCTGCAGCTCAAATAGCTCGTGCGGTCCCGATAGGGCTTGAATAGAGCGCCCTGCTCTGCCAAAACCTCCTCTCCATTGCCACCGGGCCGGAACGGCCCGGTCCCCGAACGATCAAGGACTGTTCATGAGCACGTTTGAGCCGCTCGTCTTTTCCGGTGTCCAGCCAACCGGTAATCTGCATCTCGGCAACTATCTGGGAGCGGTGCGGCGTTGGGTTGCCTTGCAGGAAAACAACAATTGCATCTACTGCGTGGTCGACCAGCACGCCATCACGCAGGCGGTTTCCGTCTGGGGCGGTCCGGCCGAGCTGCAGCGCAACACGCGCGAAGTAACCGCCGCGTTCCTCGCCGCCGGCATTGACGCCGAGAAGCATATTGTCTTCAACCAGAGCCGTGTGCGCCAGCATGCCGAGCTTGCCTGGGTGTTCAATTGCATCGCGCGCATGGGCTGGCTGAACCGCATGACCCAGTTCAAGGACAAGGCAGGCAAGGACCGCGAGAACGCCTCGGTTGGCCTCTTCGCCTACCCCAACCTGATGGCTGCCGATATTCTTGTCTACCGCGCCACCCATGTGCCGGTCGGCGAAGACCAGAAGCAACATCTGGAGCTGACACGCGACATCGCCCAGAAATTCAACACGGACTTCTCCGATCGCATTGCGGAACTCGGCCTCGGCATCGAGACCCAGTCCGGCGATGAAACGATCCAGAGCTTTTTCCCGCTGACCGAACCGGTCATCGGCGGTCCGGCGGCGCGGGTGATGAGCCTGCGCGACGGCACGAAGAAGATGTCGAAATCCGATCCATCCGACCTGTCGCGCATCAACCTGACCGATGACGAGGACACGATTTCGAAGAAGATCCGCAAGGCAAAGACGGATTCCGAGCCTTTGCCATCGGACATCGAGGGCCTGAACGATCGCCCGGAAGCCGACAATCTTGTCGGCATCTATGCCGCGCTGACCGATACGGACAAGGCAGGCGTCATCCGCGATTTCGGCGGCCAGCAGTTCTCCGTGTTCAAGCCGGCGCTGGCCGATCTGGCCGTGGCAAAGCTGGCGCCGATTGCCAGCGAGATGCGCCGCCTGTCCGCCGATACCGCCTATATCGATTCCGTGCTGAAAAATGGCGGCGAGCGTGCAGCTATATTGGCGGAGAAGACGATGCGCAATGTGCGTGATATTGTCGGATTCCTTCAGGATTAGTCTCAACAGGCAGGGCAGGTTGAACAGATGGTATCAAGACGTCTCAGCCGTGAAGCAGGGCACCGCCGCAAGTTCCTGGCGGTGATCGATGAAACGCCGGAATGCGAGCGGGCGGTTGCCTATGCCTCGCGCCGCGCCAAGACCACGAACGGCGTGCTGGTCCTGCTGTTTGTCATCGATTCCGCCGACTTCCAGCAGTTTCTGGGGGTCGAGCAGATCATGCGGGCGGAAGCCGAGGAACGGGCACATTCGACGCTGAGCAAGTTTGCCGCTTCGGTGCGTGAAACTATCAATATCGAATCCGAGCTTGTGGTGCGCGAAGGCATTACCGCCGAACAGATCCAGAAGCTCATCGAGGAAGACCAGGATATCGCCATTCTGGTTCTGGCGGCCGGTTCCGGCAAGGATGGCCCCGGCCCCCTGGTTCAGACCCTGGCCGGGCGCGAATCCTTCTCCATTCCCGTCACCGTCGTGCCCTATAATCTCTCGAACGAGGATATTGACGCAATCACATGATTGCATCTTGAAACCGTGATACACTCTTGCCTTGAAGAGACTGGCCGAAAGGCCTATATGCCTTTGAACCGTTCTAAACTAGACACGCGAGATATCCGCCATGTTCATCCAGACCGAAGCAACGCCCAACCCGGCGACCTTGAAATTCCTGCCTGGCAAGGTTGTGCTTGAGGAAGGCACGGCGGATTTCCGCGATGCGGCAACCGCTTCGGAAGCCTCGCTGCTCGCCGCCAAGATTTTTGCCGTTCCCGGCGTGACGGGCGTGTTCTTCGGCTATGATTTCGTCACCGTCACCAAGGCCGAAGGCCCGGAATGGCAGCATCTGAAGCCGGCCATCCTCGGCGCGATCATGGAACACTTCATGTCCGGCGCACCTGTGATGGCCAGCGCGACATCGGTCGCGGCCACAGCCCAGCTGGAAGGCGACGGCGAGTTTTTCGACACGGCCGACACCGAGATCGTCGACACGATCAAGGAACTGCTGGAGACCCGCGTGCGCCCTGCCGTGGCGCAGGACGGCGGCGATATCACTTTCCGCGGTTTCGAGAACGGCACGGTTTACCTGCACATGAAGGGCGCCTGCTCCGGCTGCCCGTCTTCCACGGCAACGTTGAAGCATGGCATCCAGAACCTCCTGAAGCATTTCGTGCCGGAAGTTCAGCAGGTCGAAGCGATCTAAACCACTTTCAGATATTGATATAAGAAAGGCCGCTTGATGCGGCCTTTTCATTATTCACCTATAGCGGTTGCAATTGTCAGTTCACGGCGCCGGGTCCGGGTATCGCACCGGGCGGGCATTTGCCGAGGATGATCATGCCGAGCACCTCGTCCTCGGTGACATCCCCCACCTTGGCAGTGCCGACCACCTGGCCGTTTTTCATAACAGCCACCCGGTCCGCGAGATGAAAGACATCGTGGATGTCGTGGCTGATCAGGAAGATGCCGATGCCTTCGCTCTTCAGCTGCTTGATCAGCTCGCCCACCTGCGCGGTTTCCTGCGGCCCCAGCGCCGCCGTCGGTTCATCCATGATCAGGATGCGGGCATTGAACAGGATAGCCCGGGCAATGGCGACGGACTGCCGCTGCCCGCCGGACAGGGCTTTGACCGGATCCTTGAAGCGCTGGAAGCGCGGATTGAGCCGCCCCATCACTTCGCGCGCGCTGTGCTCCATGGCGACGTCATCGAGCGTGCCCCACGGCGTCATCAGTTCACGCCCGAGATAGAGATTGGCGGCGGTGTCGACATTGTCGGCCAGGGCCAGCGTCTGGTAGATCGTCTCGATGCCGTAGGCCTTGGCATCGCGCGGATTGCCGATCGAGGCTTCCTCGCCATTGACCTTGATCGTGCCGCTGTCGCGCTTGTAGGCACCGGACAGTATCTTGATCAGCGTCGATTTGCCGGCGCCGTTGTGGCCGAGCAGGGCCACCACTTCGCCCGGATAGAGATTGACGGACGCACCGTCGACCGCGCGGATACCGCCGAATGCGATCGAGATATTGTCCATTTCGATGAGAGGTGTCTGTACAGTGCTCATGATCTTTCCTCCCTCACGCGGTACGGCGGCGATAGATGGTGTCGAGCCAGACGGCTATCACCAGAACGATACCGACAACAATGTTCTGCAGCGGCGTATCGAGGCCGAGAAGCACCATGCCCGAGCTCAGCGACTGCATGAGCAGCGCGCCGATCATCGCACCGGCGATGGTGCCGACGCCGCCGGCCAGCGACGTTCCGCCAATCACGGCGGCGGCAATGGTCAGAAGCTCGTCCAGCGTGCCCTGGGCATTGGTTGCCGCGTTGAGGCGGGCGGTCGAGATCGCACCGGCGATGGCGCAGAGAATGCCCATGATGATGAAGATCTTCATGGTGACCCAGCGCGTGTTGATACCGGCGAGATCAGCAGCTTCGGGATTGCCGCCCATGGCGAAGACATAGCGGCCGAAGCGCGTGCGCGTGGTCACGAATGTCATGATGATCCCGGTTGCCACGGCAATCAGCACCGGTATGGCAATACCATGCGAGATGAACAGGCCGCCGTCGGGAATGGTGATGTTATTGGCATCGGCATATTTGCGCACGATGCCGATGGGCCAGTAATAGGCATTGGCGATCGAGACGGCCCCGAGCACCAGACCGCAACTGATGGCGGCCATGAACACTTCGGCCCAGACGGGACGGCGCGGAAAATTGAACCGCTGGCGCTGGCGGCGGCTGTTGGCCACCATGATGACGATGGCGATGCAGGCAGCGATGCCGAGAATCCAGCTCCACATGGAGCCGATGGAGCCTTCCGGACCACCGCCCATCAGGCGGAAGGTCGAGTCCATCGGTGCGACCGTACGGCCCGACGTGACCCACCAGGCGGCACCGCGCCAGACGAGCAGGCCGCCGAGTGTCACGATGAAGGCAGGAACCCCGAGAAAGGCGATGATGAAGCCCTGAAAGCCGCCGATGACGGCACCGGCGACAATGCCAATGCCAAGCGTGATGATCCAGGTGGCGGGATGTTCGAAGCCGATGAGTTTCGGCAGCATTTCCGTCTGCATGACGCCCATGATCATGCCGATGAAACCCAGCAGCGAACCGACCGACAGGTCGATATTGCGCGTCACGATGATCAGCACCATGCCGGTCGCCATCACGGCAACGGATGACGTCTGCACGGAAAGATTCCACAGGTTGCGCGGTGTAAGGAACTGGCCGCCGGAGAGAACCTGGAAAGCAATCCAGATGACAACCAGCGCACCGATCATACCCAGAAGCCGGGTATCAAGTTCGGTGGCTTTGAAGAAGCGGGCGGTAAGGCCAAGTTCGGAGGCGCGGGCCCGGTCAATACTGACTGCCGGATCACTCATTTGTCTCTCCCCAGTTTCAGGTTCTTTTTAAAACGCCGCCGATCCAGTGGACCAGCGGCGCTCAATATTAGCAGATTATTCAGGACTTACTTGCAGGCTGCGACCGAACCGGCCTTGACGCCCTGGCAGACGACGTCCTTCTTCACCCAACCCGCGTCGATAATGACGTTGAGGTTGTCCTTGGTGATCGGAACGGGCGTCAGGAACACGGCATTGACTTCAACCTTGTTCGCACCGCCGGCAAACTTCTGCACATGCGGAATGTCGCCCATCTTCTTGCCGTCGGCGAGTGCCGCGGCAATACCGGCTGCTTCCTTGCCCAGCTCACGCGAGTCTTTCCAGACCGAAACGGTCTGGGTGCCGAGCGCGATGCGGTTCAGGGCGGCGAAATCCGCATCCTGACCGGACACGGGCACCGTACCGGCAAGCCCCTGGGCCTGCAGGGCAGCGATGGCGCCGCCGGCAGTGCCGTCATTGGCCGCAACGACAGCGTCGATCTTGTTGTCGTTCTTGGTCAGGAACTGTTCCATGTTCTTCTGGGCATTGGCCGGCAGCCAGCCGTCCGTATAGGCTTCGCCGACATTCTTGATCTTGCCGGACGCGATGGCGTCCTTCAAAACTTCCTGCGCGCCGGAGAAGAGGAAATCGGCGTTCGGATCGGCCGAACTGCCCTTGATGAAGGCGTAGTTGCCTTCCGGCTTCACAGCCAGGACACCGCGCGCCTGCATGCGGCCGACTTCCTTGTTGTCGAAGGTGATGTAGAACGCATCCTTGTTTTCGATCAGGCGATCATAGCCGACGACCGGAATACCTTCAGCAACCGCCTTTTCAACAGCTGGTCCGATTGCGCTCGAATCCTGCGCAAGAATGATCAGGGCATTGGCGCCCTGGGCGATCAGGCTTTCAACGTCGGTGAGCTGCTTGGAAGCGGAAGACTGGGCATCGGCCGAAATATACTTGTCGCCATTGGCTTCAAGCGCTTTCTTGATGGCAGCTTCATCGGTCTTCCAGCGCTCTTCCTGAAAGTTGGACCAGGACACGCCAATGATCTTGTCTTTCGCCAGCGCAGGGCCGGCCAAAGAAACGGCAAGAGCAACACCCGCCAGAGCGGTTGCGTATTTTTTCATGATAATCCTCCCAGTGCGCATGGCACGTTGATCCCGTCGGATGTCAGGCCTTTCACCTCCGGCCAGTCACCCAAACCTCTTTATTTCGAGGCTCGAAAAAAATAGTGACTTAATTTCATTTCCATGTCAACATAGAATCTGATCTGCTAAGTTATTGCGTTGCAACAATATTTTTGCATCGCATCAAAAAAAGATTTCGGGAGGAGATCGTTCGTTGGTAGATGAGATAGCCCGGCCGGACGATGTCCGGCGTCAGAATCGCAGGCTCGTCCTGGCCGCATTGCGCGGCCATGATCTCCTCTCGCGCACCGATATCGTGGCCCAGACCGGCCTCAGCGCATCGACGGTTTCAGCCATCACCACGGCCCTCATCGCCGAAGGCATTGTCAATGAAAGCCGCGACGGCGATGTCACGGCCAACCGCCGCGGCCGCCCGCAGGTGGCACTGACGCTCAATCCGGAAATCGCGACAATCGCCACGGTGGAACTGGCCCTCAACCTCGCCCACACGGTGCTGTTCGACTACAAGGGACAGGTGATCGCGCAGGAAATCCGCCGCATCCCGACGCTCGATGCGAGCGCCGGCGACCTGACCCGGGCGATCTGCGAAATGCTGGACGGCCTGCTCGCCGCCATGCCGGGCAGCGCGGGCAGGCTCATGCATATCTCCATGGGCGTGCAGGGTGTCACTGATGCCGCCAGCGCGACCATGCTCTGGTCGCCGATCACGCCCGACATCAATGTGGCCTTCGGCGAAATCCTTTCCGCGCGCTACGGCGTCAGCGTTGCGGTTGCCAATGATTGCAGCATGATTGCCGAGGCGCTGCGCTGGACCGATCCGGAACATTACGCCGAAGACTTTGCCGCCATCCTCCTGTCGCACGGCATCGGCATGGGCCTTTATCTCAAGGGCAAGCCGTTTCTCGGCGTCCAGTCTTCCGGTGCCGAATTCGGCCATATGCTGCATGTCCCCAATGGCGCGCTGTGCCGCTGCGGCCGCCACGGCTGCATCGAAGCCTATGCCAGTGATTATGCCATCCTGCGCCGGACAGCCGGCGAGGACGAACAGGCCCAGCCGGCCCAGGATGTCGATGCCGCTTCCTTCAATGCCGTGGCCGACCGTGCCCGCAGCCGCGACGGTGCGGAGCGGGCGGCATTCCGCAAGGCGGGACAGGCCATCGGCTCCGGCCTGCGCAGTCTTTTCTCGCTGATCGATCCCGTGCCCATCGCACTTGTCGGGCCCGGCGCGGGTGTCTTCGACCTCATCGAGGCGGACCTGCGGGAAATCGTATCCGGCACGACCGGCTGGGGCGGCAAGCCTGACCTGACCATCCGCTGCTATCCCGACGAGCATCCGCTCATCCTGCAGGGTTGCATGATGACGTCCCTGCTGCATCTCGATACCCAGCTTTTCGCCCCCGGCGATCTGCGTGAAGCACCGCTGCGGCGGGCGATCTAGCCTCCACATTTCAAAGGATCTTCCATGTATCTCGGTCTCGATTTAGGCACATCCGGCGTCAAGGCGCTGTTGATTGACAACAAGCAATCCGTCATTGGCTCCGGCACAGGAACACTGGATGTTTCACGGCCGCATTCCGGTTGGTCCGAACAGGACCCGGCGCACTGGATCAGCGCAACGGAAGATGCCATTGCCGCGCTGAAGGCCAGTCACCCCAAAGAGTTGGCTGCTGTGAAAGGCATCGGCCTGTCCGGCCAGATGCACGGCGCAACGCTGCTTGACGGCAATGACAGCGTGCTCCGGCCCTGCATGCTGTGGAACGACACGCGCAGCCATGCGGAAGCGGCCGAACTCGACGGCAACCCGATCTTTCGCACGCTCAGCGGCAACATTGTTTTTCCCGGCTTTACCGCACCGAAAGTCATGTGGGTGAAGAACAACGAGCCGGAGATTTTCGCAAAACTGCGGCGGGTGCTGCTACCAAAAGATTATCTGCGGCTCTGGCTGACCGGCGAGCACGTCTCCGAAATGTCCGATGCGGCGGGGACCTCCTGGCTCGATGTCGGCAGACGCGCCTGGTCGGACGAGCTGCTCGGCGCATCGGGACTCGACAGGAGCCACATGCCATCCCTCGTCGAGGGAACCGAGGTTTCCGGCACGCTGAAAGCCAGTCTGGCCACGCGTTGGGGCATGGGCAACGGGGTGGTTGTTGCCGGGGGCGCCGGGGACAATGCTGCTTCCGCCTGCGGCATGGGCACCGTGGCGGAAGGCCATGCCTTCGTCTCGCTCGGCACATCCGGCGTGCTGTTTGCCGCCAACAATGCCTATCTGCCCAACCCGGCCAGTGCCGTTCACACCTTCTGCCATGCCCTCCCGGACACGTGGCACCAGATGGGCGTGATCCTCTCCGCCACCGATGCGCTCAACTGGTATGCCGGCATCACCGCGCGCAAGCCGGCGGAACTGACCGATGAGCTGGGTGACAATTTACGAGCCCCTTCCGGCGTCACCTTCCTGCCCTATCTCTCCGGCGAACGCACGCCGCTCAATGATTCCGCCATCCGCGGCTCGTTCCAGGGACTGGAACATGCCAGCGACCGGGCGAGCCTGACACAGGCAGTGCTTGAGGGCGTCGCCTTTGCCTTCCGCGATTGCCTGCATGCGCTTGCCAGTGCGGGCACCAGGCTTGACCGGGTGACCGCGGTCGGCGGCGGCTCGCGGTCCGCTTACTGGCTGAAAACCATTGCCACAGCGCTCGACATTCCCGTCGACGTGCCTGCCGACGGGGATTTCGGCGCAGCCTTCGGTGCCGCAAGGCTTGGCCTCATCGCAGCGGAAAAGGCCGATCCGCGTGCCATCTGCACGCAGCCCGCAACGGAAAAGACCATCGAGCCCGACAAGGGCCTCACCGCCGATTTCGACATCGCCTACCGGCGCTACCACAACCTCTATCCAGCATTAAAGGGAGTTCAATCATGACCAGCGGATTTTTTGGTGACATCAAACCAGTCAGATATGAGGGGCCGGACAGCACCAATCCGCTTGCCTATCGTTTTTACAATCCCGAAGAGCTGATCAATGGCAAGCGCATGGAGGACCATCTGCGCTTTGCGGTCGCCTACTGGCATTCCTTCACCTGGCCGGGCGGCGATCCCTTCGGCGGCCAGACCTTCGAACGTCCGTGGTTCAATGACACGATGCAAGGCGCGAAGCTGAAAGCCGACGTGGCTTTCGAGATGTTCTCGCTGTTGGGCGCACCGTATTTCTGCTTCCACGATGCGGACGTTCGCCCGGAAGGCGAGACACTCGCCGAAAGCAACAAGCGCCTTTACGAGATTGCAGACTATTTCGCGGGCAAGATGGAAAAGACCGGCACCAAGCTGCTCTGGGGCACCGCCAATCTGTTCTCCAACCGGCGCTACATGGCCGGTGCCGCCACCAATCCCGATCCCGATGTCTTCGCCTATGCGGCAGCAACGGTGAAAACCTGTATCGACGTCACGCAGAAGCTGAAGGGCGAGAACTACGTGCTCTGGGGCGGCCGCGAAGGCTACGAGACCCTGCTCAACACCGACATGAAGCGCGAGCTCGACCAGATGGGCCGTTTCCTCAGCCTCGTCGTCGACTACAAGCACAAGATCGGCTTCAAGGGCGCGATCCTCATCGAGCCGAAGCCGCAGGAGCCGACCAAGCACCAGTACGACTACGATGCGGCGACAGTCTATGGCTTCCTCAAGCGCTTTGGCCTGGAGAACGAGGTCAAGGTCAATCTCGAACAGGGCCACGCCATCCTTGCCGGCCACTCCTTCGAACATGAACTGGCAACCGCTGCGGCACTCGGGATTTTCGGTTCCATCGACATGAACCGCAATGATTACCAGTCCGGCTGGGATACGGATCAGTTCCCCAACAACGTGCCCGAGGTGGCGCTGGCCTATTATGAAATCCTCAAAGCCGGCGGCTTCACCACGGGCGGCACCAATTTCGACTCCAAACTGCGCCGCCAGTCGCTCGATCCGCAGGACCTGCTGATCGCCCATATCGGCGGCATGGATACCTGCGCCCGCGGCCTCAAGGCAGCGGCGAAGATGGTCGAGGACAAGGCCCTCACCGGTTTTGTCGAGGAGCGCTATGCGGGCTGGGCCAAGCCTGACGCACAGGCCATGCTGTCGGGCAAGCTGTCGCTCGAAGACATCGCCAAGCATGTCGAGGACAAGAAGATCCAGCCGCAGCCGCGCTCCGGCCGCCAGGAATATCTGGAGAACGTGGTCAACCGCTACGTTTGAGGGAGAGTTTTTACCCCCCTCTGGGCTGCCGCCCATCTCCCCCACAAGGGGGGAGATCAGCCTGCATTACGATTTCGACCAGTTCCGAGACATCGCAAAGCACGTAAAAATGTCGATGTCGATGTGATCTCCCCCCTTGTGGGGGAGATGTCCGGCAGGACAGAGGGGGGTGTTCACAGCCATTCCCCCTTCAAGCATCAGACGTGCTGGCCGCCATTGATGTGGATTTCCGAGCCGGTCACATAGGACGATGCCTCGGAGCACAGGAAATAGATCGTCTCGGCAACCTCAGCGGTCTTGCCGAGACGGCGCAGCGGCAGCTGTTCCACCAGCTTGTCGGTGCCCGGCGACAGGATCGCCGTATCGATCTCGCCCGGTGCGATCGCGTTGACGCGAATGCCGTGCGGGCCGAAATCCGAGGCCATTTCCCGTGTCAGGGATGCCAATGCGGCCTTTGACGTTGCATAGGCCGTTCCGGCAAAGGGATGCACGCGGCTTCCGGCGATGGAGGTGACGTTGACAATCGAACCCTTGCCCGCTTCCAGCTCCTTGAACAGGCCGCGCGCCAGCATGATGGGTGCGAAGAAATTCACCTGAAACACGGTGGACCATGTGTGCATGGGTGTCTCAATCGAATCCAGCCGGTCACCACCCGGATTCTTGGGCGAGATACCGGCATTGTTGATCAGGGCATGCAGCTTGCCGCCCTCGATCTCCAGTCTCTGGCGAATTTCGAGGACCGCATGATCCACATCGGCGGGATCGGCGAGATCCACCTTGATATGATCGTCGGGACCGGCAGGCCAGGGGCAATCATCGGAAAAATCCTGCCGCGAGCAGGTGATGACGCGCCAGCCGGCGCGGGAAAACCGCTTGACCGTGGCGTGGCCGATGCCACGGCTTGCGCCAGTCAAGACGAGGACTTTGCGTGCTTCATCGCTGCTCATGGGAAAACTCCGTTTGCAAGTGGAACGAATTTGACATTCGCATCCCATTTGACATGACGCGCAGCATGCGAATGTCAAATTCAAAGTTCCACTAGAATCTTATAGTTGCTAGTGGTCCTTTGATTCTGACATTTGCCTGAATGGCCTGTATCAACGGGGTGCAAATGTCAGAATCGGACCACTAGAGCCATAGAGCAAGCGCCGCCCAAAGGGAACTGTGCACGCCGGTATTTTGACGTGTGTCTGCGCACAAACATCGCGAAATTCAGGAAAAACTCGACGTCTTCAGAAACTCGGCCAGGCGCTCGCTCTGCGGTTTGTGGAACATGTCGCGCGGGTTGCCTTCCTCGCCGATAAGCCCCTGATTCATGAAAATCACCCGGTTGGAGACCTCGTAGGCAAAGCGCATCTCGTGGGTGACAAGCAGCATGCTCATGCCGTCCTGCGCCAGTGTCTTGATCACCTGCAGCACCTCGTTCACCAGTTCCGGATCGAGTGCCGAGGTGACTTCGTCGAACAGCATCAACCGGGGATTCATGGCAATGGCGCGGGCGATGGCGACACGCTGCTGCTGGCCGCCGGACAATTGCCCGGGAAAATGATCGGCACGGGCGAGCAGGCCGACCCGATCCAGCCATTTCAGCGCAATGGTGCGCGCCTCGTCCCTGTCCAGCTTCTTCACCTTGACCAGGCCAAGCATGACATTGTGAACGGCACTCATATGCGGGAACAGGTTGAACTGCTGGAAAGCCATGCCGGTCAGGGCGCGCTGGCGGGCGATTTCCTTCTCCTTCTTGCGCCGGCGCTGGCCGCCGACCATCTCATAACCGATCTCCTGACCGTCTATGCTGATCGACCCGCCCTGGAATTCTTCCAGCATGTTGATGCAGCGCAGCATGGTGGTCTTGCCGGAGCCGCTCGACCCGATGATGCTGACGACATCGCCCTGCTTCATGCTGCAGTCGACGCCTTTGAGGACTTCCACCTCGCCATAGCTCTTGTGCAGGTTGCGGATTTCAAGAAGATTGTCTGGCATCCCGGAATCCCCTTAGGACGGAACCGCCATCTTGCGTTCGACGTAGCGGCCGAAACGTTCGATGGCATAGTTGATGACGAAATACAGGAAGCCGGCGAAGAAATAGAATTCGAGGCTCATGAAGGTTCTGGAAATCAGTTCCTGCGTGCGCAGCAGCAGCTCGGCCACACCGATGATGGACAAAAGGGTCGATGCCTTGACCATTTCGGCTGAGGTGTTGACCCAGGCCGGCAGCACCTGGCGCAGCGCCTGCGGACCGAGCACATAGGCGAAGGTCTGCGGAAAGGTCAGGCCGATGGCCTTGGCAGCTTCCGTCTGTCCCTTAGGTATGGATTGCAGCGCCCCCCGGACGATTTCCCCCACATGCGAACTGCAGAACACGGCGAGCGCCAGAATGCCCGCCTGGAACGGCCCGAGGTCGAGGCCGATGGTGCCGAGCACGTAATAGCTGGCGAGAACCAGCACGAGAACCGGTGTGCCGCGGATGAAATCGGTATAGCCGCGCACGATCCAGCGCAGCGGTGCCCTGGCATAGGTCAGCGCCAGACCAACACCAACCCCCAGCAGCGTGCCGCAGCAGATCGCCAGCAGCGAAATCGACAGGGTGACGCCGATACCCTTGAGGATCGGCCAGCGCGCCAGCCAGAGAACATCCGCGAAATGAACAATATCCATCACATCACCTCGGCAAGGCCAGACGGCGTTCGACGATGCGCATCAGCGCAGCCAGGATCGAACAGGTAAAGACGTAGAGGCAGCTTGCCACCATCCATGTCTCGATGACGCGAAAGGTTTCCACATTGATCTTGCGCGTTTCAAAGGTCAGTTCCGGCACGGCGATGGCCGCGGCCAGCGAGGTGTCCTTGAACAGCGAGATGATCGTGCTGCCGAGCGACGGCAGGATATTGCGAAACATCAGCGGCGCGATGATCGACGTGCGTATCTGCATTTCCGTCAGGCCGATGGCGAGGCCGGCTTCGCGCAGGCCGGCGGGGATCGACAGCAGTCCCGCGCGAAACACCTCCGCCAGATAGGCGCCGGAATAGAGGGCGAGCGTGAAGACGAAGCTTTCGATCTTGCCCAGGCGCAAACCCCACTGGGGCAGCGCGAAATAGGTGAACAGCACGAGCACGAGGATCGGCGTGTTGCGGATGATGGAGACGTAGATCCCTGCCGGACGCTTTATCAGGCCGTTTCTGGATATCAGACCAAAAGCCGTGCACAGCCCGATGACGGCGCCGATGAGGATGGAGCCGAAAGCCAGGGCAAGGCTAAGCGCCAGCCCCAACAGCAGGTCATCGAAGCTGCGCCAGACGGCAGCAAAATTCAGCGTATAGCCCATGAACAACGTCCCCGTTATCGCAAGACAAGGAGAAACGGCTCCAGACGACCCTGGAGCCGCCGGTTGACTACTTGTATTCGACGGGGAAGCCGATCTGCGGCGGCGTCAGGTCCTTGCCGAACCAGGTCTTGAACGATTTCGCATAGGTATCGAACTCGACACCGGTCATCGCCTCATGCAGCGCCGTGTTGACGAAGTTCAGCCAATCCTGATCGCCGCGCTTGACACCGCAGGCATAGGTCTGCGGATTCCAGCCGTAGCCGGCATCCTTGTAGCGATCCTTGTTCTGGGTCATGTACCAGGCAAGCGACGACTGATCCGTGGCGACCGCATCGGCACGGCCGGATTCCAGCGCCTGATAGATCAGATCGACCGATTCATACTGGTCGACCTTGGCCCCAGGCAGGGCCGCATGCACCATCGATTCGGCATAGACATTCTGCAGCACCGAGATTGTCACCGCAGAACCCGCGGCCTTGAGCGCGGCATAGTCGGCATATTTGCTGTCGGCCTTCAGCATCAGCCCGACACCTTCCCGGTAGTACGGTATGGTGAAGGCGATCTGCTGTGCTCTCTCCCCGGTGACCGTCATGAACTGGCAGGTGATATCCACCTTGTTCGTGGTGATATTGGGAATGCGGGCATCGGAAGACTGGTTGACGAACTCGACCTTGCTGGGATCGCTGAACAGCGCCTTGGCGATGATATGACCCATGTCGATATCGAAGCCCTGCAGCGTGTCGTCAGCACCCTTGAAGTGCCATGGCGCATTGGTGCTGCCGGTGCCGACAACCAGATGGCCGCGGGCCAGCACCTCATCTAGCTTGCTCTTGTTGTCCTGCGCGAAAGCCTGATTGAACGGCAATGCGAGCAGCGCGGCCACAGCGACCGTCGCGTAAAATACTTTAGACATTTTTCGTTCCCCTATCCGTCAAGCGAATATTATGTTTTAATCCATTACTATGGAATAGAATATCTAATAATGGATTTTCATAATACGAGGACAAGAGTCGCGACTTGTCAAGCGACATTTGGAATCGCTGCGTCAGGGGGTTTTCAGAAGCTGTATGGGAGCGAAGGGAAGCACGGACCGGACGGCTTGCCGGTCAGTTGCCCATGATCAGGTCGAAGAGCGTGGTCTTGCGCGGCTTCTGGCCATTGCCGCCCACGCCGACCGGCGGCGTCGGATGGGTCGATCCGGTTTGATCGTCCAGCCCCACCGGCGGAACCGGCCCGCCCGGATTGAGCTGGGCTGACGGCACACCTTCGGCCGCCGGAACATCCGCACCGGGCAAGGCATCGTTGCCGTCGATGACGGTTTCATTGACGCGGTAATTGCCGGGAAGCTCGGCCACGGGCACGCCCTTGTGCGCGGCGACCATGAATTCCTTCCAGGCCAGCGCGGGCAGTGCGCCGCCGGTGACCTTCTTGGTCGGCTTGCCGTCATCATTGCCGAACCACACGCCCGTGGTCAGGTTCGAGGTGTAGCCGATGAACCAGGCATCGCGGAAATTCTGGCTGGTGCCGGTCTTACCCGCAGCGGGCCAGCCGAATTTGGCTTTCGTCGCCGTGCCGCTTTCGACGGTCTGGCGCAGCATGGCATTCATCATGCCGACATTGCGCTCGCTGATCACCCGCTCCTGCTTGGGATTCTTGAATTCATACAGCACCTTGCCTTCATGCGTGGTGACGCGGCGGACAAGATGGACAGGCGCCTTGTAGCCGTCATTGGCAAAGGGCACGAAGGAATCGGTGAGTTCGAGCAGCGTGACTTCCGAGGTCCCAAGCGCCAGTGAGGCATTGGCGTTGAGGTTCGAAACGATCCCCAGGCGATGCGCCGTATCGACAACGGTGCTGGGGCCGACTTCCATGACCAATTGGGCGGATACCGAATTGAGCGACCGGGCCAGCGCCTCCGCCAGCGTCACCTTGCCGAAATATTTGCCGTTGTAGTTGCCGGGCGTCCAGTTGCCGATCCGGATGGGCGCATCGTTGCGCACCGATTCCGGCGTGCGCCCCTGCTCCAATGCGGAGAGATACACGAAAGGCTTGAAGGTGGAGCCGGGCTGGCGCTTGGCTTCGCTGGCGCGGTCGAACTGGCTGTTGGCATAGTCATAGCCACCAACCAGCGCCCGCACCGCACCGGTGCCATCGATGGAGACCAGCGCGCCCTGCGAAACATTGAGCCGGTCGCCGTTCTTCTGGATCAGATCGCGGATCGAGGCTTCGCCCAGCTTCTGCAGGCCGAGATCGACGGTGGTGTCGACAACCACGTCCGCACGGACATCACCGATAAGCTCGGGCAATTCCTCCATCACCCGGTCGGCGACATAATGCTCAGAGCCGCTCCAATAGGCCGCAGCGCGGGTCGCCGGCTGCTTCATGGCAACGGTCAGCTCCTTGTCACCGATCATGCCCTGGTCGCGCATGGCCGCCAGCACCAGCTGGGAACGCTCGACGGCGGCTTTCGGATCGCGCGCCGGCGACAGGCGCGAAGGCGCCTTGAGCAGGCCGGCAATGACAGCCGCTTCCGACAGATTGACGTCGTGCGCCGATTTGTTGAAGTAGCGCCGCGAGGCCGCGGCCACGCCGTAGGAACCCGAACCGAGATAAACCCGGTTCAGATACATCTCCAGAATCTGGTCCTTGGAGTATTTGTGCTCCAGCCAGAGGGCGAGCAGGACTTCCTGGACCTTGCGCTCCAGCGTGCGGTCCGGCGTCAGAAACAGGTTCTTCGCCAGCTGCTGCGTGATGGTCGAACCGCCCTGCACCAGGCGCCCCGAGATCACATTGGTCGCCATGGCGCGGACGAAGCCGACGGGGTCGACACCAAAATGCGAATAGAAGCGGCGGTCTTCGATCGCCACCACTGCCTGCGGTAGGTAGGGCGACATCTGGTGCAGACCGATCGCCTCGCCGCCGGTGGCGCCGCGATTGGCGATGAGGTCGCCTTCGACCGAAACAATCTTGACGTTGGGCGGGCGGTCGGGGATCGTCCAGGTGGTGGTCTGCGGCATCTTGGCGGCGAAATAGATCACCGTGCCCGCGACGGCGATACCGCCCCAGATGCACAGGACAAACGACCAGTAGATGGTGCGGCGGATGAGACCCAGGAAACCGCCACCCTGCTGGCGGCTGGAGCGGCCGCGCCTGGACTTGGCGGGTTTGCGCGATGAAGTCCGGCGCTTCTGGCTTCGCACGGGTCTGTCCTCCGGGTCGGCGCGCATGTCATCGTCATCGGAACGGCGGTCCGAACTGAACCCCGGCTCGATGCGCTGCCTGCCCTTGTCACGTGGTGCCATTGACTGAAATACCCGCCCCAATCGGTGCCGCAAAATCCTTCGCGACGCGTTGCAGGGTAAATGCGGCGATTTAAGGTGCGGTTAAATTCGGCCGATGGCATCAAACTGAGCATGCGTGAAGGCGAACGGTTCGGTTCACGCTTGAGAATTCCGCGCCGGACAGTTAGCTTCCCGCTCGTTAGGAATGGAGTGGAAAATGCGATTTGTGGTCCTTGCCTGCGCTGCGATCATCCTCAGCGGTTGCGGTGGCGGTGCCATTGCCAGACTGAATCCCTCGCCCGAATCCGAAGCACAATATCGGCTCGGTGGCTGCCAGCTGCGCGGTCACGGGACGTGCAAGGAGCCTCTCGACGCGACCGGCGCGCCCGCCCCGGCGGGTGCCGCCGTCAACTGAAACCGCGTTCAGGCCGCCGCAGCGCCGCTGTCGTTTTCTGTCAAATCTTGGCGCGCGAAAAGATTATTATTCTTGCGCCCTTGAAAATTAAACGCGGCAGGCATATTTTGGTGGTGCGTAACGAGCGGTTCTCCTCCCATTTTTCGCTCGTTGCGTGTTCCCCTCTGGACGCATTTGCGTTCACAATTCGCCGGGCTTATGCCCGGCATTTTTGTATCCGGATGCAGCAACCGGGTATTTCCGGGACAATCGGCCCTTCGAAGACGTGATCCGACAGTCATTTCTGCGCGCATCACCTGAATTTTACTTCCCGTTTTGAAATATCGCGTATCAAAGAGAGTAAAACGCGGGGGAACAAAGCAACGATGAGCACGGGCGAAAAAACACGTGTCGATTGGGTCGACATCGCCAAGGGTATCTGCATCATCTTTGTCGTCATGATGCACTCGGTGCTTGGCGTCGAGGAAGACGCCGGCGCCCGCGGCTGGATGCATCCGGTAGTGTCCTTTGCCCAGCCGTTCCGCATGCCGGACTTCTTCCTGATCTCGGGCCTGTTCCTCGGACTGGTGATCGATCGGCAGTGGCTGCGCTATGCGGACCGCAAGATCATCCATTTCGCCTATTTCTACCTGCTGTGGCTGACGATCCAGTTCCTGTTCAAGGCGCCCGGCATTATCGCCGACAGCGGTCCCGGCGGCGCTGTCGGCGCCTATCTCCTTGCCCTCGTCCAGCCCTTCGGCACCCTGTGGTTCATCTATCTGCTGCCGGTGTTCTTTGTCGTCACGCGCCTCGTCAGATCCGTCAATGTCTGGATCATCCTCGCCATTGCCGCCGCGCTTGAAACCGTCCCCATCCATACGGGATGGCTGGTCCTCGACGAATTCTGCAGCCGCTATGTCTTCTTCTTTGCCGGCTATGCCTTTGCACCCGTCATTTTCGACCTGGCGCAATGGCTGCGGCAGCGGCCGCTCACCGCCCTTGCCATCCTCGGCGTTTGGGCGCTCGCCAATGGCTGGCTGGTGTTTCACCCGGCATCGCAACCCTTTGCCGCCTGGATACCGCTGGAGGCCTATACATCCGGCGGGCTCGGCGGCTGGAGCAATGTGCCCATCATCTCGCTGCTTGCCGGTTTTGCCGGGGCATTGGCCATTGTTTCGGTCTCGGCGCTACTGGCGCGACTGGGCTCGGCACCCCTTGCACAATGGCTTGTGCGTGCTTTGCGCTGGCTCGGCGCGCATTCCATTGTTGTCTACCTGGCCTTCTTCCTGCCCATGGCGGTGGCGCGAACCGTCCTGCTCAAATCCGGCGTCATCACGGATATCGGCACGATTTCGCTCCTGACCGTCGTCTGCGGCGTCCTGGGGCCGGTGATCCTTTATGGGCTGGTGCAATGGACCGGCTATGGCCGGTTCCTGTTCAAACGGCCGCAATGGGCGCATATCGACCGCGCGGCCACACCGCAAGGCAGGGGCGCGCTTGCTTCTGCAGAATAGCAGGAGCCGTTTTCCGTTTAACTATGGGCGAAAATATCCTGTTCGTCCCAGCCCATCAGATCGAGCTTGGACCGCGTCGGCAGGAACTGGAAGCAGGCAGCCGCCTCTTCCGCCCGTCCGTCACGCTTCAGGCGCTCGATCAGGATGGCGCTCAGCCGGTGCAGGTAGAGAACATCGGATGCCGCATATTCCAGCTGCGCCTGCGACAGTTCCGGCGCCGCCCAATCCGACGACTGCTGCTGCTTGGACAGGTTGATATCCAGCAATTCGCTGCAAATCTCCTTCAGGCCATGCCGGTCCGTGTAGGTGCGGGTCAGGCGCGAGGCGATCTTGGTGCAGAAGACCGGCTGCGGCATCACACCGAAGGCGTGATAGAGCACGGCAAGATCAAACCGGCCGAAATGGAAAATCTTGGTGATGGCGGCATCACCAAGAAGTTTCACCAGATTGGGGGCAGATGTCTGCCCCTTGTCGATCTGGATGACATCAGCCGAGCCGTCACCGGGTGAAATCTGCACAACACACAGCCGGTCGCGATGGGGGTTCAGCCCCAGCGTCTCCGTATCAATGGCAACGGCATTGACCTGATAGTTTGCAAGGTCGGGCAGATCATTGCGGTGAAAGCGGATGGTCATCAAATCTCTCCGGTTTATTTCGTCAGCACGTCAAGAATGCGTGCCCAGGAACGCTGGCCCTTGTGGAAGGAATTCAGCTCGTATTTTTCGTTGGGGGAATGGATGCGGTCGTCCTCAAGCCCGAAGCCGACGAGCAGCGATTCCATGCCCAGCATGTTCTGGAAGTCACCGACAATCGGGATCGATCCGCCCATGGCGATCAGCACGGCGGGCTTCGGCCATTCATCGCTCAGGGCCGTCTTGGCCTTGGCCAGCAGCGGCGAGTCATAGGACAGCTGGATCGCAGGCGAGCCGCCATGCTCATGGAACTCCACCGAGCAGTCGGCAGGGACGCGCGCGCGCACAAAGGCGCGGAAGGCTTCGCGGATCTTGGCGGGGTTCTGCTTGTGCACGAGGCGGAACGACACTTTGGCCGATGCCTGCGCGGCGATGACGGTCTTGAAGCCCTGGCCGGTATAGCCGCCGATCACGCCGTTGATCTCGGCGGTCGGGCGCGCCCAGACCAGTTCCAGGATGGAACGGCCTTTTTCACCCGAGGGAATGGAAAGTCCGATGGGGCCGAGGAAGTTTTCCGGCGTGCAGCCGAGTCCGTTCCAGGTCTGCAGGATCTGCGTTGGGGTTTCCTCGACACCGTCGTAGAAGCCGGGAATGGTCACGGCACCGGTTTCGTCGTGCAGGTCGGCGAGAATCTTCGTGAGAATGTGAATCGGGTTTGCCGCCGCACCGCCGAAGGAACCGGAGTGCAGGTCGCGATCGGCGGCCTTGATGACGATTTCCTCACCGACCAGCCCGCGCAGGCCGACGGAAATCGCCGGGGTCTGCCTGTCCCACATGCCGGTGTCGCACACGAGGGCGAAGTCGGCCTTGAGCTCGTCCTTGCAGGCATTGAGGAAAGGCTTCAGCGACGGCGATCCCGACTCTTCTTCTCCCTCAAACAGGATGGAAATCTTGACCGGCAGCTTGCCATGCACTTGCTTGTAGGCGCGGCAGGCTTCGACGAAGGTCATCAGCTGGCCCTTGTCATCGGCCGTGCCGCGGCCGGTCAGAATCTTGCGGCCATCGCCCATATCCTTGATGGCAGGGGCAAAGGGATCGTTTTCCCACAGTTCGAGCGGATCTACCGGCTGCACGTCATAGTGACCGTAGAAAAGGACATGAGGTGAATCGGCGCTTGGCCCTTCATGATGCGCCACAACCATCGGATGCCCCGGCGTGTCGCGCACGCTGGCGTCGAAACCGATGGTCTTCAGATCGGCGACCAGCCACTCGGCAGCCTTGCGGCATTCGGCCTTGAATGCCGGATCGGTCGAGATGGACTTGATCTTCAACAGTTCGAACAGCCGCTCCAGACTTTTATCCAGATTGGCATCAAGGGCGTTCAAGACAGGTTCAAGCGCTGACATGGTAATTCCTGAATTTGTTGGACCGGGATTCGTGAAGGGAGTTCTTCTTAGCCCATTTTCGGGAAAGCGGCAGAAAAAAGTGGAGCCGGAAAAGAAATGGCCGCCGTGGCGGGGGGACCACAGGCGACCAGATCACTACACTCAGATGCGGCGACCCGGAGAGGGGGGATGAGGTCACCGCAAGTCCGGGGCAGGCGGGGGACGAGCCTTAAATCCCGGACATCGATCTATCGTCGACAGCTAGGATTTGGGCCTCAAACCATGGCAATTCAAGGGCACGGAACATTACATCTTTGTAACAAACGCGTGATGCATAAGTGATATGTTCAAGGCCCGTCTGATCCGGCATAAAGCTGTCGTGAGCGGAGGCGAATTCCATGACGAAAGCAACGACAGAATTGCCGGTCCTGTTCTTTCCGGCAGGCGCAGACTGGGAGGCGTGGCTGGCAGCCAATCATGCGGCATCGCCGGGCGCATGGCTCAAATTTTCCAAGAAGACCGCGCGGATCAAAAGCCTGTCCAAACAGGATGCGATCGATGGCGCACTCTGCCACGGCTGGATCGACGGCCAGATTGATGCATTCGATGAAGACCACTGGCTCATCCGCTTCACGCCGCGCAAGGCTGCGAGCCGCTGGTCCGACATCAATCGCAAGCGCGCCCTCGCGCTGATCGAACAGGGTCGCATCACCCCCTCCGGTCTTGCGGAAATCGAACGCGCCAAGGCCGATGGACGCTGGGACAAGGCGTATCTTTCGCAAGGCAACGCCACGATACCCGACGACCTGCAGGCAGCCCTCGACGCGAATGCCGAGGCGAAGCAGATGTTCGGGACATTGAGCAGCGCGAACCGCTACGCCATCATCTACCGTGTCAACGATGCCAAGAAACCCGAGACACGCCTGCAGCGCATCGAAAAATTCGTTGCCATGCTGGAGCGCGGCGAAACCATCCATCCGCAGAAGGCCAAACCCTCCCGATAAGCTGCGGCGGCCCCGCGGATTTTGTCAGGAGGAGTCGGCTATCCCGCGATCTTTCGGTGCATGGGAAAGACAGATCATTTCCTTTTGCGGGATGATCATTTAATCGTAGGCACCATGAAAAAAGGTGATCATCTCTTTCTCGTCGACGGCTCCGGCTATATCTTCCGGGCCTATCATGCGCTGCCGCCCCTCACCCGCAAATCGGATGGCCTGCCGGTGGGCGCCGTGTCGGGTTTCTGCAACATGCTGTGGAAGCTGCTGCGAGAAGCCAGGGACACCTCGGTCGGGGTGACGCCGACGCATTTCGCCGTCATTTTCGACTATTCGTCGAACACCTTCCGCAAGGAAATCTATCCGGAATACAAGGCAAACCGTTCGGCCCCGCCGGAGGACCTCATTCCGCAGTTCGGCCTGATCCGCCAGGCCACCAAGGCCTTCAACCTTCCCTGTATCGAAAAGGAAGGCTACGAGGCGGACGATCTGATCGCCACCTATGCGCGGATGGCGGAAGCCGCCGGCGCGGAAGTCACCATCATCTCCTCCGACAAGGACCTGATGCAGCTCGTCACCCCGCTGGTGTCAATGTATGACAGCATGAAGGACAAGCAGATCGGCATTCCCGACGTCGTCGAGAAATGGGGCGTGCCGCCGGAAAAGATGATCGATCTGCAGGCATTGACCGGCGATTCCACCGACAATGTTCCCGGCATTCCCGGCATCGGGCCGAAGACCGCTGCGCAGCTTCTGGAAGAGTTCGGCGATCTCGATACGCTGCTGTCCCGCGCCGGTGAAATCAAGCAGCAGAAACGCCGCGAAAACATCATTGCGTTCAGCGAACAGGCGCTTATCTCACGCCAGCTTGTGACATTGAAGACCGATACACCCATCGATGTCGGGCTTGATGAATTCGGACTTGAGCCACAGGATGGACCGAAGCTGGTCGCCTTCCTCAAGGCCATGGAGTTCACCTCCCTCACCCGGCGTGCCGCCGAAGCGACGGGCATCGATGCCGCCGCCGTCGAACCATCTGAGGTCGCGGTGGACACTGTCGCCGAGGCGCACGGACCGGACGTTGAAATCCCTGACGGAACTGCTCCCGCTTCAACGACCGAGAAGCCACAGGACAAATCGGAGACCGGCGTCATGCTGCCCGCCGACCTGATCAAGGCGCGCGGTGACGAAGCGCTGGCTTCGAAGATCGACACAACAGCCTATACCTGCATCCGCGATCTTGCCACGCTGCAACTCTGGATAGACGAGGCAACGGAAGCCGGACTGGTGGCGTTCGACACGGAAACCACCTCGCTCGATCCGATGCAGACCGAGCTGGTCGGCTTCTCCCTCGCCATCCGGCCGGGGCACGCCGCCTATGTCCCGCTCAACCACAAGTCGGGCAATGGCGATCTCCTCGGCGGCGGCACCGTCGAAGGACAGATTCCGCTCGACGATGCCTTGCGCGTATTGAAGCCGCTGCTCGAGGACCGTTCGGTGCTCAAGATCGCGCACAACATGAAGTATGACTGGCTGGTCATGCACCGCTACGGCATCGATCCGCATCCCTTCGACGATACGATGCTGATCTCCTACGTGCTCGATGCGGGCGAAGGCACCCATGGCATGGACGCACTGTCCGAGCGCTGGCTGGGCCACACGCCCATCGCCTACAAGGATGTGGCCGGCAGCGGTAAGTCATCGGTTACATTCGACATGGTCGATATCGACCGCGCCACCGCCTATGCCGCCGAAGATGCGGATGTCACCCTGCGCCTGTGGCGCCTGCTGAAGCCGCGTCTGGTCGAGGATGGGCTTGTCTCGGTCTATGAACGGCTGGAGCGCCCGCTCGTTGCCGTGCTGGCGCGGATGGAAGAGCGCGGCATTTCCGTCGACCGGCAAATCCTGTCGCGGCTTTCCGGCGATCTGGCGCAGGCGGCAGCCGCCATCGAGCACGAGATTTACCAGCTTGCCGGGGAAAAGCTCAACATCGGCTCACCCAAACAGCTGGGCGACATCCTGTTCGGCAAGATGAGCCTTCCCGGCGGTTCGAAGACCAAGACCGGGCAGTGGTCGACGTCGGCACAGGTGCTGGAAGACCTTGCGGCGGAAGGGCATGAACTGCCGCGCAAGATCGTCGACTGGCGCCAGCTGACCAAGCTCAAATCCACCTATACGGACGCCCTGCCCGGCTATATCCATCCCGATACCAAGCGGGTGCATACGTCCTATGCCATGGCCGCGACCTCGACGGGGCGGCTGTCCTCGTCGGAGCCGAACCTGCAGAACATACCGGTGCGCACAGCTGAGGGCCGCAAGATCCGCACGGCCTTCATCGCCGCGCCGGGCAACAAGCTGATTTCCGCCGACTACAGCCAGATCGAGCTGCGGGTCCTGGCGCATGTCGCCGAGATTCCCCAGCTCACCCAGGCCTTCGCCGATGGCATCGACATTCATGCGATGACCGCATCGGAAATGTTCGGCGTTCCCGTCAAGGACATGCCCTCCGAAGTGCGCCGCCGCGCCAAGGCGATCAACTTCGGCATCATCTATGGCATTTCCGCGTTTGGCCTTGCCAACCAGCTGTCGATTCCGCGCGAAGAAGCCGGGCAATATATCCGCACCTATTTCGAGCGCTTCCCCGGCATCAAGGACTATATGGAGGCGACCAAGGCCTTTGCCCGGCAGAACGGTTATGTCGAAACCATCTTCGGGCGCCGGGCGCATTATCCGGAAATCCGCTCCTCCAATCCGCAGGTTCGCGCCTTCAACGAGCGTGCCTCGATCAATGCGCCGATCCAGGGTTCGGCCGCCGACATCATCCGCCGCGCCATGGTGCGCATGGAACCGGCGCTCAACGAGGCAAAGCTTTCGGCCCGCATGCTGTTGCAGGTGCACGACGAACTGATCTTTGAAACCGCCGAAAGCGAAGTCGACGCGACCATTCCGATCATTCGCGACATCATGGTCAATGCCGCCATGCCAGCGATTTCCCTGTCCGTACCGCTGCAGGTGGACGCGCGCGCCGCACACAATTGGGACGAAGCGCACTAGAACCGGAAGCTGGGGCCTATTGCATGGAATCCAGCACTTTACGCTGGGCATGCATTTCGAGGAAAATGCGGTAATCCCGGTCAAAGCGCTGGCGCGCCTTCGGTTCGGGCTGGCGCGGGCGCCCGCCCTGTTTCATCGCCATGCAGGCGGCGGGCAGATCCGGGTAAAGCCCGGCCGCCGTTGCCGCGACCATCGCCGTGCCGAGAAGCACGGCATCTTCGGCAGCCGACGTCATGACGGTACAGCCCGTCGCATCGGCATAGAGTTCCATCAGCAGCGGGTTCTTGGTGTGCCCGCCCGTGACATGCATGGTGTCGATGGCGTAGCCGCGCTCGTTCAGCGCATCGAGGACATGCCGCACGCCAAGGGCAATGCCGACGGAGGTGCGCCAGTAGAGGCGGCACAGGCTGTCAAAGGAGGCGTCCAGCGTCAGGCCGCTGATGACGCCCACCGCATGCGGGTCAGCCAGCGGCGAGCGGTTGCCATGAAAGTCCGGCAGGACATGCAGGCGGCCGGCCAGATCGAGCCCCTCCTTTTCCCGCAGTTCCATGACGCGGTCGGTGATCTTCTTGTGCAGGGCGGCGTTGGGTTCGCCCGCAGCCCCGTGCCAGCGGATGATGTGATCGAGAAGCGCGCCGGAAACCGACTGTCCGCCCTCGCTCAGCCAGCAATCCGGCAAAGCCGCGCCGTAATAGGGTCCCCAGACGCCGTTGAACGAAATCGGCTCCTGCGACAGCGCCATCAGGCAGCTGGAGGTTCCGGCAATCAAAGCCAGATGCCGGTCGATCTGCGAGAGATCGCCGGCGAAGCCGCCAAGCACACCGAGTGCCCCGGCATAGGCATCGATCAGCCCCGCGCCCACATGGCAGCGCGTGGTAAGGCCCAGCGCCTTGGCAGCCTCCGGCGTCAATGGCCCGACATCGGTCCCCACCGGGCTTGCCCGCTCCGGCAGGCTGCCGCGCTCGACCATGTCGCCGATGCCGACCTCTTCGAGATAATCGCTCTGCCAGCCCGGTTCCTTATGGGCCAGATAGGTCCATTTGCAGGTGATCGTGCATTGCGACCGTGCCAGCGATCCCGACGCCTTCCAGCTGAGGAAATCGGCAAGGTCGAAAAAATAGCCGGCTTTGTCCCAGGAGTTGGGCAGATGCCGCTTGAGCCACATCAGCTTTGGCGTCTGCATTTCCGGCGACATGACCCCGCCGAGATATTTGAGGACGTCGTGGCCCGTTGCCGTGCATTCATCCGATTCGTCGAGCGCCCGGTGATCCAGCCAGACGATCGTGTCCCAGCGGTTGTCACCGCCTGTCGAGACAGTCAGCGGCTTGCCATCCCTGTCGCGCACAACCAGCGAGCAGGTGGCGTCGAAACTGATGCCGGTGATATCGGACGGATCGACCTTGGACGCCGCCACCGCGCCCTGCACCGCGATGCAGACCGACTTCCAGATGTCTTCCGAATCATGTTCGGCATGGTCAGGCAGCGGGCGGTTCATCAGGATCGGGTGTTCCACCCGCCCCAACAGATTGCCCTTGATATCAAGAATACCCGCCCGGGCGCTTCCCGTTCCCACATCCACAGCACATACAAAATCTGGCATTCGAACCTTCCGGCTTGTCGTGAACCGGAACGCTCTAATGAACGTTTGTTCGGGCCTGTAGTGATGACAACAGGCCGGGCAATTCCAGCATGTCGCCGAATATAAGGTCTGGCTCGAGAGACGCAAGCGCTGCTTCCAGCCGGCCGCCGCGCGCATGGGTGCCGCCGGTGAAGGCGAAGACGCGCATGCCCGCCCGTTTGGCGGCTTCAATGCCCGCAGGACTGTCTTCGATGACCACGCAGTCTTCTGGCGGCGTGTTCATGACCTGCGCCGCATGCAGGAACAGGTCCGGCGCCGGCTTGCCGTGCTTGACCATGGTGGCGCTGAAAATATTCGGCTCCAGCAGATCGAGCAGGCCTGTCAGCTTGAGCGACAGGCGAATCCGGTCGGGCTGGCTCGACGAGGCAACACAACGTGGCAGATCGAGCGCATTGAGCGTCTCGGCTATGCCGGGGATCGGTTTCAGATCGGCACGGAACCGTGCGTAGAGATTGGCGCGCATATCCTCCAGGTCGGCGGCGCTGGCGGCAAAGCCGTAATCCTCATGCAGGATTTTGCTGATCGTCGCCATGCTGCGCCCGAGAAACATCTCGTAGGCCTCTTCCTCGGACAGCGTCGTGCCGCTCCGGGAAATCATCTCGAGCAGGACAGCAATGGAGATCGGCTCGCTGTCGACGAGGACACCATCGCAATCGAAAATGACAAGAGCGGGCTTGGTCATGGCGTCAGAGCTTGTCTGCGAGATAAAGCGTCAGGGTCTCGCGCGTACCCTTGTCCCAAAGGGTTTTCAAGATTCGCGAGAAGGATTGGGCGAAGATGGGCGACGTACCGACATCGCCGAAAATATCGCTCATCGCCAGAAATGCCCTGGGATCGCTCCTGGCCTTCACCGCTTCCACCTTCAACCGCTCGGCGTTGGCGTCAAGATAATTCGTCGGCTTACCGCTATCGGTCGTTCCCTCGCAGAACCGGCACCAGAGCGCGGAAACCAGCGACAGACCGGTGATGCTTTTGCCCGCCTTCAAGCGGTCCGCCGTGGTCGGCAGGATGAATTTGGGCTGGCGGTTGGACCCGTCCTGGCACAGGCGCTGGATCGTATCGCCGATCTTCGGGTTGGAGAAACGCCGATCGATCAGGTCATAATATTCCTCGAAGGTGATGCCGGGCACCGGCGGGAGAACGGGAATGATCTCTTCCCGTTCGAGCTTGCCGAGGAAGCCACGGATCAGCGGTTCCTCCATGGCTTCGTGCACGAAGTGAATGTCCATGAGCGCTGCGGGATAGGCAATGGTCGCGTGGCCGCCATTGAGGATGCGGATTTTCATCAGCTCATACGGCGCAACATCCCTCACGAAGGTGACGCCGACCTTTTCCAGTGCCGGGCGGCCGGTCGGGAAATGATCCTCAAGCACCCACTGCTTGAACGGTTCGCAGAACACCGGCCAATTGTCCTCGACGCCGAAATCGCTGGCAAGCATGCCGCGCTCGCGGTCGGAGGTTGCCGGGGTGATGCGGTCGACCATGCTGTTGGGGAAGGCGACATTGTCCTTCACCCATTTGGCCAGATCCGCATCGACAAGCGCCGCAAGACCGCTGACAGCATCGCTGGTGACATGCCCGTTGCCGGGAATGTTGTCGCAGGACATCACCGTGAAAGGCGCCGTGCCCTCGGCGCGGCGGCGCATCAGCCCGGCGAGGATGAGACCGAACACCGTCCTGGGATCGCCGATATTGGCGGCGTCGGCCACGATCGCCGGATGCTGCGGGTTGAACACGCCGGAGGCCGGATCGATGAAATAACCGCCTTCGGTGATGGTCAGCGACACGATGCGGATTTTCGGATCGGCAAGCCGCGCGATGGTATTTTCGGTCTCACCCGGTTTCAGGTAGTCGATCATCGATGCGGTCACGCGCGCGGTGCGATGACCGCTGTCCTGTTCGACCACCGTGGTCAGCCAGTCCTGTTCCCGCAGTTTCTGCCGCATGGTTTCGTCCGATGCCAGAACCCCGGCGCCGACAATCGCCCAGTCATGATCGCTGCCGGCGTTGAAAAGATCGTCGAGATAGACGGCCTGATGGGCGCGATGGAAATTGCCGATACCGAAATGGATGATGCCGGCCTTCAGATCGGCCTGCCTGTAGCCGGGAACAGCGACGTTGGCTGGAAGCTGCGACAGCGCGCTTTTGGAAAGTTTAACAGTCATCGGGCCTAACCCCTTTTTTCAAATGAAGCTGCGTCTGCGCCCGTTTTCAGGGCGCAGCAGGAGCCGGGCTTTCGCTCAGCTCATCCAGTTGCCGCCATCGACATTGTATGTCTGCGCCACCACATAATCGCTGTCGCTGCTGGCGAGGAAAACCGCCATGCCGGTCAGGTCTTCCGCTGTGCCCATGCGGCCATAGGGGACCGCCTCGCCGACCAGACGCTTCTTCTCGCCGAGCGGCCGGTTTTCATATTTGGCAAAGAGCGCGTCGACCCCGGCCCAGTGCTCGCCATCGACAACACCTGGTGCAATCGCATTGACGTTGATCCTGTGCTTGATCAGATCCTGTCCGGTGGACTGGGTCAGGCTGATGACGGCGGCCTTGGTGGCGCAGTAGATGGCGACCAGCGCTTCACCCCGGCGACCGGCCTGGCTGGCCATATTGATGATCTTGCCGCCCTTGCCGCGTGCGATCATGGTTTTGGCCACGGCCTGCAACGTGAACAGCGTGCCGGAAAAATTCACGGCGAACAGTTTTTCATAGCTGGCGCGGGTAATCTCGACAGTCGGCGACATATCGAACAGCGCCGCATTGTTGACGAGGATATCGATGCCACCGAACAGGTCGACGGTCTCCTTGACGGCGGCATCGATGGAACCCTGGTCCGTCACATCCAGCTTGACCGCATGCGCGCCCTTGCCAAGTTCCGTCGCGGTCTGCTGCGCGCGCGCCAGATCGATATCGGCAATCACCACATGGGCGGCGCCTTCCCTGAGATAGGCCTCCGCAAAGGCCCGGCCGATGCCGCGTGCCGATCCTGTAATGAATGCCGTCTTGCCTGCCAGTCTGCTCATGTCAAATCACCTGTCCGTCCGCGCCAAATCGATGCAGCCGAGCCGGATCCGGCGTGAGGAAAATCGGCTGGCCATGTCTCGTGTCAAAGTCCCCGTCGGTGCGCACGGTCACCTGACCGATGCCGTCGATCTGGGTATGGATAAAGGTGTCGGAACCGAGATGTTCGGTCACGCCAACCTTGCCCGTCCAGGCACCTTCCGTTGCGGAAATGCGGATATGTTCCGGGCGGACGCCAAGGGTCGTCGCATTGTGCTTGGCGGCTTCCGCACCTTCGATGAGGTTCATGCGCGGCGAGCCGATGAACCCGGCGACAAACACGTTCTTCGGGCTGCGGTAAAGTTCCATGGGCGACCCCACCTGCTCGATGCGCCCGGCATTCAGCACCACGATCTTGTCAGCCATGGTCATGGCCTCCACCTGATCGTGGGTGACGTAGATCATCGTCGTCTTCAGCTGATGGTGCAGGTCGCTGATCTCCAGCCGCATGTTGCCGCGCAGCGCTGCATCCAGGTTGGACAGCGGCTCGTCGAAGAGGAACGCCTTCGGCTGGCGCACGATCGCCCGGCCAATGGCAACGCGCTGGCGCTGGCCGCCGGAAAGCTGGCCTGGACGGCGTTCGAGATAGTTGGTGAGGTTGAGGATATGCGCGGCGTCCTTGACCTTCTTGTCGATCACGGATTTTTCCTGCCCGTCCATTTTCAGGGGAAAGGCGATGTTGCCGTAGACGGTCATATGCGGGTAGAGCGCATAGGACTGGAAGACCATGGACAGGCCGCGCTTGGCCGGCGCCTCGCTCGACATGTCCTTGCCGTCGATGATGATGCGCCCGCCGCTCAGGTCCTCGAGACCAGCGATCATGCGAAGCAGCGTGGACTTGCCGCAGCCGGACGGGCCGACAAAGACAACGAATTCGCCATCGTTGATTTCAAGATCGATGTGCGGAATGACCGAGGTGGTTCCAAATGACTTGGATACTTTTTCGAGTGTAATGCTTCCCATAATATTCTTCCCATCTCTTTTGGCTGCGCCAAAGGCTGAAACCTATTTCACTGCGCCGAAGGTCAGGCCGCGCACCAGCTGCTTTTGCGAGAACCAGCCCATGATCAGGATGGGGGCAATGGCCATGGTGGATGCGGCGGAGAGTTTGGCCCAGAACAAGCCCTCGGGACTTGAGTAGGATGCGATAAAGGCGGTGAGCGGCGCGGCGTTGGCGGCGGTCAGGTTCAGTGTCCAGAAGGCCTCGTTCCATGCCAGGATGATGTTGAGCAGCATGGTCGAGGCGATGCCGGGGACGGCCATGGGCGTCAGCACATAGACGATCTCCTTCATCAGCGATGCGCCATCCATGCGGGCCGCTTCGAGAATCTCGCCGGGGATTTCCTTGAAGTAGGTATAGAGCATCCAGACGATGATCGGCAGGTTGATCATGGTCAGGACGGCGACAAGGCCGAGACGCGTGTCGAGCAGGCCCCAGTCACGGAAAATCAGATAGAGCGGCACCAGCACGCCGACCGCCGGCATCATCTTGGTGGAGAGCATCCACATCAGGATGTCCTTGGTGCGCTTGGTCGGCGAGAAGGCCATGGCCCAGGCGGCGGGAATGGCCAGCGCCAGGCCGATCAGGGTGGAGCCCACCGAAATCACCACGGAATTGGTGAAATGCTTGAAGTAGTCGGAGCGGCTCTGCACCTCGCGGTAGTTTTCCAGGGTCCAGTCAAAGAACAGGAACTGCGGCGGCGTTGCCACCGCGGCTCCTTCCGATTTGAAGCTGGTCAGGAACGTCCACAGGATCGGAAAGAAAATCAGGAAACCGATGGTCCAGCCGATAACGGTGAAGATGACTTTGCTGCGTGTCGTGGTTGCGCGGGCCATGATTAGAGCCCTTTCTGGCCATATTGGCCGTATTCTGTTTCTCGTCTGGCGAGACAATCCGCGCGGAAGGTGGCGAGGCCGATGTGGTTCATCGGACGAAGCCGCCTGACAATGCGGGTGTCCGCCAGACGGAAACCCGAAGGGACGGGGCCTGTTGCGCCAATCCCGGCGCAAAACCACTCGCCCGCACGAAGAGTGCGGGACTTCTTGTTTTTGCTTGATCTTGTCACAACATGCCTCCGTCAGAATAGGTCAATATGGTCAGAAAGGGCTCTTACCTCTCCAGGTTCTTGCCGATGAGGCGAATGAGGAAGAAGGCGACGATATTGGCAAGGACCACCGCGACGATACCGCCGGCGGATGCGCCGCCCACGTCGAACTGCAGCAATGCCTGCATGTAGATGAGATAGGTGATGTTGGTCGTCTGGATGCCCGGCCCGCCATTGGTCGTCACCAGAATTTCGGCGAAGACGCTGAGCAGGAAGATCGTCTGGATCAGGATGACCACGGTGATCGCCCGCGACAGATGCGGCAGCACCAGATAGATGAAGCGCGAGATCGCCCCGGCGCCGTCCATTTCGGCGGCTTCCTTCTGCTCGCCGTCCAGCGATTGCAGGGCCGTCAAAAGAATGAGCGTGGCGAAGGGCAGCCATTGCCAGGCGACAATGAGGATGATCGAAAACAGCGGCATCTGCGCGAACCAGTCGATCGGCTGGAAGCCGAACAGGCGGGCAATCCAGGCGAAGAGGCCGTTGACCGGATGCATCAGCATGTTCTTCCACACCAGCGCCGATACTGTCGGCATGACGAAGAACGGCGCGATGACCAGGAGCCGCACGATGCCCTGGCCGAAGAACGGCTGATCCAGCACCAGCGCCAGAAGAATGCCGCCGATGACGGTGATGAGCAGCGTCCCGCCGACGAGAATGAGCGTATTGGCAAGCGCGGTGAAGAAGGCGGGATCGGTCAGAAAATACTGATAATTGAGAAAGCCGATATATTCCTCGGTCCCCGGCATCAGCAAGTTGTAGCGCAGGAACGAGAAGTAGAGTGTCATGACAAGCGGCACGATCATCCACACGAAGAGCAGGATGACGGCGGGCGACATCATGATACGGGCCGTTGCACGTGTCTGAAGCGTAGCCATGGTCAGGTTCCGATACAATAATTATCAAAAACGATAATGCAAAAGGAGGCCCGGGCGGCCTCCGACATTCGCGTCGGAAGCCGTCCGGAGCCAGGAGGATTCTACTTGATGTAGCCGCCCTTTGTCATCTCGCGGGTGGTCAGCGCCTGGGCGCCCTGCAGGGCCTGATCGACACTCATCGAACCGGCGAGCGCAGCGGAGAACTGCTGGCCCACGGCGGTGCCGATGCCCTGGAATTCAGGGATGGCGACGAACTGGCCGCCCGTATAGGGCACCGGCTTGATGGTCGGCTTGCTGGTGTTCGCGGCGGTCATCGCATCGAGCGTGATCTTGGCGAAGGGCGCGGCCTTCTGGTACTCGGCATTGGCATAGAGCGAGGTGCGCGTGCCCGGAGGCACGTTGGCCCAGCCTTCCTTGGATGCAACGAGTTCCGTATAGGCCTTGTCGGTCGCCCAGGAGATGAACTTCTGCGCGGCTTCCGCCTTCTTGGTGCCGGCGGGAACGCCGAGGTTCCAGGCCCACAGCCAGTTGCCGTGGTTTTCAACGCCGCCGGTCGGGAAGAGCGCATAGCCCACCTTGTCGGCAACCTTGGATTCCTTCGGGTTGGTCACGAAGGACGCGGCAACCGTCGCATCGATCCAGATGCCGCACTTGCCGGTCTGGAACAGCGCGAGGTTTTCATTGAAGCCGTTGGAGGATGCACCGGGAGGTCCGGCTTCCTTCATCAGATCGACATAGAACTTCAGCGCATGCTTCCATTCCGGCTGGTCGAACTGCGGATGCCACTTTTCATCGAACCAGCGCGCGCCGAACGAATTGGCGGTTGCCGTCAGCAGCGCCATGTTCTCGCCCCAGCCGGCCTTGCCGCGCAGGCAGATGCCGTAGGTCTCGGTTGATTTGTCGGTCATCTTCTTCGCCGCTTCGGCGATCTGGTCCCAGGTCGGCTTTTCCGGAATGGTCACACCGGCCTTTTCAGCCAGGTCCTTGCGGTACATGACCATGGCGCTTTCGCCGTAGAATGGCGAGGCATAGAGCTTGCCATCAACCGAAACCGCATCGCGGATCGCCGGCAGCAGATCGTCCTTGCTGTAATCCTTGGCAAGGCCGTCGAGCGGCAGGAGCCAGCCCTGCTTGGCCCAGATCGGCACTTCATAGGTGCCGATGGTCATGATGTCGTACTGGCCGCCCTTGGTGGCGATATCGGTGGTGACACGCTGGCGCAGCACGTTTTCTTCGAGCGTGACCCATTCCAGCTTGATGTCGGGATTTTTCTTGGTGAAGTCGTCGGTCAATTTCTGCATGCGAACCATGTCGCCATTGTTGACCGTGGCAATGGTCAGCGTTTCGGCATTGGCGAAACTCGCCATGGCCAGAACTGACGCAGCGCCGAGCAGAAGCGTTCTCGTTAACATCTCATTCCTCCCGTGAATGTTATGAGCAATTGCTTGTCTTATGGGCAAATACTCACACAATCCCGAAACAAGTCAAGAGGCAATCGATGCTGCGCTGCAGCATCAAACCTTCGCTTCCAGCAAAACGGTGGAAATCAGACGGGACGGAGGAGTGCTTCGGCGGTCTGTTCGTCCGTGATCAAGCCATTGATAAGACTGCCCTTAATCGCGGCGACAATACCAGGCAGCTTCTTGGCGCCCATGGCGATGGCGATCACCGTCGCCGTCTCGCGCGAGGGGATGTGCGCACTGGCCACGCGGTCATTGGTGAGGCCCTCGATGGGCATGCCATTGCGGTCGAACGCCCGCCCGAGGATCTCGCACACCGCTCCGGCCCGGCGCAAAGCCAGGAGTTCATCGCGCGAAATGAAGCCGTCGACGAAGAGCGGCGCATCATCCTCAAGGTCGCCGATGCCGAGAAAGGCGACATTGGCCTGCGCCGACAATTCCAGCACCGGGCGGATCATCGCCTGCGCGTGCAGCAGCTCGCGCTCCTCCGGCGAGGAGGCGATAACAGGCAGCGGCATGGGGAAGGAGCGCGCCTTGATCTTGTCGGCGATATTGAAAATGACGTTGTAATACGCGGCTGAACCATCCGGCGAAATATTGCCGGTCAGCGATACGACCTTATGCTGGGGACATTCAATGGGTGACAGCCGTTCGATGGCGGCCTTCAGCGTGCGGCCCGTACCGATGCCGAGGACGATCGGCGCCTCGGATTTCAGCCACCGGGTCATTTCATCCGCCGCCGCATCGGCCACACCGAGCGTGGTCGAGGTCGAGCCCGGATCGGTCGGCACCACTTCCACCATCTTGAGGTCGAAGCGCTTTTTCAGCTGCGCCGCAAGGTCGAGGCAATGGGCGATGGGATGATCGAGGCGCACCTTGACCAACCCTTCCGACACGGCCAGCGACACCATGCGCTGCGCCGACTGGCGCGAAATACCGAGCTTGGCCGCGATCTCATCCTGCGTGTTGCCGGCGACGTAATAGAGCCAGCCGGCCCGCGCCGCATCGTCCAGCCTTGATGTGGTAATCTCGGGCTTACTCAACTGCCTGCCCCGCCCTTAAGCGCCTCGCTCCGCTCGTTGCTGGCGGGGACCCCATTGTCTGCCCCGTCCTTAAGCGCCTCGCCGGCGATAGCGGTCTTGTGCCCGTCGGAATGGCCGAGATCGCGCTCGGGCCAGACGATGTCGCGCACCTTCTGCTTGAGCACCTTGGCTTCGGGGAAACCGCCATCGCGCTTGCGCTCCCAGATCAGATCGCCCCCGACGCGGATTTCGAACACGCCGCCGGTACCGGGGATCAGGGCGACCTCGCCGAGATCGGCGCCAAAGGTGGACAGCAGTTCCTGCGCCATCCAGGCGGAGCGGAGGAGCCAGCTGCATTGGGTGCAGTAAAGGATGGTGATGCGCGGTTTCGTTGTCATGCCGAGCTTCTTAGCATTTCCGCATCGGGATGTAAGCTGTTGTGTTGAATGTTCAATCGCAACGGTGGTGGTGCGTGGTTCGACAGGCTCACCATGAGGGAGGCTGCATTTTGCAGAGCACTGGATTCCCTCATGGTGAGCCTGTCGAACCACGCACAATAGACATGCAATCCATTCCTCCTCAGAAAAAATCACGCCAACTTATCCACGTTCTCCCATCCGCGCTTATTCTTCTCCTCGTCCTTTCCGGCGGGAATGCTTCCGGAAACTTTCGAAAGTCGGGAAAGGATCGGCGCTTCGGCCCTGCAGGGAGGAAAACCTGTGCGGCCGGGGAGGTTTGGCCCAATGGTGAAACATCGGGCAAAACCTGAAAACGCCGGGGCGGGTGGTCCTTGGATCGCAAGCATTGCATACGGACTACCCCTAGACCCGCGTTCCAAGGACCGCCCGTCATTCTCCTCTTTCAATGGCCAGACGCAAAAGCGGGTGTGGCAACGGTTGCTCCTGACAGAAGGTTGTCAGCAGCCCTGCGCTATACCGCGCGCCCGGAAGACAGGCGCGAGGGAGGGCATCATGGACGGCATGGAACAGACGACCGGCAGCGCGGCGGATTTCGATTTTCTCATCGGCGACTGGACGATCCGCAATCTGCGGCTGAAACAGCGTTTTGCCGGTTGCGACGACTGGGATGAATTTCCCGCCACGTCGCGCGTGCGCAAGCTGCTGCAGGACACGGCCAATCTGGAAGAGATGGACATTCCGGCCAAGGGCTTTGCCGGGATCACGCTGCGCCTGTTCAACCCGCGCGACGGCTCGTGGTCACTGCACTGGGCGGACAGCCGGAGCAACCGCCTGTTTGCGCCGGTTATCGGCCGGTTCGACCAGGACGAGGGCCTGTTCTACGGCGACGACACCGACGACGGCAGGCCGGTGCGCGTGCGGTTTCTCTGGGAACCCTGCCAGCACACCCCATGCTGGGAACAGGCGTTTTCCCGCGATGGCGGCGAAACCTGGGAAACCAACTGGATGATGCGGTTTACCAGAGTGTGATGCTGCAATCCTATCGTGCGTGGTTCGACAGGCTCACCATGAGGGAGGGTGAGGGTTGCAGGGAGTACGTCCTGCAACGCTGCCGATTGGCATTGCAACCAAACCACATCCCTCATGGTGAGCCTGTCGAACCACGCACAATGGCTATGCAAGCGTTAGGTGTGTCATCCCCGCCGCCGCAATTCCCGCCGCACACGGCGCCAGACGCCCTGCCGCACCATGTCGCCGCGCCGCCACGCATGGTCCTCCTCGATCCAGGCCTGATACCCGGCAAACGCGCCATGCCTGGCGACAAGTGCGTCGGCCATGTCAGTGATTTCATCCCTCGGAACCAGCCGCGGCTTGATCGATGCTTCCCATGCATGGAAGAGCAGCGTGCCCCAGATCGGGGAAAGACAGATGATGAAAATGACCCATTCAAAACAATTGGAAAAATACATGGTAATGTCCACATACAGACGATATTAAATCGTCACATTGTAGATCGACCTGTGGTTTTTGCCAGAACAAATTGTTCTTATGGAATCATTTGCATCGAATCTACGCCTGCGAACCAAAGAGCTTGGCATTCATCAGGCGGATGTGGCGCGGCGCGCTGGCTTAAGCGAGAAGCGGTACAGCAATTACGTCACCGGCAGGCGCGAGCCTGATCTGGCGACAGTCGTGCGTATTGCAAAAGTGCTGCAGACGACGCCGGACAGATTGCTGTCGTTCGGAGACGAGACCGAGGCCGAGCCGATTGCGCAGCAGCGCATCCGTGCGGCCATCGGGGTGCTGTCGCCGGATGACCTGGAAACCGTGGCGATCATGGTCGAGGCACTGGCGAGCAAGCGCCATGCGGGCGGGGGCTGAGTCCATTGCAGTGTTGGCGGTGCGTGGTTCGACAAGCTCACCATGAGGGAGGGTGAGGATTGCAGGGAGCTATATTCTGCAGCGTCTAAGATTAGCTTTGCAGTCCACCCACTTCCCTCATGGTGAGCTTGTCGAACCACGCACCGAGAACCACGCTTATTGCAACTGCGACCGCCGCAAAACAAAATCAGCGGCGGGACATTTCCCGGGCGATGCGGGTGAAATCCGCCTGCTTGATGCCGATATCGGCGCGGTCGGCCGGGCTCATGGCGTTGAGGAGCGCCATGGCGTTGCGGAAATCCTGGTCCTTGCGGCGGCGTCCGCGCGCGGTGAAATCGAAGATGAAGCTCATTGGTGTGTAACCCGTGTCGATGTAATGTTACCCCAAAGATAAATCCACACGCCCGGATTGTGCAGTGCAATATGCGCATGGGTGGTATGTCGACATAAAAGGGAAACGCCAAGACGATGGACAAAACAGCAGCAACCAGAACCGAAAACCCGTCCGCGCTGATCGATGCGCGGATCAAAGAACTCAGCGACTGGCGCGGCGCGATGCTGGCGCATGTGCGCGCGCTCATCCGGCAGGCCGACCCCGAGGTGGTGGAAGAGGTGAAGTGGCGCGGGGTGCCGGTCTGGGAGCATGCCGGCATCATCTGCACCGGCGAGACCTACAAGAGCGCGGTGAAGCTGACCTTTCTCAAGGGCGCGGCACTCGCCGACCCGGCAAAGCTGTTCAACTCCAGCCTTGAGGGCAATGCCCGGCGCGCCATCGATCTGCACGAGGGCGATGTCATCGACGAGGAGGCCTTCAAGGCGCTCATCCGCGCTGCCGTCGCGCTGAACACCGCCAAATCGCGCACATAATCAGGCGGTCAGCGCCCGACCTGTTCGGCCTGTTCGACCGTCAGCGGCTTGATCTCCGGCGGCAGCGGTTCCGGCCTGTCCGCCTGCAGGACGGGCGCCGACGGCACGGGCGGCCGCACCGTGGTACAGGCGGCCGCACAGGCCAGAATGCCAAAAAGGGCGAGCATCCGCGCCAGGGCGCGGGGAAAACCGGCTTGCATCAAGCCTCAGTTATCGCTCATCTTCAGCGCCTGGATGAAGGCTTCCTGCGGGATTTCGACCTTGCCGAACTGCCGCATGCGCTTCTTGCCTTCCTTCTGCTTTTCCAGAAGCTTGCGCTTGCGCGAGACGTCGCCGCCATAGCATTTTGCCGTCACGTCCTTGCGCAGTGCCGAGATGGTTTCACGCGCGATCACCGTGCCGCCGATGGCCGCCTGGATCGGGATCTTGAACATGTGCTTGGGGATCAGGTCCTTCAGCTTTTCGCAGAGGTCGCGGCCGCGCTTTTCCGCGGCGGCGCGGTGCACCATCATCGACAGCGCATCGACCGGCTCGCCGTTGACCAGCACCGACATCTTGACCAGATTGCCCTCGCGGTAATCCGAGAGGTGATAGTCGAAGGAGGCATAGCCCTGGCTGATCGACTTCAGCCGGTCGTAGAAATCGAACACAACTTCGTTGAGCGGCAGGTCATAGGTGACCATAGCGCGCTTGCCGACATAGTTGAGATCGATCTGGATGCCGCGGCGGTCCTGGCAGAGCTTCAGGATGGAGCCGAGATAATCATCGGGGGTGAGGATCGTCGCACGGATCCATGGTTCCTCGATGGTGGCGATCTTCATCACCTCGGGCATGTCAGCGGGGTTGTGCAACTCCTTCTGCGTGCCGTCGGTCATGTTGAGCTTGTAGACGACGCTCGGGGCGGTGGCGATGAGATCGAGGTTGAACTCGCGCTCCAGCCGTTCCTGGATGATTTCAAGATGCAGAAGCCCGAGGAAGCCGCAGCGGAAACCGAAACCCAGCGCGGCGGAGCTTTCCATTTCGAAGGAGAACGAGGCGTCGTTGAGGCGCAGGCGGCCCATGGCGGCGCGCAGATCCTCGAAATCGGCGGCATCGACCGGGAAGAGGCCGCAGAAAACCACCGGCTGCGCCGGCTTGAAACCGGGCAGGATGGAATCGGTCGGGCGCTTGTCCTCGGTGATGGTATCGCCGACGCGGGTGTCGGCGACTTCCTTGATCGAGGCGGTGATGAAGCCGAATTCGCCCGGCCCAAGCTCGTCCACGGCCAGCATCTTCGGCGTGAACACGCCGGTACGCTCGACCGGATATTTGGCGCCGGTGCCCATCATGCGGATGGTCTGGCCCTTTTTCAAAACGCCGTCGATGATGCGCACGAGAACGATAACGCCGAGATAGCTGTCGTACCAGCTGTCGACCAGCATGGCCTTCAGCGGCTTGCTGCGGTCGCCTTCGCGCGGCGGTGGCAGCTGGTTGACGATGGCTTCCAGAACATCGGGAATGCCGAGGCCGGTCTTGGCGGAAATCAGCACGGCCTGGCTGGCATCGATGCCGATGACTTCCTCGACCTGTTCGCGGATGCGCTCGGGTTCGGCGGCCGGCAGATCGACCTTGTTCAGCACCACGACGATCTCGTGGTTGTTGTCGATGGCCTGATAGACATTGGCGAGGGTCTGCGCCTCGACGCCCTGCGAGGCGTCGACGACGAGCAGCGAACCTTCGCAGGCCGACAGGGACCGCGACACTTCATAGGCAAAGTCGACGTGGCCGGGCGTGTCGATCAGGTTGAGAACGTAGGTCTCGCCGTTGTTGGCCTTGTAGTTCAGCCGGACGGTCTGCGCCTTGATGGTGATGCCGCGCTCGCGCTCGATATCCATCGAGTCGAGCACCTGTTCCTTCATGTCGCGCAGCTCGAGCCCGCCTGTCTGCTGGATCAGGCGGTCGGCAAGGGTGGATTTGCCATGGTCGATATGGGCGACGATGGAAAAATTACGGATGTGGTCAAGTGGAGTGCTCATGCGCGCGATTTAGCAGTGAACAGGCAAAACGCAAAGCGGGAAATGCAATCCGCCCGCCCGGACCGTCACAAGATTGCATCGTCTGTGCTATATTTTGCCTCTGCGCCACACACCGGGGATGTGATGATGGACGAATTCTTCAATTTCAAGGAGACGGATGGTTTCCGGGTCAAGCTCTGGCGGGGCGAATATATGTGCCTGCTGGGCTTCGACGTGGATACGCCGGAGGATGATTTTGTCGGTTTCGCGGTGGAGTACAAGGAGCCGAAGGGCGACACATTCCTCAACCTGCGCAACCGCATCGCCTTCGATTACGGCGAACCGGCCAAGAAGGCGGTGACCGGCGGGGTCAAGTTCCCAACCACCGAAGCGCCGCTGCAGATGTTCCGCTGGGTGCATTTCCCCTATGAGCCGCAGGACGGCATCTACACCTACCGCATCACCAAGATGCACATGCCGGAAGATGGCAAGCTGGTGCGCGGCACCATGATCGAGCTGCCGATCCGCTATGACAGCGTCACCTATGACGGCTTTCTCGATATCGGTTTTACCCGCAACTTTGCCTCGTCGCAGGCTTTCGAGGACAAGAAAAAGCGGCTGCACCTGACCAATGACATCATCCCCGCCAATGCGGATGACGGCCTCGCCTTTGCGGCTGAGAAAGCGGAAATCGCCAAGACGGGCATTTACGACTGGCTGGGTTTCGAGGCGCACCGGCTGCTGTTCGGCTTCCTCGACTGGGCGGTGAAGGACCCGACCATCGAGGTGGATGCGCTGGCCTACGACCTGAATGAGCCGGACTTTCTGGCGCAGCTGGAAAAGCTCGGCAGCCGCCTGCGGGTGATCGTCGACGATTCCGGCGTGGCCGACAAGAAGAGCGGTGGCATGAAAAGCGGGCATGGCGCGCCGGACAGCGCGGAAAGCCAGGCGGCGGCGCGGCTTGCCGCCAGCGCCGGGGCGGACCATGTCAAACGCGGTCATTTTCGCGGGCTGCAGCACAACAAGGTGCTGATCGCCAAACGCAACGGCGTACCGGTGCGGGTGCTGGGCGGCTCGATGAACTTTTCGTTCCGCGGCTTCTACATCCAGGCCAACAACCTGTTCATCTTCGATGACGAAGCGGTGGCAGGCCTGTTCGCGCAGATGTTCACGCTGGCCTTCACCGACATGGCCAATTTCCAGAAAGACCCGTTTTCGAAAGTCTGGCATTCGGTGAAACGCGAGGGCCGCCCGGCGGTGCATGTCTGTTTTTCGCCGCACAAGACATCGGAGCTGTCGCTGCGGCCGGTGGGCGGCGCCATCGACCAGGCGACATCCTCGGTGTTCTATTCCTTCGCCTTCATGAACCAGACCAAATCCGGCCCGGTGCGCGAGGCGCTGGACCGTCTGATCAAGAAGCCGCTGTTCAGCTATGGCGTGGTGGACAAGAAGAGCGGGATGGAAATCCAGAAGCCGAGCGGCGAGAACGGCCTTGTCGATTTCGCCTATCTCGCCAAGAACGCGCCGGAACCGTTCAAGAGCGAATGGTCCGGCGGCAGCAGCATCAATATCCACCACAAGTTCGCGGTGGTGGATTTCGACAAGCCGACGGCCAAGGTGTTCACCGGATCGAGCAATTTCTCGCCTTCAGGGGAAACCGGCAATGGCGATCATATCGTCATTATCGAGGATCAGCGGGTGGCGACGGCCTTTGCCATCGAGGCACTGCGCATGTTCGACCACCTGAACTTCCGCAACCGCATGCAGGTGGAAATCGCCGCGCTGCCGAAACAGATCACCCTGAAGAAACCCAAGGCCATATCGGGTGAAAGCACCGCGTGGTTCGACAAATTCTACGTGGCGGGAAGCCAGCGCGAACGCGACCGGCTGACCTTTTCGCGTCAGTCGTAGCGCAGGTCGTGCGCCTTGCCGCCGAACACCCGGTAGGCGAAGATGGAATAGCCGATAATGGCGGGCAGCACGACGATGACGCCGACGAGGATGATGCCGAGGCTTTCCGGCGCGCTGGCGGCGGCGAAAATCGTCAGCCGCTCCGGCACCACATAGGGATAGAAGGAATAGGCGAGCCCGGCAAAGCCGAGGGTGAAAATACCCGCCATCAGCATGAATGGCAGCGCCGAATAGCGGTCATTGGCGGCGGGCAGCCTGGCAAGCACGGCCCAGAGTGCGGCAAACAGCGCGGCAGTGACCAGCGGCAGCGGCGCGAGCAGGATCATCTGCGGCAGCACGAACCATTTGGCGAAAATGCGCGGGCTCGCCAAGGGCGTCGCCAGCGAAACCGCAACCATGCCGAGCGCGGCGAAAACCAGCGACCGGCGCATCAGGAGGACAGCCTTGTGCTGCAAGGCGCCCTCGGTCTTGTGGATGATCCATGCGGCGCCGATGGCGGCGTAGGACGCGGTGAGGCAAAGACCGACCAGCAGGCCGAACAGGATGCAGGCCACTGACTGGTCAAGCCCCAGCACATAGACGCCGAGCATATAGCCTTGTGCCAGGGAAGCGGTGATCGAACCGGCGGCGAAGACGAAATTCCAGCGCGGCTTCACATGCAGGTCAACCTTAGCGCGAAAATCGAAGGCGACACCGCGCAGGATCAGGCTGATCAGCATGACGGTGACGGGGACATACAGCGCCGGCAGCACGATGCCATGCGCCGCGGGAAAGGCCACCAGCAGCAGACCGATGGCGAGGACCAGCCAGGTTTCGTTGGCATCCCAGAACGGGCCGATGGCGGCAACCATGGTGTCACGCTCCGCGTCGTCCGTTGCGGCGAAAAGAATGCCGACGCCGAGATCGAACCCGTCGAGGATGGCGTAGACCAGGATCGACAGGCCCATCAGCCCGGCAAAAACGAGGGGAAGGATGATGGCGGGATCAAAGGTCATGAATGATGCCGCGTCTGATTTTGGCTATGGCTTCCGAACACCCCCCTCTGTCCTGCCGGACATCTCCCCCACAAGGGGGGAGATCAGCTATCACAGCTGTTTCGAATAGTTCTGAGACATTGCAAAATAAGCAAAAGCGTTGATGTCGATGTGATCTCCCCCCTTGTGGGGGAGATGGGCGGCAGCCCAGAGGGGGGTGAGTTGTGAAAGAATGCATCATCAACTCCCCCGCACCGGCTGGCCCAAGGGCTGGTCCTCGACGCCCGGTTCCGGCTGCCGGTCGCCCTCGCGGGCGGCCTTAACCGTGAGCCGCAGGATCACGCAGACATAGGCCAGTAGCAGCACGGCATAGACACTGAGATAAGCCGCAAGCGACGCGGCGACCGTAGCGGCGGGCACCGGCCCCAGCGCATCCGCCGCTTTGAGTACGCCGCTGACCAGCCAGGGCTGGCGGCCGATCTCCGCCGTGTACCAGCCGGCCAGCGTTGCCACCCAGCCGGACAGCGCCATCGGCACCAGCACGAGCGCGAGCGGCCGCGTGAGCGTGCCGCGCCGCCACAGCATCCACGCGGCAGTCCACGATACCAGCAGCATCAGGATGCCGGTGCCGACCATGATGCGGAAGGCGAAAAACAGCGGCAGAACCGGCGGGTGATTACCTGCGAACCGGTCGAGGCCGGGCACGGCACCGGCAGCGTCGTGCCGCAGGATCAGGCTGGCGCCATCCGGCACGCCAAACTCAAAACGATTTTCGCGTTTCGTCTCGTCAGGCAGGGCGAACAGCAGCAGCGGCACATGGGAGCGGGTTTGCCAGTTGGCTTCGATCGCCGCGATCTTCTGCGGCTGATGCGCCAGCGTGTTCAGCCCGTGCTGATCGCCCGCGACGATCTGCACCGGGATGAGCACCGCGGCGAGATAAATGCCGGTGCGCAGGGCTTTGCCCATGGCATCGCTGCGGTCGCCCAGCAGCCAGCGCAGGGCGGACAGGCCCGAGATCAGAAAGGATACGGTGAGCCCCGATGCCAGCAGCATGTGCACAAGCCGGTACGGCATGGACGGGTTGAAGATGATGGCGGCCCAATCGGTGGCAAAGGCCTTGCCGCCGCGCATCTCGAAGCCATCGGGCGTCTGCATCCAGGAATTCAGCGCAATGATCCAGAACGCCGACACCGTCGTGCCGAAGGCGACAAGCAGGGTTGCCAGCGTGTGGATACGATTGGACACGCGGCGGAATCCGAACAGCATGATGCCGAGAAAGGCCGCCTCGAGAAAGAAGGCGGTGAGAATTTCATAGGCCAGCAGCGGCCCGGCGATGTTGCCGACCGTTTGCATATAGCCCGGCCAGTTGGTGCCGAACTGGAAACTCATGGTCACGCCGGACACCACGCCGAAGGCAAAGGACAGAGCGAAAACCTTGACCCAAAAATGGTAGGCCTTCATCCAGCTCTCGTCGCTGGAGCGGCGATAGCGCAGCTTGAAATACAAAAGCACCCAGCCGAGCGCGATGGTGATCGTCGGGAACAGGATATGGAACGAGATATTCGCAGCGAATTGTATTCTCGACAGAATGAACGGATCCATGACGGCGTCCTTTCGCTGCGGACATATGTCACCGGAACGGACGGCGTGAGAAGTAGACATGCTGTCGCGTGCGTGGTTCGACACGCACGATTGACCTGCAAATCGGGCCTTTGCCCCTAGGCCGCGGCGATCAGCCCGCCATAGATATCCAGGTCCACATTGCCACCTGACAGGACCACGGCAACCGTCTTGCCTTGCAGCGCGTCTGCCCGTGCCGCCACGCCGGCAAGGCCGACGCAGCCGCCGGGCTCGACAATCACCTTGAGATAGGTCGCCGCATCGCGCATGGCAGCAGCAACCGCTTTATCGGAAACCGCGACGCCGCCCGCCAGGTTCTGCTTGTTGATCGGGAAGGTCAGGTCACCCGGCTGCTGGGTCAGGATCGCATCGCAGATCGAGCGGTAGCCCGGCTCGTTGGCAACCTGCCTGCCGGCCGCCAGCGACCGGCGCAGATCGTCGAAATGATCGGGCTCGACACCCCAGATGCGGGTGTGCGGGGAACGTGCCTTGACGGCAACGGAAATGCCGCTGATCAGCCCGCCGCCACCGCTCGGCACGAACAGGTCGTCGAAGACAATGCCGCGTTCCTCCGCCTCGTCGATCAGCTCGATGCCGATCGTGCCCTGCCCGGCCATGATCGCGGGATCGTCATAGGGCGGCACCAGGATCATGCCGCGCCCGTTGATATACTCAGCCGCGATCTCCTCCCGGCTCTGCTTGTAGCGGTCATAGAGCACGACGTCAGCGCCATAGGACCGTGTATTGGCAATTTTCAACTGCGGCGCATCGGACGGCATGATGATGACAGCCTTGATGCCGAAAAGCTGGGCGGAGCTTGCCACGCCCTGCGCATGATTGCCGGAGGAAAAGGCGACGATGCCGCGCTTGCGCTCGTCCGCCGTCATCTGGCTGATGCGGTTGTAGGCGCCGCGGAACTTGAACGAACCGGTCCGCTGCAGGCATTCCGGCTTGAACAGGATGCGTGCGCCATATTTGGCATTGAGCGCTTCCGACTCGATCAGCCGGGTGGCGACAAGCTGGCCTTTGAGCCGGACGGCGGCATCGACGATATCGGTATTGGCAATGGCGAACGCGTTCATCATGTCCTCGGCTGCTGAATGGGCGGGTCTGGCCATTCATAGCACCGGCGCGGCGTTTCGGCATCCAAATCATTGTCATCATTGTCCCGGGCGCCCTCTTGAAAAGCGCATCTGCTTTCTATAGTTTAGAATTATTCTAAATTAGGACAGTGCCATGCTCAGCCGCTTCTTCGGTCCCCGTCGCCACGAACTCAACGAATTGTCGGAACAGCAGCTCCTCGCGCTCGCCATTTCATCGGAAGAAGACGATGCGCGGATCTACCTTGCCTATGCCGACGGGCTGCGGGATGATTTCCCGCAGAGCGCTAAAGTCTTCGAGGATATGGCGGAGGAGGAAAACCTGCACCGGCAGGTGCTCATCGACATGCACCGCGCGCGCTTCGGCGACCGCATTCCGCTGATCCGGCGCGAACATGTGCGCGGCTATCTCGAGCGCAAGCCGGACTGGCTGGTGCGGCCGCTCGGCATCGACAAGGTGCGCGAGATGGCGGAGAAAATGGAGGAGCAGGCCTACCGCTTCTACACGGAAGCGGTGAAACTGGTCAGCGATGCCTCGACGCGCAAGCTGCTCGGGGATCTTGCCATTGCCGAGAAAACCCATGAATCGCTGGCGCACCGGCTGGGCGAACAGCACACGCCCGATGCGGTGCAACAAGACGAGAAACTGACGGAAAAACGCCAGTTCCTGCTCACCTATGTCCAGCCGGGGCTGGCGGGGCTGATGGACGGCTCCGTCTCGACGCTTGCGCCGATTTTTGCGGCGGCCTTCGCAACCCAGGACACCTGGCAGACATTTCTCGTCGGCCTCTCCGCCTCGCTCGGTGCCGGCATCTCGATGGGCTTCACGGAAGCCGCCCATGATGACGGCAAACTGTCCGGGCGAGGATCGCCGTTGAAGCGCGGCCTCGCCAACGGCCTGATGACGGCAATCGGCGGCCTGGGCCATGCCCTGCCCTACCTGATCCCGGATTTCTGGACGGCCACGACGATCGCCGCACTGGTGGTTTTCGTCGAGCTTTGGGCGATTGCCTATATCCAGCACAAATATATGGAAACGCCGTTCTTCCGCGCGGCGATACAGGTGGTGCTGGGCGGCAGCCTCGTCCTGGCCACGGGCATTCTCATCGGCAATGCGTGACGACCGGCGCATGCAGGCAGGTCTTGCAAACGAATCAGAATTGACAAAACCCGGTGGTTAACACCGGGTTTCTTTTTAGCTTTTCAACCGGGAAATTACGGCCTGCCTCAGGTGTTAAAGCTAATTTTCCATGAATTCACCGGGCCTTAACCATCGGTATTCAGCAAGCGTTCATATTTATCGGTTAAATTTTAGCTAAATGATCGCTAACCGATTTTTTCGGGCGATCGAGATTCAGGAAATGAAGATATGACCATGCTCGTTCAACTGCGCGATACGCTTCGCGTCGTCCGTGAATTCATTGCACCGTCCTACCGGCCGGAACGCCATTACATGCGCGGCCCCGGCCCCGCCTGTGCACAGCGCAACCACGGTCAGGCATGATGGTAAACGCGCGCGTCAGACGGAGCCTCATCACGGGCTCGCAAGCCATAGTCACGCATAACAGCCGCAATCCGCAGCCGGTAATCGGCAAAGATTTCGGCGCGGCCAGCGCTCTGGGCAGCGCGATGTTCCTCGGTCTGGCGCCAAGCCGCAACTGAGGCTTCGTCGCGCCAGAACGACAGGGAGAGATAACGGTTCTCGTTGGCAAGGCTGCGGAACCGTTCGACGGAAATGAAGCCGTCCATCTTTTCCAGAAGCGGGCGCAAATTCGCCGCCCGCTCGAAATAATCTTTCTCGTGGCCTTCCCTCGGCTCCACTTCGAAAATCACAGCAATCATCGGATCAATTCCCATTGTTTCCAGTAACACGGCGCAGGAACGTGCGGTCCTCGCGGCGGATGAATTTCCGTTCGCGCGAAAATTCGTAATTGGCGCGGCCCAGCGGATCGGCCATCAATTTTGCGCGGTACGCCTCATAGGCCGCCAGATCTTCGATGTTGTAAATCCCGTAGGCCAATGTGGCCGACCCCTCATGCGGGGCGAAATAGCCGATCAGATCAGCACCGCAGCGCGGGATCGCCTCGTTCCAGGTGCGTGCATAATGCTCGAATGCATCCTTCTGGTAGGGGTCGATTTCATATTTGATAATGCAGGTGATGCTCATAACGGCCGCTCCTTCGTGTGGATTGGCCTGTTTTAGAGCAGCCGGATGATCCGATGCTTCGATCACGGCCGAACTATCGCGGACGCAAAACAATCAGCCCCGCCGGGCGTCTGGCGGGGCTGGTTGCAAAACAGTATCGGTTCTATCAGGCGTCGAGGCCGTCGAAAAGTGCCGTCGACAAATACCGTTCAGCAAAGGACGGAATGATCACGACGATATTCTTGCCCTTGTTTTCCGGACGCTTGCCGAGCTCGATAGCTGCCGTGAGCGCGGCACCGGAGGAAATGCCGACCGGCACGCCTTCGAGCTTGGCCACCAGGCGGGCATAGGTGAAGGCATCCTCATTGGAGACCTGAATGACCTCGTCATAGATGTGGGTATCAAGCACCTGCGGCGCGAAACCGGCACCGATGCCCTGGATCTTGTGCGGGCCGGGATTGCCGCCTGATAGAACCGGCGAATCCTTCGGCTCGACCGCAACGATGCGCACGTCCGGCTTGCGCTGCTTCAGGACCTGGCCGACACCGGTGATGGTGCCGCCGGTGCCGATGCCGGACACAAAGATATCGACCTTGCCGTCCGTATCGTTCCAGATTTCCTCGGCGGTGGTCCTGCGGTGAATCTCGGGGTTGGCCGGATTGTCGAACTGGCCGGGAATGACCGCATCGGGCGTGGTTTCCACCAGTTCATTGGCCTTGGCGATGGCGCCCTTCATACCCTTGGCGCCCTCGGTCAAAACCAGTTCGGCACCGAGCAGCTTGAGCATCTTGCGACGCTCGACCGACATGGTTTCCGGCATGGTGAGGATGAGGCGGTAGCCCTTGGCGGCGGCGGCAAACGCCAGCGCAATACCGGTATTGCCGGAGGTCGGCTCGACGAATGTCGTCTTGCCCGGCGTTGCCTTGCCCTGTGCTTCCAGCGATTCGATCAGCGCGACGCCGATGCGATCCTTGACACTGGCAATCGGATTGAAGAATTCGAGTTTGGCCAGGAGATTGGCTTCGACACCCTGATCCTTTGCCAGCTTATCAAGACGGACAATCGGCGTATCGCCGATGGTATCGACAATGGAATTGTAGATACGGCCGCGGCCGGGTTTGCGCGCATCACTCGTGCTCATGGAAATGCTCCCTCAATTGCTGTGGCAGCCATCTTATGGCGCGAGCTTGAAAATTCATAGTCGAGCCTATGCATAAACAGCCCGATCACGGGAATTTCATGCCAATATACCTACAGCCTTAGAATAAAATTCTACGGTCAGGATGCCCGCCCGGCGATGGCAAGTGCAGCGCCCGCCATGAATGCGGCGGCGGTGCGGTTCAGCCGTTTCAGCGCGCGCGGCGATTGCAGGAACCAGCGTGCCTTGGATGCAAGCGCGAGATAGGGCACCAGCACGACAAGCAGCGTCACAACCGTTACGCAGGCGAGCAGGGCATAATCGGTCGGGGTGATGGCGTGCAGATCGATCAGCGTCGGCGTCAGGGCGATATAGAAGATCATGGTCTTCGGATTGCCGAGGGTAACCGCAAGCCCGGAAAGCACGCTGGCGAGAGCCCCGCCGCTGCCGCGCCTGGCTTCAATCTTTTCAGCGGAAATTCCCGCGGTCCAGAAACTCCAGGCGAGATAGGCGAGATAGGCCACACCCGCCCATTTGATCAGCAGAAACAGTGTTCCGAACGTCTGCGCCACCATGGAAAGGCCGAGCACCACGGCCGTCAGATAGGTCAGATCGCCGAGGACGAGGCCAAGCGACATGAATAGGGCCGAGCGGAAACCGGAGCCGAGCGCCCGCGCGATGAGGGCGGTGAGACCGGGCCCGGGAATGGCGGCGGCAATGGCGAGGGCGCCCGAATAGGCGATGAAACCGGCAAGTGTCATGATCAATCTCTGCGTGAAGTCTGTGCGGCGGGACAATACGCCGATTTTCCGCACTGGCAATCGGGTTTGAATGTTTGTGCTTTGAAGGCCGAATTCAGTGGGCCGGACTGTGGAACGACATCTCGATTTTGTTGAGATACTCATAAAGATTGGGGTTTTCCGGGACAGTGTTGAAGGGCGCGCAACGCATGATCGCACGAACAGCACTTTCGGCTATTGAATTGAAGGTCTTATCCTTTTTCGGCCTCAAAATTTCCGGCTTGCCGACAATTGAGCCGTCCTTTGCAAGCTGGACTTTCAGCGTAACAATCAGTGGTGGCCCCTTGTATTCGGGCCGGTTCCAGCACCGCTGCACGGCCATCTTGATCTGTTGCGCAGCCTTGGCGATGTTTGGATCAAAAGGTTTCGCATCCTCCGCGCGCGACGACCCTGTTGCCGCAAGAATCACGATGGCCAAAACACCTGCAATTCGTCCGAACATGGTCACTTCCCACTAGAGAACCAGAAACCCCTGTCCGAGCGGATCATCGTCTTCAACGATGAACTCCGCCTTGCCGCTGTAATAGGCATGGCCGGAGACACGCGCCGTGATGGCGTCGAAGGGTCCCGCCCTGGTGAGCGAGGCGACAGCCCCGGCAAAACGCGAACCGACAATGCTTTCGAAAATCCGCGCTTCGGTTGCATGAATCTGGCCCTTGGCGTGCATGGCAGCCAGCCGCGCCGTCACACCCGACCCCGTCGGCGAGCGGTCGAGCTGCGCATCGGCGAAAATGCAGACATTCTTTGTCGGCGCTTCCGACCAGCCGTCGAGACCGTCGGTGAGGATGGAACCATAAAGGAAGGCAAGGTCGCTGTGATCCGGGTGCGCCAGCGGCACGGCGTCCTTCACCGCTTCGGTGAGCAATGTTGCCGCCTCGATGAATTTGCGTGCGGGATCGCGGCCGAATTCAAGGCCGAACTGGCTGCAATGGGCGAGCGCGTAATAGGCGCCGCCATAGGCCACGTCGAACGTCACGTCGCCATAGGGCGGCAGATGGATGGTCCGGTCCCCGGCAAACAGAAAGGCCGGGACGCTTTCGAAGGAGACGCTGGCGGACTTACCGTCCTTCACCTCGACGGAGGCCACCACCATGCCGCAGGGGCATTCGATGCGGACCGTCGTAACCGGCTCGACCTTCTCAACAAGGCCGTAATCGATGGCATAGCGGCCAAGCGCGATGATGGCGTGGCCGCACATCGTCGAATAGCCCTCATTGTGCATGAACAGCACGGCGAGATCGGCGCCGGGCAGGTTCGGCTCCACCAGCAGCGCGCCATACATGTCGAAATGGCCGCGCGGCTCGAACATCAGGATTTTGCGCAAGGCGTCGAGATTGTCCCGGACATAGGCGCGCTTCTCCAGGATCGTGCCTTTCGGCAGGACGGGATAGCCGCCGGTGATGATGCGCAGGGGCTCGCCGCCGGTGTGCATGTCGATGACGCTGAGCGGCACGGCCATCAGGCGATGCCCAGAAGCGCAGGCAGCTTGCGCATGTCGTCGAAGAGGATACCGCCCGCCGCGACGAGACCTTCATGGTCGGCATGCGCATCGCCGCAATAGGAAAACACCCGCATGCCGGCCGCCGTTCCCGCCGTTGTTCCCGCCACGCTGTCCTCGATCACCACGGAGCGGGACGGCTCGAAGCCCATTTCCCTGGCCGCATGCAGGAAGAGATCGGGGAACGGCTTGCCGCGCGCCACCATGGATGCACTGTACAGCACATCATGGAAATGGCCGATCAGCCCGGTTTTCCCCAGCGTCAGGTGCATTTTTTCCACATTGGCGGAGGAGGCCACGCAATAGGACAGTTGCGCTTCCTTCACCGCATCGATGACCGTTTCGATGTGCGGAATGGCGTCGACGCCGTTTTCAAAAATGACGGGAATGGCCTGATACCAGCGCTCGACAAAATCGTCGCCAAGGGAATAGCCTTGCGCCTCCACCTTCTCCTTCACCGCGCGCATCGGCATGCCGCAGAGGTTCTTGCGCGCCTCATCGAAGGTGATGGGATAGCCCGCGGCATTGAGCATCTTGATCAGATGCTGATTGGCAAGGGCTTCGGTATCGACCAGGACCCCGTCACAGTCGAAAATCACCAGATCGGGGCGAGTCATGCTTAATCTTCCTTGTCTGCGTCCTGCGCGTAGAGCTTTTGCAGCTCCCCGAACGTCACGCCGGTTTTTGAGAATTCGAACGTGCCCTTGTCGAGCACTTCGCGGGCCGCATCGCGAATGGCGGTGAAGGCGGCGGTGGTCAGCCGCGGCCCGAGTGAAACGCGGCGCACGCCGACGGATTTCAGCGTGCTGACGCTTAATGATGCCGGCGCGAGGACATTGACTGGCTTCGACACGGAGGCACAGATCGTGCGGATGCTCTCGAGATCGGAAATGCCGGGCGCAAAAAGCACATCGGCACCGGCCCGTTCAAATGCCTGCAACCGCTTGATCGTGTCGTCGAGATCGGCACGGCCATGCAGGAAATTCTCGGCACGCGCCGTGAAGACGAAATCGCTCTTCAGCGCCCGCGCGGCTTCCGCCGCCGCGTAGACACGCTCGACCGCATGGTCGAAATCATAGATCGGCTTGTCCGCATCGCCGGAAAAATCCTCGATGGAGCAGCCGGCAAGACCGGCGGCTTCGGCGGCGAAGATGGTCTCGCCGGCGCTGTCGGCGCTGTCACCCTTGCCCTTTTCCAGATCACCGGAAATGGGAAGATCCGTTGCTGCCACGAGATCACGGCAATGCTGCATCATGACATCGAAGGCGACGCCGCCATCGGGCAAAGCACGCGAAAAGGCAAACCCGGCGCTGCTGGTGGCGAGCGCCTTGAAGCCGAGCGACGCGAGGAACCGGGTCGTGCCGGGATCCCATGGATTGGGCATCAGCAGAATTTCCGGTCCCTGATGCAGCTGACGGAAAACCTTGCCCTTGTCCATGCTATCCTCCCGCGATTACGACGTGCCCGTTGACCCGAACCCTCCGGCACCGCGTGCCGTTTCGCTGGCATGCTGCCGTTCTTCAACCTCGAGCTGCACGACCGGCGCCAGCACGACCTGCGCGATGCGCATGCCACGCTCGACGTAGAAGTCGTCATCTCCAAGATTGATCAGGATTACTTTTACCTCACCCCGGTAGTCGGAATCAATGGTCCCCGGTGTGTTGAGGCAGGTAATTCCGTGCTTGAGGGCAAGGCCGGAACGCGGCCTTACCTGCGCTTCATAGCCTTGCGGGATCTCGAAGACGAGGCCGGTCGGCACCAGGGCGCGGCGGCCGGGCAAAAGCAGCAACGGACGGTCCTCGGGCACTGCGGCGCGCAGGTCCATTCCGGCCGAGCCGGGGGTTTCATAGGCGGGCAAATCGAGGTCCCGCCCATGCGGCAACCGGACAAGACCGAGAGCGGGATGCACGTGACGTGCGGAATCGGATGATTGAGACATGAGATCACCTTTTTCACCAGTCCGCCGGATTGGTCAACTCACAAGATTTGTCCGGATCATTGTTTGCACACAATCTCTTTCTAGCAGTGGCTGAACCTGACGATTCCCAAGCGCCGCGCGACGCGCTATTGTCAGTCGTATCAAGAGTGAATCGGGTGAATCATGTGTCGATGGGCAGCCTATCTCGGACCTCAGCTTTATCTCGAAGATGTCATTGCTTCGCCCTGCCATTCACTGATCGCCCAGAGCCATGATGCGCACGAGGCCAAGACCCGCACCAATGGCGATGGTTTCGGCGTTGCCTGGTATGGTGAGCGGCCGGAACCCGGCCTTTACCGCGATATTCTCCCTGCCTGGTCCGACCAGAACCTGAAGAGCCTGTCGCGGCAGATCCGGTCGCACCTGTTTCTCGCCCATGTGCGCGCCTCCACCGGCGGCTCGACCAGCCGGACCAATTGCCATCCGTTCGTCTCGGGCCAATGGAGTTTCATGCACAACGGACAGATCGGCCATTTCGACCGGCTGCGGCGCGGGCTGGAAGCCAAGCTCGACGATGCGCTCTATGTGCAGAAGCTGGGATCGACGGATTCGGAGCTGATTTTCTTGCTGATGCTGCAGCACGGCCTGGACAAGGACCCGGCGCAGTCTCTCGTTGAAACGGTCAATGTCATCACCGCCGAGGCGGAGCGCGCCGGCGTGCCGCCCTTCATCCGGCTGACCGCGGCATTTTCCGACGGGACACAGCTCTACGCAGTGCGCTACGCCACCGACCGCTTTGCCCCGACGCTTTACACGGCGACGCTCGCACCGAGCTCGGGCCTGTGCGTCGTCTCGGAACCGCTGGACGGAGAAGCGGAAAACTGGATGCCGGTGCCGCCGAACAGTTTCGTGACCGTCAAGAACAGCAAGCGCATCGCCATCGAGCCGTTCATGGCACAGGAAAAATCCGGGCCGGTGCTGGAGAAAGTGTAAATTCCAAAATTTTGACTACGCCGCTTTGTCGGCTTTGCGCTTGAGCGCGACGATCCTGTCGATTTCAGTCCGCTTGTCGCGGGTTTCGATCTTGAGATCGTAGGACATCTGCATGTTCAGCCAGAACTCTGCGGACGTGTTGAAATATTTTCCCAGCCGCAGCGCCGTATCGGGAGTGACCGCCGTCTTCTCCGCAACCAGACGCTCGATACGTGTCCGCGGAACATGCAGCGCTTTCGCCAAGGCACCAGCACTCATCTTCAAGGGTTCGAGAAACTCCTCCCGTATAATTTCACCGGGATGGATGGGAGGTAAACCGTTTTTTCCCAACATGCTTTTTCCTTCCGGAGTCTAGACCTAGTGATAATCCGTAATTTCAACCTGCTTGGCGCCCGCCTCTGTCCAAATGAAACAGACCCGCCATTGGTCATTGATACGGATCGAATGTTGTCCCTTTCGATCCCCTTGAAGGGCCTCCAAGCGATTGGCGGGAGGCGCAAGGAGATCCTTAAGTGAGGTCGCATGCTGGATCATGGTAAGCTTGCGACGAGCGCGTTGAAGCACGATTTCCGGAAACCCTCTCGGCGCTACCCCGTGTAAAATTGCCTCCGTCCATTTGTCCTTGAATGAACATATCATTATCGCCTCAAATGCAGCTATTCTACCGCCGCGCATTCACCGGTCAAACAAAATGTATCACGCCGTGATACAACCTTCGTAGAAGGCGCCTTGGAATTGACAGTCGACGGCAAGGCCTCCGGCTGATAGAAGGCGCGCAACCCTACGATTAAGAAATTTGAGCCGCTTCATGTCTTCTGCCGACCATCCCGTTTCGAAACGCCGTACGTTTGCGATCATCGCGCACCCGGACGCCGGTAAAACCACGCTGACCGAAAAGCTGCTGCTGTTCGGCGGAGCGATCCAGCTTGCCGGCGAGGTCAAGGCCAAGAAGGACCGTATCCAGACACGCTCCGACTGGATGAACATCGAACGGGATCGCGGCATCTCGGTCGTCACCTCGGTGATGACCTTCGAGTACAAGGACTGCATCTTCAACCTTCTGGATACGCCCGGCCACGAAGATTTCGCCGACGACACCTACCGCACGCTCACCGCCGTCGACAGCGCCGTCATGGTCATCGACGCCGCCAAGGGTATCGAGGCGCGGACGCTGAAACTCTTCGAAGTCTGCCGCATGCGCGATATTCCGATCGTCACCTTCGTCAACAAGATGGACCGGGAAAGCCGCGACCCCTACGAAATCCTCGACGAAATCGAGCAGAAACTGGCGCTCGACACCGCCCCGATCACCTGGCCGATCGGACGCGGCAAGAGCTTTGCCGGCACCTACAACCTGCAGGACAATACCGTGCGGCGCCGCGATGAAGAGGAAAAGCCGACACCGGTCAACGGACCGGAAGCCGCCGGTGCCTCCGGCCTGCTGCCCGAGAACGAACGCCAGGCGTGGATCGACGAGGTGACCCTGGCGCGCGATGCCTGCAATCCCTTCGATCTGCAATCATTCCGCGAAGGCCATATGACGCCGGTCTATTTCGGTTCGGCGCTGCGCAATTACGGCGTGCGCGATCTGATCGAAGCCTTCTGCGATTTCGGGCCGAGCCCGCGCGCGCAGGATGCCGATATCCGCCGCGTTGAAGCGACCGAAGACAAGATGACCGGATTTGTCTTCAAGATCCAGGCCAACATGGACCCGAACCATCGCGACCGCATCGCCTTCCTGCGCGTCTGCTCCGGCAAACTGTCACGCGGCATGAAAGCCAAGCTGGTGCGCACCGGCAAGCCGATGAGCCTGTCGGCACCGCAGTTCTTCTTCGCCCGCAGCCGCCAGATTGCTGACGAAGCCTGGGCCGGCGATGTGGTGGGCATTCCCAACCATGGCACCTTGCGCATCGGCGACACGCTGACGGAAGGCGAAGACATCCTGTTCCGCGGCGTGCCGAACTTTGCCCCAGAAATCCTGCGCCGCGTGCGGCTCGACGATGCGATGAAGGCAAAGAAGCTGCGCGAGGCGCTGCAACAGATGGCGGAAGAAGGCGTTGTCCAGTTGTTCCTGCCCGATGACGGTTCGCCCGCCATCGTCGGCGTGGTCGGCGCCCTGCAGATCGACGTCCTGACCGAGCGGCTGAAAGTCGAATACACGCTTCCCGTCGGCTTCGAGCCCGCACGCTTCACCATTGCGCGCTGGATCTCGGCCGATGACCCGGCGGAGCTGCAGCGCTTCATCAACGCACACCGGGCCGATATCGCCCACGATCTCGACAATGATCCGGTGTTCCTGGCGCAGAATTCCTTCTCGCTGTCCTATGAAGCCGAGCGCTGGAAGGCTATCCGCTTCGCCGCGATCAAGGATTATCAGGTCCGCGAAAAAGCCGCCTGAGCCCGCCTGCCCTTCAACCGGACTGACCGCTGTTCGTCGCCTTGATCGGCCTCGCGCATTTATTCAACCAAATGGTTGACAATTGAAATCGCATAGCTATATTAAACCTTATGGTTGAATATAGCACACCCACGCTCGACGCCGTTTTCCATGCCCTCTCCGACCCGACGCGGAGAGCCATGCTGCATCGGCTGTCGACCAGCGAGCGCACCGTCAGCGAACTGGCGACGCCGTTCAACATGTCGCTCGCCGGCGCATCCAAGCACATCAAGGTGCTCGAAGCGGCCGGGCTGGTGCGGCGGCACGTGCAGGGCCGGACCCACATCTGCGCCCTGCAGGCGGCCCGGCTGGCCGAAGCGCAGGAATGGCTGCGCTATTACGAGCAGTTCTGGCAGGAACGGCTCGACGATCTGGAAGATATTCTGCGCGCGGAGGACCGTGCGCTTGCCGACACGGCGAAACACGGGGCCCGCAAGGCCCCCAAATCCAAACCGGATACCAAGGAGTAGAACGATGAGCCTGCATCAGGGAAACGACCAGCTTGGCATTGCAACAGCCCCGCGCACCGTACGCATCGAACGGCTGCTTCCCGGTCCGGTGGAACGCGTATGGGCCTATCTCACCGACGCGGAAAAGCGCGGAAAATGGCTCGCCAAGGGGCCGATGGCGGGCCATGCCGGCGGACCGGTGGAACTGACCTTCCGCCATTCCGAATTGTCCACCGCGCCCACCCCGGAAAAGTACCGGAAATATGAAGGCCACCGGAATATCGGGAAGGTCATACGCTGCGAGCCGCCGACATACCTGTCCTTCACATGGGAAGAGGGCAATGGCACGGCATCGGAGGTGAGTTTTGAACTGCAGGCGGCCGGCGACGACACCCTGCTGACCCTCACCCACAGCCGTCTCGCCGATCATGGCGCCATGGTCAGCGTCGCCAGCGGCTGGCACACGCATCTGAGCGTGCTGATCAACGTGCTGAACGGGGCCGAAACCGCAGATTTCTGGGCGAAGCTGGAGCACCTCGAGGCTGAATATGACAGGGCGCTGCCCGCGTGACATTTTCGCTGCGTCAATGCTGGCGCACCACATTCCCGGAAGGATGACCTCGCATGAAACCGCGCTATGAAGGCAACCACAACATCGCCATGAAAGTTCCGCCGCACCAGTATGAGGCAACGGTCGCCTTCTACCGCGATGTGATCGGCCTGAAACCCCTCGACAACCACCCTCCCCATGTCGGGTTCCATTTCGGCTCGAACCAGCTGTGGATCGACCGGGTGCCCGGCATGAGCCAGGCGGAACTGTGGCTGGAAATTGCTGCGGACGATGCCGGTGCGGCGGCGGCACACCTGAACGCTGCCGGCGTTGTCCGCTGCGATGCAATCGAGGCGCTGCCGGAGGGCCACCGGGATTTCTGGATTGCCAGTCCCTGCCAGATCGTCCACCACATATCGCAGAAGGGTGAAGGGTGGTAAGCGCTGACCGGCTACTGTTGCCCAATCAGCGCTTGAACCTGCGCTCGAGCAGCAGGACCGTTTCGCCGGTATAATCGGCCGTGCCAATCCGGGCGAAGCCGGTCTTTTCCGCCACCCGGAGCGAAGCGGTGTTTTCCGGCGAAATGATGCACAGGGCCCGGTCCTGCCTGAAAAAACCGTCGCCCCACGCCGCAGCCGCCGCAAGCGCTTCACTGGCATAGCCCTTGCCGTGGATTTCCGGCGCGAGGACCCAGCCCATCTCCGGCGTGTCGCCGAAGGGTGGTTCGATATCACGCAGGAAATTGGCAAAGCCGATATCGCCGACATAGCGGCCCGTGGCCTTGTCCTCCACCGCCCAGAATCCATAGCCGTTCAAGGTCCAGAGACCGGCATATTTGAGCAATCGGCCCCAGGAAGCCTCGCGGGTCGACGGCTTGCCTGAAATGAATTCATAAACCGCCGGTTGCGTCCACAGGCTATGCAGCGCCTCAAAATCTTCCAGCCTGTGTGCGCGCAGAATGAGGCGTTCGGTTTCAACGATAGGCGTGGTGGTGGCGGTCATGGGGATTCCGTCTTCAGCAATGATATTGGGTTTTCTGGAGATTATTGTGCATCAAGTCAAACGGCTTATCGCGTAAGCATGTGCTTACCTTACTGGCATTCCGGCATCACACTTCGATCGTCTGCAAGGCGGCAGCGATCCGGGCGGCCAGCCGTTCCGCCACCTCTTCCTTGCTCATGTCGGGCCACTCTTCGACACCGGAACGCGTGACAATGCGCACGGCATTGCGGTCGCCGCCCATCACGCCGGTGGCGTGGCTGACATCGTTGGCAACAATCCAGTCGGCGCCTTTCTTGTCGAGCTTCTTGCGTGCATTGGCGAGCAGGTCCTGAGTCTCCGCAGCAAACCCCACCACGAGGCGCGGGCGCTGCTTGCTGTGCCCGACCCCGGCGAGAATATCGGGATTTTCCACCATCTGCAGGGCTGGGGCCGCCGCACCCGGCTGCTTCTTGATCTTTTCGCCCGCTTCGTTTGCCGTGCGCCAGTCGGCGACGGCCGCAACCATCACAGCCGCATCGGCGGGCAGCAACCGTTCCACGGCATCGCGCATGTCGCGCGCGGATTCCACGTGGGTGACCGACACGCCCTCGGGGTCGGCGATGGTCACCGGCCCGGAGACCAGATGCACCGTTGCACCCAGCCGCGCCAGCGCGGCGGCGATGGCATGTCCCTGCTTGCCGGAAGAACGATTGGCGATATAGCGCACGGGATCGATGGGCTCGTGTGTCGGGCCGGAGGTCATGACAATGGTTTTTCCGGCGAGCGGCTTCGGCCCTTTGTCGAGACACTTTTCAATCGCGGCGACGATCTCCAAAGGCTCGGCCATGCGCCCGGCACCCGCCTCGCCGCTTTCGGCCATCTCGCCGCTGTTCGGCCCGACAAAGCGGATGCCATCATTGGCAAGGGTCGTTCGGTTGCGCCGGGTTGCCGGATGCGTCCACATTTTCGGATTCATGGCCGGTGCAATCAGGACGGGCTTGTCGGTTGCCAGCAGTACCGCCGAGGCGAGATCGTTGGCCAGACCGCCCGCCATTTTTGCCATGAGATCCGCCGTTGCCGGAGCCACAACAATGAGATCCGCTTCGCGCGACAGGCGGATATGCCCGACATCGTGCTCGTCCTCACGGGAGAACAGATCGGTAAAGACCTTGTCCGCGGCCAGTGCACCGACGGATAGGGGCGTGACAAACTCTTCCGCTGCCTTCGTCAGCACCGGGCGCACATGCGCACCACGCTCGCGCAGGCGGCGGATGAGGTCGAGACATTTATAGGCGGCAATGCCGCCGCCGATGATGAGAAGAATATGCCGCCCCGCAAGCGGTCCGGTAGCCAACGCTGATGAAGGTGCCGAGACCTGGGTGATGGAAGGGCCGGCATGCACATCCAGCGCCGCAAGCAGGAGGCGCACCTCCTCTTCCATCGACCGGCCGTGGGCGGCGGCGCGCAGCCGCAGCTTTTCCTTGGTCGCATCATCGAGATTGCGGATGGTTATGCTCGCCATGATTGCACTCCGAGAACAAAGACTGCATAAAATGCAATCATTGCAATCACATTAACGCAATTGAGCTCAGAAAAGAAGGGCGTAAGTGATGATAACCAGACAGATTGCAATCACCCATAGGGCAACGCGGCCGGAGCGGGTATGCCGCGCCTCCGCCTTGCCGATGGCCTTTGCCGTCTCGTCATCGAAGCGGAAACCCTGCTCCGCCATCCGGTCCATCTCTTTCGACAGGCGGTCGGCCCGTGCAACGAGCTCGGGCGCCTGACGGGCGAGATGCAGCAGGGCGCCGACGCCCTCACGCGCATCGGCAAGAATTCCCTGCGGGCCGAGATTGCGGCGGATCCAGTCGCCCACGACAGGTTCGGATGCTTTCCACATGTTGAAATGCGGATCGAGCGTGCGGGAGACGCCTTCCACCACCACCATGGTCTTCTGCAGCATGACCAGTTCCGGCCGGGTCTCCATATCGAAAAGCTCGGTGACCTCGAACAGCAGGGTCAGGAGCTTGGCCATGGAAATGGTTTCGGCGGGCTGGCCATGGATGGGTTCGCCAATGGCGCGGATGGCCTGGGCAAAGCTCGCCACATCATGGTGATGCGGCACATAGCCCGCCTCGAAATGCACCTCGGCGACACGGACATAGTCACGCGTGATGAAGCCGTAGAGGATTTCCGCGAGAAACCGCCGCTCCTTCTTGCCGAGCCGCCCGGTGATGCCGAAATCCACGGCAACGATGTGCCCGCGATCATCGACGAACATGTTGCCGGGATGCATGTCGGCATGAAAGAAGCCATCGCGCAATGTATGGCGCAGGAAGGACTGGATCAGTGTTTCGGCAAGACCGACAAGATTATGACCGGCGGCGCGCAGGCCATCGATATCCGACATCTTGATGCCGTCGATCCACTCGAGCGTCAGCACATCGCGCCCCGTGCGCTCCCAATCAACGGTCGGCACGCGGAAGCCCGGATCGTCCTTGGTGTTTTCGCCGATTTCCGAAAGCGCAGCCGCTTCCAGCCGCAGATCCATCTCGATCCGCGTCGTCTGCGCCAGGGTGCGCGTCACTTCGATCGGACGCAGGCGGCGTGTTGCGGGCACGTAGCGCTCCTGCCACTTTGCCACGAGGAAGAAGCTTTCCAGATCGTTGTTGAAGCGCTGGCGCACGCCCGGCCGGACAACCTTGACGGCGACCTTGCGGTCCTCGCCGCCTGTTCTGACATAGGCGGGGTGAACCTGCGCAATCGATGCTGCGGCAATGGGTTCGCCCAGGTTGACATAGAGATCATCGACGGGACGGCCGAGCGAACCCTCGATGGCCTTGACCGACGCTTCCATCGGGAAGAAATCAAGCTGATCCTGCAGCAGCGCCAGATCGTCAGCCACTTCGGTGCCGACCACATCCGGCCGCGTTGCCAGGAACTGGCCCAGCTTGACATAGGACGGCCCGAGCTTGTTGATGGCGCGCGACATGCGCTCGGAACGACGGGCCGTGCGGGCGCGCCGCCTTGCCAGCAGCCCGGCGATGCGGTGGCCGAATGCGGGAAGGCCGCTCAGGCCTTCGGCGGGCAGTGCGGAAATAACGCCTTCGCGCGTCATGATCCATCCGGCCCGGATCAGGCGAAATGTTGCGGTAAACTTACTCATTCAGAACGTCACAATTTCCAGCCGGAATGCAGGGCAGCGATACCGCCGGTAAAGTTGCGCCAGCTCACCCGCTCGAAACCTGCCGTGCGGATCATCTCGGCGAAATCCGCCTGGCGGGGGAATTTGCGGATAGATTCCACCAGATACTGGTAGGAATCCGCATCCCCCGTGACCGCCTTGCCGATTTTCGGAATCGCATTGAACGACCAGGCGTCGTAAATCTTGTCGAGAACCGGCAGTTCCACTTCGGAAAATTCAAGGCAGAGGAAGCGGCCGCCCGGCTTCAGCACACGATAGGCTTCCGCCAGAGCGCGGTCGATATGCGGCACGTTGCGGATGCCGAAGGCGATGGTATAGGCGTCGAAGCTGGCATCCTCGAACGGCAGTTCCTCGGCATTGGCTTCAACAAACTCGGTATTATCGGCAAGGCCTTTTTTCGCCGCGCGATCACGGCCGACGCCCAGCATCGAGCCGTTGATGTCGAGCACGGTGGCGTGGGCATTGCGATTCGAAGCCTCGATGATGCGGAAGGCGATATCGCCCGTGCCGCCGGCGACATCGAGTGTCTTCCAGTTCGATGTCTTGGACGGGGCAAGCCAGGCGATCATCGAATCCTTCCAGACGCGGTGCAGTCCGCCGGACATCAGATCGTTCATCACATCGTAGCGCTTGGCGACGCGGTGAAACACGTCATTGACGCGTGTCTGCTTTTCTCCGTCGCCGACATCCTGAAAACCGAAGGACGTTTCCATGCCGCCATGGGCACCGGTGCGTTGCTGGCTCATTGTGCTACCTGCTGATCTCTTTTGCGGGCGGAGCATAGAAGATTGAAACGCAGAAGGCTATTGTCTGTTGCGCGATGAAGCGACGCGCTGCACATTTTGTCGAATGGAGACCGCCCATGGTGTTGAAGGCCGAACTGCATTGTCACGTCGAAGGCGCCGCCTCTCCCGCCCTCGTCGAGCGAAAAGCCGGCAAATATGGCGCCGATGTTTCGGCCTTCATCGTCGACGGCCGGTTCGTCTGGCACGACTTCACCTCCTTCCTGCGCGCCTATGATCAGGCCTCGGCACTGTTCCGCACGCAGGAGGATTATGCGGATCTGACCGAGGATTACCTGTTGTCCCTCAGCGCGCAGGACGCGATCTATTCGGAAGTATTCATCTCCACCGACCATGCGATCAGCGCCGGGCTTTCGCCGCGCGCCTATATCGAGGGGCTGGCGGAAGGCATGCGGCGCGCCAAGGCGGCCACCGGCATCGAATCGCGCATGATCGCCACGGGCCTGCGCCATAAGGGTCCCGATGCGGTGATGGAAGCAGCAAGATACATCGCCGAAAACCCGCATCCGCTGGTGACCGGGTTCGGCATGGCTGGCGACGAACGCATGCACCACCCCAGGGATTTCGCCCGGGCTTTCGATGTCGCCCGCGATGCCGGCCTCGGCATCACCGTGCATGCGGGCGAGCTTTCCGGCTGGGAAAGCGTTGCCGACGCGCTCGATGCGATCAGGCCGTCACGCATCGGCCATGGCGTGCGCGCCATCGAAAATCCGGATCTGGTGCGGCGGCTGGCGGAAGAACAAATCCTTCTGGAATGCTGCCCCGGCTCAAACATTTCGCTGCAGGTCTATGCCGATTTCCCGTCCCACCCCTTCCCCATGCTGGCCAAGGCCGGCGTGCCGGTCACGCTGAATTCCGACGACCCGCCCTATTTCCATACGGACCTTGCGCGGGAGTACGATATCGCCGCCACGTTCTTCGGTTGCGACGACGACGCCTTGACGAAGATCACGCGGACAGCGCTCAAGGCCGCCTATATCGATGAAACCACGCGAAACGCCCTGATTGAGCGCCTCGACGCCGACAAAACTGTGCGTGCCGGGGATGCGGACTTTGCGGGATCGGTTGCAAGCAGCTAAGGTCGGGGAAAATTCGAGTAGGAGTTCTCCATGGGCGTTACGATCGTTTCCCATCCGCTTGTCCAGCACAAGCTCACCATCATGCGCGACAAGGATACATCCACGGCGGGATTCCGGCGGCTGCTCAAGGAAATCTCGCTGCTGCTCTGCTACGAGGTGACACGCGATCTCGAACTGACCACCATCCGCATCCAGACCCCGATGATGGAGATGGATGCGCCGGTGCTGGAAGGCAAGAAGCTGGTGTTCGCCTCGATCCTGCGCGCCGGCAACGGCCTGCTCGAAGGCATGCTCGACCTGGTGCCCGCCGCGCGCGTGGCGCATATCGGCCTTTATCGCGACCACGACACGCTGCAGCCGGTGGAATATTACTTCAAGGCACCCGAAGATATCGTCAACCGGCTGATCATCGTCGTTGACCCGATGCTGGCGACCGCCAATTCGGCCATCGCGGCAATCCAGAAGCTGAAGGATCGCGGCGCAACCAATATCCGCTTCCTCTGCCTGCTTGCGGCACCGGAAGGCATCGAGCGCTTCACCAAGGCCCATCCGGATGTGCCGGTATTCACCGCGGCCATCGACAGCCACCTGAATGAAAAGGGCTACATCATGCCCGGTCTTGGCGATGCCGGTGACCGCATGTACGGGACGAAATAGGTCTGCTGCAAGAACACCGTGCGTGGTTCGACAAGCTCACCATGAGGGAGAGCGAGGATTGCAGCCAAACCACTTCCCTCATGGTGAGCTTGTCGAACCACGCACAACGATCGTGCCGGGAGAACGTTACCCGCCAATGCGCCGCAGGACGGGATTGACCGTGCGCGGCTTGCGGCCGGAGAAACCATAGGCGGCAAGAATGGCGCGGGCACCCGCCTCGGCATCGCTCTGGCTGCGCGCTTGGACAAGGGCAATCGGATCGCCCGTTTCCATCAGCGCACCGACCGGCTGCAGCGCCGTGATGCCCACCGCGTGGTCAACCGGGTCCTGCGGGCGGATGCGCCCGCCGCCCAGTGCGACAACGGCGACACCAATCGCCCGGGTTTCCACCGACGCGACATATCCTGCCTGCGGTGCCTTCACTTCCAGTGTCACCGGGGCAACCGGCAGATAATGGCGGACGCGGGAGACGAAGTCGGTGGGTCCGCCAAGCCCGGCAACCATGCGGCCAAAAACATCAGCCGCCTTGCCTGAATTCAGGGCTTCCCGCGCCCTGTCCATGGCGACCTTGGGACTGGCGGCAAGCTTGGCCGAAACCAGCATTTCCGCAACCAGCGCCAGCGTCACCGCTTCAAGGCGTGGATCCCGGAGATCGCCGGTCAGGAAATCCACGGCATTGAGCACTTCCACGGCATTGCCCGCCGCCAGCGCCAGAGGCTCGTTCATGTCGGTCAGCAAAGCGGTGGTGGTCAATCCCGCGCCGCTTGCCACCGCGACAATGCTTTCGGCCAGGGCCACCGCATCGCGGCTGCGCGCCATGAATGCGCCATTGCCCGATTTCACATCAAGCACCAGCGCGTTGAGCCCGGCCGACAGTTTTTTCGACAGGATGGACGCGGTGATCAGCGGGATCGATTCGACCGTGGCTGTAACATCGCGGATGGAATAGAAGCGCTTGTCGGCAGGCGCGAGATTGGCGGTCTGGCCGATGATGGCGCAGCCGACCTCGTGCACGACCTTGCGGAACAGCGCATTGTCCGGCTGGCTGCGATAGCCGGGGATCGAATCCATCTTGTCGAGCGTGCCGCCTGTATGGCCAAGGCCGCGCCCGGAAATCATCGGGACATAGGCCCCGCACGCGGCGGCAATGGGCGCCAGCATCAATGAGACATTGTCACCGACACCGCCGGTCGAATGCTTGTCGACAGCCGGGCCCGGCAGATCGGACCAATCGAGAATATCGCCGGAATCGCGCATGGCGAGCGTCAGGGCGACGGCTTCGTCGCGCTTCATGCCGTTGAAGAACACCGCCATGGCAAAGGCGGCAACCTGCCCTTCGGTGATGGCGCCCGAGCTCATGGCGTTGACGAAGGCGGTGATATCCGCCGCATCGAGCGCATGCCCATCGCGTTTGCGGCGGATGATTTCCTGCGGCAGCAACATGATCAGCCGATCTCCCGGACCAGCGCCCGGATAATTGTCTGCAGGCGCGCACCGCCCTTCGGCGCGACATCCTTGGTTTCCTCGTGCGAGAGTTCCGCTCCGGTCATCCCCGCACCGTAATTGGTAATGACCGAACAGGCGGCAACCCGCAGGCCGAAGAAGCGGGCGAGAATGACTTCAGGCACCGTCGACATGCCAACCGCATCGGCGCCGAGCGTGCGTGCCATGCGGATTTCCGCCGGTGTTTCGAATGAAGGGCCGGAGAACCACATATAGACACCCATCGGCAGCTTCTCGCCCACCTCACCGGCGGCGATGACAAAGGCATCTTTGAGCTTCCTGTCATAGGCAGCCGTCATGCCGACAAAGCGCTGATCGGAGGCTTCGCCGATCAGGGGATTGAGCCCGGAATAGTTGATGTGATCGTCAATCAGCATGACGCTGCCCGGCGCGAGGTCGTGGCGCACCGAGCCCGCCGCATTGGTCAGGATCAGCATTTCGATGCCAAGGTCGGCCAGCGCCGCCATGACCGGGCGCATGACCGCGGCATCGCCCTTTTCGTAGTAGTGGGCGCGGCCCGCCAGCATCAGCACCGGCTTGCCGGAGAGATAGCCGGCAACCACTTCCCCGGCATGGCCGGAGACACCGCTGTGCGGAAAACCCGGCAGATCGGCATAGGGAATGCGGATGGCATTCTCGACCGCATCCACGAGGGAACCCAGACCGGACCCGAGGACGAGCGCGACACGCGGCGCCAGACCCTGCAACTTGTGGATGAGCGCTCCGGTGGCAGGCGCAATCATGCGGCACTTCCTTTTCCCAGAACTTCCGCTTCAAAGCCGTAGGGGAAAATCTCCTTCATCGTCAGCGTTTCGACGACGCCGTTGTTGTCACACAGGTGCAGGCGCGTCTCGGGACCGGCGAACTCCGCCAGCCGCTGGCGGCAGCCGCCGCAGGGCGTGCATTTCGCCTTCTTTTCTGCAACCACAAGAATATCAGTGATTGTACCGCCGCCGCCCATGACGAAATGCGACAGGGTGGTGGTTTCGGCGCACCATCCCTCCGGATAGGAAATGACTTCGATGTTGCAGCCGGAATAAATCCGGCCATCGCTGGTGCGCACGGCAGCGCCCACCGGGAACTGCGAATAGGGCGCATGGGCTTTCTGCATGGCCGCAAAGGCGGCATCGAACAGGTCTGTATTCATTCTATCGCTCTTTCACATAGGCCACACCACCCGCCTTGGGCGGAATTGCCTTGCCGATGAAACCGGCCAGCAGCACGATGGTGAGAATATAGGGCAAGGCCTGCATCAGCTGCACGGGAACCTCACCGATGAGTGGCAGGGGATGCCCCTGCATGCGGATGGCAATGGCATCGAGAAAGCCGAAGAGCAGGCAGGCAAACATGGCATGGACCGGCCGCCACTTGGCGAAGATCAGGGCGGCGAGCGCGATATAGCCCTTGCCTGCGGTCATATCCTTGACGAAACCCGCCCCTTGCGCTGTTGCCAGATAGGCACCGGCGATGCCGCAGAGCAAGCCGCAGCAGATCACCGCACGGTAACGCAGCCACGGCACGGAAATACCCGCCGTATCCACCGCCGCCGGGTTCTCGCCGACCGCGCGCAGGCGCAGGCCGAAACGCGTGCGGTACAGCACCCACCAGGTGAACGGCACCAGCAGGAAGGCGAGATAGACCAGCACGGAGTGGCCGGAAATCAGCTCGGAATAGATCGCGCCGATGACCGGAATGCCGTTCAGCGTTTCCACGCCCGGCAGGTCGATCGGGTTGAAGCGTGCGGCATTGGGCAGCGACGGCGTGCGCCCGCCCTGCTGGAACCAGGCCTGGCCGAGAATAACGGTGGTGCCGGCGGCAATGAAGTTGATGGCAACGCCCGAAACGATCTGGTTGCCGCGATGGGTGATGGAGGCAAAGCCATGCACCAGCCCCAGCGCAACGGAAACCACAACGGCCGCGAGCAGCCCGGCATAGGCCGAGCCTGAATAGGTGGCCGCGGCGCCCGCCGCAAAGGCCCCGGCCAGCATCTTGCCCTCCAGACCGATATCGAAGATGCCCGCACGCTCGGAATAGAGCCCGGCAAGACAGGCCAGCAGCAGCGGCACGGAGAGGCGGATGGTCGAATCGAGAACCTGCAGGACGACGGTGAAGCTATCCATTATTGACCTCCCTCGGCGGCGACGGCCGGTGTGGACTGGCGCTTCGTGCGGGCGAACCGCTGCAGGAGGCGCAACAGGGTCGGGCGGAACATGTGCTCCAGCGCGCCGGCAAACAGGATCACCAGGCCCTGAATGATGACGATCATGTCGCGGGAAATATTGGGCATGTCGAAGGCGATTTCCGCACCGCCCTGGTAGAGCATGCCGAACAGGATGGCGGCGAGAACGATGCCCGCCGGATGCGACCGTCCCATCAGCGCCACGGCAATGCCGACGAAACCGGCGCCGGCGACGAAATCAAGCTGCACGCGGTGCTGCGCCCCCATGATCGGGTTCAGCGCCATCATGCCGGCCAGCGCGCCCGATATCATCATGGTGATGACGATGATCCTGACCTCGCCGATACCGGCATAGCGCGCGGCCTTGGGGCTGTAGCCCATGGTGCGGATTTCATAGCCGAGCTTGGTGCGCCAGATGAGCACCCAGACAAGGAAGGCGGCAACCAGCGCCAGGAGGAAGCTGATGTTGAGCGGTGCGGAGCGCATGTTCAGCCCGATCAGGCTGAGCAGCCAGCCGAGGCCCGGCAATTGCCCGCCATCACCGAAGACACGGGTTTCCGGTGCCTGTGTGCCCGACGCCTTGAGATAGCCAACCAGCAGATAGACCATGATGCTGGCGGCGATGAAGTTGAACATGATCGTGGTGATGACCACGTGCGAGCCGCGCTTGGCCTGCAGCCAGGCCGGAATGAGGGCCCAGAGCGCGCCGACCAGCCCCGAGGCAATGATGGCCAGCGGAAAGGTGATCCACCAGGGCAGGACATTGCCGAGGCCAAGGCCGACCACCGCAACGCCGAGGCCGCCAATATAGGCCTGCCCCTCGCCGCCGATGTTGAACAGGCCGCAATGGAACGCCACGGCGACGCAAAGACCGGTGAAAATGAAGTTCGTCGCATAATACAGCGTGTAGCCGACACCATCGCCGGAGCCGAAGGCGCCCTTGACCATCAGGACGGCGGCGTCGATCGGGCTTTCGCCGACCAGCAGAACGACGAGGCCCGCAACAAAAAAGGCCACGATCAGATTGATCAGCGGCAGCAGGCCATAGTCAGCCCAGGCGGGCAGTTTGGCAAAGGGCTGGCTCATGGCAGGGCCTCAATGATGGCGTCGGAGGTGGAGATTTTGGCATATTCGCCATCAAGAACGGACAGCGCCAACGCGTGAACATCTTCCGCGCTCCAGCTCTTGCCGCGATGATCGGTGCGATCGATGCTGGCCACGGCGTCCTCGGGGACGATGACCTCAAAGCCGAGATTGGCCGCCATGCGCACAGTCGCATCAACGGAGTTTTCGAGAAGGACACCCGTTACCACGAGGCTGTGCACCTGCAGTTCATCGAGAACATCCATCAGATCGGTGCCAATGAAGGCATTGTTGGTGCGCTTGTCGACCACGGGCTCGCCCACCTGCGGCGCCACCTCGGGCTTGAAATCATTGCCCGGCGTGCCGGGGCGATAGGGCGATGCCGGATCGGTGGAATCATGCTTGATATGGACGACCGGCAGGCGGCGCTCCCGCCATGCGCCGAGCAGCCGGGCAATCTGCGCCTCGGCGTCCGGCTGGCCGCGGCGGCCCCATTTCGGATCATCGATGGCATTCTGCACATCGATGACGAGAAGTGCCTGGGTGGTGGTCATTCCGCCGCCTCCTGATTTTCAACACCGGCCATCAGAAGACCCAGCTCACCTTCGCTCGCATCCGCGTCGCGCTCTCCGACGATGCGTCCGGCAAACATCACCAGAATGCGGTCGGACAGGGAGCGGATTTCATCCAGCTCAACCGAAACGAGCAGCACGGCCTTGCCCGCATCGCGCATCTCGATGATCCGCTTGTGGATGAATTCAATCGCACCAACGTCAACACCGCGCGTTGGCTGGCCGATGATCAGCACACCCGGATCACGCTCGATCTCGCGGGCCAGCACGATCTTCTGCTGGTTGCCGCCGGAAAAATTCGCTGTCTTCAGGCGCGGATCGCTCGGGCGGATGTCATATTTCTCGATCTTCTTGCGTGCATCGGCCTTGATGGCGTCGATATCGAGGAATGGCCCATTCAGATAGAGCGGATCATCGTGGTAGCCGAGGATGGAATTCTCATATTCCTCGAAGGCCAGAACCAGCCCCATGTGATGCCGGTCTTCCGGCACATGGGCAAGGCCGCGATCACGCAATTCGCCCGGATCGGCCGCGCCCGTAATATCGATGACCTGCCCGTCCAGGAGCACGCGGCCGGACACGGCCGTGCGAATGCCAGCGACCGTCTCGATCAGCTGCGACTGGCCATTGCCCGCCACACCGGCAATGCCGACGATTTCGCCGGCGCGAACCGTGAAGGACGCATTGTCGACCATGACCACGCCGCGGCTGTCGCGCACCGTGAGATTTTCCACCGAGAGCTTGACCTCGCCCGGCTTGGCTTCGCCTTTCTGCACCCGCAGGAGAACCCGGCGTCCGACCATCAGTTCGGCCAGTTCCTCGACCGTCGTCTCCGCCGTCTTGCGCGTTGCCACGACCGAGCCCTGGCGCATGACCGAAACATTGTCGGTGACGGCCATGATCTCACGCAGCTTGTGGGTGATGAGGACGATGGTTTTGCCCTGCGCCTTGAGCTGCTCCAGAATACGGAACAGGTGGTCGGCTTCAGCCGGTGTCAACACACCGGTCGGCTCGTCGAGCACCAGAATATCAGCGCCGCGATACAGGGCTTTGAGGATTTCAACGCGCTGCTGCAGACCGACCGGCAGTTCCTCGATCAGGGCATCGGGATCGACATCCAGCTGGTATTCCTGTTCCAGCCGCTTCAACTCGGCGCGGGCCTTGGCAATGCCGCGCTTCAGGAGCGGCGCGCCCTCGACGCCGAGCATGACATTTTCAAGCACGGTGAAATTTTCAACCAGCATGAAATGCTGATGCACCATGCCGATGCCCAGCCCGATGGCGGCATTGGGATCGCTGATCCTGACCGGCGCACCATTGATGCGGATTTCGCCATTATCGGCCTGATAAAACCCGTAGAGAATGGACATGAGCGTGGACTTGCCAGCGCCATTTTCCCCGATAATACCGTGAATAGTGCCTTTTTCGACGCGCAAATGAATGTCGCGATTGGCGTGAACTGCACCAAACCGCTTATCAATTCCAACAAGTTCAATCGCCGGTTCTGCCATGTCCCCATCCGCTGTTGATCAGCTTTTTATCGTTCCGAACTTTTGACCCTAGAGCAAAGAAAAATCAAATGGAACCGGTTCCGTTGGGTCCCCGATTGCTCGTTCACCGGATTTTTTACTTTTTAGTCAAGAATTGCACATTTCCCGTTCCGTAGCGGGCCTCGACAAACCGGGCCCGGCTCTGGCAATCTCCCGGCATGGCCGACATCATCGCTCCCTTCGCTTTCCACACCACGCCGCGCATCGTCTTTGCGGCAGGCGCCAGCGGTGATATTGCCGCGCACCTGCGCATAAAGCCCAGGGACCGGCTGCTTGTCGTCACGGATGCCACCATCCTGACCCTTGGACTGGCGCAACCGGCCATTGCCAGCCTGCAAGCCGCCGGAGCCGATATCACGGTGTTCGGCGAGGTGGAAGCGGATCCATCGCTCGATACACTGCTGAATGCCGTGGACGTGGCCCGGGAGAACAGCGTGAACCATGTGCTCGGCTTTGGCGGCGGTTCCTCGCTGGATGTGGCCAAACTCGTCGCGCTGCTCGCAGGTTCAAATGAAAATCTCGACGATGCCTGGGGCGTGGGCAATGCCAGGGGACCGCGCCTGAAATTGACGCTTGTTCCCACCACCGCCGGAACCGGCTCCGAGGTAACGCCAGTTTCCATCATCACCGTCGGCAGCAGTGAAAAACGCGGCGTCTCGTCACCGCTCATCCTGCCCGACGTGGCGCTGCTTGACCCGGACCTCACCCTCGGCCTTCCGCCGCATGTGACGGCGGCGACGGGCATCGACGCCATGGTGCATGCCATCGAGGCCTATGCCTCGAAGAACGCCAACAACAATCCACTCTCCCGGGCGCTAGCCGTCGAGGCCTTGCGGCTTCTCGGCGCGAACATCGAGACCGCGGTTTTCCAAGGCCGGGACAAGGCGGCGCGTTCGGCCATGCTGCTCGGCTCGATGCTGGCCGGACAGGCCTTCGCCAACTCCCCCGTTGCCGCTGTCCACGCGCTTGCCTATCCCATCGGCGGGACCTTCCATGTACCGCACGGCCTGTCCAACGCCTTGGTTTTGCCCCATGTGCTGCGGTACAACGCGGCCGATTCGATGAATGGAGCGGCCACACACTACGCTGCATTGGCGCCGCATGCTTTCGCCGGTATCGATGTGTCGGGAGGGGCAGAGCGCATCTGCAACAGGTTTATCGACCGCCTGGCTGGCCTCTCGGCCCAGTTGGGGCTGCAGACGCGGCTGCGCGATGTCGGCATTGGCGAGGGCGATCTGCCTGTGATGGCAGCCGATGCCATGAAACAGGGGCGGCTTCTCGTCAACAACCCGCGGGATGTGACCGAGGCCGATGCCCTGTCAATCTACAGAACGGCCTGGTAACGGAGAGAGAAATGACCGCTGATACGGACCGTGTCACCAGCCTGGAAATCCTGGTGACGGAACAGGAAAAAACCATTGAAGAGCTTTCTGCCCAGATTGCCGAACAATGGACAGTGATCGAAGCCATGCGCCGGAAGCTCGATGCCTTGACGGACCGCTTCCTTGTTCTCGAAGAACAAACCACGCCGGACATTCCGGTGACCAAACCACCCCACTGGTAGGCCGGATATTCCATGATCACCGTAGAACCCTTGGAAAATCGCCCCGAGCTTGTTCCCGTATGCGCGCGCTGGAACTTTCATGAATGGGGCCATGCCGATGGCCGGAGCATGGAGCAGACCATCGACGCCTTCATGGATCTGCTGGCGCCCGGCAGCCGGCAGAAAGCCTTTGTCGCGCTCGTGTCCGGCTTTCCCTCCGGACTGGTGCTTCTGATCGACAATGATCTCGACAGCCATGCCCATCTCACGCCCTGGCTGGCCAGCCTGTATGTCGACCCTGCCTTCCGCAACAAGGGTGTCGGAAAGCAGCTGATCGCGGCGGCGGAAAATGCTGCCCGCGACCAAGGCCATTCAGAGCTTTATCTCTACACGGACAAGCCCGACTACTACCGCGCCGCAGGCTGGAAACACCACGAAGCGCTGGCCGGCGAGAACGATGGAATGGCGATCCTCAACCGCGCCCTCTGATCAGATCCTGTGCGTCTTGAACGCTTCGACGATCAGTTTCATGCCCAGCGCGCCCATGACGGCCCCGGCACCGCGGTCGATCCATGCCTTGAACCCGGCATAGGCCGCACGGGCTCTTGTGGTCGAAAACATGGTGGCAACGAGCGTGTACCAGCCCGTCTCAATCAGAAACACCATGGGCGGCAGCGCCAGCAGCAGCCAGAGCGGTGCGTCAGCGGGCAACAGCGCGGCAAAGAGGCTGGCATAGAAAATTGCTGTCTTGGGATTGCTCAATTGGGTCATCAGGGCAAAGGAGAATGACCGGGCCAACGACATATGCCCGCCAGTTCCCGTCAAAGCCAGGGGTTCAGATGCATTGCTCCAGATGCGAATGGCAATGTAGATCAGATAGGCCCCGCCGGCGACTTTCAAGATCAGATAAAGCCATTCGACCTGCATCAGCAGGGCTGTCAGCCCCAGAACGGCCAAACAGCAAAAAATCGCGCCGCCTATGCCCATGCCCAGCGCGGCCGCCACGCCGTGCAAACGCGGCGAGGTGATGGCAATGCGGGAAACCAGGACGAAGCTTGGGCCGGGGCTCATCGCGCCCAGCAGCAGAACCCCAAGAATGGTGAAGAAAACGGTGATCGCAGACATGGGATGACCTCCAGCGTGCGTCAGTGACGCGGAGCGGCATATTCTCATGTTTCATGGATAAAACAAGCAGCCCCGGCGCCCAAAACAAAGCCGCCGGTCTTGCAACCGGCGGCCCGTCAGATCGGTGAAATATCAGCCCTTATAGGGGCAGGCATTGTCCGTGTTGTAGTTGTGAACCTTGACCTTGCCCGAAATGATATCGGCCTTTGCCGCCTCGACGGCCTTCTTGACATCGTCGGTCAGCAGCTTGGCGTTGTTTTCGTCGGCGGCATAGTCGACGCCGCCTTCCTTGACGCCCAGAACATTGACGCCGGCGGTGAACTTACCGTCCGCGCCGTCCTTGAACGCGTTGTAGGTGGCCACGTCGACGCGCTTCATCATCGAGGTCAGAACCTTGCCCGGATGCAGGCCGTTCTGGTTGGAATCGACGCCGATACCGAGCTTGTTTGCATCGGCAGCCGCCTGCAGCACACCGATACCGGTGCCGCCGGCCGCCGCGAAGATCACGTCAGAGCCCTGATCCATCTGCGACTTGGCAATTTCACCACCCTTGGCAGGGTCGTTCCAGGCGGCAGGCGTGTCGCCCGTCATGTTCTGGATGACCTTGGCAGCCGGATTTGTCGCTTTCACGCCACCGACATAGCCGCAGGCAAAGTTGCGGATCAACGGCACGTCCATGCCGCCGACAAAGCTGACCGTGCCGCTCTTCGAGGTCTTGGCGGCGATGACGCCAACGAGATAGGAGCCTTCATTGTCGTTGAAGACAACCGACCGCACGTTTGGCTTGTCGACAACCGCATCGATGATGACGAATTTCGTATCCGGAAATTCCGTCGAGACCTTTTCAATGGCCGCAGCAGCGGAGAAACCGGCGATCACGATCGGCGAGTTGCCATCGGAAGCGAATTTGCGCAGAGCCTGTTCGCGCTGGGCTTCGTTCTGGATTTCGAACTCGCGGAATTTTACGCCGGATTCCTTGGTGTATTTTTCTGCGCCATGAAACGCAGCCTCGTTGAAGGATTTGTCGAATTTGCCGCCGAGATCGAAGATCAAGGCAGGTTTGTTGTCCGCGGCATAGGCCGAGAAGGACATGGCTGTGGCAGCCAGCAGACCAAGAACAATACGCTTCATTTGATACCAACCCTCTGGATTTTGTTAAGCAGGACCGGCATTCCGCCGGTTCCGGACTGTGTTGCGGCCCATCCCGTCACAGCCGCCCCGAAAGCAATCTTGCACGGCTCACGGCAAAATTCACGCGGAATTTTGCCTCCCGGTCAAATATTGCGAAATAACCAAGCCCTATCAGTATCTTATGCAGATTTCGCCTGTGGAACAGGGCAAGCTATGCCCGCTGCCGCGCAGGCCGCGACAGACCACCGGATTCCGGGCGGGATCGCACCTCAACGGGCGGCAAAGCGGCCGGCACGGTTTTCGCGCCGGTAGCCCAGGCTATAGAGAAGCAGCGCCAGGATGGCGAAAACGACGAAGGTGGGCGTTGCAAGAATCCACAGCATCAGCGGGTCCCAGAGCACGGGATAGAGGCGGGCCTTGAAATAGGCCTCGACGACGCCGAGGGATGAGGCGGAGAGCGATTGCCAGCTTTCCTGCAGAGGGGTGGTCACCAGATGCGACGCCCCCACGGACCGCGCCGCGTCAAGAACCGCAGCGATGATTGCCATGGCAAGCGCAATATAGGCAAAAAGCCTCAATACAGGTCGGATCACGTCTTTCTCCAAAGTCATCGGCCGGTGCCATCAGGCGCCGGGAAAACGGTATTCTAGCGCGGAACGCCTACCGGTTGAATGCAAACTTACCGGCATTTTGGGACCGAACGATGAAGTTTCCCTGAAAATTCCCAGCAATTTCAGTGACAAAGGAATGAAATTATGCCAAAGCGCATTTATGTTGAAATAGGTGTTGAACAAGAGCCTGTTCTGACTATAGTGCGCGCCGCACGGGGTCGTTGTTGGCTAACCATCTTCAAGTGACTCGCGCAAACTCCAAAGACTGAGTGACCGATGGTTGACGGTGCTCCTGAGCCGGGTTTTCCGGCTGAGAACGACCAACCCGACCGGCCCCATGCCGGACGAATTGCGGAGAGGTGGCCGAGTGGTTGAAGGCGCACGCCTGGAAAGTGTGTTTACGTCAAAAGCGTAACGCGGGTTCGAATCCCGCTCTCTCCGCCAGTTTCCTTCCTTTCACACCGATCCATCAGATATAGCCGAGAGATGCCAGCAGGCGCTTTGCCGCCGGCGGGACATCGTCATCGGAAAACAGCGCGGTGTAGGCCCCCGTGTGGGCAAACGGGTTTTCCGCGACATAATCGTCATCCGACTGCTCATCCGCGCCAAGAACGACGTGCCGCGCATGATCCGCACTCGACAGCCGGATGCCGCAATACCGGGCGATATAGGCGCCGACTTCCGCTGGATATCGCAGCAGATCCTCCTGCCTGATGGCGATGTGATCGACCTCGTTTTCCCAGGATCGCCACGCCCCGATGGCGCTGACCCACTGTTCGAAACCATGATTGACGTCGTCGGCTATTTGCTTGCGCAGCATGCTCGCCACCACATCCCGGCCATCCCTGTAGATGTTGATCACCTTGGCATTGGGGAAATGCGCCTTGATTTCCCGCATGTGAAACACGTAGTCAGGCCATTTGTCGCCCCATTTCCAGCGCGGCTTGCTGCCATAAACCGCGTGAAGCGCGGCGGGGAAGCCAAGCTCTGCCTCCTCGCCCGAAAGCTTCATTCGATAATTCCAGTGTTGCAGCCATTCTGTGTTTTCAACTTCCAGATGTTTGTTGTGCAGCCAGTCGGAAAGTGAAAATTCATGCTTCCATGCGCCCCAAGCAAACAGAGCCCATTCATTGGAAATAGTAATACCGTTCTCATTCAATATTCGAACGAGCGCTGTTGTACCACTTCTCTTGCATCCACAGATTATCACTGGACTAAGTTTTGAATCGTCCCCCATATACCCCTGCATCACCGCCCCAATATCATTATATTCTTTTATTGTTTTAATTCATGTCAAGGGTATCAGCGAAATATACAGCTGGAAATACACTGCATCGCCGGGTATCACTTAGATTTGAACAGTATATCCCCCGGGAGTGCCCGCCGGCCAAAACCTCGAGCCGCACGCGAAACCTCTGTGATTGTGCATTGATCCGCACTGTGGAAAACTATTTGCGGGAGAATGGGACGGTCCCCCGATTCGGCACAGGGGCCGGGGCGATGGGCCGGCATTATGGGGAGGTGTGCATTGCTCGGCTTGCCAGCACTGATCGGCATGATTGTTGTCGGTATTTCAGTCGGCGTTCTTGCCGTGCACCTGGCTGGCGGCAGCGCGCGGCCGCAGCTTGCCGATGACGACGAGACCCGATCGATCTTCCTTGCCGATTTCCCCGAAAGCCGCATCGGGCCGATTGTCTATACGCACGACCGGCGGACGGCGTTTTTCGAACTCCCCACGCACCAGACCGGCATTGTGCATGGCATCGGCAACAAGTTCCTGACGCGCTGTATTTCCGCGTCCGATGTTGCCGGCGCAGAACCGGTCGGCGAACACGCGCTCAATGTGCGCTGGCACGACATCACATGGCCGCGCCAGACATTTTCATTTGCCAGCGACACAGAGCGACGTATCGTCCGGGCCTGGCTTCAGGCTCCAGCGATGTCTGCCGAAGGGATCACCCATGAACGCGCCCATGTTCTTTGACGTCACGAAACTGGCCGTCCCGTTCTATATCCTCGCCATCCTCATTGAACTCGTGGCCATCCGCTACTGGCACCGCAAGGGCGACTTTGAGACGCGCGATACACTGACCAGCCTGCTGATGGGCACGGGCAATGTCGCTGCCGGGCTGCTTCTGGGTTTCGTTTCTGTGACAGCCCTGATGTGGGTCTGGCAGTTCCGCTTGTTCGATCTCGGCCTGCACTGGTGGGTGTTCATCGTGGCGTTCGTTTTCGACGATCTGCGCTATTACTGCTATCACCGTATTGCCCACCGCGTGCGCTGGGTCTGGGCGGAGCATGTCAACCATCACTCCAGCCAGCATTACAACCTTTCCACGGCCCTGCGCCAATCCTGGACCGGTCAGATAACCGGCATGTTCATTTTGCAGGTGCCGATGGTGCTGCTCGGGTTCCACCCCGCCGTGATCGCCTTTGTCTACGGGTTCAATCTCGTCTACCAGTTCTGGATTCATACCGAAGCCATCGGCAAGATGTGGCGTCCGTTCGAATTCATCTTCAACACCCCGTCGCATCACCGCGTGCATCACGCCACCAACCCGCGTTATCTCGATGCCAATTTTGCCGGCACGCTGATCATCTGGGACCGCATGTTCGGGACATTCGTCGAAGAGCTGGATGAGGATGTTCCGCGCTATGGGATCGTCCGGAATATCGGCACATTCAACCCGGTGCGCGTGGCTTTCCACGAATGGGCCGGCATGCTCAAGGACGTTTTCTCGCCGGGCCTGACCTTGCGCGAGCGGCTGCTCTACATGGCCGCCCCGCCGGGCTGGAGCCATGATGGCAGCCGCCGAACCTCGGAAGACCTGAAAGCCGATTATGTCAGGCGGCATCCCGGGGAAGCGGGCAAGGCCGGACTGCCAAAATTGTGACACGGTACTGAAACCTTGCGGGGGACGGCAATGACACCCAAGACACAACCGGCCATCCGACCGGCGCTGCACAGGCTGTTCGCGATTGCGGCGGTGGCGGCCATTGCCAGCGCGCTGCTCGGCACGGACGGGCGCTGGCTGCACTATGTCAGCAAGCCGCTGGCGACGGCGCTGCTGCTGCTCCTGGTCGTGCAGACGGCCAACCCGGTTTCAAAGCGCTATCAATGGGCGATTGCCGCGGGTCTGGTCTTTTCGCTGTGCGGCGATATTTTCCTGATGCTGCCGCAGGATCTGTTCGTCGCCGGGCTGATCTGTTTTCTCATCACGCACTGCGCCTATATCGTCGCGCTGACCGGTGATGTCCGCCTCGGCGCCGTGCCCCTCACCTTCGCCGCCTGCGCCCTTCTGGCGCTGGCAATCGTCTGGGGCCTGTGGTCAAGCCTGCCTGCGGAACTGAAGCTTCCTGTCACGGTCTATGCGGCGGTTCTGGCCGCGATGGGCGCCCAGGCTATCAGCCGGGCGCAACACCTTGCAACGTCCCCTGCCCGGCTGGCGGGCGTGGGCGGCATGCTGTTTCTGGCCAGTGACACGCTGCTGGCCTATGGGAAATTCCGCTTCGCCATGCCGCTTGGCCCCCTCTGGGTTCTGGGAACCTATTATGCGGCGCAATGGTTCATTGCGCGGTCGGTCGCATCATCCAGTCAGTGAAACTCCGCCGTTTCTCCCGATCACCGCATTGGCGGTTTTCCGGCGGGAGAATTGCGGGTAGATTTGCCGATAGACGGGAAACAGTGACAGGTTTGATCATCATGCGGAACACGGTTGCCTCGCTCTTTCTCATGGCCATCCTGCCGGTAACGGCAGCACTGGCTGACGATCTCAAACCGATGGATATGGATGCCGTCGATCCCGATCTGCTCGAAAGCTTTTTTGGCCCATGGCAAATTCGCGACGAAGGCGGCAACAGGCTGTGCAAGGTGACGCTCAAACGGGACGAGACCATCGGCGGCTCGCAGATCGATATTGACCCGGCCTGCGTCAAGGCATTTCCTGTCATGGGCGACATCACCGCGTGGCGCTTGAAGGAAAACTGGACCATCGAACTCGTCGACGCGACGCGCAAGACGCGCATCACCTTCGAGACACCGGACGAGACCTACATTGCGCAGCCGCAGACGGACGGCATATTCACCATCGAGCAACTGGCTGGCGAATGAGCGGCCGGGCGCTCAGATTTCGGGTCCGGGCGCGGCCTGCATCATGCGGACGGCATTGATCTTCCAGCTGCCGTCGGGCTGTTTCGTCAACTGGTACAGCGCCGTCCAGTCCTTGCCGTCGGGACCGCGGATGACGACTTCCTGCACGATCTCGCTATCCGACACCTTGCTGCGGCCGAAGGCAAAATTGCCCGGCCGGTATACGGGCTGGTAGGCCCGCTTGACCATCTCGAAAAACATGTCCTGATTGACGAATTTGCCCTGAATGGCCGGCGAGGCGAAGGAATAGGCGGTTGCCGCATCGTCGTTGAGAAAGGCGGCGATCTGCTTCCTGATGATCGACTGTCCCGTATCCAGCGGTTCATCGGCCATCGCCGCGCCCGGCATGGCGATCAACAGGAACAGGCCGAAAATGATATAAGCGGGAAATGTCTTCATCATGCCGTCTCCTTGCATCTGCCGGGACAACCAGCCGACAGGATAAACCTCTTGCGGATGAAGTCCACTGCCCGGTTCTTTCGCTGCAATACGTGGCCGTCATGGTGATGGATCACTTTGCTGCGAATCCCGACGATTGCGACTTGTTGCCACTTCAAGCCGGTCGGACGATTGCTATTGGCTGGCTGCGGTGAAACAGTGCGAGCGAGTTCGGTGCTCGAAAGAGTGAGAGGCACGGCAGCCCCCCTGCCGCGAAAACATGTTTCCATGAATACACCTGATCAACAGCATGGCACGGGCGGTACAACCGTGACCGCTGCGCCCGCTCCGGCCATTGCCGGTGAATCCGAGACTGAATCGCGCTATTGGCGCCAGAACCTTGTCGTCTGCCTCATCGGATCGTTCACGACGATCGTGGCCATGACGCTGCTTCTGCCCTTCCTGCCGCTCTATGTCGAACAGCTGGGCGTCAAGGAACACGCGGCAATCGTGCAATGGTCGGGCGTGGCCTATGGCGCCACCTTTTTCACCGCAGCCCTCGTTGCACCCCTCTGGGGGCGGCTCGCCGATCTCTATGGCCGCAAGCTGATGCTCATTCGCGCGAGCCTCGGCATGGCCGTCGCCATGTCGTTGATCGGCATGGCGACGGATGTGTGGCAGCTCGTGGCGCTGCGCCTCGCGGCCGGACTGCTCGGCGGCTATGCCTCCGGCTCCACCGTTCTGGTGGCGACCCAGACGCCGAAGGCGCGCACCGGCTGGGCGCTCGGCACCCTGTCGTCGGGCATCATGGCGGGCAATCTGGTGGGCCCGCTGATCGGCGGTGGCCTGCCGCCCCTGATCGGCATCCGCCAGACATTCTGGCTGGCGGGCAGCGTGATTTTCCTGACCTTCATCGCCACCAGTCTTTTCATCAAGGAGGAGCGGCGCCCGCCGAAGAGCAAGGGCGCCAAGGTGACGGGCGGCTGGTCGGCAATTCCCGACAAGCGCCCGATCATCGCCATGCTGGCGACCGGCCTGCTGCTGATGCTGGCCAACATGTCTATCGAACCGATCATCACGGTCTATGTGGCGCAGCTGGTCAGCGATCCCAGCAAAGTGACGATTGTTTCCGGCGTTGTCATGTCGGCGGCGGCGCTCGGCAGCATCCTGTCTGCGTCACGACTGGGCAAGCTGGCCGACCATGTCGGCCATTGGAATGTGATTATTGCCGCCCTCGCCGTATCGGCTTTGCTGCTGATACCCCAGGCTTTCGTGACCGAGGGCTGGCAGTTGATCGGGCTGCGGTTTCTGATGGGGCTGGCGCTTGGCGGGCTTCTGCCCTGCATCACCAGCGTCATCCGGCACAACGTTCCGGATCGGGTCGCAGGCGGCATACTGGGCTATTCGACATCATCGCAATATGCCGGACAGGTCGTCGGCCCCTTGGCCGGCGGCTTCATCGGAGGGCATTTCGGCATGCGCGCCGTGTTTCTGGCAACCTGCGTGCTGCTGGCCCTCGGTTCGGCCTATTGCTGGCTGGTACGGCCGCGGCAGGCTTAGCAAGCCAACGCTTACGCGTTGCCGGCTTTCGCGGCGGCGGCGGCAAGCGCTTCGCCATCCATCCGGTAAAAGAGCTTGTCCGGCAGCGGGGACGCGCTGAACCCATTGTAGAAGGCCAGGACCTTCGGATTGTTGCGGTCGGCGGTCCAGTCGACGCGCTTGTAACCCCGCTCCAGCGCCAGTTTGGCCAGTGCGTGCATCAGCGAGGTCCCGGCTCCGCTGCTGCGATGCGCCTTTGAAACGAAGAGCTCCTTGAGAAACAGGCCGGATTGCAGACCCGGTCCCGGATAGATCGACGAGAACGCGGCAAAGCCAACGAGCTCATCGGTGCCGGCGACCAGGATTTCCGTCCCATCTGGCATATCGCGCAATCCGCGCAATATTTCCGCGCGCGGCGGACAGGGCACGTTGTAATGGGCCTGCATTTCCTCAAACAGGGCCGCAAGCTGCGGGTGATCCGACGGATTGGACAAACTGACTTTCATCAATCCCGCATTCCTTTCCATGCAAAGGCGGCTCCAGCCAATACCGGAACCGCCTCTTTCGTCTCTTCGGCCCTATGCTTTATTCGCCGGCATTGATGGTAACGGGCGTCAGCTTGTTGGCCTTCAAACCATATTTATCCAAAAGTGCATCATAGGTACCATTCGCCTGCAGTTTTTCAAGCGCCACTTTCACCGCATCGCGCAATTGGGTCTCGCTTTTCAGGACCGGAATGCCGGCCAGAGACTGGCTGAATGCCTCGCCGAGCGTAACGTAAGTATCAGGTTCCAGCTTCTGGTTGTAGGGAAGGGTTTCATTGCCCTGGGCCGCTGCCTGAAGACGCTGGCTCTTGATCTGCGTGCGGGCATCGGCGGACCCTTCCGTGCCCATGACATTGATCGCAGGCTTGCCCTTGGCAACGCAGTTGGCTTCGCTCCAGGCGGTGATCTGCGCGGGCCAATCCGTCGAGCGGCTGGCGCCCACCGACTTGCCGCAAAGATCGTCCACCGACTTGATCTCACCGGCCAAGGCCTTGGATGTGTAGAACTGCGCACCCGACTTCATATAATCGACGAAGTCCGCGGTTTCCTGGCGGGCCTTCTTGTCGCTCATGCCGGCCATCGCCAGATCGACGCGGCCGGTCTGCAGGGACGGCAGCATCTGGGCAAAAGCGATTTCCTGCCATTCGACTTTCAGACCAAGTTCCTTGCCGATGGCTTCGCCAAGCTCGATGTCAAACCCCTGCAGCACATTGGTGGCCGGGTCCTTGTAGGTGATCGGCGGATAGTTCGGCATGGTCGCGATAACAAGTTTACCGGCATCCTTGATGCGGGCCGGAAGGTCCTGTGCCATGGCAGAAAAGCTGAATGCCAGCGCTCCACCGAGAATTGCAAGCCGTGTCATGGTTTTCATGTCTGGTTCCTCTCTGGCCGGTTCTTCCGGCCTGTTGATTTCAGTTCGGCTCAGGACAACACCGCTGCGATGAAGTCCTGTGTGCGTTTTTCTTTCGGGCTGCTGAGGATGTCGTGCGGGGTTCCGGTCTCGACAATCCGGCCGCGATCCATGAACACCACCCGGTGTGCAACCTCGCGGGCGAAACCGAGTTCGTGCGTGACCACGATCATCGTCATGCCACTGGTCGCAAGATCGCGCATGACACTCAGCACGTCGCCAACCAGTTCCGGATCGAGCGCCGATGTCGGCTCGTCGAACAGCATCAGTTTGGGCTGCATGGCGAGGGCGCGGGCAATGGCGATGCGCTGCTGCTGCCCGCCGGAAAGTTCGCTGGGATAGGCATCCTTCTTGTCCGCCAGACCGACCCGTTCGAGCAAAGCCATGGCTTCCGGGATGACACTGCTTTTCGCACGCTTCTGGACGATAACCGGCCCTTCGACGATGTTTTCCAGCACCGTCATATGCGCGAAAAGGTTGAACCGCTGGAACACCATGCCGCTTGCCAGGCGCTGGCGCGAAATCTCCGCATCGGTCAGTTCATAGAGCTTGTTGCCCTCCTGGCGAAAGCCGACCAGTTCATCGTCGACCCAGATGGCGCCGGAGTCGATGCGCTCCAGTTGGTTGACACAGCGCAGGAGCGTGCTTTTGCCGGAGCCCGAAGGCCCGATGATACACAGGACTTCGCCGTGACTGATTTCAAGCGACACGTTCTGCAACGCGTGAAACGGCCCGAAATATTTGTTGACATCTACCGCTACGACCATGGCTGACATATTCAGACTCCTTCCGCTGCGGCAGGTTCGGTGCGCTTGCCGGTCCGGCGCCCCAGACTTTTCGAATAGTGCTTCTCAAGGAGATGCTGGCCGATGGAAAGAATGGTCACAACCGCCAGATACCAGATGGCCGAAACGATCAGCAGTTCCATGACGCGGTTGTTGGCGTAGTACACGGCCTGTGCGTTGCGCAGTATTTCCGCGTATTGGATGACACTGGCAACCGAGGTCAGCTTGACCATGCTGATCACTTCATTGCCGACAGGCGGAATGATCACGCGCATGGCCTGCGGCAGCACGATACGGCGCAGCATGGTCAGCCGGGTCATGCCGATGACCTTGGCGGCTTCGATCTGGCCGTTGTCGACGGACAGGATACCACCGCGCACGACCTCGGCGGTGTAGGCGCCCTGATTGATGCCAAGGCCGAGCAGCGTCGCCATGAACGGCGTCATGAAATCGACGGTGCGCATTTCGAACAGGCCGGGAATGCCGAGTGTCGGAAAGATCAGCGCGAGATTGAACCAGAGCAGCAGCTGCAGCAGCAGCGGCGTTCCCCGGAAAAACCAGATGTAGAAAACCGCCACATATTTCAGCACCGGATTGGGCGACATGATCATGATGGCAAAGATGACGCCGAGCACCAGGCCCAGGGCCATGGCACAGATCGTCATCAGGATGGTGTTCCACAGACCGGCGAGAATGGCCGGTGCGGTGAAGAACTGGCCGACCACCGGCCAGGCAATCTGGCCCTGGGCAAAGGCCTTGACGATCATGGCCAGCGCCAGAATGATCAGGGCGGCGGCCAGCCAGCGGCCATAGTGGCGCCGGGGCTGGTGCTTCAGGTGCGCAATGGAATATTTGGCAGGCGGGACGGAAACCGTGTGTTCGATAGTGGCCATCGTACTCATCCTTTCAAAGCCGCTGTCGGGCTCGCATAGGAGGATAGCCACTCCCGCTGCGATTCCAACACGGTTTTGAGCCTGACGATCTGCTCGCGAACCCGGTCCGGAGCCGTTCCGCCATAGCCCTTGCGCGCGTCAACGGCAGCCTGCGGCGACAGGCTTGACCGGATCAACGGCAGCAGCCTGACATCGACGGCGGCAAGGTCATCGTCGCTCACATCCTCAAGGCCGATATTCCTGTCTTCACAGTAACGCACCAGCGCACCGGTGATTTCGTGCGCCTCGGAGAACGGGATACCCGTTTTGGCCAGCCAGTCAGCCACCTCGGTTGCCAGTGTAAAACCATCGACCGACTGCTTGCGCATGATATCGACGTTGACACGCATCGTCCTGACCAGCCCGGCCATGGCGGGCACAACCAGTGTCAGGGCGTCGATCGTATCAAAGGCGGCATGTTTGTCCTCGGCAAGGTCACGGTTATAGGCGAAGGGCAGCCCCTTGAGGGCGACGAGCATCGTCGTCAGGCTGCCGATCAGCCGGGAAGCACGACCGCGCGTCAGTTCGGCGATATCGCAGTTCTTCTTCTGCGGCATGATCGACGACCCGGTGGCGTAACCATCGTCCATCTCGACCCAGCGGAACTGGCGCGAGGACCACAGGAAAAGCTCCTCGGCAAGACGCGACAGGTGCACGCCGAACATGGCCGTCACAAAGAGGAATTCCGCCACGTGGTCGCGGCTGCCCACCGCATCGATGGAGTTTTCGCACGGCGCGTCATAGCCAAGCTCGCGCGCCGACAGCTCGGGCTGCACGGCGATGCTTGAACCAGCCATGGCAGCCGCTCCGAGCGGCGAGCGTGCCGCGCGCCTGTCCCAATCGCGCAGCCGGTCAAGATCGCGGGCAAAGGTCTGGGCATGAGCCAGCAGCTGATGGGCAAAGCTGATGGGCTGGGCCGGCTGCAAATGGGTGAAACCCGCAGTGAGCGTTGTCACATGGGCTTCCGCCTGGCCAACAAGCGCCTGCTGCAGGAGAAGAATATCCGCACCGAGCCCGCGGGCCACATCGCGCAGATAAAGCTTCAGGTCGTTGGCGGCCTGATCATTGCGGGAGCGGCCCGCCCGCAGCTTGCCGCCGAGCGCGCCGATGCGTTCGCCCAGAACCCGCTCCAGGAATGTATGAATATCTTCATCGGCGGCGGACGGCTCGATCGCGCCGGCCGCGTAGTCGGCGCCGATGTCCTTGATCGCCGCGAAAACCGTTTCCGCTTCGGCCTCGGTCAAAATCCCGGCGCGCACCAGTTCCCGCGCATGGGACAGCGACGAGGTCAGGTCATACGGAACAAGCCGGAAATAGCTGCTTTCCGAACGGGAAAGCGCTGTCAGCTCAGGTGATGGACTCGTCCTGAAACGCGCCCCCCACAAACGGACGGACTGCTCGGTCATGGCATTTATTCCCCTTTTTCTCGTTGTTGGAAGCTTATGGTTGTGTTTTTGACACGACAAACGAAATGAATTCGCATATCCATTCCAAAAAGGAATACCCTCTGTTCCGAAGAACCAGCGAGGCGAAGGCGATGGTATCCGGCCGGATATATCCGTCCACACGGGCATTGCAGGTCATTGCGGCGATTGCCGAACATGGCAGCACGACGGCGTGCGCCAAGGCGTTGAACATGACGCAGAGTGCCGTCAGCAAGCAATTGCTGGCGCTGGAAGCCCTGGCCGGCGTTCCGCTGTTTGTCCGCACGCCCTACGGCCTCTCGACCACGGAAGCGGGCAGGATTTATGTGGTCGAAGCCCGCATCGCGCTTGGCGCCATGGAGAATGCGGCCTTGCGGGTCGCCGCGTTGGGATCGTCGCCCAATGCCATCAAGCTGCACATCCTGCCGATCATGGGCGACCGCTGGCTGATCCCGCGCTTTGCCAGCTTCGCCGAAGCGCATCCGGACATCAATGTCGAACTGTCGACCTTTGCCAATAACGATCTGATCAACCAGGCGGATGCCGCATTTCGTTTCGGCGAAGGCGATTGGCCCGATCAGGACAACCACTACCTCTTTGGCCGCGAGGTGGCGCTTGTCGGCGCGCCGCACTTCATTGCCCGGCTTGGCGGCATCCGGCACCCCGGCGACATCGGCGCGTTTCCGCTGCTCCACCACAAGTATACGCCCCTACGCTGGGAAGAGTTTGCCGAAGCGCAGCGCATTACCGATTTCGCTCCGGACCGTATCACACATTTCGGCTTCTATGCGCTGGTCATCCGGGCGGCAATTGCCGGACAGGGGCTGGCACTGGTGCCGCGCGGCCTGATCGCCGACGAGCTGGCCAGCGGCAAGCTCGTCAATCCGCAGGGCTTCGGCTTCGTCAGCCGCCACGCCTATTGGCTGACCTGTCCGCAGGACCGTCCGCAACGGCCGGCCATGCGCATATTCCTTGACTGGCTGCTGCGGGAAGTCAGCTCCATGCCCGCGGACATGCGGTGATCCGGCCGATCAAACCTGCGTGTTTTCAGGGCCCATCCCATTCAAAAATATTTAATCAACTTGTCATGGAACCGGACGGACTCCCGACGCATTTCCTCGTCTAGTCTGGCACTGCCAAACAGCATGCCATGCTCATCAGAATACTCAGGGAGGAAGTGATGAACGACAAGCGTTTTCCCATACCGGTCATGGTCAAACTGGGCGCTACGGGCCAAAGGGCCATCACCAGTGTCTGGGAGGCGATGGAGTGCCTGCAGCGCTACTGGCCGTCGAAGACCGGCGCGAGCTATCGCCGCGCATTGCAGGCCTGTCTCGATGCCCTGGACGGATGGAAACCCGCCCACAAGGCGCGCCATGCCTTCATCAGCGCCGCGCGCGATGCCGGGGTGTTTCTCGACACGAGACTGCGTCAGTAGCCGGAGCGGGCGACGCCGGAACCGATATGCTCCGGCAGCGCCCATTCTCCGATATCAGCGAATATCCGCCCGCGCCCGCGGGCGTCTTTCATTCAGCTCATGGCTGAACACAGCGGGCGGCAGCGGCGCAAGCTTGCGGATGATATCGGCGCCCTTTTCGCCCATCATGATGGTCGGCGCATTGGTGTTGCACGAGGGAACCCGCGGCATGACGGAACTGTCGCAGACACGCAGCCCCTCCAGCCCATGCACCTTCAGGTCGAGGCCGACAACGGCCATGGAATCGGTGCCCATCTTGCAGGTGCCGACCGGATGGTGATCGGTCTTGGCATTGGCGCAACCATAATCGAACAGTTCCTCGTCCGAATTGTACTTCGGCCCGGGCAGGCGTTCCGCCATGACGAAGGGCTTCAGTGCCGCCTGGTTCATGATTTCGCGCGCAAGTTTCAATCCTTCGATCGACATCTTGCGGTCGTGCGGATCGCTCCAATAGTTGGGATCGATCAGCGGCGCGGCCATTGGATCGGCCGATTGCAGCCGCACCGTGCCGCGCGACCGCGGATGCAGATAGGCCGAATTCAGGGTGACACCAGCATTCTTCAGCCGTTCGACACCCGCCTCAATGCCTGACCCCAGCCCGAGATGGAACTGGATATCCGGCGAACGGGCGTCGGGATCGGCGTACCAGAAACCGCCCGTTTCAAACAGGCTGGACGCGACGGGCCCGGAGCGGAACAACACATATTGCAGCCCGGCCCACAGGGTGCGGTGCAGCTTGGCGACACCGTCATAGGTGTGATCGCCGGTGCATTCGGAAATCACGAACAGATCCAGATGATCCTGCATGTTTTCGCCGACACCGGGCAGATTGTGCACGACGGGAACGCCGGTTTTCCGCAGGTGATCCGCCGCGCCGATACCCGACTGCAGCAGCAGTTTCGGCGAGCCGATGGCACCGGAACTGACCAGCACTTCCCGCTCGGCGCGGATGATCTCGCGGGCATTGCCTCCAGCGATTTCAACACCGACGGCCCGGCCGTTCTCCACCACGATTTTTGTCACCTGCGCGCTCATGCGGACCGTCAGGTTCTTGCGGCCCTTGACCGGGGCAAGATAGGCCATCGACGCTGACGAGCGGCGGCGATCGCGCTGGGTCAGCTGGTAGAAACCGACACCGGCCTGCTGCCTGCCGTTGAAATCATGATTGTAGGGAATGCCGAGTTCCTGCCCGGCCCGGATATAGGCATCGCAGATCGGCAGTGTCGCTACCGGCATGGAAACACCCAGCGGGCCGCCATAGGAATGGTAATCATCGGCAAAGCGCTGATTGTCTTCGGCACGCTTGAAGTAGGGCAGCACGTCGCGGTAGCTCCAACCGGCACAGCCATCTTCCGAGGACCACAGGTCGTAGTCGGTTGCATTGCCCCGCGTATAAAGCTGCGCGTTGATGCTGGAGCCGCCACCGATGACCTTGGCCTGCGTGTAGCGCAGCACGCGGTTCTTCATGTGCTTCTGCGGCACGGTCGACCAGCCCCAGCTGGCGACACCCTTGGTCATCTTGGCAAAGCCGGCCGGCATATGGAACAGCGGATTCCAGTCGCCGCCGCCGGCCTCGAGCAGCAGGACCTTTACATCGGGGTCCTCGCTCAGGCGATTGGCAAGCACACACCCCGCAGGGCCGGCACCGGTGATGATGTAATCGTAACAGGATGATTTTTGGGTTGAGTTTGCCATGACTCAGGCACCCCCCTCTGGGCTGCCGCCCATCTCCCCCACAAGGGGGGAGATCACATCGGCATTGACGTTTTTGCATCTTGAACAGCGATGCAAGGCGAAATGGAACGAAACTGACAGCTGATCTCCCCGCTTGTGGGGGAGACGGGCGGCAGCCCAGAGGGGGGTGAAATTCATGTTTTGCAACCTGCTAAAGTCGATTGATCGAAAGGGCGCCATCCGCGTTGATGATCGAGCCTGTGGCAAAGTTGAAATCGCCGCCGGCCAGCGCTGCAACGATACGGCCAAGATCATCCGGCTCGCCCCAGCGCTTCATCGGCACGAGACCTTCGGCGATACGTTTGTCGTATCTGGCTGCGGCAACGGCCGTCATGTCGGAGCGGATGATGCCGGGGCGCACGTCGAAAACGCTGATCCCCTCTTCCGCAAGCCGCACGGCCAGCCCTTGCGTGAACGACGCCAGTGCCGCCTTGGTCATGCAGTAATCGAGACGTTCCGGCGAAGTCATCTCCGCGGAAACCGATGTGATGTTGACGATCGTACGGGCGGCCCGGCCATCGGTGCGGCCAAGCATGGCCCGCAGCACCGCCTGCGTGAAGAACACGGTTCCCCGCACATTGATATCAAAGATAGCGTTGTAGTTTGCCGGCTCAAGATCGAGGAAATCACCACGCACTTTCGAGCCGATGCCGGCATTATTGACGAGACAATCAATCCGGCCGAATGCTGCCATGACGGCGCCGACGGTTTGCGCGTGATTGGAAAGATCAGCCAGATCCGCCTCGATAAACCGTACTTTTGCGCCGAGTGATTCCAGTGCTGAAACAGCGGCATCAGCCGCTTCATCCCGCACGAGGTCGGTGATTGCCAGATCAAATCCCCTGGCGGCAAGCGCCCTGGCAATGCCGAGGCCGATGCCGCGCCGGGCGCCGGTAATCAGGGCGACGGGTTTGGGCTGGATACTCATCATGCAAGCTCCCCGGCAATGATGTGATCGGCGACGCGCAGCGCCTGTGCGGCGATGGTCAGCGCCGGGTTGACCGCGGCTGATGTCGGCAGGAAGGCGGCATCGACGACAAACAGGTTGGGATGGTCGAAGGCGCGGCAATAGACATCCAGCGGTGCCCGCGCCGAATCCGTGCCCATCCGCACGGTGCCGCATTGATGCGACGGCGTCTTGCGGTCAAAGGCTTTGGACAGAACGAGGGGAAATCCGGCGGCCCGCAACACCGACTTGATCCGGGCGACCAGTTTCTGATGTGCCGGCCAGTTGCTGCGCACCCATTCGAGAATGATCCTGTCGCCATCGACGCGAACGCGGCTCTCCGGTTTCGGCACATCCTCGCTCATGGCGAGGAAATCCACCGTATGATTGCAGAACCGGTCAAGAACCCATTCAGGCACGAGTTTCAGGTCCGACTTCAGCACGGGTCCGCTGATCCGCCCGAGCAATTGCACATTGCCAAGTGGCGCGCCACCCTCGCCGTCAGACAGGTAGAAATCATTGAAGCCGAACGTCTTCTGATAGATGGAATCATTGCGGAAGCGCGGATCGAACCCGATGACCGCCGACAGGTTGTGATTCATGAAGTTGCGGCCGACCTGATCGGAACGGTTGGCAAGGCCGGCGGGATTGCGGCTGTCAGCCGAACGCAACAGAAGCACCGCGGATTGAACGGCGCCTGCCGAGAGGATCACCAGCTTTGGCCTGACAACAGAGACTGTTCCGTCTTTCACGTAATGAACGGCGGCAATCGATTTTCCGTCTGCGGCTGTCTCAAGCCGCGTGACGCGCGAATTGGTCTGCAGGCGAACGTTGCCATGCTTCAATGCTGCGGCTAGAGCGGTGGTTTCCGCGTCCATCTTGCCGTTGAAGCTGTTGGGATGCGCATCCCAGGGCGTCCTGCCGTGGGACATCCATGTATCGATATCGACGCCGAGCGGCAGGGAAAACGGATGGACACCGGCAACACGCAGCCGCCTGCGCAGGATGCCGATGGGTTCCTCATCGGGCACGGGCGGAAAGCCGTAGGGCGTCGAATGATGCGGTTCCGTCGGATCTTCGCCTTGGCTTCCGCGCACCTGATAGAGCGCCTCCGCCTTGCCGTACCACGGCTCCAGCTCGCCATAGGCAAACGGCCAGGCGGGTGAGACCCCCTCGAGATGCTGCATCTCGGCAAAGTCCTCAGCCCGGTAACGCGTCAGTACCGCGCCATAGAACTTCGAATTGCCGCCGACATTGTAGTAATTGCCGGGATTGAACGCCTTGCCTTCCGCATCGTACCAGCTTTCATCCGGGCGGAAAAAACCCTTCTGGAAGATCGCGCGCGGATCGCGGTTCTCCGGACGGTCGGGCAAATGACCCCCCGCCTCCAGGATCAGGATGTCTGCACCCGATCCCGCCAGACCGGCGGCAATAGTCGACCCGCCAATCCCCGAACCGATGATGACGATATCGGGGGATTGGCTTCGTTGCGATGCGGCGTTCATGACATCGTGATCGTCAGGCGCCGATACGCAGCTGCGATTGCGGATCGAAGAACACGGCCTTGTCGAGATTGAACGCCAGCTGCGTCTTCTGCCCCGGCAGGATCTGGGCGTCGGCACGCAGGCGCGCCACCACTTCCTTGCTGCCAAGCCTGGTCACGGCGAAGGTATCAGACCCCGCTGGTTCGACCACGTCGATCAGGCACTCGCCTTCCACCAGCGAACTCGCATTGCGGTCTGCCCCATCGGGATCGGTCAGGGCTTCCGGCCGGATGCCGAAAATCACGTCCTTGCCGGAATGGCCCACCAGTGCGCTGTTGGTTTTCCTGATCGGCAACCGCAACGGCGAGGAATCGGGCCGGTCGAGCACGACACTCAAATCCGAAGCACCGCCCTCGATTTTCGCCTTGAGCAGGTTCATGGCAGGCGAGCCCATGAAGTCCGCGACAAAGAGGTTGGTCGGATTGTTGTAGATTTCCGCCGGGGTGCCGAATTGCTGCAGGATGCCGTCCTTGAGCACGGCGATCTTGGTGGCCAGCGTCATCGCCTCGATCTGGTCGTGCGTCACATAGACGATCGTGGTTTTCATCCGCTGGTGCAGGCGCTTGATCTCGGTGCGCATGTCGACGCGCAGCTTGGCATCGAGATTGGACAGCGGCTCATCGAACAGGAACACCTGCGGGTTGCGCACGAGCGCCCGGCCCATGGCCACGCGCTGGCGCTGGCCGCCGGACAGCTGGCTCGGCTTGCGGTCGAGCAGATGGCCGATCTGCAGCATATCGGCAACCTGCTTGATGGCCTTCTCACGCTCGTCTTTCGGCACGCCGCGGATTTCCATGCCGAAGGCGATGTTTCCGCCAACGGTCATGTTCGGATAAAGCGCATAGGACTGGAACACCATGGCGATATCACGCTTGGACGGATGCAGGCCGCTGATCGATTTGCCCTTGATGGAAATATCGCCCGAGCTGATCGGTTCGAGCCCGGCAATGGTGTTGAGCAGTGTGGACTTGCCGCAGCCGGAAGGGCCGACGAGGACGAGAAAGCCACCCTCGTCGATCTCGATATTGATGTCCTTCAGGATCGGGACATTGCCATAGGATTTATGCAGGTTCTTGATCTGGAGAAATGACATTGGGTTATCCCTTCACGGCGCCGGACATAAGTCCACGGACGAAGTAGCGCCCGGAAACGATGTAGACGATAAGAGTTGGCAGTGCGGCGAGGATCGCGCCGGCGAAATGCACGTTGTATTCCTTCACGCCCGTCGACGAGTTGACGAGATTGTTGAGTGCGACCGTCATCGGCGTGCTGCTGAACCCCGAGAACGAGGCGCCGAACAGGAAGTCGTTCCAGATGTTGGTGAACTGCCAGATGACGGACACCACGATGATCGGACCCGACGACGGCAGCAGGATGCGCCAGAAAATCTGGAAGAAGCTGGCGCCGTCGATCTGCGCAGCGCGAACCAGCTCCGTCGGGAATGCTTCGTAGTAGTTGCGGAAATACAGCGTGGTGAAACCGAGACCGTAGATCACGTGCACGAAAATCAGGCCTTGAATGGTGCCGGCCATTCCGAGGGCGCCGAGAACCCGCGCCATGGGTATGAGGACGATCTGGAACGGAATGAAGCAGCCGAGCAGCAGCATGCCGAACATGACGTTCGAGCCGCGGAACCGCCACTTCGTCAGCACATAGCCGTTCAGCGCGCCCAGCACCGTTGAAATCGCCACGGCCGGGATGACCATGATGATCGAGTTGATGAAGTAAGGCCGCAAGCCCGTCGGCTGCACGCCGATCTGGGCCGTCGACCATGCCGCAAGCCAGGGCTCGATGGTCCATTCATGCGGCGGCGACAGCATGCCACCCTGACGGATTTCATCGAGGGTCTTCAGCGAGTTCACCACCATGACGTAGAGCGGCAAAAGGTAGTAAAAGGCGAAGACCAGCAGGGCGATATAGATAAGGACGCGGGTCAGCTTGCCGCTGGAGATGGCATTGTCCGGACTCGGAGCGCTCATTTGCTGCCTCCCCTGACTTCAGAATAGAGATAGGGGATGATGATCGCGAAAATGGTGATCAGCATGATGATGGCCGAGGACGCGCCGATGCCCATGGAATTGCGGGTAAACGTATAGGAATACATGAAGGTCGCGGGCAGTTCGGTTGCCTGCCCGGGGCCGCCGCCGGTCAGCGCAATCACCAGGTCATACGCCTTGATGGCGAGATGGGCGAGCACGACAAAGGCCGACAGGAAGACCGGACGCATCAGCGGAATGATGATGCGGCGATAGATCATGGCCGTCGAGGCGCCGTCGATCTGTGCCGCCTTGATGATCTCGTTGTCGACGCCGCGCAGTCCGGCAAGGAACATGGCCATGACGAAGCCGGAGGACTGCCAGACGGCGGCGATCACCACCGTATAGATCGCCATCTTGGAATCCTTGATCCAGTTGAAGGCGAAACTGGTCCAGCCCCACTGGTGCATGGTGTTCTCAAGGCCGATGCCGGGATCGAGGAACCATTTCCAGGCAACACCGGTCACGATGAACGACAACGCCATGGGATAAAGGTAGATCGGCCGCAGGAAACCTTCGATGCGGATCTTCTGATCCAGCAGGATGGCAAGGCCAAGCCCGATGACGGTGCAGATGATGATATAGAGCGAGGCAAAAATACCCAGATTGGTGATGGCCCGCCACCAATGCGGCAGCGCCCACAATTTGCGGTAATTCTCCAGTCCGACAAAACCAAAGGACGGCAGCATCTTGCTGTCGGTGAACGACAGGACGCCCGTATAGATGATAAAGCCATAGACGAAGATCAGGACAATCAGAAAACTCGGCCCCAACACCAGTTTGGGTATCAAGTCCTGTATGCGGCTGCGGGTATCCATAGCCTCACCCCTTCAACTCTTAAGTTCTTGTCATTGCCGTGCATGTTCACGGAAACCTGTCCGGGGCTTTGCGCCCCGGACAGAAGGAGCGCGCTTACTTGGCAGCGTCCACGGCGGAAACGAGTTCCTTGACCGCTGCGTCTGATGTCAGGTCACCGTTGAATTCGCGGGTGACCACGTCATAGATCGCATTCTTGATGGCGGCCGGAACCGCATAGCCATGGGCCATGGAACCGTAGAGCGTGCCGGCCTTGTTGGCTTCGGCAAGGTCCTTGATGGCCTTCTTGCCGCAGGCATCGAACGCTGCGTCGGAAACGTCCGTACGTGCCGGGGCCGAACCCTTCACGACGTTGAAAGCGGACTGGAAGGTCGGGCTTTCGATGGACGATGCCATGACGAGCTGCGACTTGTGCTCAGCATCGCTCTTCTTGAAGAACAGGAACTGGTCGGAGTTGAACGTGACCGAACCCTGGGTACCCGGGAAGCGCATGCAAACGAAATCCTTGCCTGGCTCCTTCTTGGCCTTGACGAACTCGCCCTTGGCCCAATCGCCCATGAACTGCACGCCGGCCTTGCCTTCGATAACCATGGTGGAGGCAAGATTCCAGTCGCGACCGGAGAAGTTGTCATCCACATAGGAACGCAGCTTGGTCATGCGGTCAAACGCTTCCTTCATCTTCGCGCCGCCCAAAGCCTTGGGATCGAGATCGATGAAAGCTGCCTTGTAGAAGTCATTGCCGAGCGATAGCACGACCGCGTCGAAAATCGTCGCGTCCTGCCATGGCTGACCGCCGTGGGCGATCGGTGTGATGCCCTGCTTCTTGAAGTTGTCGAGAAGGGCAATCAGTTCGTCCCAGTTCTTGGGTTCCTTGCCGCCAGCCTTGTCGAGTGCAGCCTTGTTGATCCACATCCAGTTGGTGGAGTGGACGTTGACCGGTGCGGCGATCCAGTGACCGTCATATTTGGAGAAGTTCTGCAGTGCGCCGGGAATAACGTCGGCCCACTTTTCCTTCGATGCGACATCGTCAAGGTTGGCAAGAACGCCCTGCTTGGCCCAGTCGGTGATATCGAAGCCCAAGGCCTGTACGGCTGTCGGAGGGTTGCCGCCGGTGACGCGGGCGCGCAGCACGGTCATGGCTTCCGTACCGCCACCACCGGCAACAGGCATGTCGGACCAGGTGATGCCCTTCTTTTCCAGATCCTTTTTCAGGACTTCCAGCGCTGTCGCCTCACCGCCGGATGTCCACCAATGCAGGACTTCGACGTTTTCGGCAGCGCGGGCCATCGTGGCCGTGCCGAGCAGCATGGCTGCCGCAGCAACCGTATTCATCAACTTATTCATTTCATTCCTCCCAAGGAAAAAAAGATAAAATTCCCACTACCCTAGACCTCAGTTATCCCTCAGCCTGCCCCATTCATACAATAAGCCGAATGGCGAATACAATCGATTTAATTCGACGCCCAAAGTAATGTCCTCCGCCCCATATGCATGTTCAGGGTCTTGGTCTCGGTGTAGTCCTCGACCGCATGACGGCCCAGTTCACGACCAAGACCAGACTGGCGATAACCGCCGAACGGCAGCTCCGCCGCACCATCCATGAACGTGTTCATCCAGATGGTCCCGGCACGTACACGGCGGCCTACCGTCAGGCACGTATCGAAATCGCGGCTCCATACGCCTGCCGACAGGCCGTAGTCGATGGAATTGGCAATCCGGATGGCGTCTTCCATCGTTTCGAATGTTAGCACGGAAAGCACAGGACCAAACACTTCTTCACGCGCGACGGCCATATCCGGCTGCACCGCCGAAAGAATGGTCGGGCTCATATATTGCCCCAGGCCGAGATCCAGCGGCGTGCCGCCATGGGAAACGGCAGCGCCCGCCGATGCGGCATTGCGCACATAGGTGTCGATCTTGGCCAGATGTTCCGGCGTGATGATCGCGCCGACCTTGGTCTGCGGATCAAGCGGATCGCCAACCCGGACCTTGGCCGACAGCGCGGCAACACGCTGCGTGACCTCATCGGCAATATCCCGATGAACGATCAGGCGCGAACCGGCATTGCAGCATTCGCCCGCATTGAAATAGGCGCCGAACACCGCCGCATCGATGAAATCATCGAGATTGGCATCGGGGAAAACGATCTGCGGGTTTTTGCCGCCAAGCTCCAGCGAGACCTTTTTCAGCGTCTGGGCGGCATTGGCCATCGTCAGCTTGCCGACAAGGGTCGAGCCCGTGAACGAGACCATATCGACATCCGGATGGGTGGTCATCGGCGCACCGACTTCCGCGCCCGTACCGGCAAGAATGTTGACGACACCGGCGGGAACACCGGCTTCCATGAGGATTTCACCGAGAACCAGCGTCGACCCCGAGGTCAGTTCGGACGGCTTGACGACGGCCGTGCAGCCTGCAGCCAGGGCAAAGGGCAGTTTCTGGCTGACGATGAGGAAGGGGAAATTCCACGGCGTGATGATGGAGATGACACCGATCGCCTCACGCAGGACCACACCCAGCGTGCCGTCACCCAGCGTATTGTAGCTTTCACCGTGCAGATCGCGGCCGAGCGCGGCGGCATAGCGCCAGATATCGACCGCGCCGCCCAGTTCGCCCTTGGCCTGCGAAATTGGTTTGCCGGATTCGATGCAGTCGAGATAGGCAAGTTCGTCGGAACGTGCGGCAATCAGATCAGCGGCTTTAAGCAGTATATTCGAGCGTTCGGCACCGGTCATGCGCGACCACGGGCCGTTGTCGAAAGCATTGCGGGCGGCACGGATGGCGCGCTCCGCATCGGCTTTCGTGCCCGCCTGATAGCGCGAGACCACGACACCATGGCCGGGGCTCTTGCGCTCGATCACGCCGCCCTCTGCACCATCGGTCCATTTGCCGTCGATCAGCATCTGGAATTCGCGCACCTTGAAATTGTCGAGCGCTTGTGGCCGCATCAGAACCGTCATTACCATTCTCCCTTGAACACGGGCTCACGCTTTTCGGCAAAGGCCGAAACACCTTCTTTCAGGTCCGCTGTTTTGGCGACGAGGATCGAGCCGAGGGCTTCGACCGCCGTGCCATTGTCTTCGCCGTTAGCCGACGCAATCATCAGTTTCGCCACTTCCACCGCAGCCGGTCCGCGCCTGGCGATCCGCTCGGCATAGGCCTGCGCGGCGGTGACGGCAGCACCGGTTTCCACCACGTGGTCGACGATCCCGAGCGCGGCGGCTTCGGTCGCGCTGAAGATTTCTCCGCCCAGCGCCATGCGGCGGACAGCCTGTGCCCCGAACCGGCGGACAAGCCGCTGCGTTCCCGACCAGCCCGGCACCATGCCGAGGCCCGTCTCCGGCAGGCCGATGCGGATATGCATCTCGGCAATGCGAATATCGGCAGCCGCGGCAAGCTCCAGCCCGCCGCCCAGCGCATGGCCGTTGAGCGCGGCAATCAATGGCACACGCAACGTCGCCAGACGCTCGAACACGCGATGCCCAAAGCGGACCCAGGCGTGGCCGAACTCGTTCGGCGTCATCGCCGCCCAGGCCTTGATGTCGCCGCCTGCGGAAAAGGCCTTGCCGGCGCCGGTCAGGATGGCGACGCGAATATCGGCATTGGCCTCCAATTCGTCGCACGCGGCTGAAAGTTCCTTCAGCATGGCAATATCGAAAGCGTTGAGTTTTTCCGGGCGCGACACGGTGATGGTCGCGACAGGCCCGTTGAAGTCAACCGTGATGCGGGGCTCAGCCATGGAGCGCCCTTTCCGGTTTCTGCGGCAGCTTCAAGCCGAAAGGACCTTCGGCGAAAAGCTCTGCCGCCATCAGTTTCAGATCGCCGGCAACGATGAGCGGAAATTCCGACTGATCGAGAATCTGGCTCTGGAGATCGACACCCGGTGCAATCTCGGTCAGCACGATGCCTTCCGGGCGCAGGACCATGACGCAGCGCTCGGTGACATAGGTGATGTCCTGCCCCTGCTCCACGGCACGGCGACCGGAAAAGGTGACGTGCTCGACTTCGTTGACCAGTTTCTTCAGCTTGCCTTCCTTCTCGATGACAAGCTTGCCATTCTCCACATGCACCTTCGCACCGGCATTGAACATGCCGGAGAAGACGATCTTGCGGGCCCGCGCGGTGATATCGACAAAACCGCCGGCACCTGCCGTCACATGCGGGCGGAAGCTGAGCTTGGACACGTTGACCGAGCCGGATTTGTCGATCTCAAGGAAGGACAATAGCGAGGCATCAAAACCCGCACCCTGGAAATAGGTGAACTGGTGCGGCGACGGCACGAAGGCTTCGGCGTTGGAGGCGCAGCCGAAGGCAAAGTCGAGCAGCGGGATGCCGCCAACCGGTCCCTGCTCGATCACCCATGTCACCGCGCCATGCAGGCCCTCTTCGAGCAGGATGCGCGGGACATTGGCGGAGATGCCAAAACCGAGATTGACGGCGCTGCCTGCCTCAAGCTCCGTGGCGACACGGCGGGCAATCACCTTCTGGATGTTGAAATCCGGCAGGGCGAAATCGTCGAGCGGATGGAAGATTTCACCCGAGATAGCCGGGTCATACACGGTCTGTGTTGTCTGTTTCTGGTCGGGGTCGACAACGACATAGTCAACGAGAATGCCGGGAACGCGCACATCATGCGGCTTGAGCGAACCGCTCTTGGTGATGCGCTTGACCTGCGCAATGACGATACCGCCATTGTTGCGCACGGCCAGAGCCTGATCGAAGCCGCCGAGGTATGCGCCCTCATGCTCATAGGTCAGGTTGCCGCGCTCATCCGCCGTGGTGGCGCGGATAATGGCGACCTGCGGGATAACGGGTTTGAAGAACAGCCACTCTTCGCCCTCAAACACGATCTTGCGGACCACCGGCTCGCGGGCAGCCGAAGCATTCATGGCGCAGCCCTGACGGTCCGGGTCGACGAATGTATCGAGCCCGACCTTGGTCAGAACGCCCGGCCGCTTGGCCGCCGCCTCGCGGTGCATATCGAACAGGATGCCGGAGGGAATGTTATAGGCTGCCACCTCGTCATTGCCGATCATCTGCCAGATCAGCGGCGGTTCGGCGGTCGAAGGCCCGGAAGGGTAGGAGCCGCCGAGGATGCGCTTGAGCAGCCCCTTCTTGGCGATGTAATCGATGCCTTTGATGCCGCTCATGTCACCCGCCGCAATGGGATGCAGCGTGGTCAGATCACGCGGATGGCCCGTCGCATCGAAACGCGCGCCGATGGCTTTCAGCATCAGATCGGGGCAGCCAAGGCCGCTCGACGACGAGACCGAAACGATCGCTGCGTCGGGGATGAGGTTTGCCGCCTCTTCAGGGGTTATGTGCTTGCTCATGCTTGACGTCGTTCTCTTCAAAGACCTGGATTGATTGTCTGCGCGGTGCCGGTGCGGGCGGCCTCGGTGACCGCAAGACCGGCGGCAAGCGACCAGACACCATCTTCACCCGTTGCCGGCGGCTGCCCCTTGCCGAGGATGGCGGCATGGAATTTGGCAATGCCGGTTTCGTAGAGGTTCCGGTGGTCGAGCTTGAGCTCGGTTTCACCCTCGGCATTGCGCAGGGTGACGGTGCCGACCGGCTTCTGCGTCATGACATTGCGGCCAACGAGCGAACCTTCGGAGCCGTGCACCTCGAAGCCGGTTTCGGCATATTTCGTGGTGAAGCCATCATGGAACTGGGCAATCAGGCCCGACTTGAAGCGCAGCACGCCCATGGCGCCATCGGCAAGGCCTGCCTTGCCAAGGCCGCCGATCTGGCTGGCGGCAACCGCCTCGACAGGATCGTCGCCCAGCACATAGCGCAGGGTATCCGTGTCATGCACGGTGATATCAAGAATAACGCCGCCGCCGGCTTCCGGCTTGTCAAGCCGCCAGCCCTGCAGGTGCGGCGGCAGATAGACGGCATGGAAGACCCGGGCGGCAAGCGGCGTGCCGATCCGGCCGGCAGCAATGGCATCGCGCATGGCCGTGTGGCTCGCGGCATTGCGCAGATGATGATTGGTGCCAAGCACCACACCGGCCGCACGGCAGGCGACAACCATGGCCCGCGCATCCGCAAGGCTCATGGCCAGCGGCTTTTCGCACAGCACATGCTTTCCCGCAGCCGCAGCCGCGAGCACCTGATCCCTGTGCAGTTCATTGGTGGTCGAGATGTAGACCGCATCGACATCCTGATCGCCGACCAGCGCATCGAGGGATGCAACGGATTTGGCAATGCCGTGATCGGCAGCATATTTCCGGCCACGCTCGGCACTGGTGCTCATGACGGAAACGATCTCGCCGCCTTGGGCACGGATCGCGTCGATCACCCATTCATGCGCAATCGTGCTTGCTCCGATCAATCCCCACCGCGTCATGCCATTTCCTCCAGATGATTGTTCCTGACCGGCGCACCGCAGCTTTGCCGCACCACAAGGCGCACGGACGTCACCAGCGATTCCTGTTCATTGCCGCCAGCATTGATCTGCTTAAGCAGGAGCTGGGCCGCGCGCTGGCCCATGCCCTGCGGGTCGACCGAAACGGTCGTCAGCGCCGGGACGGCCGTCTTTGCCTCGATCACGTCATCGAAACCGATCACGCCAAAACCCTTGCCGGGCTCGATGCCGACGGCCCGCAAACCATCGCAGACACCGAAGGCCACCGCATCGTTGAGGCACAGCGCCGCCGTTGCCCGATCGGGATGGAGCATCATGCGCTCCACTGCGGCAACACCGCCGGCGCGGGACGGCGCCGAATGGATGATCAGCGCCTCATCGACGGCAATGCCCGCTTCCTGCAGGGCATCGCGATAACCGCGCAGCCGCTCGGCAAAAACCGCGGTATCGAGAAAGCCGCCCATGAAGCCGATGCGCGTGTGGCCAAGGGCAACCAGATGACGCACGGCCGCCTTCGCGCCGGTATAATTGTCGGAAAGCAGAGTGGAAACCTTGGCACCCGGCAGATTGCGCACCACGACCACCACCGGAATACCGCTGTCGATCAACGGCTTGATATCCGCCGCCTCGGTGCCGCGCGCCGGCGACAGGATCATCCCGGCAATGCCGTTTTCCCGCATGGATGCGATGACTTCGCGCTGGCGGTCGACGCTCTCGCCGCTATGGGCAAGGAACTGCACGTAGCCTGCCGACTGAACGACCATATCCATGCCGACGGCGAGTTCGGCGAAGAAGCTGTTGGTGAGATCATTGACCACGATGCCGACGATTTTCGAACGCGCCTGGCGCAGGTTGGCCGCACCGCGATTATAGACATAGCCGAGATCGGCGATGACGCTGTTGACCTTCTCACGGGTCTTTTCATTGACCAGGGGACTGCCCTGCAGAACCAGGGACACGGTGGACTTCGACACGCCGGCGGCATGCGCAATATCCACAACGGTTGTCCGGCTTCGGCTCACGGTCTTCCTCCCTGTCAGATGGCAAATATAATTGGAACGTTCCAAATCTGTCAAGCAGGAAAATATGGACTATCAGGATACGTCGACAGGACAGCACGGAAAACCGCCATTTACGGCGGCATTTTGCTCATTTTAGTTCGTTGAGCCGGCGGTCTTTCATTCTTGACTACGCAAAGGCACGGATTTTTTCCTCTTGTTTTTTGGAACGTTCCAAATTACAAAGCCCTTCATACGACCGGGAGCGATATGATGAGCCTAGTTCTGAACCTGCCCGCCGCCGATGGCACACTTTCAGCCTACCGCCTTTCCGGCGAGCCGACAGCGCGGCCGGATGCTCCGCCATCCTTCAGCCGTATCGCCTACGCCGCAGCCCACGTGGTGTCCGATCCGCTTCGGGACAGCGCGCCCTGGGGTTCGCCCGCCATCGACTGGGACGCCACCATGGCCTTTCGCCATCACCTCTGGTCACTCGGGTTCAAGATCGCCGAAGCCATGGACACGGCCCAGCGCGGCATGGGGCTGGATTGGGCAGGCGCGCAGGACCTGATCCGTCGCTCGCTCGCCGAGGCGCGCAGCGTGCCGGGGGCCGACCTTGCCTGCGGTGCCGGGACCGACCAGCTGGCGCCGGAAAACACCCGCAGCCTCGCAGACGTGATCGCCGCCTATGAAACGCAGATCGGCTTTGTCGAGGCTGAGGGCGGCCGGGCGGTGATGATGGCCAGCCGAGCGCTCGCCAAAATAGCAAAATCCCCGGATGACTACCGGGCCGTCTACGGCGAAATCCTGCGCCAGACGCGCAACAAGGTTGTCCTGCACTGGCTCGGTGACATGTTCGATCCGCAACTCGCCGGCTACTGGGGCTCCCACGACTTCGAGCACGCCCTGGAAACCGTGCTTGCCATCATCAACGACAACAGGGACAAGGTCGAAGGCATCAAGATTTCGCTGCTCGACAACACCAGGGAAATTGCCCTGCGCAACCGGCTGCCCGAGGGCGTCCTGTGCTTTACCGGCGATGATTTCAACTATGCCGAACTGATCGAAGGCGACGGCGAAAGGTACAGCCACGCCCTGCTCGGCATTTTCGACGCGGTCGCGCCGCAGGCCTCGAAGGCACTGGCGCTGCTGGCAAAGGGCGAGACGACGGCCTTCCGCGCCGTGATCGAACCCACCGTGCCGCTGTCCCGCAAAATCTTCGAAGCCCCGACGCAGTATTACAAGGCGGGCGTGGTTTTCCTGGCCTGGCTCAATGGTCATCAGAGCCATTTCACCATGCCCGCCGGCATGCAATCGGCACGCGGTATCGTTCACTATGCCGATATTTTCCGGCTGGCCGATCAGGCCAATGTTCTCGACAGGCCGGAACTTGCCACAAGCCGCATGAAGAGCCTGCTTCAGCTATACGGTCTCTGACATCCGGCTTCTGCTGGAGACCCTCTTGATCCTGCGGACTTGCCGGGCGATTGTCCGTGCCGACTCGCTCCATCATCCGGGATTCCCCATGAAGCTGCTTTACCAGACACACTCGCCCTACGCCCGCAAGATACTGGTCGCCATCCACGAAATCGGTCTGGCGGACAGGGTCGAGGTCATCCACCACGAAACCAGCCCAACCCGGCGCAATGAGGCGGTCTATGCGCTCAACCCGCTGGGAAAAGTTCCGGTGCTGATCGGCGAGGACGGCTTTGCGCTGTTCGATTCGGTTGCCATAGCGGACTATCTCAGCACCCTCCCCGGCGGCTCCGCCCTCATCCCGCCAAGCGGGAATGCACGCTGGGAAACACTGCGTCTGCAGGCGGCGGCGCAGGGCATTGCCGATTCCGGCATCGTGGTGCGCTGGGAGACCGAGCGACGGCCGGAGCCTTTGCGCTGGCCGACCATGCGCGATGCCCAGTTGCAGAAAATCATCGCGGCCTGCGATTTTGCCGAGAAGGAAGCATCCCTTGAGGGCCTGCCTCGCATCGGTGAGATCGCCATGGCGACAACGCTCGACTGGATCGCGTTTCGCAACGTCTATCCGTTTGCCGAAGGCCGCCCGCGCCTTGCCGCATGGTATGCCGGCTATTGCCAGCGTCCCTCGATGCAGGCAACCGCCTTTTCCGGTGAAACGCACGATTGAGACGGCGGTGAAACACCGTCTCCTCCAGGCCTATGCGGCGAGCGACAGCCCGCCGCATTTGAATCCGATAGCTATTTGCACAAGCATCCAGTATTGAAGAGCCCGTGGTGATTTGGCCGGCCGGCTTGCAGCCACGTTAAAAAACTCGCTAAAGGGCCGCGTGCGGACCGGAAGCGATCTATCGACTTTTTTTGGTGACCGTGATGCCTATCAAGATTCCTGATAAACTGCCCGCCTTCGATACTTTGGTAAGCGAGGGCGTACGCGTGATGACGGAAGCCGTGGCTATCCGTCAGGATATCCGCCCGCTCCAGATCGGGCTGCTGAACCTGATGCCCAACAAGATCAAGACAGAATTGCAGATCGCGCGCCTGCTTGGCGCTTCACCGCTGCAGATCGAACTTTCGCTGGTGACCGTCGGCAGCTACAAGCCGAAGAATACGCCCGAAGACCATCTCAGCGCCTTTTATGAGACGTGGGAAAAGGCGCAGCACCGCACGTTCGACGGTTTCATCATTACCGGAACCCCCGTCGAGACAATCCCGTTCGAGGATGTCAGCTACTGGCCGGAAATGCGCGATATCCTGGAGTGGACGCAAACCAACGTCCATTCCACCATGAACGTCTGCTGGGGGGCGATGGCGGCGCTTCATCATTTCCACGGCGTGCCGAAGCATGCGCTTGGCGAAAAAGCATTCGGTGTCTACAGCCAGAGAATCCTGAAGACAGCGTCGCCCTATCTCAACGGCTTTTCCGACGATTTCGCCATTCCGATATCACGCTGGGCCGAAGTGCGGCCGGCGGACATTCTTGCGCGGCCGGAACTGACGCTGCTGGCACATTCGCAGGAGAAGGGAGCCTGCATTGTCGAAGATCCGCGGTATCGCCGCCTTTATGTGCTCGACCATCTCGAGTATGATTCCGGTTCGCTGGCCGATGAGTATTTCCGCGATATTCAGGCCGGGGTACCGATCAACCTGCCGTTCAACTATTTCCCCGATGACGACCCATCAAGGCCGCCGCCCAATCGCTGGCGGTCGCATGCGCATTTGCTCCTGTCCAACTGGATAAACGAGATTTATCAAACGACACCCTTTGATATCGGTTCAATCGGAAAATCCCGATAAACGAGGCCGGACCAGCACGGCTGCCCGCCCTTCACCCTTGGATAGGGCAGTGTGGAGCCTATTGCGGCGCGATATCCGATCGGCGCTGGACGGTTTTGGCCATGAAGGTTTCGAGGGCGTCGGCCTGGGCGTCGGTGACATGCAGGCCGACCTTGGTGCGCCGCCACAGCACATCCTGTGCGGTCATCGCCCATTCCTGCGCGATGAGGTAGCGCACCTCCGCCGCGTAGAGATCCCAGCCGAAATGCTCACCGAGATCGGCGGGCGATGCCGCCGTGCCCAACAGCACCCAGGCCCGCGTGCCGTAGAGCCGTACGAGCCGGTAGGCATGGCGCGGCGCGAGGAAGGGGTAATCGGCCTGCAGCCGCTGCAGCTGCGCTTCGAAGCCTTCGGCCGGGAAATCGCCGCCCGGCAGCGTGCCGGTCGCCGTCCATGGCTTGCCCCTGGCCCCGAGCTTCTCCTCGATCTTCTCCAGCATGTGCTCCGCCAGCCGCCGGTAGGTGGTGATCTTGCCGCCGAAAATGTTCATCAGCGGCGCCAGCCCCGCCGGCGCATCGCTTTTCAGCACATAGTCGCGCGTCGCCTCCTGCGCCTTCGAGGCCCCGTCATCATAGAGCGGACGCACCCCCGAATAGCTCCACACCACATCGGCGCGCTGCACCGGCGCGGCAAAATACTCGCTGGCCGCCGCGCACAGATAATCGGTCTCCGCAGC